>NZ_JBITRX010000031.1:0-72454 GCF_044540325.1 Streptomyces sp. NPDC086023
GGCTGGAGGCCGAAGGCGTGCCAGATCCGCAGCACGCTGGCAGGAGAGATGCCCACGACCTTGGCAAGTTCCCGCTTGGACCAGTGCGTCCCGCCGGGAGGGGTTTCCTCCAGTGTGCGGACCACGACGTCTTCGACCTGGGCGTCGGTGATGGTCCGCGGCACCCCGGGCCGCGGCTCGTCCGCCAGCCCGTCGAGACGGTCCCGCAGGAACCTCGTGCGCCACTTGGCGACGGTGCCCCGGCTGATCCCCAGCCGGGCGGCGACAGCCAGGTTGGGGCCGCCCTCCGCGCACGCCAGCACGATTCTCGCTCGCAAGGCCAGCCCTTGCGCCGTCGTCCGGCGCTTGACCCAGTCGTTCAACACCTGCCGCTCGGTCTCACTCAGGACCAGCGGCTCCAGCCTGCTGTCACCCACAACCGACAGCAGACCGAAGCTTGCCGGCACCCGTCAGGCGAACCCGCGAATTGGTGCGCAAAACGACTCACGTGGTGCCCAGCGAACTCACAACCAGATCACTAGGGCCTGGCGGAGCGCCGCCCGCGGGCCCGGCGCGATGAGGACCGCCGGGCCCGCGGACCGGGGTGAATCCTTTTGCCTCCGGCAGGTCTCTAGTAGGCGTGCGGACGACCGCGTCCGCCCCGCACCCCACCGGGAGGATCTCCATGACCACCACCGTCGTCATCGTCGCCGCGGCCGCCGTGCTGCTGTGCGCGTGCACCGTCACGCTGCTGCGCCGCCGGGGCCGGCGTGGCTGACCACACCTGGCCCGGCGCCACCCTGGTCGCCTCGGCCCAGCGCGGCGACGTCGAGGCGCTCAGCGCACTCGTGTACGGGTCCCACCCGCACGTGCAGCGGTTCGCGCACTCCCTCTGCGCCACGCCGCAGGACGCCGAGGACGCCGCCCAGGAGGCGCTGATCATCCTCTACCGGAAGATCGGCATGCTGCGCGCCTCCGGGGCGCTGGCGTCGTGGATGTTCCGCATCGTCCGCAACGAGTGCCTCCGGCGCACCCGCGGCCTGCTCCAGCGCCTGCCGACGGCCGTCCCGGGCGGGACCGGGGAGCCGGACCGCTTCGAGGGCGCCAACGGCACCACCCGGTCCGCCGAGGAGGACGTGCTCCTGCGACTGGAAGCCGAACGCGTGGCGGCCGCGGTCGCCGCGCTGCCCGACGACCAGCGGCAGGTGCTGGTCATGCGGGACATCCAGGGGCTGCCCGGACGGGCCGTCGCCGACCGGCTCGGGCTCAGCACGGCCGCGATGAAGTCACGCCTGCACCGGGCCCGTTCGACGGTGCGCGACGCGCTGGGCGAGGACCCGGCCACGACGGGGAGGATCCCACGATGACACCTGACCCGACCACGGCACCGCCCGCGACCGCGCCCCGCCGGGTCGCCGCCACCACGTCCGCCCGCGGCGGCACACCGGCCCGCCGTGGCTTCGCCAGCGCCAGCGTGCCGCGCCACATGGCCCGGGGCGCCCTCGGGTTCGGCGCGCTGGCCGGCTCCCTCGCCCTGCTGCCGGTCGTGGGCGTGGCGAGCCTGCTGCTGGCCCCGGTCGGCGTGGTGGCCCTCCGCGGCTGCCCGATGTGCTGGGCGATCGGCCTGGCGGAAACCGTCTCGGCCGGACGCCTGCGCCGGTCCTGCACGGAAGGAAGGTGCGAACTGACCCGCGCCGGGCAGCGCTGAGCCGTGTCCTTCGGATCAGGCCGGGCCCGCGCGGTCGGGCTTTGCCAATCGGTCGACCCATCGTCGGTTCGGGTCACGTAGCGTCTGGGGCATCCAGAGATTCCGTCGCAGGCGGCCGGTGGACCTCACCGGCCGTCAGGAGAGGTGCGCCGTAACCCTGATCAACCTGACGAAGACTGCGGCAGACCTCCCGGATCCAACTCGACGTCGCCGGCCGCCTCGTCCCGGTGGGGGCGGGCGAGCTCTACCTGGTTCCGGTGGGGACGACGCACTCGGTCCGGCCCGGGAGCCGGGGGACGCTGGTGATCGTGGAACTCCGGGAGGAGAACGCGTCACCCGGCGGGCCGTGACGGCGCGGCCCGCGCCGCGGGTGCCCGGGGCCGGGAAGCGGCAGGGCGGCCGCCGGGCCCGGCGGCCGCGGGGCGCCCGGGACGAGCCCCTCGCACCGGACGGGACGGGCACGGCCACGGGCCACGGCCACGGGCACCGCCACGGATACGGCTCCGCCCCGGTCCCCACGAGCGGGGCCGGGGCGGGCAACGTTTCGTCAGGAGGCCTGGCGGGGGGTGTCCGGGTGGATCTCCACGGCGCCCGCCGCGCCGAAGGTGAGGCGGCAGGTGTCCGCGCGGTAGGTCGCGACGGAGACGGCCGCGGTGCCCTCGGTCGTGAAGTACCGGGTGGTCACCAGCAGCACCGGTGAGCCGGGCAGGCGGTCCAGTTCCTTGGCGTCGTCGGCGCGGGCCGAGCCCAGCTCCACCGACCGGTCCTGGCCGTCGAGTTCGAGGCGGCGCAGCTCCCGCAGCACCGCGCGCGCCCGGGCCGGTCCGGCGGGGGCGTCTATCCCGGACAGGCCGGGCACGGAGGCGGCGGGCACGTACAGGAGCTCGGCCGCGACCGGCTGGCCCTGCGTGACGCGGATGCGGCGGACGGTGTGGACTCGGGTCCCGGCGTCGACGCCGAGCAGTCGGGCGACCGCGGCGGCCGGGGCGGCCTCCACGGAGTCCACGGGCTGCCAGCCCTCGCCCGCGTCGCCGGGCCAGTCGTGGCGGGCTCCGTCCACGGCGACGCCCACACGCGGCGGGGCGACGGTGGTGCCGACGCCGCGGCGGCGCTGGAGGCGGCCTTCGAGCTCCAGCTGCTCCAGGGCCTGCCGGAGGGTGGCCCTGGCCACGCCGAAGCGGGCCGCCAGCTCACGCTCGTTCGGCAGCACCTCGCCGACGGCGAAGTCCTGATCGAGCGCCTCGCTGAGCACGGTCTTGAGGTGCCAGTACTTCGGCTCCGGCACCGTTTCGAGCTGCGTGGTCCCCACCCTGACTCCTCCTGCTATCGCTGTCTTCCAGCGGCAGTTCCGCGCCTTTGTTTATTAAAGGTTCCTGCACTATCCCTGCGACCATAGGGGCGCGCCACCCCTTGGTCAAGACCAATCCTCATACCTTTGCCGGGCACACCGGGCATACGTATCAGGCCGTTCACAGGATGTTCTTGCGCAGTGCAAAGTCCGCGAATCGCTCACGACCAGGCAGCAACGGGTCCCGACCCCGCCCGCGGTTACGGCCGCACAGCCGTTGCGGGAACCGGCGGGGGCAAGCGCCTGGCCGGATTTCACGGCGCGTTCCCCAAGATCGGCTCCGCACCCCTTGAAGCAGCCCCTACCGGGCGGTAATCATCTGCTGACGCCGCGTCTCACAACGGCGCGTCCCCGCCTTCGACGAGGAGCAGCATGACCGCCACGGTCTCCTTCCCGCTCGACACCCCCACCGGCCCCCGCGAGGCCGCCGTCGCCTACGAGCGCCGCGGCGCGGGCGAGCCCCTCCTGCTCCTGCACGGCATCGGCCACCACCTCCAGGCCTGGCACCCGGTGCTGGACATCCTGGCCACCGAGCACGAGGTGGTCGCCGTGGACCTGCCCGGCTTCGGCGTCTCCCCGCCGCTGCCGGACGGGGTCCCGTACGGGCTCGGCAGCGTCGTACCGGCCCTCGGCTCGCTCTGCGCGACGCTCGGCCTGGACCGCCCCCACGTGGCGGGCAACTCCCTCGGCGGCCTGCTGGCCCTGGAGATGGCCCGCGCGGGACTGGTCCGCTCCGTCACCGCCCTCTCCCCCGCCGGCTTCTGGTCCGAGGGCGAGCGCCGCTACGCCTTCTCCACGCTCCGGGCCATGCGCGCGGGCGCACGCGTGCTCCCCCGGCCCGCGCTGGACCGTCTCTCCCGTACCGCCGCCGGCCGCGCCGCCCTGACCAGCACCATCTACGCCCGGCCGGGCCGCCGCTCACCCGAGGCGGTGGTCGCCGAGACGCTGGCCCTGCGCGAGGCTCCCGGCTTCGCCGAGACCCTGGCGGCGGGCGAGGGCGTCCGTGTGACCGAGGACGTGCCCGGCCTGCCGGTGACCATCGCCTGGGGCACGCGGGACCGGTTGCTGCTGCGCCGCCAGGGGGTGCGCGCCAAGCGGACCCTGCCCGGCGCGCGGCTGGTCCGCCTGCCGGGCTGCGGGCACGTGCCGATGAACGACGACCCGGCGCTGGTCGCCCGCGTCATCCTCGACACCGCGCGCGAGGCCGCGTCCGCCGCCGACGGCACGGCCCGCCCGGCGACTGTCTGACGGCTGTTCACCGGCGGTTCGCGCGGCGGACGTCGGGACCCGGTGCGCCGTCGGCACACTGGGCGGCCCCCGCCCGTCACCGCCGGGCGGGGGCCACCCCTGGTCCCAGCCCGGAGGCGCACCGATGACGCAGCCCAGTCCCGACCGCCGTTCCCTCGTCCGCGGTTCCCTCGCCGCGACCGCGGCGCTCACCCTCCCGGCCGTGCCGCTCGCGGCGCCGGCCCTGGCCCTGTCCGGCCGCCCGAGCGCACGGTGGGGCGTCCAGTCCGGCGAGGTCACCGCGCACTCCGCCCTGGTCTGGACCCGCTCGGACCGTCCCGCCCGGATGCTCGTGGAGACCTCGCCGAGCGAGACGTTCCGCTTCGGCACGCGCCGCTGGTACGGGCCCCTGCTCGGCCCGGCCACGGACCACACCGGCGTCACCGCCCTGCACGGGCTGCCCCCGGGCACCCGGATCCACTACCGGGTGCTGCTCGCCGACCCCGCCGACCCCCGCCGCACCTCGGAGCCGGTGGCCGGCAGCTTCCGCACCGCGCCCGCGCTGCGCCGCACCGGCGTGCGCTTCCTCTGGTCGGGCGACCTGGCGGGCCAGGGCTGGGGCATCAACCCCGACCGCGGCGGGCACCGGGTCTTCGACGAGATGCGGGCCCTGGACCCTGACTTCTTCCTCTTCAGCGGCGACACCGTGTACGCCGACGGGCCGATCCAGCCCACCGCCGTCCAGCGCGACGGCCGCGTCTGGCGGAACCTCACCACCCCCGAGAAGTCGAAGGTCGCGGAGACGCTGGACGAGTTCCGCGGCAACTTCCGCTACAACCTGCTCGACGAGCCGTACCGGCGCTTCCAGGCCCAGGTGCCGGTCATCGCGCAGTGGGACGACCACGAGGTGCGCAACAACTGGTACCCGGGCCAGCTCCTCGACGACCCGCGCTACACCGTCAAGGACGTCGACGTCCTCGCCGCCCGCGCCCGGCAGGCCTTCGGCGAGTACTTCCCCGTCGCCGCCCCGGCGCCCTCACCGCGCGCCCAGGGCCGGATGTACCGCGTGGTCCGGCACGGCCCGCTGCTGGACGTTTTCGTCCTCGACATGCGCACGCACCGCAACCCCAACTCCCCCGGCCGCCAGGACAACGACCCGGTCGGCATCCTCGGCGCCGGCCAACTGGCCTGGCTCAAGCGGGAGCTGTCGCGCTCGCGGGCCGTCTGGAAGGTCATCGCCGCCGACATGCCCCTGGGCATCGTCGTCCCCGACGGCGCAGCGAACTTCGAGGCCGTCGCCCAGGGCGACCCCGGCGCACCGCTCGGCCGGGAGCTCCAGATCGCCGAACTCCTGCGCCACATCAAGCACGAGCGCATCACCGGCACCCTCTGGCTCACCGCGGACGTGCACTACAGCGCCGCGCAGCGGTACGCGCCGGAGCGGGCGGCCTTCGGTGACTTCGCACCCTTCTGGGAGTTCGTGTCGGGACCGATCGGCGCCGGCGCCTTCCCTGCAGGACGGCTCGACCGGACCTTCGGACCGGAGCAGGCCTACGTGCACGCGCCGGCGGTGCCGAACCTGTCGCCGGACGAGGCGCCGCCGCACTACGGCGAGGTCGTGATCGACGGGGACTGCGGCGAGCTGACCGTGCGGCTGCGCCAGGAGGGCGGCGCGGTGCTCTTCAGCCAGGTGCTCACGCCCGGGCGCGTGGGCCAGTAAGGTGGCGGAGGGCCGTCCGGGCGCACCGCCCCGCCGGCCCTCGGTCCGCCGCACCGCCCCGCCGGCCCTCGGTCCGGCCCACCCGGCCCGTACTCCGGAAGGCCCTCACGAAAACAGGACGAAACCGGCTGGATCCACCTTTTACCAGCCGGTCACAGTACGTTCGTGATCACGCAACACCCCAGGGCCAGAGTGGTGTGCATGACTCACCGCACCCCTGCCGAAGCCCAGCACTCCCACCGCCACCACTGGCGCCGTGACGTGGTCGAACTCGCCGCGCTCTTCACGGCCGTGGCCGTGGCCGACGCCCTCGCCAACCTCGTCGTGCACGGCCCGAAGGGCCCCTACCTCCTGGTGGCCTCGGCGGTGGCCCTGCTCATCACGGCCGGATTCCACACCTGGTGGGCGCGGCGGCACAGCCATGCGCCGCCCCGCCCGCCGGCACCGGCGTCCGCCGCGCCCCGATCCGAGACCGCGCCCCGCCGTCAGGCACCGGCGCCCGTCTCCGGCACCCTGTGGCGGATGCGGACGACCGTACGGGACGAGCCGGGCAGCCTCGCGGCCCTGTGCACGGCGCTGGCCCGCCACGGCGTGGACATCCTCTCCCTCCAGACCCACCCGCTCGCCGAGGGCGGCACCGTCGACGAGTTCCTGCTGCGCGCGCCCCAGGAACTGCCCGCCGCCGAACTGACCCGGACCGCGGCCCTGGCCGGCGGCCACAGCACCTGGACCGAGCGGGCCGACGCCCACGACCTGGTCGACGCGCCGACGCGGATCCTCGGGCTGGCCACCCGTACCGCCCTCGACGCCGCCGAACTGCCGCTCGCCCTGCGCCAGCTGCTCGGGCGCTGCACGATCCACTCGATCCCCGCGACCACCCTCTCGGGCCGGCCCAACGCGGCCGCCGACGCGCCCGTCGAGGGCGTCCTGGAGGCCACGGTGATGCGGCTGCGCGACCCGTCGGGCGGAGCCATCACCATCGAGCGCCCCTACCTGCCCTTCACACCCACCGAGTTCGCCCGGGCCCGGGCCCTCGTCGAGCTCGACGCCCGGCTCGGGCCACGCGTACCGCGCAGCCAGGACGTGCTCACCCTGCCCGAGGGCAACGAGATCACAGTCCGCCGGGCGGACCCCTCCGACCTGGCGGCCGCCCGCGCGATGCACGACCGCTGCTCGCCCCGCACGCTGGGCCTGCGCTACCACGGCCCGGTCGCCGACGCCGACCGCTACCTCGACCACCTGCTGAGCCCGCGCTTCGGACGCACCCTGGCCGTGCAGACCGCCTCGGGCCGCCTGGTCGCGCTCGGCCACCTCCTCTGGGACGGCGACGAGACCGAGATCGCGCTGCTCATCGAGGACGACTGGCAGCGCCGCGGCATCGGCTCCGAACTGCTGCGCCGGCTCATCGCGATGGCCGTCGAGGCCGGCTGCGACAGCGTGTACGCCGTCACCCAGTCCTCCAACACCGCGATGGTGGCCGCCATGCGGGGCCTGGGCCTTCCCCTCGACTACCAGATCGAGGAGGGCACCCTGGTGATCACCGCCCGCCTGGATGCGACTCCGGTACGCTCCCGCCTCGCCTACGACGTCCCGCAGGACCGGCCGACCCACCAGCGCTGACGCGGCACGGACACGGATCCGGTCGATCTTCGCCAGTCCTCCGGATCCGCCCCCACCGCGCGCCCCGGGCCCGCAGGGTGCCCCCGGTCCCGCCCCTCGGGACCGGGGGCACCCCCGCCACCAGCCGGTACGGGCGGCGCGCCCCCCGCGCGCCGCCCCCGCGCGCCGGGGCACCCGCTCGGCCCAACTTCCGGGCCACCCGCCGGAATCCGGCCGCCGACCGGCCCGGGCACCCCTCCCGCCCCCCGCGCGACAGGCGGCCGGAGCGGAACGGTGGTGACGCGGGGCCCTTCTTCGTACGAAGATGTCCGCATGTCAGACACCCTCAACGGCACCCTGCTGCCCCGCCAGGTCGCGGACGCGTACGTCGACGACCTCATCGCCCTCGACCCGCTCACCGGCACCTACCTGGGTGTCGCCGAGAGCTCGCGCAGGCTCCCGGACTTCTCCCCCGCGGGCCGCGAGGCCGTCGCCGAGCTGGCGCGCACCACGCTGCGCAGGCTCGACGCCGCCGAGCAGCTGCCGGGCGCGGACACCGACGCCGAGCGCCGCTGCGCGCGCCTGCTGCGCGAGCGCCTGACGGCCGAACTCGCCGTGCACGAGGCCGACGAGGACCTGCGCGCCGTCTCCAACATCCACTCGCCGGCCCACTCCGTGCGCGAGGTCTTCACGATCACCCCCTCCGAGACCGAGGAGGACTGGTCGGCGATCGCGGAGCGGCTGCGCGCCGTCCCGGCCGCCCTCGGCGGCTACCGCTCCTGCCTCGAACTCGGCCTGGAGCGCGGGCTGTACGGCGCCCCGCGCCCCACCGCCACCTTCGTCGGCCAGCTCAGCGCCTGGGCCGGACAGGGTGAGAAGGGCGAGCCCGCGTTCTTCGACGACTTCGCCGCGGGCGGCCCCGACGCGCTGCGCGCCGAGCTGGACGCGGCCGCGGCCACTGCCACGGCGGCGGTCGTCTCCCTGCGCGACTGGATGCGCGACGTGTACGCCCCGGCCGTCGAGGGCCGCGCCGAGACGGTGGGCCGCGAGCGCTACGCCCGCTGGGCGCGCTACTTCAACGGCACCGACCTCGACCTGGACGAGGCGTACGCGTACGGCTGGGCCGAGTACCACCGCCTGCACGCCGAGATGAAGGCCGAGGCGGCGAAGATCCTGCCCGGCGCCACCCCCTGGGAGGCGCTGAAGCACCTCGACGAGCACGGCACGCACATCGAGGGCGTCGACGAGGTGCAGGCCTGGCTGCAGGGCCTGATGGACGAGGCGATCGAGGCGCTGGACGGCACGCACTTCGAACTCGCCGAGCGGGTGCGGAAGGTGGAGTCCCGGATCGCGCCCCCCGGCGGCGCCGCGGCCCCGTACTACACCGGCCCGTCCGAGGACTTCTCCCGGCCGGGGCGCACCTGGCTGCCCACCATGGGCGCCACCCGCTTCCCGGTGTACGACCTGGTGTCGACCTGGTACCACGAGGGCGTCCCCGGCCACCACCTGCAGATCGCGCAGTGGACGCACGTGGCCGACCAGCTCTCCCGCTACCAGGCCACCATCGGCATGGTGAGCGCCAACGCCGAGGGCTGGGCGCTGTACGCCGAGCGCCTCATGGACGAGCTGGGCTTCCTGAAGGACGCCGAGCAGCGCCTGGGCTACCTGGACTGCCAGATGATGCGCGCCTGCCGGGTGATCGTGGACATCGGCATGCACCTGGGCCTGGAGATCCCGGCCGACTCGACGTTCCACCCGGGCGAGCGGTGGACCCCCGACCTCGCGCAGGAGTTCTTCGGGCTGCACAGTGGCCGGCCGGCGGACTTCGTCGAGAGCGAGCTGACCCGCTACCTCTCGATGCCGGGCCAGGCCATCGGGTACAAGCTCGGCGAGCGCGCCTGGCTGCTGGGCCGGGACAACGCCCGCAAGGCGCACGGCGACGCCTTCGACGCGAAGGCCTGGCACATGGCGGCCCTCTCGCAGGGTTCGCTGGGCCTGGACGACCTGGTGGACGAGCTGTCGAAGCTCTGACCGGCGCCGCACGACGCATGCGAACGGCCGCCCGTCCCCTGCCGGGGGCGGGCGGCCGTTCGCATGCGGGCCGGTCCGGGGGCTCGCGTGCCGGAGGGCGGTCAGCAGCCGCAGTCGTCCGAGTCGGTGGGCGCGGTCAGCGGGTCGGCCTCGGCGCGCTGCTCGCGGCCCTGCCAGGTCTCGACCTCGAAGCCCTCGCGGATCCAGTACTCGATCCCGCCGAGCATCTCCTTGACCTGGTAGCCGAGTTCGGCGAGGGCGAGGGCGGCTCGGGTGCCGCCGTTGCACCCCGGGCCCCAGCAGTACGTGACCACGGGCACGTTCTTGTCGAGGAGGTCCTCGGCCTGCTCGGGGATCAGCGCGGTCGGCAGGTGGACGGCCCCGGGCACGTGGGCCTGGTCCCACGCGGCGGTGGAACGCGAGTCGACCAGCACGAAGCCCGGGTCCCCGCCCCGCCCGAGCACGGCCGCGACGTCGGAGACGTCGGCGTGGAAGGCGAGGCTGGCACCGAAGTAGGCGGCCGCGGCGGCCGGGGAGGCCGGGGGAACCCGGAGGACGGGGTTGGTCGGAGCGGGGGCCTGGGCGGTGTTCGTCTGCGTGGTCATGGCAATGAATGTACGTTTCGTTGATCCACCGCGGAAGCGGGATTCCCCGGCAGTTGCGTTGCCGTGCCGGGGAATCCCCTGCTATTCCTGGCCCATGACCAGCTATTCACCGGACGCCACCGACTGGCGCATCCTGGAGGCCCTCCAGCGCGACGGCCGGGCCAGCTTCGCCGAACTCGCCCGCGCGGTCTCGATGTCCGCGAGCGCGGTCACCGAGCGGGTGCGCAGGCTGGAGGAGGCGGGCGTGATCACGGGCTACACGGCCGTGGTCGACCAGGAGAAGCTCGGGCTGCCTATCCTCGCGTACACGCGGCTGCGCTACCCGCACGGCAACTACAAGCCCTTTCACGACCTGCTCCAGACCACCCCCGAGATCCTGGAGGCGCACCACGTCACGGGCGACGACTGCTTCGTGCTGAAGGTCGCCGCCCGCTCGATGGGGCACCTGGAGGAGATCTCCGGGAAGGTGGCCTCGCTCGGCTCGGTCACCACCAGCGTGGTGTACTCCTCGCCGCTGCCCCGGCGGGCACTGGGCAACTGACCGCCCGCGGCCCCGCCCGGCTCCCGGTGCGCCGGCTCAGTGGCCGGTACCGCCCGTGTGATGCCGTACCGCCGACCCGCCGCGCTGCTTGACGACCTCCAGCTGGGCCTGGACGCGGGTGCGCAGGTCCGCGACGTGGCTGACGATGCCGACGCTGCGGTCGCGTTCGCGCAGCGAGTCCAGCACGTCGAGCACCTCGTCGAGCGCCTGGTCGTCCAGGCTGCCGAAGCCCTCGTCGATGAAGAGCGTGTCCAGGCGTACGCCGCCCGCCTCGTCCGTCACCACGTCGGCCAGGCCGAGCGCCAGGGCGAGGGAGGCGAAGAAGGTCTCGCCGCCGGAGAGGGTGGCGGTGTCGCGGGTGCTGCCGGTCCAGGCGTCCACGACGTGCAGTCCGAGCCCGGACTTGGCGCCGCGGCCGGCCCTGGCGTCGGAGTGGACCAGGGTGTAGCGGCCGCCGGACATGGCGAGGAGGCGTTCGGTCGCGGCGGCGGCGACCTGTTCGAGGCGGGCGGCCAGCACGTACGACTCCAGGCGCATCCGGCGCTCGTTGTCGGCCGAGGTGCCCGCGGTGAGCCCGGCCATACGGGCCACCCGGCCGTACTCCTCGCGCAGCGGTCCGAGCGCCCGCAGCTCCGCCTCGGCCTGGCGGGACAGCCGGTCGAGGTCCGCGCACCGGCTGCGGGCGGCGTCGGCGGCGGAGCCCGCGGTACGCAGCCGGGCCGCGGCGGTCGCGGCCGCCGCCTCCGCGGCTTCGGGCCGGGCCGGGGGCAGCGCCGCCGCCGCGACGGCGTCGGCCTCGGCGAGCCGGTCGGCGAGCGCGGCCCGCTCGGCGGCCCAGGCGTCGAGACGGTGCTGGAGGGCCCGCCGCTCGGGTTCGGCGAGGCGGGCCGCGGCGGCCGCCTCGGTGGTGTCGAAGCCCGCGGCGAACGCGGCGTCGGCCAGGGCCGCGTCGGCCTCCTTGAGCCGGCGCGCGGCGCCCTCGGCGTCGGCGGCGGCCCGGCCCGCGGCGGTGACCAGCCCGATGCGGCGCTCCAGCAGCCCCGCCTGGGCCGCGACGCTGGGGGCATCGCCGCGCACCCGGGCCAACTCGGTCTCCAGCGCGGCCTGTTCCCGCTCCAGGCCCTCGCGGCGGGAGCCGGCGGCGGCCAGGGCGGTCTCCGCCTCGCGGCGGGTCTCCAGCCGGCGGGCCTGCTCGCGTTCGGCCCGGGCGAGGGCCTCTGCGGCCGCGTGCAGCCCCGCCGCCTCGGCCCGGGCGCGGGCGTGCTCTGCCGTCAGCTGTTCCGCGTGCTCGCGGAGTTCGGCGGTGGTGGCCGCTCCGGCGGCGGCCGCCGCCTCGTCGCGGGCCTGCTCCACGACCGCGAGGGTGCGCTCGGCGGCGGCCCGGTCGGCGTCCAGCCGCTCGAAACGGGTCCGGGCGGCATCCTCGGCAGCCCGGTCCACGTGTCCGGGTGCGGGCCTGGCCGGGCGGGGGTGCTCGGGCGACCCGCAGACCGTGCAGGGTTCGCCGTCGGCGAGGGCGGCTGCCAGCTCGGCGGCGATGCCGGCCAGCCGGGCCTCCTTCAGCTCCAGCCAGTGCTCGCGTGCGGCGCCGGCGGTCTCACGTACGGAGAGCAGCGCGGCGGCCGCGCGTTCGGCCTCGCGGGTGCGCTCGTCGCGGCGGCGGGCGGTCTCCAGCTGCCGTCGGGCCGGTTCGAGCCGGCCGGCGAGCGCCTCGGCCCGGGTGGCGGCCTGCTGTGCGGCGTCGACGTCCTGCTGGAGCGCGGTGCGCCGGGAGTCCCAGTCGGCCAGCCAGGCGGCGGCCTCGTGGAGCCGTTCCTCGGCCGCGCGGGTCTCGCGGTCGAGGGCGGCGCGTTCGCGCGTGATCTCGGCGCTCCGGGCCTCGTCCCGGCGGGCGGCGCCCAGGGCACCCAGCTCCTCGCGCAGCCGCCGCTCGACGGCGGCGAGCTGCTCGGCCCCGGCCTCGGCCAGCGAGGGCGGCAGCTGCCCCCGGCAGCGGGCGTCCGCGGCCCGGGCGGCGCGGTGCGCCGCCTCGGCGGTGGCCCTGAGTTCGAGGGCGGGGGTGACGCGGTCGGCGCGGGCGGCCCGGTCGAGGCGGGCCCGCACCCGGTCGTGCTCGGGCGCCTCCGCGGCCAGGGCCTCGGAGCGGCGCAGGGCCTCGGCGTGGCGGCGCTGGAGGCGGTCGAGTTCGCGGACGTCCTCCAGGGCGAGGCGGCTCGCGTGGTGGGCGCTCTCGGCGGCGGCCAGGGCGTACTCGGCGACGGTCAGCCGCTCCCGGGCGCTCACCCGGGCGACGGCGGCCCAGGCGCGTACCTCCTCGGCCAGCCCGGGGTCGCCGGGCGACAGCTGCGGCAGGGGCCAGGCGCGCAGGTCGGCCGCGTCACCGGCTGCCTGGGCCAGCCGGTGCGCGACGGCCAGCACGCGCTCGTCGCCCTCGCGCACCCGGGCCTCGGCGGCCCGGCGCCGGTCCCCGAGGCGGGCCTCGACGGCGGCGAACCGGCGGGTGTCGAAGAGCCGGCCGAGCAGGCGGCCGCGGGCCTCGGCGTCGGCCCGCAGGAAGCGGGCGAACTCGCCCTGCGGGAGCAGCACCACCTGGCAGAACTGCTCGCGGCTCATGCCGAGCAGTGCCTCGATCTCCTCGCCGATCTCCTGGTGGGAGCGGCTGAGGGCGCCCCAGCCGTCGGCGGCGGTGTGCTCGCGCAGCCAGCTCTGGGCCTTGTCGCGGGTGGTGCCGGTGCCGCGCTTCTTGGGGCGGTCCTGCTCGGGGCGCCGGGTGATCTCCAGGCGCCGTCCGCCGACGGTGAGTTCGAGGGTGACCTCGGTGGGCGTGCCGGGGTCCGCGTGGTCGCTGCGGAGTATGGTGCCGGGGGCCTGCCGGGGGCCGGGCACGGATCCGTAGAGGGCGTAGCAGACGGCGTCCAGGACGGAGGTCTTGCCGGCGCCGGTGGGGCCGTGGAGCAGGAAGATCCCGGCCGCGGAGAGCGCGTCGAAGTCGATCTCCTGGGGGGTCGCGAAGGGCCCGAAGGCGGTGACGGCGAGCCGGTGGAGCCTCATCGGGCCGTCTCCCGCAGGGTGTCGTCGGTGCGTACGTCGTCGAAGGCCTGGCGCAGTACGGCCTGTTCGGCGGGGTCCGCGCCGCTGCCGCCGCGCACGTGGGCGACGAAGTCCTCGGCGATCTCCTGGTCGCTGCGGCCCTTGAGGCGCTGGGCGTACGAGGCTCCGGTGCCGGTCTCGCCGCCCTCGGGGTCGAAGAGCAGGCTGAGCGTGCCGGGGAAGCGGGCGGCGAGGCGGGCCATGGGCTCGGCGGGGCGGACGGGGTCGGTGAGGGTGGCCTCGACCCAGGCGTCCTCGTGGGGCGCGAGCGCCGGGTCGTCGAGCAGGTCGTCGAGGCGGCCGCGGATCCGGGCGAGGCGGCGGGGCACCGGGGTGTCGAGGCGCTCGGCGGCCAGCTCACCGGCGGGCCCGAGGTCGACCAGCCACATGGACTTGCGGTGCTGGGCCTCGGAGAAGGAGTAGGCGATCGGGGAGCCGGAGTAGCGGACCCGCTCGGTGATGGTCTGGCAGCCGTGCAGGTGGCCGAGGGCCGCGTAGTCCACCCCGTCGAAGACGTCGGCTGGGACGGCGGCGACCCCGCCGACGGTGATGTCGCGCTCGCTGTCGCTGGCGAGGCCGCCGGTGACGAAGGCGTGGGCGAGGACCACCGAACGGGTGCCGGGGGCGCGGGCGGCGAGGTCGGCGCGCACCCGGTCCATGGCGGCGGTCAGCACGGCCTCGTGACCGGCCCGGTCGGTGCCGAACTCGTCCTTGACCAGGGCGGGTTCGAGGTAGGGCAGGCCGTAGAGGCAGACGTCGCCGTGCGCGTCGGCCAGGACCACGGGCTCGGCGCAGCCGGCCGGGTCGGTGCGCAGGTGGATGCCGGCCCGGCCGATCAGCCCGGCGCCGACGCCGAGGCGGCGGGCCGAGTCGTGGTTGCCGGAGATCATCACGGTGGGCACGCCGAGGTCGGCCAGTCGGTGCAGGGCGCGGTCGTAGAGGGCGACGGCGGCCAGCGGGGGGACGGCCCGGTCGTACACGTCACCGGCCACGAGGACGGCGTCCACCGCGTGCTCCCGGACGGTGGCGACGAGGTGGTCGACGAAGGCGGCCTGGGCGTCGAGCAGGCTGACGCGGTGGAAGCTCCGGCCGAGGTGCCAGTCGGAGGTGTGCAGAAGTCTCACTCGTCCGCTCCGAGCTGCCGCCGCACGTCCGCCTCCGCCTGACTCATCCGCCGTCTCTCCTGTTGGCCCCCACCACGCTAACGGACCGGGGCCCCACGACCGGACTCGTATGCTCGGGCTCATGTCTGTACTGGTCCGGAAAATCGGCAAAGCGGGACGAATCACCCTTGATCGGCCGAAGGCGCTCAACGCGCTGACGCACGAGATGGTGCGCGCGGTCGCCGCGGCGCTCGACGGGTGGGAGGGCGACCCCGAGGTCCGCGCGGTGGTCCTGGACGGCGCCGGTGAGCGGGGTCTGTGCGCGGGCGGCGACATCCGGGCCATCCGGGAGTCGGCGCTCGGGGACGGCGCCTGGGCGCGGGCGTTCTGGCGCGACGAGTACCGGCTGAACGCGCGCATCGCACGGCTCGCCGTGCCGTGGGTCGCGCTGATGGACGGCATCGTGATGGGCGGCGGCGTGGGGCTGTCCGCCCACGGGAGCGTGCGGGTCGTCACGGAGCGCTCGCGGGTGGCCATGCCGGAGGTGGGCATCGGCTTCGTGCCGGACGTCGGGGGCACGTACCTGCTGGGCCGGGCGCCCGGCGAGCTCGGCACGCACCTGGCGCTGACGGCCGACGCGATGGGGCCGGGCGACGCGCTGCTGTGCGGCTTCGCGGACCTGTTCGTGCCCTCGGCCGACCTGGGCCGGCTCACGGAGGCGGTGGCCGCCGAGGGCGCGGAGGCGGTACGGGACTTCGCGCGCCCGGCACCGGACGCGGCGCTGGCGGAGCACCGGGACTGGATCGACGCCTGCTACGCGGCGGACACGGTGGAGGAGATCGTGGACCGGCTCCAGGGGTACGGCGAGCCGGCGGCGAAGGAGGCCGCGGAGCGGATCCTGGGCCACTCCCCCACCTCGCTGAAGGTCACCCTGGCCGCGCTGCGCCGGGCCCGGTCGCTGGGCTCTCTGGAGGAGGTGCTGGAGCAGGAGTGGCGGGTCTCGCTCGCCGCCCTCGCGTCGCCGGACCTCCCCGAGGGGGTGCGCGCGCAGGTGGTGGACAAGGACCGCACCCCGCACTGGGCCCCGCCGGCCCTCCGGGAGGTCACACCGGCCGAGGTGGCGCGCCACTTCGCGGACCCGGCCGAACCGTTGACTCTGCGCCGACCGGTCGGCCGCACGGGTGGGTGACGGCCCTGCGGGGCCGTTCCCCGGGCCTCGGTGTGTCACCCGTGTGACGCCCGCATGGCAATCGCGTCATGGCCGGATCACGGCACTTGTCCCACCCCGAACCCCCTGGTTGGCTTCCGAGCGCCACAAGATCGCCACCCACCGTCACCGGGAGTGCTCGTGAAGAGGTCCGCCCTGCTCGCCCTCGGCTCCGCCCTGCTCATGGCCGTCGGCGCCATGCCCGCCCAGGCCGCCGCGCCCGCGAAGGACCGCGAGAACGTCGTGGGCGAGTGGTACGACGTCACCGCGCAGACCGTCGACGCCGCCGCGGCACCCACCCAGATCACCAACAGCCGCACCTGGGCCATCAGCTGGATCGCTGCCGCCCGCGCCACCCGCGAGGCCCCCCACGGGCCGAACCGCGCTGCGTTCCAGGACGCCGCCGTCGCCTCCGCCATCCACGACTCCCTCGTCGCGCTCGCGCCATCCCGTACGGCGGAGCTCGACGCCGCCCTCGCGGCCACCCTGCGCCGCGTCCCCGACGGCTCCGCGGAGCGCCGCGGCGTCGCCGCCGGAGCCCGCCAGGCCAAGGCCGTGCTGGCCTCCCGCACCGGCGACGGCCTCGACCCGGCATCGGTCAACGCGCCGTTCACCGTGCCGGCCGCCGCCCCCGGCGTCTGGCAGCCCACCCCGAACGGCTACGCGCCCGCCGTGCAGTACGGCAACCGCGTGGCCAGGCCGTTCCTCCTGGACAGCCCCCGGCAGTTCCGGCTCGGCCCGCCGCCGGCGCTCGGCTCCGCCCGGTACCTCGCCGACCTCGCCGAGGTCCGCGCCTACGGCGGTGCGGACAGCGCCGTCCGCACCGCCCGGCAGACCGAGACGGCCACCTTCTGGTACGGGGGCTCGCTCGCCCTCTACACCGAGCCGCTGCGCGTGGCACTGTCCCGGTCCAGGGCGTCCACCGCCGAGCGCGCCGCCTTCGTGGGCCTGTTCCACGCCGCGCTGGTCGACACCCAGATCGCCACGTCGGACAGCAAGTACACCCACCTGCGCTGGCGCCCCGTCACCGCCATCCGCACCGGGAACGTCGCCCAGGACACGACCTGGTCCCCGCTGCACAACACCCCGGCGCACCCCGACTACCCGAGCGGCCACGGCACCTACGCCGGCGCCGCCGAGGTCCTGCTGACCTCCCTCGCGGGGGCGCGCACCGCGCCGTACACGCTGACCAGCCCGACGGCGCCGGGCGTCACCCGCACGTACACCGACTGGCAGCAGCTGACCCGGGAGAACGTGGACGCCCGCGTCTGGTCCGGCATCCACTCCCGCACCGCCGACGAGGCCGGCGTGCGGCTGGGCGCGGACGTGGCGGGGTACGCGCTGCGCCACGCACACCGCCTGTTCCGCTGACGCGGGGGTGCAGTCTCTCGGGGAGGCCTACGCGTCGCCGTAGGCCTCCCCGCCCAGTTCGAAGGCGGCCGTCCCCGCGGTGGTGTCCGCGAGCCAGGCCCGGAACGCCTCGACGTCGGCCTCGGGGAGGCCGATCTCGATGGCGACGGCCTCGCCGTACCGCACGTCCAGCACCGCGCGGCCGGTGGCCCGCAGGTCGTTCTGGGTCTTGCCGGCCCGCTGGTGGTCGACGGTCACGGTGGCGAGCCGGTAGCGCCGGCGGGTCAGCGTGCCGAGCTCGTCGAGCGCCTCGCCGACGACTCCGCCGTACGCGCGGATCAGGCCGCCGGCGCCGAGCTTGACGCCGCCGTAGTAGCGAGTGACGACGGCCACCGCGTACCGCACCTCGCGCCTCATCAGCATCTGGAGCATCGGCACGCCGGCGGTGCCGCCGGGCTCGCCGTCGTCGCTAGCCTTCTGCACCGCGGCGTCGGCGCCGATCACGTAGGCGAAGCAGTTGTGCGTGGCGGTCGGGTGCTCCTTGCGGATGCGCGCGACGAAGTCCTGCGCCTCCTGCTCGGTGGCGGCCGGCGCCAAGGAGCAGATGAAGCGCGAGCGGTTGATCTCGGTCTCGTGCACGCCCTCGCGGGCCACCGTCACGTACTGGTCTGCCTTCACCCACCCACCCTAAGCGACCGGGAATCCCCGAGGTCGTCGGCGGTGTTGACCCCGGGGACGACCAAGGGACGAAGGAGACAGGCGTGTACGCAGACCCGGCGACCATCCGCAGGATCCTCACGGAGCTGGGCGACACCTGGGCCGTGGTGGGCCTGTCCGCCAACCAGGACCGCGCGGCCTACGGTGTGGCGCGGGTGCTCCAGCGGTACGGCAAGCGGATCGTTCCGGTGCACCCGAAGGCCGAGACCGTGCACGGCGAGCGGGGCTACCCGTCGCTGGACGCCGTCCCGTTCAAGATCGACGTGGTGGACGTGTTCGTCAACAGCGCACTGGCCGGACCGGTGGCCGACCAGGCCGCGGCGGCCGGCGCCGAGGCCGTCTGGTTCCAGCTGGGCGTGGTCGACGAGGCGGCGTACCACCGCACCCGGAAGTCCGGCCTGCACATGGTGATGGACCGCTGCCCCGCCATCGAGATCCCGGCCCTCGGCTGACGGGCCCCGCGGCGGACGCGGCCCTCGGCTGACGGTCAGCCCACGGGCGGGATGGAGACCGCGAGGGTCATCTCGGCGGTCTCCGCGCCCCGGTTGTGGTAGCCGTGCGGCACGTTCGCGTCGAAGGTGGCCGCCGAGCCCGCGGGCAGCGCGAACTCCTCGCCGTCCACCACCAGCGCGAGTTCCCCGGCGGTGACGTGCAGCATCTCGACGGTGCCGGCCGGGTGGGGGTCGGAGTCCGCGCCCTCGCCGGGCTCCAGGCGGTACGCCCACAGCTCCAGCGGGCCGCGCCGGTCGTCTCCGGTGAGCATCACGGCGGAACTGCCGCCCGCGGCCGACCACATCCGCACGCCTTCCTCCGGGAGCACGACCTGCACCCGCGGCCCCCGGTCGTGGTCGAGGAGCGTGGTGATGCTGACGCCGAGCGCGTCGGCGAGCTTCACCGTGGTGCCCACGCTGGGATTCGTACGGGCCTGCTCGATCTGGATGATCATCCCTCGGCTGACGCCGGACCTGGCGGCCAGGGCGTCCAGGGTGAACTGGCGCTCCACCCGCCACTTCTTGAGGTTGCGGGCGAGCGCCTGGGTGAGCTCTTCGAGGTCCGTCACGGTTCCGTCCGGCATCCGATCGTCAATATTTTGTATGGCAGGGTTCAATGGAGTGAACTAGTCTGCGCTGTACTCCACCGTTCACCGCACTGTACTGCGAGGCCCTGACATGACCGTCCTGCTCGCCCTGGCCACCGCCCTGCTGTGGGGCTTCGCCGACTTCGGCGGCGGGCTGCTCACCCGGCGCCTGCCGGCGCTCACGGTGGTCGTGGTCTCGCAGGTGATCGCGGTACTGGTGCTGGGCGCCGTCGTACTGGCGACCGGCGCCTGGACCGAGGCGGGCCCGCAGCTCTGGTTCGCGGTGGCCGCCGGCCTGGTGGGCCCGGTCGCGATGATCGCCTTCTACCAGGCCCTGGCCCTGGGCCCGATGGGCGTGGTCTCGCCGCTGGGCTCGCTCGGCGTGGTGGTTCCGGTGGGCGTGGGCCTGGCCGTGGGCGAGCGCCCCGGCCTGGCCCAGGTGGCCGGCATCGCGGTCGCCGTCGTCGGCATCGTGCTGGCCGGCGGTCCCGAGCTGCGGGGCGCGCCGGTCCAGCGCAAGGCCGTGCTGCTCACGCTGCTGGCGGCCTTCGGCTTCGGTGCCGTGATGGCCCTGATCGCGGAGGCCTCGACGACCGTGACGGGCCTGTTCCTCGCGCTCTTCGTGCAGCGCGTGACCAACGTGGCCGCCGGCGGTACGGCGCTGTGGTTCTCGGCACGGCGCGGCAACCCGGTGCTGCCCGCGGGCGCCGGCCCCGGCGTGGTGTGGGCGGCGCTGCCGGCGCTGGCGTTCGTCGGTCTCGCCGACGTGGCCGCGAACGGCACGTACGCGCTGGCCGCGCAGCACGGACCGGTGACGGTCGCCGCCGTGCTCGCCTCGCTCTACCCGGTGGTGACGGCACTGGCCGCCCGCGGGGTGCTCAGGGAACGGCTGCGGACGGTGCAGGCCGCGGGGGCCGGCCTCGCCCTCGCCGGAACGGTCCTGCTCGCCGCCGGCTGAGCCGGCCCGGCCGCCGGGCGGGAACCCGGAGCCGGTCAGCCCTCCAGGGCGTCCAGCAGTCCGGCCCGTTCCGCCTCCGCCAGGGCCCGCAGCTGCTCCGGCGTCACCCCGTCCGGGATCGGCACCGGGGCGGGCGTGCGCAGCGGGGGCTGCCAGCCGGTGGCGGGCAGCCAGCGGCGTACGACCTTGGCCGGCGCCCCGGCCACCACGGCGTGGTCGGGCACCTCTCCGCGTACGACGGCACCCGCGGCCACCACGACGTTCCGGCCCAGCCGCGCGCCGGGCAGGATCACCGCGCCGGTGCCGAGCCAGCAGCCGGGGCCGATCTCGACCGGCTCGCTGCGCGGCCACTGCCTGCCGACCGGCTCGTCCGGGTCGTCGTAGCTGTGGTTCGTGGACGTGATGTACACGCCGGGCCCGCAGAAGGTGTCCCTGCCGACGGTGATCCTCGCGTCGGCGATCACGTGGCTGCCGCGGCCCAGGACGACGCCGTCGGCGAGTTCCAGGACGGGGTCGTTGCCCAGGTCGAGGCCGGGCATCATGCCGGCGGTGAGGGTCACCTGCTCGGCGATGATGCAGTGGTCCCCGAGATGGATCCAGCGTTCGCCGAAGACGGTGCCCTGGGGGAAGGCGAGGCGGGTGTTCGGCCCGATGGCGCCGAAGCGCAGCCGCCCGGGGTGCTCCGCGGTCACGGCCCCGGCCCGCTGCATCCAGCCCCAGGCCGCGTGGGCGGCCCGGGACGCGGCCCGCGCCCGCCAGGATGAGAACGTGTTTCTGTTCTTCGGCACCCGGACACGGTAATGGCCGCCGGCCCGGGCGTCCGGACCGACGGCCTGTGATCTTCACCCCACCGGCCGCGGGGGCGGTCAGGCCAGCGCCTCGCGGTGGGCCTTGACCAGGTCCTGGTACATCCGGGCGTTCAGCCTGATGCCCTCGCGCTCCTCGTCCGTCAGCTGCCGCCTGACCTTGGCGGGCACTCCGGCGACGAGCGAGCCGGGCGGCACCACCATGCCCTGCGGCACCAGTGCCTGCGCGGCGACCAGCGAACCGGCGCCGATGACCGCGCCGTTCAGGACCGTGGATCCCATGCCGATCAGCACGTCGTCCTCCACGGTGCAGCCGTGCAGGATCGCGTTGTGGCCGACGGAGACGCGCTCGCCGACGGCCACCGGGAAGCCGGGGTCCACGTGTACGGTGCAATTGTCCTGGATGTTGCTGTCGGCGCCGATCACGATCGGTCCGCAGTCGGCGCGCAGCACGCCGTGGTACCAGACGCTGGCGCCGGCGCCCAGGGTGACCTCGCCGATCACGACGGACGTGGGCGCGGTGAACGCCTCCGGGTGCACCTGCGGCTCCTTGCCGCCCACGCCGTGCACGAGTGCCTGCTGCTCCGCCATCGCCTTCTCCTTGCCGTACCGCTGGTTCTCGTCTCGCGCCCACGTGCACGGTAGGCGATGGGCGCCGGGCGGTGTCCGGCGGGTCAGTCCGTGGCGGCGGCGGCCTGCGCGGGCGCGGCCGTCCCCTCGGCCTCGACGCGCGCCGCCGCCTTCTTCGCACGGTTCTTCAGCACGAGCATCGAGGTGAGGCCGACGAGCACCGCGGCCACCAGCCCGAGCCACGAGAAGCGCTTGAGCCAGGCCTCGGCCACGACGCCGACGTAGTAGATGACGGCCGTGGTGCCGCCGGCCCAGAGGATCCCGCCGAAGACGTTGGCGATGAGGAACTTCCAGTACGGCATCTGCAGCACGCCCGCGAGCGGACCGGCGAAGATGCGGAGCAGGGCGACGAAGCGGCCGAAGAACACGGCCCACATGCCCCACTTCTCGAAGGACCGCTCGGCCATGGCGATGTTCTGCTCGCCGAAGTGCTTGGGGAACCGCTTGCCGAGCCGGGCCAGCAGCGGCCTGCCGCCCTTGCGGCCGATGGCGTAGCCGATCGAGTCGCCGATGATCGCGCCCGCGGTGGCGCAGACGCCCAGCACCAGCGGGTCGACCTCGCCGTGCTGCGAGGCGAGCAGGGCCGAGCTGACCAGGATGATCTCGCCGGGAAGCGGGATGCCGAGCGACTCCAGCCCGATCACCAGGCCGACCAGCAGGTAGATGCTGACCGCCGGTACGGTCTCGAGCCATTCCTGGATGTGCACCCGTACGTCCTCGCTTCCCTGGGTCCCTCGCCCGCGTGCGCGCCCCCGGCGGCACAGTCCGCGAGCCTACCCGCTCCTCATCCGGTGGCGGCCGCCCGCCGGACCTCGGCCGCACCGCGCAGCGGGAGGTCCCGCGAGGACCGCCCGGCCCAGACCTCGCGCCGCCCGGTGCCGAGGACCCAGCCGTGCGCGGCCGGGTCCCAGGAGGACAGGGTGCGGGCGTCGACGGCGACCGTGACGCGGCGGGACCTGCCGGGGTCGAGGGTGAGGCGGGCATACCCGGCGAGCGCCCGGACCGGCTGGTCGAGGCGGAGGTCGGGCGAGGGGCCGAGGTAGACCTGGGCCACCTCGGTGCCGCGGCGGGCGCCGGTGTTGCGGACGGTGAACTCGACCGCGAGGCCCTCCCCGCGCTGCCGGACGGCGAGCTTCTCATAGCCGAAGGAGGTGTACGAGAGCCCGTGCCCGAACGCGAAGAGCGGCGCCACCCGCTGCGCGTCGTACCAGCGGTGCCCCACGTGGACGCCCTCGGTGTACTCCTGGCGGCCCGCCACCCCGGGGTAGCGCAGGGGATCCCCGGCGACCGGGTGGAGGTGCTCGGTCGCGGGGAAGGTCTGGGTGAGCCGGCCCCCCGGGTCCTCGTCCCCGAAGAGCACGGCGGCGGTGGCCGCGGCGCCCTCCTGGCCCGGGTAGTACATCTGGAGCACGGCGCCCGTGCGGTCCAGCCACGGCATGGTGGTGCTGGAGGAGGTGTTGAGCACCACGGTGGTGCGGGGGTTGACCGCGGTGACGGCCTCGATCAGGCGCTGCTGGGCACCGGGCAGGGCGAGCGAGGTGCGGTCACGGCCCTCGGTGGCGTCCTCGTAGGCGAAGAGCACGCAGCTGTGGGCTCCCCTGGCGGTGCGTACGGCCTCGGCGAGGTCCGCCTCCCGGGTGGCCCGGGTGCTGTGGCGGAGCCGGAAGCGCTGGCCGGCCGGGCCGCCCTCGGCGGAGACGGCGAGCGTGTGGGTGCCCTTGGCCAGGCGGAGGGTGCGGCGGCGTACGGTGCGGCCGTCGGGCGCGGTGCCGAGCAGGCCGCCCGCGAAGAACTCGGCCACGCCCTGCCGGACGGGGAACAACTCCTCGCCGTCGAGCTTCACGCTGGGCCGGCGGCCGGTGTAGTGGACGTACAGGGTCCACTCGTCGTCGGCGGCCAGCGTGAACCTGCCCTGGTGGGTCCAGGTGCGTCCGGCCGCCACGGCCCGGTCGTCGAGGGCGGCGGCCGGGGTGAGCGCGTTGCCGGGGAGCGGGCGGCCGTACAGGTCCTCTCCGAGGGCGTAGCGCACCTGCGCGCCCTTGCCCGCGCGCCGGCGCAGGGCGTCGAGCGGGCTCTCGGCACGGTCGGGCACCACGTGGGCGCTGCCGCCTCCACTGACGAAGGGGTGTTGCCCGGTGGGCCCGACGACGGCCAGGGAGCGGGCGGCGGGCCCGGTGAGCGGCAGGGTGCCGCGCTCGTTGCGCAGCAGTACGGCCCCGGCGACGGCCACCCGGCGGGCGGTGCGGGCGCCGGCGGCGGGGTCACGCACGGGCCGGGCGGGCGGCGCGCCGTCGAGCAGCCCGAAGCGGTCCAGGGTGGCCAGCAGGCGGCTCACGGCGCGGTCGACGTGGCCGAGCGGCACCTTGCCCGAGGTGACGGCCTGCTTGAGCGCGGCACCGAAGTGGCGGCCGCCGGGCATCTCCATGTCGAGCCCGGCGGTGAGGGCGGCGGCCGTGCTGTGGGTGGCGTCCCAGTCCGACATCACCCAGCCCTCGAACCCCCAGCGGCCGCGCAGCACTTCGTCCAGGAGCGGCTTGCTCTCGCACGCGTACACGCCGTTGACCTTGTTGTAGGCGCCCATCACGGAGCCGCAGCCGGCGCCGACGGCGGCCTCGAAGCCGCGCAGTTCGGTCTCGTGCATCACCTGCTCCCCCGCCACCACGTCGACGGACGTGCGGCCCTGCTCCTGGTTGTTGAGGGCGAAGTGCTTGACCGTGGCGACGAGCCCCTCGTCCTGGATGCCGCGGATCACCTCCGCGACCAGGTCCGCGGTGAGCTTGGGGTCCTCGGCGAAGGTCTCGAAGTTCCGCCCGGCGTACGGGGTGCGGATCAGGTTCACCATGGGCGAGAGCAGCACGTCCTGGCCCAGTGCGCGCCCTTCGCGGCCGATGACCCGGCCGTACTCACGGGCCAGCGCCAGGTCGAAGGCGGAGGCGAGGAGCACGGGTGCGGGCAGGGCGGTGGCGGGTTTGGCCACGCGCACGCCGGCGGGACCGTCGGCGAGGCGGAGCGGGGGGATGCCGAGCCGGGGCACGCCGGGGACGTACCCGGCCTGGCCGAGGGAGGCGGGGTCGCGGTCGCCGTGCAGGAGCCCCAGCTTCTCGTCCAGCGTGAGGCGTTCGAGCAGGGCCTGGACCCGGGCCGCGCTGCCGGGCCTCGCGGGGCGGGCGGGGGCCTCGGCGGAGAGCCGGGCGGCGGTGACGGGCTCGGCGCCGGTACGGGCGCCCGCCCCCGGAGTCACCGTGCACCCCGCGCCGCCGGCGGCCACGGCGGCGGCGCCGAGCAGGCGGATCGCGGTACGGCGGGACACGTGCTCGCTCATGGGCGGTCACTCCTGGGGGTGGCGGCACCGGCTGGGTGCGGGCAGCCCCGCGCCGGAACTCCCCGCGCGTGCCACTCTGCGCCGCGTGCCCCGTACGGCCGGGCCCGGCGCCCCGGTGCGGCGCCCGGGATTAACCCGACTGCCCGTACGCCCGGACCCGCCCCGAACCCGCCCCGGACCCGCACGGAAGGACGGACGGCGCGTGCTCCCCGGCGTGTCGGCGTGCCCCGGCTGGTAGACGAGGAGCATGACCTCCACCTGGCTGCCGCCCGAGCAGTACATCGAGACGATCGCCCGCGCCTCCTCGTACGCCTGTCTGTTCTTCACCGACGCGCGGGACCGGCCCGTACAGCTGCGCGCCGTGTACAACGAGGGCCAGTGGCAGTGGCCCGGCGGGAACATGGATCCCGGCGAGACGCCCTGGGAGTGCGCGGTGCGGGAGTGCCGCGAGGAGACGGGGATGGTCTTCGCCGGGGCACCCGTGCTGCGCGGGGTGACCTTCGGGGGCCCGGACGGCGAGTGGCCGGCCAACAAGATCGGCTTCGTCTTCGACGGCGGCACGCTCACGGACGACCAGCTCGACGCGATCGTCCTGGACCCGTCGGAGCACTCGGAGTTCCGGGTGCACACGCTGGAGGAGTGGCGGCGCCTGATGACGCCCGAGGCCTTCGCGCGCCTGGGCGCGGTGGCCGAGGCCCGCCGCACGGGCACGGTCGCGTACCTGGAGCACCCGGCGGGCTGACCGGGCGGGGCCGCGACGTGCCCGCGGCCGGTCCGGACACGACGACGACGGCGGGGCCCCGTGAGGGACCCCGCCGCCGTCGCGGGGTGTGCTGCTACGCGTTGGGGCGCAGCGTCCAGATCACGGTCATCTCGCCCGTGACGGCCTCGTCCTCGCGCTGGATGCTGATGGTCACCGGGAACTCGGGGCGGCCGCCCGCGTCCAGCTCGGCGACGACCTCGGCGGCCGGGCGGCCCAGGGTCGCGGTGGCGGTGACGGCGCCCTTGGCGACCTTCTTGTAGCCGATCTCGGCGCTCACGGCGAGCGGCACGGCGCGGGAGAGCTGGTCCCCGAAGGCGGCGATGACGATGGCGCCGCTGGCCGACTCGGCCAGCGTGAACATCGCACCGGCGTGCGGGCCCGCGATGTGGTTGTGGTAGTCGGGCTGGTCCGGCAGGCGCAGCACGGCGCGCTCCGGGGTGGTCTCCAGGAACTCCAGGTTCAGCGTCCGGACCATCGGCACGGTGGCCGCCAGCAGTTCGCCTACGTTCATCTGATCAGCGCTCATGGGCCAGGATGTTACCCACGAGTAGGCAGCATTGGCCAGACCTTGGGGCGGGGGCGGCCGTAGCCCGTGTCACCCGCCACCTCTATGGTTACGGCCATGTGGCCAGGACAGCAGCCGCCCGGGGGCGAGCAGAACCCGCAGGACGCGAATCAGAACCCGTACCAGCAGCCCGCGCAGCCGGGGCAGCCGGGACAACCGCCGAACCCCTACCAGCAGCCCGCCGGTGAGAGTGGTTACGGCTACCCCCAGCAGCCGCCCGCGGCACCGCAGGGCGGGTACGGATACCCCCAGCAGCCGCCGGCCGCGCCGCAGGAGGGGTACGGCTACCCGCAGCAGCCCCCGGCCGCGCCGCAGGAGGGCTACGGCTACCCGCAGCAGGGCGGCTTCGGCCAGCCGGGCCCGTACGCCCAGCAGCCGCCGGCCGCCGAGCAGTGGGCGTACCAGCAGCCGTACGACCCGTACGGCCAGGAGCCCTCGGACGGCCGCAAGAAGACCACGATGATCGCGATCATCGCGACCTCCGTGGTGGTCGTGGCCGCGGCCGTGATGGGCGCCTACGTCCTGACGCGGGACGACGACAAGAAGGACGAGGCCGACGGCAAGCCCTCCGCCAAGCCCTCCGCGTCCGCCTCGGCCTCCGCGAGCGCCAACCCGCGCGGCAGCGGCGACCTCAAGCCGACCATCCCCGGGTGGAAGGTGGTCGTGAACCCCAAGTACGGCACCGCCTTCGACGTTCCGCCGGAGTGGAAGGTCGAGACGCCGGACACCTACATGGGCTTCGCCGACGAGAAGAAGGACACCGGCCAGCCGATCATCAGCATGTCCGCGCCCGCCTCCCTCAAGGAGCAGTGGTGCATCGTCGACTCCGACAAGGACGGCGACGAGGAGGACTACAGCCTGGCGGGCTCCGGCACCAAGGGCGGACAGGGCGCGAAGGACACCGCCGAGGCCGCGCGGAACGAGGCCGGCAACTGGGTGTGGGCGGCGTACGCGCAGACCGAGCCAAAGGGCACCGTCAAGGTGACCAAGGCCAAGCCGTACACCACCAAGTCGGGCCTGAAGGGCCACTACGCCACGGCCACGGCCAACGGCGTGAAGAAGGAGCACAAGTGCTCCACGGACGGCAAGTCCATCGCCTTCAGCTTCAAGAACGCCAAGGGTGACTTCTCCAGCTGGGTGCTCTACGCGCCCAACAACGTGAAGGACGAGATCCCGCACGCCACGGTCAAGAAGATCATGAGCACCGTGCGGCTCACGAACGGATGACGTTCCGGCGTCCGGCCCGCCCCTCGTGGGCGGGCCGCAACTACACCCTGCTGACGGCCGCCGCGGTCGTGACGAACCTGGGCAGCCACGGTGCCCTGATCGCGGCGGCCTTCGCCGTGCTCCAGTCCGGGGGCTCCGGCGGGGACGTCGGCCTGGTCGCCGCCGCCCGCACGCTGCCGCTTGTGCTCTTCCTGCTGGTGGGCGGGGCGCTGGCGGACCGGATCCCGCGGCACCGGGTGATGGTCGGGGCCAACGCCCTCAACTGCCTCTCGCAGGCCGTCTTCGCCGTCCTCGTGCTGACGGGCGAGGCGCAGCTGTGGCAGATGATGCTGCTGTCCGCCCTGGGCGGCACCGGGCAGGCGTTCTTCAATCCCGCCGCCGAGGGCATGCTGCTGTCCACCGTCTCCGGCGAGCAGGCCAACCGCGCCTTCGCGCTCTTCCGGATGTCGATGAACGGCGCGGGCATCGGCGGCGCGGCGCTCGGCGGCGCGATGATCGCCGCGCTCGGCCCCGGCTGGGTGCTCGCCGTCGACGCGGCGGCCTTCGCCGTCGCCGGGGCGATGCGGGCCTTCCTCGACGTCAGCCACGTGCCGGAGCGGGAGCCGGGCGGCGGCCTGCTGTCCGACCTGCGGGAGGGCTGGCAGGAGTTCGTCACCCGGCCCTGGCTGTGGAGCATCGTGCTCCAGTTCTCCGTCGTGGTGGCCGTCGTCGGCGCGGCCGAGTCCGTGTACGGGCCGCTGGTCGCCCGGGACGAACTCGGCGGCGCGGGCCCGTGGGGGCTCGCCCTGGGCGCCTTCGGAGTGGGCACCATCGCGGGCGCGGTGCTGATGATGCGGTGGAAGCCGCGTCGGCTGCTGCTGGTGGGCACGCTGTGCGTGTTCCCGCTGGCGATGCCGTCGGCGGCGCTGGCCGTGCCGGTGCCGACCTGGGCGCTGTGCGCGGTGATGTTCGTCAGCGGCACCGCGATCGAGGTGTTCGGCGTCTCCTGGATGGCGACGATGCACCAGGAGATCCCGGAGGAGAAGTTCTCCCGGGTCTCCGCCTACGACTGGTTCGGCTCCGTGTCCATGCTGCCGCTGGCCACCGCGCTGGCGGGGCCGGTGGAGTCGCTGGTGGGCCGGACGGCCGCGCTGTGGGGCTGCGCCGCGCTCGTGGTGGCGGTGACCGCAGCGGTGCTGCTGGTCCCTGACGTGCGCCGGATGACGCGGCGGCCGGCCGGCATGAAGGCGGCGGGTGCCGCCGGGTCAGCCGATGCGGAAAGCCCCGTCGGGCGGCTGGGGTGACGGCACGGCGTCCGCGTCCGCCACGGTCGCGGCGCCGGCGGTCAGCCGGCTGAGCGCCTCGCCGTCCTCGACGCGGGCGGGGAAGGCGTCGCCGGCGCAGCGGCGTGCGAGCGCGGCGAGGTCCGGCTCCCGGTGGCCGGCAAGCAGTACGGCGTTGCCGAAGCGGCGGCCGCGCAGGACCGCGGGCTCGGCGACCAGCGCCACGCACGGGAACACGGCGGTGAAGTTGGCCAGTTGGGAGCGGAGGAAGCCGAAGGGGGCACCGTCCGCGAGGTTGGCCGCGTAGACGCCGCCGGGGCGCAGCACACGGGCCGCCTGGCGGGCGTACTCCAGGGAGGTCAGCTGGGCCGGCACCCGCGAGCCGCCGAAGACGTCGGCGACGATCACGTCCGCGGTGGCGTCGGGGGCGTCCTCGATCCAGGCGCGGGCGTCCCGTACGAGGACCTCCGCGCCGTCGAAGGGCAGGTGCTCCCGCACCAGTTCGACCAGTCCCCGGTCGAACTCGACGACCAACTGCCGCGAACCGGGCCGGGTGTGGGCCACGTAGCGGGGCAGGGTCAGGGCGCCGCCGCCGAGGTGGACGACGTCCAGCGGGTCGCCCTCGGGGGCGGCGACGTCGAGTACGTGGCCCAGCCGGCGGGCGTACTCGAACTCCAGGTGGGCGGGGTCGTCCAGATCGACGTACGACTGCGGCGCCCCGTCGAGCGTGAGCAGCCACCCCCGCTCCCGGTCGACGTCGGGCATCAACTTCGCCCACCCACTGTCCACGCCCCGCATCACGGGCACCGCCTCGTCATCCACCCCACCATTCTCCCCACCCCCACCGCCCCCGGGACCCCGGCCCCGCTCCACACCGCCCGCAGCACCCGGCGCACAGCCCAGCGAGGGCCTGGAGCTGCGCTCCCACGCAGGGGTGTGGTGCGCAGCCCCACAGGGGTCCGGGACGTGGCTCCGCCGGATCCGGGACTCGGCCCTGCGGGGGCCTGGGGCGCAGCCCCGAAGGGGTCCGGGGCGGAGCCCCGGTGAACGGGAGAAGGGTGGGGAGGGGAGTGCCCCGCAGGGCAACGGCCCGCACCCGCACGCCCCGCACCCGCTCCCACGCGGCACGGGCGGCGCCCGGCACGGCCCGGGACCGCCTACCCCCAGAGGGACGCGGCCTCGGCGGCCACCCCCTCCGCCTGCGCCAGCCCCGCTTCGGCGGCCGGCCGCCGCCGGGCCGGGTCCAGTACGTTCCGCCCGAAGGCCCGCCTGGCCTCCCGCGACGGCGAGACCAGCAGCACCGACGAGCCCCCGGCCCGCAGCCCCTCCGCCAGCGACCGCGCCGAGGCCAGCACCCCCGCGCCGCCCGGCATCGGCGCGAGGACCACCACGCGCCGGTACCCGGCGGCCAGGTCGGCGTTGGTGCCCGACCGCATCCCCCCGTCGATCCAGCGCCGCCCCCCGATGGTCACCGGCGGCCACACCCCCGGCACCGCACAGCTCGCGCCCACCGCCTCCAGCAGGGTGGCCCCGCTGTCCCGCCCGAAGGCCCGGAACTCCCCCGTGACCGCGTCCACCGCCGTGACCAGCAGCTCCGGCAGCTCCGGCCCGTCCGGCCACTCCTGCGAGACCAGCCGCCCGGCCAGCACCTCGCGGCGCACCTCCTCCGGCTCGGTCTCGGCGGCCAGCGCCATCGCGCCCAGCCGCGCCCCGTAGGCCCGGGCGTCCTTGGCCCGCAGCATGGCGCCCGCGTACCGGGCCAGCAGCCCGGGGCCCAGCCGGGCGGCCCGCTCCCCCGAGGCGTCTCCGGTCTGGCGCTCGTACAGCTCCCGCGGGGTCAGCAGCCCGGAGGCCAGCTGCGCGCCGACGACCGATCCGGCGGACGTGCCGACCACCAGCTCGGCGTCGAAGAGGTTCACGCCCGCCTCGGCCAGCCCGCACAGGATCCCGGCCTCCCAGCCGATCCCGGTCAGGCCGCCTCCGCCGAGCACCAGTGCCGTGTCGCCGCCCATCGCCCACCCCATCGTGTCGCCCCGGTCCCGCGGGTTCCCGCGTCCGCGTGTGGACGGCAGTCTGGCGCACGCCGGACCGCCGCCCGCACACCGGGGCGGCAGGGGATCAGCCCAGGGACGTCACCGTACCCGCGCCGACCGTCCGCCCGCCCTCGCGGATCGCGAAGCCGAGCCCCGCCTCCAGCGGCACGTCGCGCCCGAGCTCGACGGTCATCGTGACCGTCTCGCCGGGGCGGGCCGTTCCCGCCCCGCCCAGGTCCACGCTCCCCACCACGTCCGCGGTGCGGATGTAGAACTGCGGCCGGTAGCCGCTGGACAGCGCCGTCCGGCGGCCGCCCTCCCGCGCCGAGAGGACGTACACCTGCGCGGTGAACCGCCGGCTCGGCGCCACGCTGCCCGGTGCCGCGACCACGTCGCCGCGCCGCACCCCGTTCCGCGGGACGCCGCGCAGCAGCAGGGCCACGTTGTCGCCCGCCTCCGCGGACTCCATCGGCTTGCCGAAGGTCTCCAGTCCGGTGACCACGGTCTCGGCCGCCTCTTCGGCGCCCGCGCCGAGCAGGGACACCCGGTCGCCGACCCGCACCGTGCCGCGCTCCACGGCGCCGGTGACGACCGTGCCGCGCCCGGTGATGGTCAGCACGTTCTCGACCGGCAGCAGGAACGGGGCGTCCGTGTACCGCACCGGCATCGGCACGTACGTGTCCACCGCGTCCAGCAGCGCCTCGACGGCCCCCGTCCACTGAGGGTCGCCCTCCAGCGCGCGGAGCCCGGAGACCCGTACCACCGGCAGCGAGTCGCCGCCGTAGCCGTGCGCGGTCAGCAGCTCGCGGACCTCCAGCTCGACCAGGTCGGTCAGCTCGGGGTCGCCCGCGTCGGCCTTGTTGAGGGCGACCACGATGTGGTTCACCCCGACCTGGCGGGCGAGGAGCACGTGCTCGGCGGTCTGCGGCATGACGCCGTCGGCCGCGGACACGACGAGGATCGCGCCGTCGAGCTGCGCGGCCCCGGTGACCATGTTCTTGACGTAGTCGGCGTGCCCGGGCATGTCGACGTGGGCGTAGTGGCGGGTGTCGGTCTCGTACTCGACGTGCGTGAGGTTGATGGTGATGCCGCGGCGGGCCTCCTCCGGGGCCCGGTCGATGCGCTCGAACGGCACGAAGGCGGCGCCCCCGCGCTCGGCGAGGACCTTGGTGATGGCGGCGGTCAGGGTGGTCTTGCCGTGGTCGACGTGACCCATGGTGCCGATGTTGAGGTGGGGCTTGCTGCGGACGTACGCCGTCTTGGGCATGGTTCCTTCCCGGAACTGGGACGTGGGACCGCGGCCGGCGCCCGGGCGCGCGCCGAGGGGCGCGCGGGCCGTCGGGCGGTACCGCGGAAAGGCGGGGACCCCGGGGCCGGACCGACCCTTCCCCTGCGGGGTCCGCCGGAATGTCCGGGAAGGGTCAGCGTCGGGCGCCGTCGAAGGGCCACGCGGCGAGGGCGGCGGCGACCGCCGCGGCCGGAGCCGGCACCGCCGACGCGGCCGGGGCCCCGTCGGCGAGGAGGGCAGCCTTCGGCGCGTCCGCGTGGGCGGACGTCGCATCGGGGAAGGCGTGCCGGAACATGCCCCCGATCCTGCCGTGCGGCGCCCGCCGGGTCGAATGCTTTTCCCTCAGGAGCCGCCCGGCGCCCGCCGGTTCGGCGCCCGGCCGGCCGCGGCCCGCCGGCCCGGCACCCGGGGGCCCGGCACCCGCGGGCACCTCCCGCCGAACGCGCTCAGAGGTTCTTCAGGGCCTCGCGCACCGACAGCGGCGCCAGCCGGTCGCGCGCCCCGGCGACGAACTCGCGTACCGCGTCCGGGTCGGTCTTGGCGTACTCGCGCAGGCTCCAGCCGATGGCCTTGCGGACGAAGAAGTCGGGGTGGCCGGCCTGGCGCAGGCAGTAGCCGAACAGCCGCCCGGTGTCCGTGGCCTCCTTGTAGCGGAGCTGGTGCAGCAGGGCGGTGCGGACCAGCCACAGGTCCGCGTCCCCGCTCCAGTCGTCCATCACGGCCGTGAGCGCGGGGTCGGCGGCGACCAGCGGCCCGACCGTGTGGGCGGCCAGCAGGTCGACGGTGTCCCACCAGGGGACGGTGACGAGGAGCCGCCGCACCACCGGCAGCAGGTCCGAGGAGCAGCGGCCGACGTATCGGCGCAGGTAGTCCACGGCGAAGTAGTGGTACTCGCGCTCGGGCAGGGCCCAGCAGCGCAGCGCGACCGCGGCGCAGTCGGCCTCGGCGGGGCGGGGCAGCCCCGCCAGGACGGCGCGCGACAGCTCGCGGCGGCGCGGGGTCGGGATGCCGAGGAAGGGGGCCACGCCCTTCATGTACGCGGCTGCGCCCGCGGCCCGTACGGGGTCGGCGGCGGGACCGTACGCGGCCGTCAGCCGCTCCAGCACGGCGTCGGCCAGCACGCTCGGCGGGGGCGTGACCGCACCGGCGGTGCCGTCGTCCGCAGCGCCCCCGCCCGCCCCGCCCCGGCCCGCTGCGGCGGCCTTCGTGCCCAGGCCGGCCGTACTCCCGTCCGCCGTCCCGTCCGCCGCCCCGTCTTCCGCCCGTCCCGTGTCCTTCGGCCGCATGAGGCACAGATTACGGCGGTCCGACGGGTACGTCGGTTACTCTCCCCGGATGTCCGCCCCCGCCGCCGCACCGGCCGTCCGCCCGGGCCTGCCCGCCCGCTGCGCCCGCGCGCTGCTCGCGCCCCGCGCCCGGCTGGCCCTGCTCGTCGTCCTGCTGGTGACCGCGGGGCTCTGCGTACTCCGCTGGGAACCCCAGCGCCTGCTCTCCGAGGGCTGGCCCCCGTCACAGGTCACGGGCGCCGGCGCGGTGCTGCTCTTCGCCGTCGGCTACGGCGTCTGCACGGCCGCGTTCGTGCCCCGGCCGCTGCTGAACCTGGCGGCGGGCGCCCTGTTCGGGGCCGGGTTCGGACTCGCCGCGGCGGTCGCCGGGACGGTGCTCGGCGCGGGCATCGCCTTCGGCCTGGGCCGGACGCTGGGCCAGGAGGCGCTGCGGCCCCTGGTGCGGGGGCGCTGGCTGAAGGCGGCGGACGGGCAGCTGAGCCGGCACGGCTTCCGGTCGGTGCTGGCCGTGCGCATCTTCCCGGGCGTGCCCTTCGCGGCGGCCAACTACTGCGCGGCGGTGAGCCGGTGCGGCTGGCTGCCGTTCCTCCTCGCCACCGCGCTCGGCACGGTGCCGAACACGGCCGCGTACGTGATCGCGGGCAGCAGCGCCTCCTCCCCCACGTCCCCGGTGTTCCTGGCGGCGATGGGGTTCATCACCGTGTCCGGCCTCGGGGCGGCCGCGGTGGCCTGGCGCAAACGTCACCGGCTGAAGGCCGCCTGACCCTTCGGGGGTACCCCTGTGGTCGGACGTCCCCCGTACGGGCCCTAGCATCGGACCCGAACTGCCCGACGATCACAAGGACGAGCGCACCCCGACATGAGCTGGTTCGAATCCCTAATCCTCGGTCTCGTCCAAGGGCTCACGGAGTTCCTGCCCATTTCCTCCAGCGGCCACCTGCGGCTGACGGCGGCCTTCGCCGGCTGGGAGGACCCGGGCGCGGCCTTCACCGCCATCACCCAGATCGGTACCGAGGCCGCCGTCCTCATCTACTTCCGCAAGGACATCATGCGGATCGTGGGCGCGTGGTTCCGGTCCCTGACGGACCGCTCGATGCGCTCGGACCACGACGCGCAGATGGGCTGGCTGGTGATCGTGGGGTCGGTCCCGATCGGCGTGCTGGGCGTGACGCTGAAGGACCACATCGAGGGACCCTTCCGCGACCTGCGGCTGATCGCGACCACGCTGATCGTGATGGGCATCGTGCTGGGTGTCGCGGACCGGCTGGCGGCACGCGACGAGGTGGGCGGCAGGCACCGCGCGATCCGGGAGCGCAAGACGCTCAAGGAGCTGGGCGTGCGCGACGGCCTGATCTTCGGCTTCTGCCAGGCGATGGCGCTGATCCCGGGCGTCTCCCGGTCGGGCGCGACCATCAGCGGCGGCCTCCTGATGGGGTACACGCGTGAGGCGGCGGCGCGCTACTCCTTCCTGCTGGCGATCCCGGCCGTGCTCGCGTCGGGCGCGTACGAGCTGAAGAGCGTGGGCGAGGGGCACGTCTCCTGGGGCCCGACGATCTTCGCGACGGTCATCGCCTTCGTGGTCGGCTACGCGGTCATCGCGTGGTTCATGAAGTTCATCACCACCAAGTCGTTCATGCCCTTCGTGATCTACCGGATCGCGCTCGGCATCGCCATCTTCGTGCTGGTCGGCACGGACGTGCTCAGCCCCCACGCGGGCGAGTCGGCCGGCTGACGGCCTTCTCCACCGCTTCGCGAGGCCCGTCCGGGAACGTTCCCGGACGGGCCTCGCGTCGTTGTGCCCAGGGAGGCGGTTCGCGTCGGGGCGGCCGCCGGACGAGGAACCGGGGGTGCCCGATGGGCGGCCGAGTGGTGCTGGAGCGTTTCCCGGCGGGGAGTCCGCACGGGAGCTGGCCCGCCGAGGAGTACGCGGCGGAGCGGATGCGGGAGGGGGTGGCGGCCGAGGTGGTGATGGACCTGGCCTCGGACGCCTTCCTGGTGGTGGTGCGGCAGCGGGAGCCGTGACACCGGGGCTGCGTCGAGGGCGTACGGCGTATGGGGCGTACGGGCCTCAGGTCGCCCGGCGGCCGGGGCGTCGGCGGCAGCCGAGTGGCCGGACAGCCGAGCGGCCGAGCGGTCGGGCGGTCGGGCGGTCAGGCCGCGCGCACCCGGTTCCGGCCAGTGCCGGAGACCGGTGGCCGCACGGCTCTTGGCCTCCGGGGCCCGCTGTCCCAGACTGACCCGATGACGCAGCGTGTGGACCTCGCGACGGTGATGGACCGGATGGCGGTGGACGCCGTGGTGACCGGGTACGCGGTGGCCGTGGACGACGGCGACTGGGTGGCGTACCGGGCCCTGTTCACCCGGGACGGGCGGGCCGACTACACCTCCGCGGGCGGGATCGAGGGACCCGCCGGCGAGGTGGCCGACTGGCTGGCCGAGACGATGCGGATCTTCCCGGTCCGCCAGCACCTGATCGTGAACCGGCGGGTGGAGCTGGAGGACCTGGGCGGTTCGCCGGGCGACCGCGCCGAGGTGCGCGCGGACTTCGTCAACCCGATGCGGCTGACCGACGGCACGGATGGCGCCGGCGGCCCGGACCTCTTCACCGCCCCCAATTTCGTCGCGGGGGGCCGCTACACCTTCGAGCTGGCCAGGACGTACGAGGGCTGGCGGCTGCGGAAGGTCACGGTGCACGAGAAGTGGCGGCACCTCGCCCCGGCCGGGACGCCGGTCTCCTGACCGGGGCCCACACTGGGAGCGGAGGCGCCTGATGCGGTGGTGGCCCTGGCGGCGGTTCGCCGCCTCCCCGTGGTGGCGCGCGGGTGCCGCGTTCGCGGCCGGCGCGCTGCCCGCCCTCGCGTTCCCGGCACCGGGGCTGTGGTGGTTCGCCTTCGTGGCCCTGGTGCCCTGGATGCTGCTGGCCCGCTCGGCGCCGACCGCACGGCGGGCCGCCCTGGACGGGTGGCTGGGCGGGGCGGGCTTCATCGTGGCCGTGCACCACTGGCTGCTGCCCAGCCTGCACGTGTTCCTGCTGCCGCTGGCCGGCCTGCTCGGGGCGCTGTGGATCCCGTGGGGCGTGCTGGTGCGGCGGATGCTGGCCGGCCGGCCCCCGCCGGTGCGCGCCGCGTGCTCCCTGGTGGTTCTGCCCTCGGCCTGGCTGCTGTCGGAGCTGGTCCGGTCCTGGGAGGGGCTGGGCGGGCCCTGGGGGCTGCTGGGGGCGAGCCAGTGGCAGGTGCCGGCGGCGCTGCGGCTCGCCTCGGTGGGCGGGGTGTGGCTGGTCAGCCTGCTGGTGGTGGCCGTCAACTGCGGCTGGGTGCTGCTGGTGTGCGGCGGCCGTCCGGCGCGGGCCGTCGCGGTGGGCGGGGCGACCGCCTGTGCGGTGCTGACCGGCGCGGTGTGGACCTGGGCGCCGCGGCCCGAGCCGTACGAGGAGATGCGCGTGGCCCTGGTGCAGCCCGGGGTGGTGGGCGGCGCCGAGGGCGTGGAGCGGCGGTTCGCCGAGGGCGAGCGGCTGACCCTCGGCCTGGCGGGGCAGCGGCCGGACCTGGTGGTGTGGGGCGAGTCGAGCGTGGGCGCGGACCTGGCTGCACGGCCGGACCTGGCCCGGCGGCTGGCGGCGCTCTCGGCGCGGGTCGGCGCACCGCTGCTGGTGAACGTGGACGCGCGGGCGGCCGACCGGCCGGGCATCTACAAGAGTTCGGTGCTGGTGGGTCCCTCGGGGCCGACCGGTGACCGGTACGACAAGATGCGGCTGGTCCCCTTCGGGGAGTACGTGCCGGCCCGGGCGGTGCTGGGCTGGGTGACCTCGTTCGGCAAGGCCGCGGGCGAGGACCGCAGGCGCGGCACCGAGCAGGTGCTGATGGAGCTGCGGGGGCCGCCGGCGGGGATCCGGGTGGGGCCGCTGGTGTGCTTCGAGTCCGCCTTCCCCGACATGTCGCGCCGGCTGGTCGGCGAGGGTGCCGGCCTGTTGGTGGCCCAGTCGGCCACGTCCAGCTTCCAGGACAGCTGGGCGCCCGCCCAGCACGCCTCGCTGGCCGCGCTGCGGGCCGCCGAGACCGGCCGGCCCTTCGTGCACGCGACGCTCACCGGGGTGAGCGTGGTCCACGGGCCCTCGGGCGAGCGGCTGGGCGCCCCGCTGGGCACCGGGGACCGGACGGCCGTGGTGTACGGGGTGCCGCTGGCCCGGGGCACCACCGTGTACGTGCGGCTGGGCGACTGGCCCGTGTGGGGCGCCCTGCTGGTGCTGGCCGGAGTGTGCGCCGCAGAGGGGACGCGGGCCTTCAGGAGGCCTGCTCCAGCGCTTCCCGCACCACCCGCTCGCACAGCTCGTGGGTGAGGAGGGCGTCCCGGGCGCTGAGGACCGTACCGAGCTCGACCGCGGCCAGGAAGGTGTCGACGATCTGCTCGATGCCGCGCTGGCGGGCCACCGGGACCCAGTCGCCGCGGCGACGCACGGTGGGCTGGCCCTTGTGGTCGATGACCTCGGCCAGGTTCACGACCTGGCGCTTGGTGTCCTGGCCCGACACCTCAAGGATTTCCTCGGTGGAGCCGGAGAGCCGGTTCATGACGCCCAGAGCCGTGAAGCCGTCGCCGGAGAGCTGGAGCACGACGTGCTCCATGAGGCCGTCGCGGACCCGCGCGCGGACGCCGACGTGGTCGGCCTCGCCGGGCAGCAGGAAGCGCAGCGTGTCGACGACGTGGATGAAGTCGTCCAGCACCAGGCCCCGCGGCTCCTCGGGCAGCCCGACCCGGTTCTTCTGCATGATGATCAGTTCGCGGGGGTGCTCGGCGCACTGCGCGTAGCCGGGCGCGTAGCGGCGGTTGAAGCCCACCATGAGGGTCACACCGCGCTGCTCGGCCAGCTCCACGAGGCGGACCGAGTCCTCGTAGGCGTAGGCGAGCGGCTTGTCGACGTACGTCGGTACACCGGCCTCCAGCAGCCGAGTGACGATCTCGGGGTGGACGGCGGTCGGAGCGTGCACGAACGCCGCGTCCAGGCCGCTCGCCAGCAGCGAGCCGAGGTCGGTGTGCCGCTGGGCGGCGGGGACCCTGAGCTGGTCGCCGACCCGGTCGAGGGTGGCGGGGGTCCGCGTCTGGAGGTGCAGGTCCAGTTCCGGGCGGGTGCCGAGGACCGGCAGGTACGCCTTCTGCGCGATGTCGCCGAGTCCGATGACGCCGACCTTCACCTGGGGCCTCCTGTGCACGTGGTGGGACGTGGGCAGCTTAATCCCTGGTGCGGTGCGGCACGTTGAACCAGGATGGCCGCCATGACGATCACCGAACGCGCCGAGCCCGCCACCACCGCCGACGAGCGGACCAGCCTGGAAGGCTGGCTGGAGTACCACCGGGCCACCCTCGCCCTGAAGTGCCGGGGCCTGACCGACGAGCAGCTGCGGACGCGCGCCGTCCCGTCCTCGGAACTGACGCTGCTCGGGCTGACCCGCCACATGACCGAGGTGGAGCGCTTCTGGTTCCAGGAGATCACCCTCGGCCGGGAGGTGCCGGACCTCTACTGCTCGCGGGAGGACCCGGACGGCGACTTCCACGTGACCGAGGCGGACGGGTACGCCGAGGCGGAGGCCGCCCGGCAGGAGGCGATGGCGCTCGCTCGGGAGATCGGTGCCGCGCGCCCGCTCGACTCGGTCTCCGAGGGCCGCCACCCGCGCTCGGGCGAGGGCTTCGACCTGCGCTGGGTGTACACCCACATGATCGAGGAGTACGCGCGCCACAACGGGCACGCGGACCTGCTGCGGGAGCTGATCGACGGCGTCACCGGGGAGTGACGGCGGGCGGCGTCACCCTGTGGTGACCGATCACCCGTGCGGGGTGTATTTCCGCTCCTGGTTTCCGTAACGGGGGCGGAGCACAGCAGAGTTGCGCGGGTGCACCCAACCCGAACCACGACAAGACTGCTGCTCGGAGTGGCCTGTGCGGTTTCGGCCGTCTCCGGCTGTGTGAACGTGAACCCCGTCGCCGTGCAGCCCGCGGCCACCGCCGGGCCTCCGGACGCCGATCCCCGGCATGCGCCGCGGGGCGGTGCCGGGGCGGCCCCCGTGGTGGTCCAGGCGCCCGCGCTGGAGGCGCTGGAGGCCGTACCGTCCGAGCGCCGCCGCGCGGACTCCGGCGACGGAGCCGCCGTACCGGACCGGGCGGAGCGGCCCGCAGGCGACCGGGCGGCCTCCGGGGCCGGGCAGGACGCGGCACCGGAGCCGGCGCCCGCGGTCGAGCCCGGGGCGGACGTGGAGCCGCCGCTGCCGCCCGCGGCGGAACTCCCCGGCCGGGAGCACCCCGGCAAGGGAGGGCCCCGCAAGAACGGCAAGGGGAAGCCGGACGCGCTGCCCGCGCAGGTGCCGGTCCGGCCGGCCGACGTGTGCGCGCTGGGGCGCAAGTACGGACAGTGGAAGAAGGACAGCCCCGAGGGACGGATCTGTTCCGGGGTCTACGGGGAGTAGCGCGTCCCCGCCGAGTAGCGCGTCCCCGCCGAGTAGCGGGGCCGTGCCGGTCCGGGCGGGCCGGCACGGCCCGCCCGCCGGTCGGTCGCCCGGGGCGGCCGCGAGGGGGCTACCGCCCCTCGACGCCCCGCAGCCGGAGGTCGAGCCGCTCGATGGCCGCCCGGACCCCGTTGCCGTACCCGTCGTCGCCCAGCGTGCCGGCCGCGGCCCTTGCCCGGTCGAGGTGGACCCGGGCGGCGTCCGGCCGCTGGAGCTTGACGTAGTCGGCGGCGAGGTTGAGGTGGAGCGAGGGGTAGAGGGCGCGGACGGCCACGGCCGGCGCACGGCCTGTGGGCCGCCCGTCGCCGCGGTCCGGCCCCACGTCGCGCAGGCCCTCCGCCGCGGTGAGGGCGCGGAGGTCCCAGGCGAGCTCGTCGGAGGGGTCGTCCTGCGCGTCGGCCATGTAGTGCGCCAGCGTGCACAGGTGGAGCGGGGCGCCCTCGGAGCCGATCTCCGTCCAGATCGCGGCCAGCCGCTCGCGCGCCTCGGCGCGGTCCCCGGCGTGCAGGAGCATGACCGCCTGGCCGATCCTGGTCATGACGGCGTCCTCCGACGCCTGCTGCTGCTCCGTCACCGCGGCCTCCCGTGCGTACCACCCGTGTGATCACGCCGACGCTATCCGGCGCGGGCGGACTTGCCCCTCAGGCGCGGGCCGCGTCAGCCGAGGTTCGGGATCCGCCAGTCGATCGGCTCATGGCCCTGGGCGGCGACGGCCTCGTTGATCTGCGTGAAGGGGCGGGAGCCGAAGAACTTCTTCGCGGACAGCGGCGAGGGGTGGGCGCCCTTGACCACCACGTGGCGGGTCTCGTCGATGAGCGGGAGCTTCTTCTGGGCGTACGCGCCCCACAGGACGAAGACCGCCGGGTCGGGGCGGGAGGCCACCGCGCGGATCACCGCGTCGGTGAACTTCTCCCAGCCCCGTCCCTTGTGCGAGTTGGGCTCGGCCTCACGGACGGTGAGGACGGCGTTGAGCAGCAGGACGCCCTGCTCCGCCCACGGCATGAGGTAGCCGTTGTCCGGGATCGGCAGGTCCAGCTCCGCCTGCATCTCCTTGTAGATGTTGCGCAGCGACGGCGGGGTCTTGACGCCCGGCTGCACCGAGAAGCACAGGCCGTGGCCCTGGCCGGCGCCGTGGTAGGGGTCCTGGCCGAGGACGAGGACCTTGACCCGGTCGAAGGGCGTGGCCTCCAGGGCCGCGAAGACCTGCTCGCGCGGCGGGTAGACCGGCCCGTTGGCCCGCTCCTTCTCGACGAACTCGAGAAGCTCCGTGAAGTAGGGCTTCTCGAGTTCCTCGCCGAGGACGGGGAGCCAGGACTCGGGCAGCATGTCGGTCACGTCAACAACCTCCAGGACACGTTCAGTACGTACCCCAGAACCTACCGGCGTGCACTGACAACGCCGCCCGTGCCCCGGAATCCCTGCGTCACCAGCTGGTCTTGCGGTAAAGCTCCCACATCTGCATGACGGTCTGCGGGTCGAGGGCGCGCTCGCCGCCGCCGATGTCCTCGCCGGCCGCCACGTAGAGCTTGCCCTGCCACAGCGGCAGCAGCCGGACGTCCTCGGCGAGGATCTCCTGGGCCCGCTCGAACTGCTTGCCGACCGCGCCTCGGTCGCCCTGGCGGCGCGACTGGGGCAGCAGCTCGGTGGTGATCTCCTTGGCCTCGTACGGCGTACCGACGGCGTTCTCCTTGCCGACGAACGGCGCGATGAAGTTGTCGGGGTCCGGGAAGTCGGGGAACCAGCCTCGGCCGAAGACCGGGTACTCGCCGCTCTTGTAGCCCTCCTGGAAGACCTTCCAGGGCTTGCCCTGGATGGTGACCTTGAACAGGCCGCTGGCGTCGAGCTGCCGCTTGATCTCCTCGAACTCACCGGCGGTGGAGGAGCCGTAGCGGTCCGTGGTGTAGAAGAGGGTCAGCTCGACCGGGTCGGTGATCCCGGCCTCGCGCAGGATGGCCTTGGCCTTGGAGACGCTGGGCTGCCCGAAGCGGTCGTAGAAGGGCGTCTTGTGGCTGGCCACGCCCTTGGGGACCATCGAGTACAGCGGCTCGGCGGTGCCCCGGTAGATCTTGGCGACCAGTGCGCCGCGGTCGATGATCTGGGCGACGGCCTCGCGGACGGCGGGCTTGGCGACCGCCGGGTCCTTGGGGTTGAAGACCAGGTAGCGGATCTCCGCGCCGTAGCCCTCGACCACCTGGATGCCCTGCTTGCGGGCGTCCGCGCCCTGGAGCTCCTTGATCTCCTCGGCCGTGAGGCCTCGGTAGGTCGCGTCGATCTCCTTGGCCTTCAGCGCGGCGACCATCTTCGCGGAGTCGTCGAAGTAGCTGATCGTGACCGAGTCGTTGCGGCGGTTCGCGAAGCCCGTGTAGTCCGGGTTGCGCACCAGCTCGGCGCGCTTCTTGTCCTCGTAGGCCTGCAGCAGGTACGGGCCGGAGCCGGTGACCTTGCCGTCGGTGCGGAGCGAGTCGGCCGGGTACTCCTTGGGCGCGACGAGCGAGGCGGCCGGGGAGCCGAGCACGAAGGGGAACGTGGCGTCGGGGGTGCTCAGGTGGAAGACCACGGTGAGGTCGCCGCTGGTCTCGATCCGCTCCAGGGAACCGAAGAGGTCCTTGGGGCCGACCTTGGAGTTGATCGTGCGGATGCGGTCGAAGGAGTGCTTGACGGCCTTCGCGTCGAGCGCCTCGCCGTTGGAGAACTTCAGGCCCTTGCGCAGGACGCAGCGGTAGGACTCGTTCGCGGAGTCGGTGAACTCGCAGCTCTGCGCGGCGTCGGGCTGGGGCTTGGTGGAACCCGTCGGGAAGGCGAGCAGGGTCTGGTAGACGTTCCGGTAGAGCTCCCAGGAACCGTCCCATGCGGCGGCGGGATCGAGGGTGCTGGGCGAGCTCGTCGTGCCCACGACGAGTTTCTGATTGCCCTTTTCGTCATCTTCCGAAAGCACGCCGCATCCGGCGAGCAGGGATATGGACGCAAGGGCCGCAGCAGTCTGCAGACATCTGGTCCGGTTGAACACGTGCACGCTCCTCGATCAACCACGGTTCGGCCGACCATACCGCAGTACCCCACCGTTCCAACCAGCAGGTTCGGTGGGGTACTTGATCATTTGGACGCCCTATTAGGGGTGCTTTTGACACCCTTTAGCAAAGCGATCCGTCCGAATACCGGTCAGCCAACTCCGGCATTCAGAAAGATTCCCCCATCCACGACCAGCGTCTGCCCTGTGACCCATTCCGACTGTTCGGATGTGAGAAATGCGGCAGCCCCGCCGATGTCCGACGGCAGCCCCAGGCGCCCCAGCGGATAGGCCGCGGCGGCTTCCGCTTCGCGCCCCTCGTAGAGGGCCTGGGCGAACTTCGTCTTCACCACGGCGGGGGCGATCGCGTTCACCCGGACCCCCGGCGCCATCTCGTGCGCGAGCTGCAGGGTCAGGTTGACCATCGCCGCCTTGCTCATCCCGTACGCGCCGATGAAGGGCGACGCGGAGACGCCCGCGATGGAGGCGATGTTCACGATCGCCCCGCCGTTGTCCTTCTGCCAGGCGTGCCAGGTGCGCTGGGCGAACCCCAGGGCGGAGATCACGTTGGTCTCGAAGACCTTCCGGGCAACCCCGAGGTCCAGGTCCGCCAGGGGGCCGAAGACCGGGTTGGTGCCGGCGTTGTTCACCAGGAAGTCCACCCGGCCGAAGGCCTCCATCACCCGGTCGACCGCCACCCGCTGGTGCTCCTCGTCGTGGGCCTTGCCCGCGACGGCGATCACGCGGTCCGACCCGAGGCGCTCGACGGCCTCCTTCAGGGTGTCCTCGTTGCGCCCGGTGATGCAGACCCGGTCGCCGCGGGCGACCAGGGCCTCCGCGATGCCGTAGCCGATGCCGCGGCTGGCGCCCGTGATGAGTGCGACCTTGCCGCTGTCCGTACCGTCGTACGTCATGTCGTACGCCCTCCCCGTCGTCAGTTGAGCGGGCCGCCGGCCACGTACAGGACCTGGCCGGAGACGAAGCCCGCGTCGTCGCCGGTGAAGAAGGCGATGGCGTTGGCGATGTCGTCGGGGCGGCCGACGCGCTGGACCGGGATCTGGGTGGCGGCGGCGGCCTGGAAGTCCTCGAAGCCCATGCCGACGCGGGCGGCGGTCTGGGCGGTCATCTCGGTGACGATGAAGCCGGGGGCGACGGCGTTGGCGGTGACGCCGAACTTGCCGAGTTCGATGGCGAGGGTCTTGGTGAAGCCCTGGAGGCCGGCCTTGGCGGCGGAGTAGTTCACCTGCCCGCGGTTGCCGAGCGCGGAGCTGCTCGACAGGTTCACGATGCGGCCGAACTTGGCCTCGACCATGTGCTTCTGACAGGCCTTCGACATCAGGAACGCGCCGCGCAGGTGCACGTTCATCACCGTGTCCCAGTCGCTCTCGCTCATCTTGAAGAGGAGGTTGTCGCGCAGCACGCCGGCGTTGTTCACGAGGACCGTCGGGGCGCCGAGGGTGGCGGCGACCCGCTCGACGGCCGCCTCGACCTGGGCGGCGTCGGAGACGTCGCAGCCGACGGCGATGGCCTTGCCGCCCGCCGCGGTGATGGCCTCCACGGTGTCCTTGCAGGCGGCCTCGTCGAGGTCGAGTACGGCCACGGCACGGCCCTCGGCGGCCAGGCGTACGGCGGTGGCGGCGCCGATGCCCCGGGCCGCCCCGGTCACGATGGCGACGCGCTGCTCGGTGGTGGACATGCTGGATCTCCTCGCCCTTGGGTGCGGCGGCCCCGATGCCTGCGCGGTGCGGCGGCATTCTCTGAGCAACCGCTTAGTAGCTTCAGCGTGGGAGACGCTAGAAGCCCCGGCACCCGGTGTCAACGGCACCGGGCGCCAGGGCTCCCGGACGGCGTCCGGTCAGCGCACCAGCAGGTCGAGCAGGCGTTCCACCTCGGCTTCCGGATCGGCCGTCAGGCCGGTGTGCACCGGACCCGGCTGTACGACGGTGCTGCGCGGCGCGATCAGCCAGCGGAACCGGCGCCCCGCGTCGTCGCCCGCGGCCTGCCCGGCCCGCTCGCCCCCGGCGCACACCCCCTCGACGGCGTGCAGGGCGGCCCGTACGCCGACCACGTCGGCACCCGGGTCCAGGGCCAGCAGCTTGGCCTCGTCCAGGTGGGTCCTCGCGGCCACGAAGGACTTGGCACGGCAGTAGACCACCACGCCGGCGTTGAAGAGTTCACCGCGCTCCATGCGGGGAACCACCCGCACCAGCGCGTACTCGAAGACGTCCCGCTCGCTCACTTGCCTTCGCTCTTCTGCTTGATGGGGTGGGGCCACTCGGTCAGGTGGTCGGTCAGCCAGCCGGGCGGGCCCTGCGGGGCCTTGGCCGGCTTCTCCATGGAGATCCGCTCGTGGATGGTCGCGGCGCGCGGCAGCAGCGCGTCGACGTAGGCCCGGCGCACCTCGTCCGCGGTCGCGAAGCCGGGCTCGTCGGCCAGCCACTCGTCGGGCACGTCGGCGGCGACCTCCTCCAGGAGTTCGCGGGTCACCCTGGGCGCCAGCTCGGCGGCCGCGGCCGCGATGTCGGGGCCGGCGGGGGCGAGCACGTGGTCGTGCGCGTTGTACGGCTTGGCCGAGGCGGCCTGCGCGGTGGGCCAGTTGTGGTGCCAGATCATCGTGGCGCCGTGGTCGATGAGCCACGGTTCCCCGTGCCAGACCAGCATGTTGGGGTTGCGCCAGGACCGGTCCACGTTGTTGATCAGCGCGTCGAACCAGACCACGCGGCCCGCCTCGACCGGGTCCACCTGGTAGGCGAGGGGGTCGAACCCGATCGAGCCGGGGAGGTAGTCCATGCCGAGGTTCAGCCCGCCGCTCGCCTTGAGCAGCTCCTGCACCTCCTGGTCCGGCTCGCCGAGCCCGATGACCGGGTCGAGCTGGATCGTCACCAGCTCGGGCACCCGCAGCCCCAGCCGCTGCGCGAGCCGCCCGCAGACGACCTCGGCGACCAGGGTCTTGCGGCCCTGCCCGGCACCCTTGAACTTCATGACGTACGTACCGAGGTCGTCGGCCTCGACGATCCCGGGGAGCGAGCCGCCCTCACGCAGGGGCGTGACGTAGCGGGTCGCGATCACTTCTGTGAGCATCCGCCCAGGCTAACCCTCCGGCCCGGCATCGGGCGCGGGCGGGGCACGCGGAGGCGCCCGCGGCGGCGGACCGGTGCGAACGCGGCACCGGGCGGCCGGAATCGGCCGCGCGGACCGTCCCCGCACTGCCATGATGACCGCACTACGGCGGGCCGTGGCCCCTTCGCGGCCGGGCCCGGGAGGGGGCAGCGTGAGGCGCGAACCGGAGGCCCTGCGGGCCGGGGATCCCGTGCAGGTCGGCCCGTACCGGATCACCGGGCGGCTGGGCGCCGGCGGAATGGGCTCCGTCTACCTCGGGCGGTCCCGGGGCGGCCGGGCCGTCGCGGTCAAGGTGGTGCGGCCGGAGCTGGCAGAGGACCCGGTCTTCCGGCGGCGGTTCGCCCGCGAGGTCAGTGCGGCGCGGCAGGTCAACGGGGTCTTCACGGCCGGGCTCGTCGACGCCGACCCGGACGGCGATCCGCCGTGGCTCGCCACGGCCTACGTGTCCGGTCCGTCCCTGAACGACGCGGTGCGCGCGCACGGCCCCTGGCCCGAGCAGTCGGTGCTGGCGCTGGCCGCCGGCGTGGCCGAGGCCCTGGAGGCCATCCACGCCCAGGACGTCGTCCACCGCGACCTCAAACCGTCCAACGTGCTGCTCTCGCCGGACGGGCCGCGCGTCATCGACTTCGGCATCTCGGTGGTCGCCGACGGCGCGACGGACCTCACCAGGACCGGCTTCATGGTCGGCACCCCGGGCTTCATGTCCCCGGAGCAGCTCACCGGCGAGCCGGTCACCGCGGCCGCCGACGTGTTCGCGCTGGGCGCCCTCCTGACGTTCACCGCAACCGGTACCGGGCCCTTCGGCGCCGGCACGGTCTCGCAGCTGATGTACCGCGTCGTGCACCACGAGCCGGACCTCGGCGCGCTGCCGGCCCGGCTGCGGGACGTGGTCGGCAGGTGCCTGGCCAAGGAACCGGCGGTCCGTCCCACCGTGTCGGCGCTGCTGGAGGAGCTGGCCGGCGACACCGAAGCCACCGCCGGCGACCGCTGGCTGCCCGCGCCGCTGGCCGCCCTGCTGTTCACCGGGCACACCGGGGGCGGGGCGCCGGGCCCGGACGGGCCGCGGACGCCGACGGCGGTCGACCCGCGCACCCCTACGGGGCCCGACGCCGGTCCTTCCGCCGTCACCAGGACCAAGCCGGCGGGGGTCCCGGGCCACCCCGGGCCCGCAGCGGGTCCCCCGCCGCCCCCGGCCCCGCCCCGCGGCCCGGGCGGGTTCGGACCGGCCCCGGACGGGTTCGGGCCGCCGCCGGACGTACGGCCCCTGCCGCCCACCGTTCCGCAGGGACCGCTGCCCGGCCCGGCGCCGTACCCCCACCCGCACGAGCCGCGGCCCGCGTCGCGCGGCCGGGGCGCGGCCGCCGTCACCGCCGCCGCGGTCGCTGCGGTGGTGATCGGTCTGCTGGCCTGGCTCCTCCCCCGGGCCTGGGAGGACGCGGGCTCGGGGAACGGGAACGGGACCGGACGCGACGACGCCCGGAACGGCAGTAGTCCGGCCCCTGAGCGGTCGGCCTCGTGGTCGCGCGACCCCGCCACCCCCGCGGCATCGGCCCCCGGACCCACGGTGGCCCCGCGGACGGACCCCTCCCCCTCCGAGGAGGCCGGTCCCGGCGTGGTCGGAACGTGGCGCGGCAGCTACCGCTGCACCCAGGGCCTCACCCGTCTCGACCTGACCATCAGCGGGGCGGGCGGCACCGCCCTCAAGGCGGTCTTCGCCTTCTCGGCGCACCCCGACAACCCGACGGTTCCGACCGGCTCGTTCACGATGATCGGGTCGTACGAGGACGGGCGGATGGTGCTGCGCGGCGACCAGTGGATCGTCCGGCCGCCGGGCTACCTCACGGTCGACCTGGAGGCCGAGGTCACCGGCGGCAGCCCGTCCGTCATCAACGGCACGGTCGCCGCGGACGGTTCCACCTGCACGACGTTCGCCGTGGAGCGGCAGAACTGACGCCCGGCCGCGGGCCCCTGGCGCCTCAGCTGTCGAAGCCGAGGCCGAAGCGGTCCAGGGTCCTGAGCCAGAGGTTGCGCCGGCCCTCGTTGCGGTCGGCGCGGGCCATGGACCACTTGGTGATGCCGATGCCCACGGCCCGTACCGGCTCGGGAGGGAAGGGGAGCGGCTTGCGGCGCACGAGGTCGAGTTCGGTGCGTTCGGTCCGGTCCCCGGCGAGCAGGTCCAGCATCACCTCGGCGCCGAAGCGGCTGGCACCGACGCCGAGTCCGGTGTAGCCGGCGGCGTAGGCGACCCGTCCCTGGTGGCTGGTGTCGAAGAACACGCAGAAGCGGGTGCTGGTGTCGATGGCGCCGCCCCAGGCGTGCGTGAAGCGGGCGCCGGCCAACTGGGGGAAGGTGGTGTGGAAGTTCCGGGCCAGGGTCGCGAACGTCTCGGGGCGCTGGTCGTGTTCGGCGCGGACCCGGCCGCCGTAGCGGTACACGGCGTCGTAACCGCCCCACAGGATGCGGTTGTCGGCGGAGAGCCGCACGTAGTGGAACTGGTTGGTGCTGTCGGCGAAGCCCTGCCGGCCGCGCCAGCCGACCGACGCGAGCTGCTCGGCGGTGAGCGGCTCGGTCATCAGCGCGTAGTCGTAGACCGGGACCGTGTACGGGCGGTGGCGGCGCAGCAGGGACGGGTGGGCGTTGGTCGCCAGGGCCACGCGCCGGGCGGTGATCCGGCCGTAGGGCGTGCGCACCCCGATCGCGGCGCCCTGTTCGCGGAGCGAGAGCGCGGGGGTGTGCTCGTGGATGCGGACACCGAGGTCGAGGCAGGCTCGCCGGAGTCCCCAGGCGAGCCGGGCCGGGTTGACCATAGCGACGCCCTCCTTGTCCCACAGTCCGCCGAGGAAGGTGGGCGAGTCGATCTCGGCGCGGACGGCGTCGCGGTCGAGCAGGACGGGCTTGCCGCCGTACCGGGCGGCGATCTCGGCCCCCTCGCGGAGGCCTTCGAGCTGGTAGGGCTCGGTGGCGACGACGATGGAACCGGTGCGCTCCCAGGCGCAGTCGATGCCGTGGCGGTCCACGGTGTCCTCGATGGCCTGGAGGTTCTTGCGGCCGAGCCGTTCGAGGCGGGCGATCTCCGCGGGCCAGCGCTGGAGCCCGTTGAACAGGCCGTGGGTCAGGCTCGCCTCGCAGAACCCGCCGTTGCGGCCGGAGGCGGCGCCGCCCGCCTCGCCGGCCTCGACGAGCACGACGTCGGCGGAGGGGTCGCGTTCCTTGGCGGCGAGGGCGGTCCACAGTCCGGTGTAGCCGCCGCCGACCACCAGCAGGTCGCAGTCGGTGGCGCCGGTCAGGGCGGGGGCGGGCTCGGGCCGGTCGGGGTCGTCGAGCCAGAACGGGGTCGGTACGGCGTCCCGGAGCGAGGTGAGGTGGTCCATGGGGCGGGCTCCTTCGGGTCGCGGAGGTACGGGCCTCCGGAGTGCCGCCATGAGATCTTTCCGAGCCGGATAAAGTCAATGGTGTTGTCATAAGGTGCATACGGGCCCCGCAGCGCATCGTTTCCGCAGGTCAGCCCGGCTCGTGCGGGTCGCCTGAGGCCGCTCCCGGCAGCCGGGCTGCGGCCGCGTCCAGCAGCAGTTCCAGGGCGAACGGGTAGGCGCTGCCGCGCATGTCGGCGGCGAGCAGCGGGAAGGTGGCCGCGATGTTCGGGTGCGTGTCGGACGACAGCTTCCCGTACACGGCGTGCCAGACGTCCTCGTCGGCCTCCCGCGCCTGAGGGGGCAGCGCCAGGGCGGCGGCCTCCTGGGCGGCGAAGGCGAGCGCCTGGTCGACGAAGGCGTGGTAGAGCCGCACGGCCAGCGGGTCGGGGAACCCCGCCCGCCGCAGCACCCCGAGGATCGCCTCGACGGCCCGGGTCTCGTACGCGCGGCCGGTCGTGCGGTGCGCCGCGAGCGCCGCGGCGCGGGGGTTGGACTGGTACGAGGCGAGGATGCGCAGCCCGATGGAGCGGAGGTCGGCGCGCCAGTCGCCGGTCGGCCGCCAGCCGTCCTGGGCGCGCCCGACGAGTTCGTCGGCGATGGCCAGGAGCAGCGCGTCGGTGTTGCGGAAGTACCGGTAGATCGCGCTCGGATCGGCGCCGAGTGCCGCGCCCAGCCGCCGTACCGACAGCGCGTCCGCGCCGTGCTGCGCGACCAGCCGCAGCGCCGTGTCGACGATCAGCTGCGCGGAGAGCAGGGCGCCCTGCTTCGTGGGCCTGCGGCGCCGCCGCTGTCCCTCGGGAACCACACGTTCGGCCATGGCCGGAACCTTATGACAACACCATTGACGTGTAAACGGCCGTCCCGCTTCCATGGCGTCCACCTCAACGACACCTCACGTTCTGGAGCAGCCCATGACCCAGGCCGATCTGGTCTTCACCGGCGGGCCCGTGTTCACCGCCGACCCGGCCCGCACCCGGGCGACCTCGCTCGCCGTCGTCGGCGACCGGATCGCCGCCGTCGGCCACGACGAGGTCCGCGAACTGGTCGGGCCCGGCACCGAGGTGGTGGACCTCCACGGGAAGCTGCTGGTCCCCGGCTTCCAGGACGCCCACGTGCACGCCGTCTACGGCGGGTCCGAGCTGGCCGAGTGCGACCTGTCCGGCACGGTCGGCGTCGGGGAGTACCTGGAGCGGATCCGGGAGTACGCCGACGCGCACCCGGACCGCGCCTGGATCACCGGCGGCGGCTGGTCGATGGAGAGCTTCGACGGCGGTCTGCCCTCCCGCGCGCTGCTCGACTCCGTGGTGCCGGACCGCCCGGTGCTGCTGGCCAACCGCGACCACCACGGCGCCTGGGCCAACACCCGCGCCCTGGAGCTGGCCGGGATCACCGCGGACACCCCCGACCCGGCCGACGGGCGCATCGAGCGCGAGCCGGACGGCACGCCCAGCGGCATGCTCCAGGAGGGCGCGACCGCCCTGGTCTCCCGGCTGGCCCCGGCGAGCACGGCCGCCGACCGCCTCGCCGGCCTGCTGCGTGCGCAGGAGCTGCTCCACTCCCTCGGCATCACCGGCTGGCAGGACGCGCTGCTCGGCCCCTTCAACGGCAAGCCGGACCCGTCGGACGCCTACATGGCGGCGGCGCGGGACGGTTCGCTGACCGCCCGGGTGACCGGCGCCCTGTGGTGGGACCGGGAGCGCGGCGGCGAGCAGGTCGAGGAACTGGTGGCGCTGCGCGAGAAGCTGAGCCACGGCAGGTTCCGCGCTGGCTCGGTGAAGATCATGCAGGACGGCATCGCCGAGAACTTCACCGCCGCCATGACCTCCCCCTACCTGGACGGCTGCGGCTGCGCCACCGGGAACAGCGGTCTCAGCTTCGTGGACCCCGACGCCCTGCGCGGGTACGTGACCGCCCTCGACGGCCTCGACTTCCAGGTCCACTTCCACGCCCTGGGCGACCGTGCGGTGCGCGAGGCGCTGGACGCGCTGGAGGCCGCCGTGGCCGCCAACGGGCACCGCGGCAACCGCCACCACCTCGCGCACCTCCAGGTCGTGCACCCGGACGACCTCCCCCGCTTCGCCCGGCTCGGCGCCATCGCCAACATCCAGCCGCTGTGGGCCGCCCACGAGCCGCAGATGGACGAGCTGACCATCCCCTTCCTCGGGCCCGAGCGCTCCGCCTGGCAGTACCCGTTCGCCTCCCTGGTCGCCGCCGGGGCCACCCTGGCCGCGGGCAGCGACTGGCCGGTGAGCAGCCCGAACCCCATCGAGGGCATCCACGTCGCCGTGAACCGGCGGAACCCGGACGCCACCGACGACCGGGTGTTCCTGCCGGAGCAGCGCCTGGACCTGCCGACCGCGCTGGCCGCGTACACCGCCGGCACCGCGCACGTGAACGGGCTCGACGACACCGGCAGCCTGCGCGCCGGGCACCTCGCCGACCTGGTGGTCCTCGACCGCGACATCCTCACGGCACCGCCGGAGGAGATCGCCGAGGCCCGGGTGGAGCGGACGTACGTCGGCGGCGCCCTCGTCCACGGGAGCTGACCCGCCGTGTCCCGCCGACCGGTGGCCGGCTCACCCCCCGTCCGGGCGCAGCGAGGACGCCCGTACCTCAAGGCAGGTGGGCACCAGCACGCCCGACGGTTCCTCGCGGCCCTGCTCCAGCGCGGCCACCAGGAGTTCGATGCCGGCCTCGGCGATCTCGCGGGGACGCAGGCTGAGCGTGGTCACCGGCGGCACGGTGTGCGCGGCGGTCTCGTCCTCGCTGACGCAGACCACCAGCAGGTCGCCCGGCACGTCGTAGCCGTGGCGGCGGGCCGCGTCCAGCACCAGGGGCGGGCTCGCCTCGGCGACGACGAGCAGCGCGTCGGGCCGCCCGGCGGCCGCACCGGAAGGACGCGTGCCGCCGCCGACCGGATCCGGGGCCCCGCCCGCAGGGTCCCCTCCCCCGGCCAGCACCGCCTCGACGGCCCGGACCACCGGTCCGTTGCCGATCTCGCCGACCGGCTCGGTCCGCTCGGGGGCGCCGTGCTCGGCGCACCAGTCGCGGTAGCCCGCCAGCGCCCCGGCGTGGAAGCCGGTGGTGCTGTCCGGCAGGACCAGCGCGGGCCGGCGGGCCCCCTGCGCCGCCAGGTGGTCGAGCACCTCCCGGACGGCCCGCTCCGCGTCGACGTCCACCCAGTGGGCACCCGGCCTCCCCTCCACGGAGCGGTCGCTGAACACCGGGATCCGGGCGGCGAGCAGGTCCTCGACGATCCGGTCGTCGGCCACCGGGTCGGCGACGATCACGGCGTCGAGCGGCAGGTCGCCCCACTCCTGCTGGAGCGAGCCCGAGGGCAGCAGCACCAGGGCGTAGCCCCGGCGGAGCGCCGCCGCGGCCGTCGCGCTGGTCAACTGTGCGAAGTACGGCGACTCCAGGAAGGTCCAGGGGGCACCGGCGAACTCCCCCACGACGTACCCGATCAGCCGGGCCCGTCCCGCGCGCAGCTGGCGCGCGGTGGCGTTGGGCCGGTAGCCCATCCTCCGCGCGGTCTCCCGGACCCTCTCGCGGACGGCCGGCGAGAGCCGCCCCGTGCCGTTGAGGGCCGCCGAGACGGTGGTCTTCGACAGGCCCGCCTCGCGAGCCACGTCGACGAGCCGGACGCGGGGCGGAAAGGGCGGCGAGGCGTGCCCGCCGGGCCGTGCAGCTTCGGTCATGAAGCTGATGCTGCCACCCTCGCGACCTGCGCAAAACCGTTCCCGCAAAGCCTTGTGCGGGAACGTTCCCGCATCAATACTCGCTCCATCCCCCAGCGCCCGTCACTACACCCGTAAAGGGGTGGGTCCCCATGCGCATGCCCAGAGCCCTGACATCGCTCCTCTGTACCGCGGCCCTCGCGGCCACCGCCACCGCCTGCTCCGGCGCCGAGAACCCCACAGGAACCGGTACCGGCACCGGCCCCGCCTTCCAGGTCACCCCGACCTCCGCGCCCGCCAAGGGCCCGCTGGACTCCCTCACCTGGTCCCTCTACGCCGAGCCGTACACCCTCGACTACGCGCTCGCGTTCGACTACCCGCCGAACACCGTGCTCGCCAACGTCTGCGAGCAGCTCCTCCGGGTCACCCCCCAGGGCAGGATCGAACCGGGCCTGGCGACCGGCTTCCGGCAGACCGACCCGCGCACCGTGGTCTTCACCCTCCGCCCGGGCGTGAAGTTCCACGACGGCACCACCATGACGGCCGACGACGTGGTGGCCTCCCTCAAGCGCCACATGGACCCCGCCACCGGCTCCCCCTGGACCTCCTCCTTCAAGCGCGTCACCGGCATCGAGAAGACCGGCCCGCTGGAGGTGACCATCCGCCTCAACCGGACCGACGTGCTGCTGACCGAACTGATGGCCGCCTCGCCGGGCACCGTCGAGAGCGCCGCCACCCTCGCGAAGTACGGCAAGGACTACGGGACCCCCAAGGGCTCGGTGAACTGCACCGGCCCGTACGCCCTCGACAAGTGGGCCCAGGGCGACAGCATCACCCTGAAGAAGAACCCGGCCTACTGGGACGAGAAGCTGACCCCGAAGACCGGCACGGTCCGCTTCACCTTCATCGAGGACTCCGCCGCCCGCACCAACGCCTTCCTCTCCGGCACCGCCGACGGCGGTTACCTCGTGCCCTCCACCTCGTACGGGCAGCTCAGATCGAGCGGCAAGGGACAGCTCCTGTTCGGCCCCAACACCGCCGCCGCCGACCTCTCCGTCCTCAGCTACGAGGGCACCCTCGGCGACCTCAAGGTGCGCCAGGCCCTCTCCCTGGCCCTCGACCGCAAGGGCATCATCAAGGCCGCAGCCGGCGGTGTCGGCGTCCCCGCCAAGGCCCCGGCGGCGCGCGGCGCCTGGTCGCTCGTGCCCGAGAGGACAGCCGGCTACTTCGACGCCCTGCCGGAGCCCGAGTACGACGTCGAGAAGGCGAAGAAGCTGATCGCCGAGGCCGGCGCCAAGGGCAAGAAGCTCACCATGGTGACCAGCCCGCTCGCGGCCGAGATCAGCGTCGTCGCCAACGCCGTGCAGGCGGCCGGCCGTCAGATCGGCCTCGACGTCGAGCTGAAGACCGTCGCGCCCGACGCCTACAGCTCGCTCTTCGTCGACCCCAAGGCCCGCGCCGGCTACGACCTGCTGGTCACCAACGGCTACATCAACACGCCCGACCCGCTGGAGTTCTACCAGTACCTGCGCACCGGGGACTTCGGGAACTACGGCAACTGGTCCAACGACGAGTTCGACTACGTCTTCGACCGTGCCAACGCCGAGACCGACCCGGTCAAGCGCTCCGACCTGACCGCCCGGCTCCAGAAGATCGCCATGGCCGAGCTGCCGGTCATCCCGCTCTACGAGGCGCCGTACCCGGTCTTCCTCGGCAAGCGGATCACCGGCGCCCCCACCGGCATCCAGCAGCTGTACTACCCCTGGGCCGCGACGATCGGGGCGGCGCAGCCATGACCCGCTACCTCGTCGGACGGCTCCTCGGCCTGGTGACGGTGCTGTTCGTGACCTCGCTCCTGGTCTTCGGCGCCCTCCACCTCGCCCCCGGCGACCCGGTGTCCTTCCTGCTCCACGGCCGCCCCGCCACCCCCGAGGTGGTGGCCGCACTGCGCGACCAGTACCACCTGGACGACCCGCTGCCCGTGCAGTACGCGAAGTGGCTCGGAGGCGTCCTGCGGGGCGACTTCGGCCGCTCCGCCCAGTACCACCAGGACGTCGCCGGCCTGCTCGGCTCCCGGCTCCCCGGCACGGCCCTGCTCGTCGGGTACGCCGCCCTGCTCGTCACGGTCCTCGGGGTGGGCGCCGGCCTCCTCGCCGCCCTCCGCCCCGGCGCCGCCGACCGGACCGTGCTGCTCGGCACGGGCGTGGCCACCGCCACCCCGTCGTTCGTCACGGCCATCGCGCTGGTCTCGCTGTTCTCCGTGCAGCTGGGCTGGTTCCCGGGGCCGGGCGGCACCCCGGAGGGGTTCGGCGACCGGCTGTACCACCTGACCCTGCCGGCCTTCGCGCTCGCGCTCACCTTCGCCGGTCTGCTGGCCCGGGTGACCCGCTCCGCGATGCTGGACGAGCTGGGCCGCGACCACGTCGAGGTGGCGCGCGCCCGCGGGGTCGCCTCCCGGGCCGTGGTCCGCCGGCACGTGCTGCGCAACGCGCTCGCCCCGGTCGTCACGGTCGGCGGAACGCTCCTCGCGTCCCTGCTGATCAGCACCTCGATCGTGGAGACCGCCTTCGACGTCCCCGGCATCGGCTCGCTGCTGGTGCAGTCGGTGACGGCCAAGGACTTCGCCGTCGTGCAGGCCGTCACCCTGCTCAGCGTCACGGCGTTCGTCCTCGTCAACCTCGCCGTGGACCTGGTCGCCCCGCTCATCGACCCCCGGCTGTCCCTCCACGGGGAAGGCACCTCATGACCCTCACCGCACCCCCGGCCGCCGGCGCGCCCGGCGACGCGCTGGGCCGCCGGCCCGGCCTGCGCGGGCTGCGCCGGCTGGCGGCCCTCGGCCAGGGCCCGCTGTTCGCGGCGGGCCTGACCGTACTGGCCCTGCTCGTCCTGGTCGCGCTCCTCGCGCCGGTGCTCGCCCCGTACGATCCGGAGGCCGTCGACCTGTCGGCCAGCCTCGCCGGCACCTCGGGCGACCACCTCCTGGGCACCGACCAGTCGGGCCGCGACATCCTGTCCCGGCTGCTCCACGGCGCCCGGACCGGCCTGCTCGGACCGCTGCTCGTGGTCGGCGTCTCCACCCTGCTGGGCACGCTCCTCGGCGTGGTCGCGGCCTGGCGCGGCGGCTGGACCGACACCGTGCTGTCCCGCTCGATGGACCTGGCCTTCGCCATACCCGGGCTGCTGCTGGCCATCCTGCTGGTCGCCGTGACCGGCCCCGGGATGACCGCGCCGGTGATCGCGATGGCCGTGGCGTACACCCCGTACGTGGGACGGCTGGTGCGCGGCATCGCCCGGCAGGAGAAGGCCCGCCCGTACATCGAGTCGTACCGCGTGCAGGGCTGGTCGGGCTGGACGATCTGCCTGCGGCACCTGCTGCCCAACATCGCGCCCACCGTCTTCGCCCAGTCCGCGATGAACTTCGGGTACGCGCTGATGGACCTGGCCGCGCTGTCCTTCCTCGGCTTCGGTGTGCAGCCGCCCACCGCCGACTGGGGAGCCATGATCAACGAGGGGCAGGCCGCGATCCAGCAGGGCGCGATGCTGCCGGCCCTCGCGCCGTCCGTGTGCATCGTCCTCGCCGTCGTGGCGTTCGGTGTCGTCGGCGAGGGACTCGCCGACCGGATCGCGAGGCGGGAGGAAAGGTGAGCACCATGAACGACCCGATGCCGGCACCGGTACTGGAGATCGACGGGCTGGGCATCAGGCTGCCCGACGCCAGGGCGGCCCGCCCCATCCTGGACGGCGTCAGCCTGCACGTGGGCCCCGGGGAGACCGTGGGCCTGGTCGGCGAGTCCGGCTCGGGCAAGTCCGTGGCCTGCCGCAGCGTCCTCGGCCTGCTGCCCGCCGGCGCGTCGGCGAGCGGCGCGGTCCGGGTCGGCGGCCGGGACGTCCTGACGATGAACCGCGCCGAGCTGGCCGCCCTGCGCACCCGCCGGGTCTCGATGGTCTTCCAGGACCCGCGGGCCTGCGTCAACCCGCTGCGGCGGGTGGGCGACTTCCTCACCGAGGGACTGCGCGCGGCCGGGGTGCCGGCAGCCCGCGCCACCGCCCGGGCCGAGGAACTCCTCGACGCGGTCGGCATCCGCGACCCGCGGGGCGCACTGCGCCGCCACCCGCACCAGTTCTCCGGCGGCATGCTCCAGCGCGTGGTCATCGCCGCCGCCCTTGCGGGCGAGCCGGACCTGATCGTCGCCGACGAACCGACCACGGCCCTCGACGTCACCACGCAGGCGGAGATCATCTCGATCCTCACCCGGCTGAGGGCCGAGCGCGGCACCGGGCTGCTGTTCGTCACGCACGACCTGGAGCTCGCCTCGGCCATCTGCGACCGGGTGTACGTGATGTACGCGGGCCGGATCGTCGAGACGCGCGGCACGGACGAGCTGTTCGACCGGCCGCGGCACCCTTACACGGCCGGGCTGCTCGCCTGCACCCCGCGCATCGAGGCCGGCGCCGCCGCCCCGAGGCCCATCCCCGGCCGCCCCGTCTCGCTGGCGGAGGAACCGCCCGGATGCGCCTTCGCCGCGCGCTGCGCCCACGCGCTGCCGCGCTGCACGGCGGAGACGCCCGTACTCGCCCGGCACGGCGGCGGGTACGCCGCGTGCCACCGCGCCGACGAAGGGATCACGCTGTGACCACTCCACCGACGGCGACGGCGGCCCCCCGGGGGCTGGTGGTCCAGGGGCTGTGCAAGCGGTACGGGGACCACACCGCGGTGGACGACGTGTCGTTCACCCTGCCGCCCGGGGGCTCGCTGGCCCTGGTCGGCGAGTCCGGCAGCGGCAAGACCACGACGGTACGGATGCTGGTCGGCCTCGAACACCCGGACGCGGGCGCGGTCTCGCTGGACGGCCGGGACCGCTCGGCCCGCCCGCGCGGCCGTGCAGGGCGGCTGGCCCGGGCCCGGGAGATCCAGATGGTCTTCCAGGACCCGTACCTGTCGCTGGACCCGCGGGTGCCGGTGGCCGGCTGCGTCGACGAGGTGCTGCGCCTGCACACGACGCTCGACGCCGCCGCCCGCCGGGCCCGGGTGACGGAACTCCTGGGCCAGGTCGGCCTCGGTGAGCGGGAGGCCACGGCACTGCCGCGCCGGCTGTCGGGCGGACAGCGGCAGCGGGTGGCCATCGCCCGCGCCCTGGCGGTCGAGCCGCGGGTGCTGGTCCTCGACGAGGCGGTGGCGGCGCTGGACGTGTCCATCCAGGCGCAGATCCTCGACCTGCTGGCCACCATCCGGCGGGAGGCGGGGGTGGGCTACCTCTTCGTCACCCACGACCTCGCCGTGGTGCGGCACATCGCGGACGAGGTGCTGGTCCTGAAGTCGGGGCGGGTCGTGGAGTCCGGGCCGACGGGCCGGGTGCTGGACGCGCCGGAGCACCCGTACACCCGGCTGCTGCTCGACTCGGTGCCGCGGCGCGGCTGGGACCCGGCGGCAGCCGCCCCGGTCAGGCGGGCACTGGGCTGACGGGCGCCGGGCCGACGGGCACCGGACGCACGGGCACCGGGCCGACGGGCAGGGCCGGCGGCCGTCCGGGCTGACGGGTCGCTACGCCTTCCAGCAGCCCAGGACCTCCTCGGTGGTCGCGATCGTCGCGACCAGGGCCAGCGAGTTGCGCAGCACCTGAGGGGTGTAGTCGGCCGGCACGCCCGCGATCGCGTCGGAGGGGACGACGACCGTGTAGCCGAGGTTCACCGCGTCGAACACGGTGTTGGGGATCGCCACGTTGGCGGAGACCCCGGTGACCACGAGGGTGCGGCAGCCCAGGTTGCGCAGGAGGGGGTCGAGGTCGGTGCCCGTCATGGGCGAGAGCCCGTGCAGCCGCCGGACCACCAGGTCCTCCGCGGCTACCGTGATCGGGTCGGCGACCTCGACGGCCCGGGTGCCGGTGAGCTGCTGGACGGGCAGCCTGCCGGCGGCCCGGAAGAGCCGGGCGTTGGTGTTGGCGCCCCGCCCGTCGGGGCGCCGCTCGGCCACGGCGTGCACCACCTGCACCCCGGCCGCGTGCGCGGCGTCGACCAGGGCGGCTATCCGGTCCAGGGCTCCGGAGGAGCGGGCCGCACCGGCGAGTTCGGGCAGCGCGCTCTCCTCGCCCACGACGCCCCGCTGGCACTCCACGGTGAGCAGCACGGTGGTGGCGGGGTCGAGCCGGCCGGCGAGGCTGTCGTTCGCTGTCATGGCACTCCCTGGGGTGCGTGCGTTGCGCGGCGCGGGAAGAGGCCCCATGCTTCCTGACACACAGTCAGATGTGAAGGGGTGGAGTGCAGATGGACGCCACACAGCGGCGCGGCCGACGGATCATGATGACGGACGGGGAACTCGACTCGTTCCTGGCCGGGCAGCGCACGTGCCGGGTGGCGACGGTGTCGGCGGACGGACGGCCGCACGTCGGCGCGCTCTGGTTCGCCTGGGACGGCACCGCGCTCTGGCTGTACTCGATCACGCGCAGCCGCCGTTGGGCCGACCTGCGCAAGGACCCGCGGGTGTCGGTGCTGGTCGACGCGGGCGAGGAGTACGGGGAGCTGCGCGGCGCGGAGCTGTCCGGCAGCGTGGAGTTCGTGGGCGAGGCCCCGCGCACGGGCGAGCCGAACCCGGAACTGGAGGCGCCCGAGCGGCTGTTCGCGGCGAAGAACTTCGGCCTGGAGTCGATGCCGCACGACGGCCGGCACGCCTGGCTGAAGCTCGTCCCCGAGTCCATCGTGACCTGGGACTTCAGCAAGATCTGACGGCCGGCCGCCGACCGCGCTCAGGCCGTGGCGTGCCGCACCCCGGAGGCGCGGAGCGCGTCCACCGCCGCCCGGATCGAGGGGCGCCGGTCGGCGTCCGCCCGCCACACCACGTAGATGTGCCGGCGTACGGCCTCCCGCACGGGCAGCAGCCGTACGCCGGCGGGGACCGGGCCCCGCCCGAGGCGGGGCGTCACGCACACGCCGAGCCCGGCGGCCACGAAGGCCAGCTGCGTCTGGTGCTCCTCGGCGATGTGCCGGATCCGGGGCTCGATGCCCTCGCCGCGCAGGGTGAAGACCAGCCACTCATAGCAGAACTGGCCCTCGTTCCAGGAGATCCAGTCGTCGTCCGCGAAGTCCGCGAGGTCGACCGCCGGCCGGTCCGCGAGCGGGTGGGTCGCGGGCACCGCCACGTCGGCCGCGTCGTCGAGCAGGTCCGCCCGCACCAGCTCGCCGGGCACGGGCATCCGCTTGTTGTACCAGTCGATCGCGACGGCGAGGTCGAGGTCGCCGCGGACCACCGCGGCCATGCTCTCCTCGGGCTCCAGCTCCCTGGTCAGCACCCGCAGCTCGGGGTGCTCGGCCCGCAGCGCGCACAGCGCGTCGGGGAACAGCCCGCGCAGGGCGGTCGGGAAGGCGCCCACCCGCAGCTCGCCGACCGCGCAGCCGCGCTGCGCCTCGACGTCGGCCTGGGCCAGCTCGACCTGGGAGATGATCCGGGCCGCATGGTCGGCGAGCAGCCGGCCGGCGTCCGTGAGCCGGACCCCGCGGCCGTTCTTGACCAGCAGCGGCTGGCCGACCTCGCGCTCCAGCTTGGCCATCTGCTGGGACACCGCCGAGGTCGTGACGTGCAGTCCGCCCGCCGCACCGCTGACCGAGCCGTGCCGGGCGAGGGCGTCGAGGGTACGCAGGCGCTCCAGGTTCAACATGTAAGCGATCCTACGCTTTGAGGTCCAAGAAATCTCGCTTGTCCTAAGAAGTTGAGCGGGCCAGAGTGAGCGTCATGAGCGCACCCGCAGCCCCCCGCCCCCTCACCTCACCCCCCGTCGCCACCTCGTCGTCCAGCCCCTCCCCCGCGTCCGTCGGCGCCCCCGCCGCACCGCGCCGGCGGCGCCTGACCGACTGGCGCGTCCGCTTCGCCGTGCTCTCGGTCATCTGGGGCTTCAGCTTCCTGCTGATCAAGGTGGGCACGGAGGCGTACGCACCGCTCCAGGTGGCCTTCGGCCGGGTCCTCTTCGGTACGGCCGTGCTGGGCGCCGCGCTCGCGCTGCGCCGGGAGCGGCTGCCCCGCGGTCTGCGCACCTGGGGCCACCTGGCGGTCGCGGCCCTGCTGCTCAACGCGCTGCCGTTCACGCTCTTCGCCTACGCCGAGCTGACCATCCCGTCCAGCCTGGCCGGCATCTGCAACGCCACCTCGCCGCTGTGGGGCATGGTCCTGTCGCTGGTCGCGCTCTCCGAGGACCGCCCGACCCGGCGCCGGTTCGCCGGTCTGGTCATCGGCTTCCTCGGAGTCCTGACGGTGCTCGGCGCGTGGCAGGGCTTCTCGGGGCTGGACGCGAAGGGCACCGCCATGGCCCTGCTGGCCAGCCTGAGCTATCCGGTGGGCTGGATCTACGTACGCCGCACCCTGGCCGGCCGCGAGGGCTCGCCGCTCGCGATGACCGGCGCCCAGCTGCTGCTGGCGACGGTGCAGCTCGGGGCGCTGCTGCCGTTCTTCACGTCGGCGCCGTCGGGGATCCCGCTCTGGCCCACGCTGTCGGTGGTCGCGCTCGGGGCGCTGGGCACCGGATTCGCGCTCCAGACGCAGTACGGGCTGGTGGCCGAGGTCGGCCCGACCACCGCGCAGATGGTCACGTACTTCATCCCGGTGATCGCCACCGCGGCCGGCGTCCTCGCCCTGGGCGAGCACCTCGCCTGGAACACCCCGGTGGGCGCGGCGATCGTCCTGACCGGCGCGTTCCTCACCCAGAGCCGCCCCCGCCCGTCCCGCTGAGATCCGCCCCCGAAGGACAACCGGGCCGTCGGCTCACGGCGCCGTCCCCTGGTGGCCGGGGGGCTTGAAGGCGACCAGAATCCCCGGCGCGGTCTGGGCGAAGACCACGCCGTCGGCCCGGACCGTCAGGTCCGGAGGGGTCTGCGTGCCGGTGGAGTTCACGGACCCGGTCGGCGCGGTCCGCCACCGCTCCCGTCCATCTGCACCGTCCAGGCAGATCACTTCACCGCCCTTGCCCCGGATGTAGACCAGCCCCTTGCCGTCGACCACCGGGTCGGCGGCCTCCGCCGGCAGCGGCAGGTCCCACGTGGGCTTGTCGTCGGCGAGGGCGCTGGCACGCAGCCGCCCCGCGGCCAGGTCTCGCACGGCCTTCCAGCCGGGGCCGAACACCACCTGGTCGGGCTTGTGACCGTTCAGCCCGGTACGGATCGCATGGCGGGCGGTCTGCGTGCCCGAGGCGTCGAACCTCAGGAACTCCTTGGCGCGGAGCGTGTCGTCGGAGCGGACGAGGACCCCGGCGGAGTCCTTCCCGGACTGCCAGGCCCACTCCGCCTCGGCGGCGGGCAGTTCCCGGCGCCAGCGGACCTCCCCGGTCGAGGGGTCGAGGCGCTCCAGGACCGCTCGCGGCCTTGCGGCCACGCCGCCGGCCCGCAGGTTCATCAGCGCGCCGGCCCGCACGGCGGGGAGGGAGAAGTCCGAAACGGGCGAGGTGCGACCCCACTTCTCGACCCCGGTCGCCACGTCCCTGCCGGTCACCCCGAACATGCCGCCCACCACCACCTCGGTGCCGATCACCGCCGCGGACAAGCCCTCGATCGTCTTGACCTCCCACCGCTTCGCGCCGGTGGCCAGATCGACGGCCCGCAGCACCTGCCGGTTCCACTCGCCGGGCCCGATCTGGCTGCTCCCCTCCGAAACGATCGCCAGGGCCCGCTCGGCCGAGACGGCCAGCAGCATGCTGTGGTCGCGCGAGCGGGGGCTGCCCCACAGCCGCCGTCCGGTCCGGGCGTCGTATCCGGTGGCGGCCTCCTTGTCGGAACTGCAGACCACCACCGTGTCGGTGCTCGCGCAGTAGCCGCCGAGGGGAGCGTTCGTCTGCCAGCTCGCTGCGACCACCGCCGGCCGGGCGGCGCCCGAAGGGCCGCCCTTGCCGGCCTCCTTCCCGTCCGCCCGGTCGCCCTCGGGCCACAGCTGCCAGGTGGCCGCCACCAGGGCCAGACATGCCGCCAGGGATCCGGAGATCCAGGCCGCCCGTCGTCCCGGGCGGCGGCCGGCACCGGCCCCGGGCTCCTCGGGCACGTCCGGAGGGGACGGCGTAGCGGTGACGGCGACTCCCCTGTCGCCGCCGGAGCCCGCTGCCGTCCCCGTGGGCAGCGAGGCGTCCGTGTCCGCACCGGGGGCGGTACGGTCCACCGTCCGCGCACCGCCTTCCCTGCCGCCTTCGGAGTCCGCCGTGGTTTCCGCCAGGTCTCCGAGCTCCGTGGCGCTCGGATGGGTAGCCGCCGCCCCGACGCCGGCCCTGTGGTCCTGCCCCGGCTCCGGCCCAGGGGGCGAGGTGACCGGCCGGATCCCGGCCTCCCGGAGGAGGTCCAGGAGCTCCGTCGGGGTGGGCCGGGCTGCGGGGTCCTTCGCCAGGCAGCGGCCGATCAGCCCGCGCAGCGGCCCCGGTCCCACCGGCACGGGCTCCTCGTGCACCACGTGCCATGCGACGGCGTACGGACTCTCGCCCGGGAACGGGCCTTCCCCTGTCAGTGCGTAGGTCAGCACCCCGCCCAACGCGAAGACATCGGCGGCCGGGCCGATCCGCTGCTGCTTTCCCGCGCGGAACTGCTCGGGTGCCATGAAGGCCGGAGTACCCAGCCAGGCATCGGTGTGGGTGAGCCGGTCGGCGCCCTCCGCGCGCGCGATGCCGAAGTCGATCACGCGCGGCCCGTCGGAGGAGAGCAGGATGTTGCCGGGCTTGAGATCTCGGTGGACCAGGCCGACCCGGTGAATGTCCCTCAGCGCCTCGGCCAGCTCGTACGCCAGCACCCGGACTTCGCCCTCGGGCAGCGGCCCCTCCGTGCGCACCCGGTCCGCCAGCGAAGGCCCCGGCACGAAGAGGGTGGCCATCCAGAGCAGGGGTCCTTCGGTGGCCGCGTCGATCACCGAGGCCGTGTAGGCCCCGCTGACCCGTCGGGCGGCCTCCACCTCGCGGGCGAAGCGGGCCCGGAACCGGGCATCGGCCGCGTACTCCTCACGGATCACCTTCACCGCCACCCGGCGCCCGGTGGGAGACACGGCCGAGAACACCCGGCCCATGCCACCCGAACCCAGCACATGGTCGACCACGTAGGGCCCGATCGCGGCTCCGGGCCCGGGCCCGTCCCCTCGTGCCCCGTCACCGCGCCCGCCGGCGTCCGCGTCCGTCACCGTGGCCCCCCGCCCTCGTCGGCCGATCACCATACCGGCGGCCCTGCCCCGACGTCAGCGAGTTCTCGGTCCAAGACGCGGCCGCAAATCGACTGGGGCGTGGGCCCGTTCGCGGCGCGTCGTCACGAGCCGGCCGACCGGACCCGGCGAGTCCTGCCTGCCTCGGCGGCGAACCAGGGGGTGGTGCGAAGGTCCTGTTGTGGTGCCCGCGGTGTCCGGTGCGTGCTCTCGGCGTGCCGGACGAAGACCCTCGTACCGGGCGTACTCGGGGCTTTGGCCGGTGCGGCGGGAGTGCGTGCCGGGCGCCGTGGGCGCCGTGCGGGAACTTTCGCAGCACCCCCTAGTCGTACCGCACCCCCCGTGAGGGGCGGACGGCCTCGGCCACCGCGTCCGCCAGCGGCTCGACGTCGTGCGGCGTGAGGGTGGAGACGGTGAGGCGTACGCCCGGGGGCGAGGCCAGCCGGAACCGCGCGCCCGGCGCGACCGCCCAGCCGGCCCCCAGCAGCCGCGCGACCGCGGCGGTCTCGTCGGGTACGGGCACCCACACGTTGAGCCCGCTCCGCCCGTGCGCCTTCACCCCGCGCCGGGCCAGCGCCACCACCAGCGCGTCGCGCCGCTCCGCGTACGACCGGGCCACCGCCACGGGATCCACCGCACCCCTCCGCCACAGGTCGACCACCGCGTACTGGAGCAGCCGGCTCACCCAGCCGGGCCCGAGCCGGTGGCGTCCGACCACCCGGTCCAGGGTCTGCGGGTCGCCGGTGAGCACCGCGAGCCGCAGGTCGGGCCCGTACGCCTTGGCGGTCGAGCGCACCATCGCCCAGGAGCGGGTGGCTCCGGCCAGCGGGTGCACCGGCTCGTCCACGATCGCCTGCCCGTGGTCGTCGTCGATCACCAGCACGTGCGGGTGCCGGGACAGCAGCTCCCGCAGCTCGGCCGAGCGCGCGGCACCGATGACCGCGCCGGTGGGGTTCTGCGCCCGGTCCGTGACGATCAGGGCCCGCGCCCCGCGCTCCAGCGCGGCGGCCACCCCGGCCGGCACGGGACCGTCGTCGTCCACCTCGACCGGCAGCACCCGCAGGCCCATCGCCGGCACCAGGTCCAGCAGACTCCCCCAGCCCGGGTCCTCGATCGCGACCGCGTCACCCGGCTTCAGGTGCGCGGCCAGCACCCGCTCGACCGCGTCGAGCGAACCGGAGGTCACCGCCACCGGACCCGCGGGCACCCCGTCGTCCTCGAAAGCCGCCCGGGCCCGCTCCACCAGCTCCGGCAGCACGCCCTCCTCGCCGTAAAGGCCGGGGCGTTCGTCGTGGCGCCGCGCGGCGGCCGCCAGCGCCTCCGCGAGCCGGGGCAGCAGGGCGGCGTCGGGGTTGCCGTCGCCGATGTTGCGCGTACCGGGCGGCGCCTCCACCCTCATCGACTCCCGGGGCGTGGTGGCGGGCCTGGCGCGCACCCGGCTGCCCCGGCGGCCGTCGGTCTCGATGACCCCGCGCTCGCGCAGCGTCCGGTACGCGGCGGCCACCGTGTTGGGGTTCACGCCGAGCCGGGCCGCCAGTTCGCGCATGGGCGGCAGCAGTTCACCGGGCGCCAGCTCACCGGTGGAGACCCCGTGCTCGACGCTGGCGGCGATATCCGATGCGCCCCGACCTGTGATTGTGTACTCTCCTAGCACAAAGCCGAGTATGCACTAGCACAAAGGATCCCGCAAATGCGCAACGCCGCCTACGCCCCCACCGAGCGCACCGTTCCCACGCGTTCCGCGAAGCGCGCCGCGTACGACCGCGAGACGGTGCACTCGATACTCGACCAGGCCTACGTGTGCCACCTCGGCTTCGTCCGCGACGGCGCGCCGGTCGTCCTCCCGACCCTCTACGCCCGGCTGGACGAGACGCTCTACGTGCACGGCTCCACCGGCTCCCGCCCGGTGCGGATGGCCGGTGCCGCCGACCCCGGCCTGCCGGTCTGCCTGACCGTGACCCACGTCGACGGCCTGGTGCTGGCCCGCTCGGCCTTCCACCACTCCATCAACTACCGCTCGGTCGTGGTGCACGGCACCGCCCACCAGGTCACGGACGAGGCGGAGCGCCGGATGGCGCTGGACGCGCTGGTGGACCACGTGGTGCCGGGCCGCTCGGCCGACTCCCGCCCGGCCAACGCCAAGGAGCTGGCGGCCACGGCGGTGCTGCGGCTGGAGCTGGGCGAGGTGTCGGCGAAGATCCGTACCGGCGGCCCGAACGACGACGCCGAGGACATGGCGCTCCCGTACTGGGCCGGCGTCGTCCCGGTCGCCCCCGCCTACGGCACCCCGGTCCCCTCGGACGACCTGGACCCGGCGGTCGCGCTGCCGCCGTACCTGGCCGGCGCCTGACGGATCGCGGATCCGGTACGCGGAACCGGTACGCGAAACCGGGCCGGGCCGGATCCGGACGACGCGCCGCCGCACGGGGGTGGGCGGCGCGTCTCCGCGATTGCCCGGGCCGCCGGACCGGACCGCACCCGGGAGGGCGGTCCGGCAGCCCGGACCGCGCTACGAGCGCACCGCGTCCGACCCCTGGACCGGCCCGGCCCCCGCCGCCCCGGCACCCCGCGCCGGCCGCCGAGCCTCGCCCGCGGTCAGCGCCCCGACGGCGGCGAGCAGCAGCAGAGTCCCCGCCACGGTGGCGCCGGTCAGCCGCTCCCCGAGCCCGAGCACCGCGATGGCGGCCGCGCTCACCGGCTCGATCAGCATGATCACCGACACGGTGGCCGCGGGCACCCGCGCGGCCCCGGTGAAGTAGAGCGCGTACGCCAGTGCCGTCGGCACGGCAGCCACGTACACCAGCAGCCACAGCACCCGGCCCGGCGCCTCGGTGTGCGGCAGCAGCCCTTCGGCGAGGGCGAGCGGCAGCAGTCCGACGGTGCCGACGGCGAGCGACCAGGCGGTCGTGACCAGCGGGTCGCCGGCCAGGCCCGACCGGCCGAGTCTGCGGGTCTGGAGGGTCATCCCCGCGTACGCCGCGCCCGAGACCAGCGCCCAGGCCACCCCGGCCGGCCGCACCGTGCCGCCGCCGCTGCCCAGCACCAGCACGATCAGCCCGGCGAGGGCACCGGCCACGGCGAGGGCACCGCCGAGGCCCAGTCGCTCGCCCGTCCACCACCGCGCCCCGAGCGCGATCAGCACCGGACCGGCGCCGAGGGTGACCACGGTGCCGACGGCCAGGCCGGTGCCCTGGACGGCGGCGAAGTAGGCGGCCTGGAAGAGGGTGAACAGCGCACCCGTGACCACCATCCGGCGCGCTCCCGGACCGGGCGCGGCGGACCGGCGGGGCCGTACGGCCAGCACCCCGAGCAGCAGCACCAACCCGCCGGCACAGCGCCAGAAGGTGAGGGCCAGCGGACCGAGGTCGCTGGCCAGGAAGAGCAGGGAGGCCGCCGCACCGGCGGTGCCCCAGGCGGCACCGGCGACGACGAGGGCGAGCAGACTCCGCCCGGCCGGGACAGCCCCGGAGCCGGAGCCGGCCGGGGCCTCAGCGACGGACGCCGGGGACGTGGACAGGGCAGGGAAATCCTGCAGGTTCGACATGTGCGCTTCTCCGCTGAACGGCGGGACAGGGACGAGGATTGGCGTCGCGAGTCCGTCGCGCGGGCAGCGTCAACCGCCCCGGGGACGCCCCCGGGCGGAAAACCCGATCTCTCGGCCTGACCAGGCCGCCCGCGCTAGGCGGCCGGCGGAGAAAGCACGGTCGAATACACGGTCGCCACCCTAGGTGGCCTTGGCGCCCGGGTCCAGCACGCGTCCGCCCAGGTCACCGCGGTCCAGGTCACCGCCGCCCAGGTCACCGCCGTCCAGGTCACCGCCGTCCAGGCTGCCCCCGGCCGGCCCGGCGTCCGGCAGCGGGCCCGGCTCCGACACCACGACCACGGGACCGCCCTGGGCCACCGGCTCCGCGGGCGCCCCGGCCGACCGCGCCGTCTGCGCGATGAAGGCACCGCACAGCACCAGCGCACCGCCGACCACCTGCGGCGTGGACAGCTGCTCGCCCAGCAGGATCCAGGCGAACACGACGGCGGTGACCGCCTCCAGGAAGGCCACCACACCGGCGACCTGCGGGGAGAGCCTGCGCACCGACACCACACCGGTGACGTACGCGAAGCAGGTGGCGACCAGCACCACCCAGGCCAGCAGCAGCCAGGCCGGGACGGCTGTGCCGTCCATCGACGCCTGGCCGCCCAGCACCTGCCAGTCGATGTTCCAGGGCCGTGCGATGACCGTCAGCACCAGCGCGCCGACGATCATCCCGTACGCGATCACGCCGAGCGGGTCGGGCGCGTCCTCGCCGGCGGAGCCCTGGTCGGCCAGGATGAAGTAGCAGGCCTGGCAGCAGGCCGCGGCGAGGCCGAGCAGCACGCCGAGCGGGTCCAGGCTCAGGCCGGCCCAGATCTCGACCACGAAGGCCAGGCCCGCGACGGCGATGGCGGCACCGCCGGCGGCCGCACGGCTCACCGGCTTGCGCTGCACGAAGCGGATGTAGCCGAGCAGCAGCGCCGGGCCGAGATACTCCAGCAGCAGCGCGACGCCGACCGGGATCCGGGAGATGGAGGCGAAGTAGAAGGCCTGGACGCCCGCGACGGCGAGCAGCCCGAAGCCCGCCAGCAGGGCGGGTTTGCGCAGCACGAGGTCACGGTGGCGCCAGGCCAGCGGGGACAGCACCAGTGCCGCCCCTGCCACCCTGAGCCAGACCATGTGGAGCGGGTCCAGACCCGCCTCGATCAGCGGCTTCGCCGCTACACCGGAACCACCGAACGCGAGCGCCGAAACCAGGGCCAGGCCCAGTCCGGCGTTTCTCCCAGACGCTTGCATCCGGCCATCATGACAGCCTCCGTCAGGAGCGTCACCACCGTGACGCCTGTTGAGATGCCGTCGCGACCTCTCCGTGACGCGACTCGTCGTTCCCGCTGTTTCTGACAGGTCGTCAGTATTGAATGTTCCGCCCGCCGAGGCTACCTTCCGCCGCACGAACCGACGACAAAGGGGTGGTCGCATGGCCGAAGTCACCGCGGAATCGCGCATCGAGGCGCCCGCCGCCAAGGTCTGGTCCCAGCTGCTCGACTGGGACGCGTACGGCCAGTGGAGCCAGACCCACACGAACTTCCCCAAGGGCGGCCCCGAGAACCTCGCGGTGGGATCCACCTTCGAGGAGAACATGAAGATGATGGGCTTCCCGGCCGAGGTGCTCTGGACGGTCGAGGCCCTGGAGGACGAGCGCGTCCTCGCCATCAAGGGCAAGGGCCCGATGGGCGTGGTCGTCGGGACCCGCTACACCCTGATCCCGGACGGCGACGCGACCACTGTGCGGATCGACGGCGAGTTCACCGGCGCCGCGGTCTCGCTCATGGCGGGCAAGCTGAAGGACTCGGCGACGGCCGCGCTGACGGAGTCCCTGCGCAGACTGAGCACCCTGGTCGCCTGACGCCCACCCCCCGGCACCCACACGCACGAGCGCCCCACGGCTGCTGCCGTGGGGCGCTCGTGCGCGCGGTACTCCGGCCGGCCCATCAGTGCTCGTCGGCCAGGATCAGGTACATCTTCTTGCGGGCCTCGTTGACGACCGCGACCGCCTTCTCCCGCTGCTCGGGCGTGCCGGTCTTCCAGACCTGCCCGAACGCCTCCATCAGGCCGAAGCCCGCCTGCCGGATCTCGTTCATCGACTCCCAGTCCACGCCGCGCCCCGCCTCTTCCCAGGGCGCGCCCGACCCGGCCTCGGCCTCGGCCCGTCCGGCCTCGGTGAGCGTGAACAGCTTCTTGCCGCCCTCGCTCGCGCTGCTGATCAGGCCCTCGTCCTCCAGCATCTGGAGGGTCGGATAGACCGAGCCCGGGCTGGGCTTCCAGGCCCCGCCGCTGCGCTCGCCGATCTCCTGGATCATCTCGTAGCCGTGCATCGGGCGGTCCGCCAGCAGCGCCAGGATCGAGGCCCGTACGTCGCCGCGCCGCGCCCTCCCCCGCATGCCGTGCCGGCCCCCGCGGCCACCGCCGAAGGGCCCGCCGAACGGCGGCCCGAACCCCCCGAACGCCGCCCGCGACCCCGGCCCGCCACGGGGCCCACCACCAGGCCCGAACCCGGGCCCCCGCCCGCGGCCCCGCTCGAATCCGTGCTCGTGCCCATATCCGTGTGAACGCATGACGCGCCCCTTTCGTTTGCCTTCTCTGATCGATTGCGATGCCTCAACGATATATCGGAACCGATCGCCTGGCAAACCCCCGTCTCACCTGCCCCGTTACCCTCGCTGCGCGCCACGCCACCCGAGGAAGCCCCGCCGACTGGTCGCCGACGGCCGCACGTATTGCTGCTCGGCAAGGTCCGCCTCAGTCTGGGCGGCGACGGTGGGCACCGCCGGCAAGCGGTCGTAGGCGGCGATGACTTCGTTGTGCCATCACCTCGGGACTGGCTGGGCTGGTGGACCATCTGGGGTCGTCCGTTTGCCGTCGTCGCGTGCGGGTGCCGTACTGGTTGCATCCGGCATATGCGCGAGGAGAGGCACATCTATGGGACAGGTGGTAGGGAACTCCGGTGTACCCGACGAACCAGCTGTGTTCGGGAAACACACCCAAGGGGGCACCGCTGTGTACGGGGAGACCCAGAGTGGTCATGACGACGACGAAGCGGCGGTGTATGGCCTGAACTTCGGCGGTGGTCCAGGCGTCCGAGGCTCGGCCGACGTCATGGGACCAGGGGTGAAGGGCACGAGTACCTTCACTGGGGTGGAGGGCGAGAGTTACGGCAAGGACGGCGACCACGGGTGGGGCGTTCTCGGGACAACCAACGGCAGCGGAGCACGAGGAGCGGCTGGCGTCAGAGGAGACGGCAGGCGCAATGCGCCGGGCGTCTGGGGGATCACCTCGGGCAGCGGATCACGGGAAGCGGCCGGTGTTCGGGGGGACGGGAATCGCAACGCGCCGGGGGTGTGGGGGACGGGGCGTACGGGCGTTTACGGGCAGGGTGGGAAGGGCCCGGGCGTTCACGGCGAGGGGACGGGCGGCTACGGAGGCGAGTTCGAGTCAGAGGGTTCGAGCCAGCTACGCCTGAAGCCCCAACGTGCCGAGTTCAGCAAGGGGGCGGACGGGACGCCGCAGCCGAACCTCCCGGGCTTTGCCCAACCCGGCGAGCTGAGGCTCGTCCGGGACGACGTGGGGGCGTGCACGCTGTGGCTCTGCGTGGACGGGAGCGGCGGCACAGGGCCGGTCGGCTCCGCCTTCGCTTCGTGGGCCCAAGTGCTCCTGGGCCCACCCTTCGAAGGTGTCATTGGGCCGTAGCCTCGGAAAAGTGACCAGCGGGACGCCCGCCAGCGCCGGGACCGGGTTCGGGCGCTGGCGCTGGCGAGCAGGTTTGAGGCGGGTTCCCAACCACGGAGTCAAGCAGGGCCTGCCATGAGAGAGGTATTCGGCGACCTCATAGGAACGGGCCCGGTACCGGGGCTGAGGTGTCACGGACCACTCTGCTTTCCGCAGGCGGATGTCCCGTCTCACCGAGGTTTGACGGTGCCTCAACGAAAGTTCGATCGGCCTCCGCTGGACTGCGCATCAGGTGAAACGCACGGTCAGTCTCTTGTTCGGCGCGTTCGACTCGTCTTCCGTGGCAGCTCGGACCAGTACGGATGCGATCGCCTCAAACGCTTCGTCGCCCATGCGGCCACGACTGGCCTCGGTGTTCTCCCAGACGATCTCGACCGGGCGCTCGACATCCCTGCTCAGGCGGTCCCACAGGGCGTTCAGGTTATGCCCGTAGTAGGGACCAAAGTCCAGAGGCCCTGCAAGAACCTTGTGCAGGTCTGCCTGGCTTCCGATGTGTGCCCCGTCGATCGTGACGCGCACGGTGCTCCACCCCTTCGACCAGCCGCCCGACTCTACGAAACCCCCGACGCCCTTGCAGGCGTCGCGCCACGAACCCTGGCAGTCAAACTTCGCTGAGACAAACTGCCACCGGTCGAACTTCACTGAGACTCGTCAAACTTCGGTGAGCCGGGACATACGTCTGGACGTGACCGCTCTCACTCAATCGCGTCGTTTACTCGGCGAACCCAGTCGTTTGGCCATCCGTCTCAGTGAACCTAGTGACCTGGTTTGGAGATCCTGTCGCAGTAGCGGCAGATGCGGTCGAGGATCTGGTCGGCGGTCTTGGTCCACTTGAAGGGCCTGGCCTG
>NZ_JBITRX010000032.1:0-63515 GCF_044540325.1 Streptomyces sp. NPDC086023
CACACCAACCAAAATACAACAACCACACCCACTAAAAAGAGGAAATCGAATGCGCTACACACGCACAGCACTCACCATCGCCACCACACTCCTCGCCCTCACCACACTCGGCGGCACCACCGCACACGCCAACAACGAGAAAGACAAGGACGAGGACGGTAAAAGCAACATCTGCTTCATCCACGTCGAAGGAAACCACAACCACAACGCCTGCGGCGACATCAAATACGGCGACAACGCCACCACCGGAAACAGCCACACCCTGACCGTGTCTGCCGAGCCGCTACTGGCACGACTCACGGTAACCAATGGCACCGGAAGTAACCTGGCTTGGTCTTGCCCTAGCTGTCAGGGTCCCTATAAAACTGGATACGTTACCCCCGGTGCTGCGCCTTTTGAGTTTGTCCAGCCCTTTGGGTCCACGGCATCTTTTTTCACAATCCCTGGAGGAAATGAGGTGCGCGTAGTTATCAACCCCATTGGAGTTCCCTCGTGCCAATTCCCTTCCAGTGGCGCCCTGAATTGTGCAATCAATGGCACTGACGTGGAAATTTCGTAAAAGTTCCCCTATTGAGTTCGTCAAGCCATAGGGGGGCGGAGTCGGCCGGACTCCGGGCGTGGTGCTGCTTGCAGGTAGTGCTTGAGGTCGGAGTTTAGCAGCTCGTCCGGGTTCAGTTCGGGCGAGTACGGGGGCAGAAAGTACAGCGACTCTTCTCGCAGGGAACGCAAATGCGCTACACAGTGACCGCACTCACCACCGCCGCACTCCTCACCCTCGCCGGAATCACTACCACACACGCCGACAGCGGCGACAGCCAAAGCGGTAAAGGCGAGGGCGGCTTCTGCTCCATCCATGTCATCGGTAAGCACAACCACAACGCCTGCGGCGACATCAAACACGGCGACAACGCCACCACCGGACAAGGGCACTCCGTAACCCGAGGGCAAGGTTCTCAGGGTAACGAGTGTGAAAGCAATCAGACGACAATTATCTTGAGGAACTCCGGTTCCGGAACTCTCACTTTGGATGCGCAATTCCTCAAGGGAAGTGGAGTCGATGGCATGGCCGGAACTTATTACCTGGCCAGCGATGCTTTCCCAGCCACCATTGCCCCCGGTCAGCAAGGCAGGGGGACGACTTGCGGGAATGTGTGGACCGACATTGCTCCGGATTTTTGGTCGAACTAGTCCTATGCCAACGGAGGGGCCGTAACGGTGGGCGTGAAAAACCTGGCATCATCGCCGGCCCCGCCCGACAATGATGTGCAAGCAGACGCTTCAGGGCCGGCATGTGTGGTGTATGCAGACCCGGTAAACGTCAACAATGGCGTTGCCGTCACATTCACCGCGTCCGACTCCACAACCGGATGCAGCTGACCCTTGACCCCGGTTTTTCAGCAGTCGCGAACGCTTGACCGCTCTCACTTCATCGCAGCGCAGCGCGTAAACGCACCGTAGCCGGCCCGTTCCCCGAGGCCCGGACCAAGCCGTCCTCGCAAATTGCAGGGTGTTGGGTGAGGGAGTGGATATCCGGGCGGTGGATTCCGTGGCCCTTGTCGATCCCAAGGGGGCGGCGGTGGACATTGTGCAGGCCATTGGCCGGGCTTTGCGGCAGAAACCCGGGCGGGGGAAAATGGCCACGCTGATTGTGCCGGTATTTTTGAAGGAGGACTAAAATCCGGAGGATATCCTCACCTCGAAATCGTACGGGCCTCTAATTAAAGTTTTGAATGGGCTGAGGGCCGACATGCCCGGGGGCAACAACGTCTCCGAATCCACCGTCCGCCGCTGGCGCGACGAGCTGATCGGACTGCTCGCCGCCCAGGCCCCACGCATGGACCGGGCCCTGAAGAAGGTCACCAAGCAGGGCGGAGAGGTGGTCCTGATCGACGGCACCCTCATCCGCACCCAGCGCCGCACCGGAAAAGCCGGCCGCCGCAACTACTCCGGCAAGCACCGACGTCACGGCCTGCACTTCCTCGCCCTGACCGACGAGAACGGCCGCCTGATCTGGATATCCACCGCCCGGCCCGGCCGCACCCACGACAACACCGCCGCCCGCCACGACCACATCCTGACCCACCTGCGCGCCGCCGGCCTCGGAGCACTGGCCGACCTCGGCTTCCGCGGCCTGGACAACGACATCCTCGACCCCGTGATCGTCACCGGCTACGTCGGCACCCGAACCCACAAAGTCACCCCAGGCGAGAAGGAAGCCAACCGCGTCCTGGCCGTCGGCCGCGCACCGGTCGAGCACGGCTTCGCCCACCTCAAGAACTGGCGGATCCTCACCAAGCTCCGCACCGACCCCGCCCGCGCCACCCAGCTCCTGCGAGCCCTGCTCGTCCTGACAAACCTCGAAATCAACCGCTGACGGATGATCTTCAACGAAGGCTTGTGCCTACAACCAGCATGAGCACCCTAGGCGCATGTCACACCAGCCCTTTGACCTGCTACTTCAAGTTGGCGGAGGCTCATTGCTCGTCTTCTCATCGTCGATGTCGCCATGGCCTTGAGTCACTTTGGCGGAGAGGTACCCGCCGAACAGGTGTGGTTTGGGGGGAAGTGGCTGCCTGCGCTGTGTCTGTCGGAGGTTACGGCGCTGGATATGCGTACCTACTACCGAGCTATCTCTTCAAGATCCCGGGAGCTTTCACAGTCATGCGCTCTTCCGTCACTGTTCCTGAGAAGGCACCGCGGAGTTCTCGCGCGGGCTTCCGACCTGCCCTCCGCGCTGCCGGGCTGCTCACCTCTGTGGTCCTGCCTACCGCGGGACTTCTGCTGCCGGCCAGTTCCTCTGCGTGGGCGGCTGACCAGACCGCGGTCTTCAACTTCACGGGTGCCCCGGAGACTTTCACGGTCCCGGCAGGGGTCACTTCGCTGTCCTTCATCGTGGAAGGTGCCTCAGGCGGTAACAACTGCGGGAGCTTCGCCCCCCTGAAGCTGGGCGGGCACGGCGCCGTCGCTACTGGATCCCTCAGCGTCACCCCAGGGGAGCAGCTCACCCTCCGGGTAGCCGGGCAGGGCCAGGACAGTGACTGCTTGCCCCAGACGCCCAGCGCAGGTGGCTACAACGGCGGCGGCAGCAGCCCGGGGTATCCCTTCTCCCCCGCCGCTCCCGAGGGCGGCGGGGGAGGCGGGGCGTCGGACATCAGCCGCCAGAGCCAGCCCCTTGTCATCGCTGCAGGGGGAGGTGGTGCCGGCGGTACATTCGGTTCCGGTTCGACCCGAGCAGGTGGTGCTGGCGGCGACGCAGCTGAAAATGGGGCGAACGGAGCAGACGGCGTGAGCGCCGGCTCCACTCCGCCGGGCGGCGGGGGCGGAGGTGCTACTACGGCAGGGCCAGGAGCTGGAGGGATTGGAGGGGGCGGTACTGTCAGGTCGGGACAGCCTGGCTCGGCATCAACTGGCGGTGACGGGGGTGGCACTACTGGGGTCGTTGGTGGAGTCGGTGGTGGTGGCGGAGGCGGCCTGTATGGCGGCGGAGGCGGTGGAGCGGGCCAAGAGAACGGCAGCTCCAGTGCTGGCGGTGGCGGTGGAGGCGGCGGCTCGAGCACCGGTCCTGCGGGTACGGCCTATTCCACGCGGACGGCCACGGGCAACGGCACCATCACCCTGTCGTGGAGCCCCGCCACGACGGACGTGTCGGTGACGAAGTCAGGGCCGGCTGCGGTAAGTGTGGGCAGCACCGCCACCTACAACGTGACGGTCACCAACAACGGAGGGGTCCCGGCTACCGAGGTGTCACTGGCGGACACGCTCACCGGCCCGGCGCTGATCCACACGATCACCGCCGACCAGGGGTCGTGCTCGATCAGCAGTGGGAACGGCCAGCAGGCCACCTGCACGTTGGGAACTCTCGCCCCTGGTGAGAGCGCCGAGATCACCGTTGTGGCCGAGCCGACGCGCGGGCCGACGGGCATGGGCCTGAACACCATCACCAACACGGTCGAGGCGACCGCCGCCAACGATCCGTCCGCGAGCTCGGACAGCGTGACCACCGCTCTGACCAACACCAACGGGTGCACGATCATCGGCACCTCCGGCAACGACACCATCAACGGCACCACCCAGAGCGACGTGATCTGCTCCCTCGGAGGTGCAGACATCATCAACGCCGCCAACGGCAACGACACCGTCTACGCCGGAACCGGAAACGATATCGTCCACGGCAACAACGGCAACGACACCCTCAACGGCGGCCCCGGAAACGACACCATCACCGGGGACAACGGCAACGACAGCCTCCGCGGCGAAGACGGCAACGACAGCCTCAACGGCAACGCAGGCGTCAACACCAACAACGGCGGCCCTGGCAGCAACACCTGCACCAACCCCACCACCGGACCCGGCTGCTAGGGACTGTAAATCGTTCGGTGTAACTCCCGATCATGGAGGATGCACCGATGACCAGTGAGAACGTGACCGAGGCCGTCGAGCCGGCTGAGCCGACGCCGTCGAAGGCGGTGGACGACCGGCTGATCGACGAGCTGGTCTCCCGGGCTCAGGCCGAGGGCCTGCAGCTGACCGGCGAGGGCGGGCTGCTCCAGCAGCTGACGAAGCGGCTTCTGGAGTCCGCCCTCGAAGGCGAGATCACCGACCACCTCGGCTATGACAAGCACGACCCGGCCGGGAAGAACGGCGGCAACTCCCGCAACGGCACCCGCGCGAAGACTGTCCTGACGGACGTTGGACCGGTGGAGATATCCGTGCCGCGCGACCGGGACGGCTCGTTCGATCCGAAGATCGTCAAGAACGGGGCCGCGGCCTGACCCGGTCTGCGGCTGACCAAGGTGTCCTGAGCGCCGATCTGTCGGCCCGATCCTGTGCGGGGCTTGCTGCCGCCGGCCCGGCGGGCGTGTCCCGATAGGGGCCTTCGCGACAGGCACCCTCACAGTCCTGACCGCCCGACCGGTCCGGTGGCGGCCATCTGCCCGCGAACCGATCGAGACAGGCCCATGATCATCCTCAGCATGCCGCACAACGTCGACACCGCACAGTCGCCCCTGGACTCCGCCACCGCCGTGCTCGGCGTCGACACCCACAAGGACGTACACGTCGCCGCTGTCGTCAGCGTTCTCGGCGCCCTGCTGGGCACCCAGTCGTTCCCCGCTACGGCTGCTGGATACCGCCAACTCGTCGAGTGGGGATTTTCGTTGGGCGTCATCCGGCAGGCCGGGGTGGAGGGGACCGGCTCCTACGGTGCCGGGCTCGCCCGGCACCTGGCCGCTGAAGGCATCGAGGTGATCGAGGTCAACCGGCCGGACCGGGCAGCCCGGCGCCGCTCGGGCAAGACCGACGCGGTCGACGCCGAAGCCGCCGCCCGGGCCGTGCTGGGCGGCCGAGCCACCGGGGCTCCGAAGAGCAAGGACGGCCCGGTGGAGGAACTTCGCGTCCTGAAGGTCGTCAAGGACTCCGCGGTCCGCAACCGCACCCAGGCCATCAACCAGCTCAAGGCCCTCCTGGTCAGCGCACCGGCGCAGCTACGAGAGTCCCTCGCCGGGCTCTCGAACCCGGCACTGTTCAAAGCATGCGCCGTCCTGGACGCGCAGGCCAGCGCGGTGCACCAGGCGCTGAGCCTGCTGGCCCACCGCATCAAGCAGCTTTCCGCCGAGGCCACCACGCTCACCCGCAGGATCTCGGAAATCATCCAGGCGCACAAACCGCAGCTGCTCGAACTCACCGGCGTCGGCCCGGATAGCGCGGCCATCTTGCTCATAGCCGCCGGCGACAACCATGACCGTCTCCGCGACGAGGCGTCCTTCGCAGCTCTGTGGGGTGTCAGCCCGGTCGAACGCTCCTCCGGCAAGAATCAACGCCGACGGCTCAACCGCGGCGGCAACCGGCAGGCCAACGCCGCCCTCTACCGCATCGTGCTCTCCCGTCTGCGCTGGGAGGAACGCTCCCGCGCCTACCTGCCGCGACGCACCGCGGAGGGCAAGACCAAGCGCGAGGTCATCCGCTGCCTCAAGAGGTACGTCTCTCGCGAGATCCATCGGGCCATCGCCTCCGCTCCGCTACCGGTCCCCGACAGCATCACGGCTTGACATCCATAGGGGCATCGGGCTCAAGGGCCTGCCAGACGCGGTCAAGACCGTCTGGCCGCAGACGATCGTGCAGACCTGTGTGGTCCACCTGCTGCGGAACTCCTTCCGCTATGCCGCCCGCCAGGACTGGGACAAGATCGCGGGGCTCCTCAAGCCCATCTACACCGCGGCGACCGAGGAAGCCGCACTCGAACGCTTCGCCGAGTTCGCCGACACCTGGGGCAAGAAATACCCGGCGATCGTCCGGCTCTGGGAGAACGCCTGGGAAGAGTTCACCCCGTTCCTCCGGTTCGACACCAAGATCCGCCGCATCGTCTGCACCACCAACGCGATCGAGTCCGTGAACGCTCGCATCCGGCGCGCGGTCAAGGCCCGCGGACACTTCCCGAACGAGACCGCCGCCCTGAAGTGCGTCTACATGGCGATCATGTCGCTCGACCCCACGGGCAAGGGCCAGGCCCGCTGGACCATGCGCTGGAAGACCGCCCTCAACGCCTTCGACATCACCTTCGACGGCCGACTCTCGGCAGCACGCCAGTAGACCCAACCACCCTCGTTACACCGTTCGATTGACAGACCCCACCATAGGCCCAGAAGCGGTGCTGGCCCTCAGGGCTTGACGGCGTCCAACTCCGCGTGGGCACGCCGCAAGTCGGCTGCGTACCGGGCCAGGCGGTGTTCGTACGGGGTCGCCGGTACGAAGGGCGGGACGGGCACGGGTCGGCCTTCCTCGTCGACCGCGACGAACACGATGAGGCAGTCGGTGGTCCGCTGCAAGGCGTCCGCCCGGGGGTCTCCAGCTGCCACCGCGACGTGGATGTGCATGCTGGAGCGTCCCGTCGCCGCGATGCGCGCCTGGATCTCGACCAGGTTCCCCACCATGATCGGCTCGCGGAAGTGGATGTTGCCCACGCTGACCGTCACGCAGTACTGGCGCGACCAGGCAGCCGCGCAGGCGTAGGCGGCGGCGTCGATCCACTTCATCAATGCACCGCCGTGCACCTTTCCACCGAAGTTCACCGAACTGGGTTCGGCCAGGAACCTCAACGTCATGGAACTGCGGTCAGGGGCCGGGCGGAGGTCGGAGTCCGCTCCGCTCGCTCCAGGGGTGCCGCCTTCCGAATCACGGCTCATTCCCCCACAGTACGATGCTGCACCTGAGGGGACATCCGCACGCCGGATGGAGTACGCCGATCATCGCTGGGATGGGCCGACGACCGGCGGGTGCGCCGCCCCTTAAGGTGCGGAGTGACGGTCCCCGTTATGTTCTTGGCGGTCCTGCAAGAGGGCCGCTCGCCTCCGGGCCCGGCATGCGTGCGTGTCCCCACCCTGGCCGGCTCCCTGTCCACCGTCCACGCCCAGCGCCGGGCCCTGCAAGCCCAGATCAACGCCCTGCTGGAGGCTCACCCACTCTCCCCTCCCGGCGGTGCTCAAACTCCTCGACCAGTTCGGCTCCCCGGCCCAGATCCGCACGGCCGGACGCCGTCGGCTCGTGACCTTGATACGTCCGAAAGCGCCGCGGATGGCCGAGCGGCTGGTCGAGGACATCTTCACCGCCCTGGATGAGCAGACTGTCGTCGTCCCGGGCACGGACGCGGCCGCACTGATCGTCCCCAACCTCGCCGGGTCCCTCCAAGCGTTGCTTGACCAGCGGAAACTCCTCGCCACCCGGATCGAGGAACTGCTGGCGGCCCACCCTCTTTCCAAAGTCCTGACGTCCATGCCGGGGATCGGCGTCAGGACCGGAGCACGGATCCTCATCGACGTCGGCGACGGCACGTCGTTCCCGTCCGCCGCCCACCTCGCCGCCTACGCCGGCCTCGCCCCGGCCACCCGCAGCTCGGGCTACAACCCTCCCGGAGAGGAAACAAGCAGCTCAAACGGGCCTCCTTCCTCCTCGCGTTCACAGCCCTGGCAGACCCGGTCTCCCGGGCCTACTACGACAAGAAGATCAACCAGGGCAAGCACCGCACCCAAGCCCTCCTCCGCCTCGCCAGACGCCGAGTCGACGTCCTCTTCGCGATGCTCCGCGACGGCACCTTCTACCAACCCCAACCTGCCCCATCAGCTTGACCAACCCCATAGGGGCACCCCCCATCGCCGCGAACTCCCCGTCGGTTGGTGCCGCCGCTCCCCCGCTCCCGGCTCGGTGCAGTCGGCCCGTACGGCAAGGGCCTCTTCATCCGGCTGCGCGAGCTCCACCCCCGGCTGGCCAGGTCGAGCGCGTACGAGCGGATGGGAGCACGGCGATGTTCTCGGTGACGCGGACGGCCCTCTACCCGAAGTCCGGTTTCCCCTCCGAAACCGTGTACCGGCCACGAGCACACCGGAGCTGAGATTGGTGACCTGTGCGATCCCGGCCGGCCCGTCCGGCGGCGGTTACCAGGACAGCCTGGTCGTCTATGCCACCCTGACCTCGTCCTCCCCCTGACGGCAGAGGGTGTGTCCAGTTAACGGCTGATCTTGGTTGTTGAGGGTCAGTGGCTGGTGGGGGTCAGGCGGCCTTCGAAGGCGATCTGGAAGGCGTTCAGCGGGGCCTTCCAGCGCATCGTCCAGCGGCGTCGGCCCTTGCCGGTCGGGTCCAGCGACATGAGCGCCATGTAGACGCACTTCAACGCGGCGGCCTCCGACGGGAAGTGACCGCGGTCCCTCACGGCCTTGCGGATGCGGGCGTTCACGCTCTCGATCGCGTTCGTGCTGCAGATGACCTTGCGGGTCTCGACGTCGAAGGAGAGGAAGGGGACCATTTCGGCCCAGGCGTCGGACCACATCTTGATCACGGCCGCATCCCGTGCCTCTGGTGTTTGCCGGAGTGGAACAGCCGGTCCGCGGCGATGCGGTCGATGGGCAGGAGCGTGCCGTCCAGGGTCAGGTACGCCTTCACCGACGCGGTCCGCACAGCTTCGGCCAGGGTCGGGGCGAGAGCGGCCAGGAGCTCGACCGCCTCGGTGACGTACCGGTAGGCCGTCGTGGTGCCGATGCCGAACCCGGCCGCGAGCTGAGCATAGGTGTGTCCTACCCGGGGGTGGGCGAGGGTGAGCAGGGCCTGGCGGCCGGCGCTCAGGCGCTGCCACCGGGAGTCGATCGCGCGGCGGTGGCGCCGCAGTTGCTGCGTGAGGAAGCGGAGGGCGGAGCTGGACACGTCCACGCCCGACGGGTAGACAAGCACATGAAGCCTCTGGTGGAGACGGTTCTCTTGGTCGAAAACCCATCTACCCGGGGCTTCACCCCGTTGTCAGGCCAACTTCCGTACCTCGGAACCAGGTTGGAAAAGGCCCAGTGTGGCCGGTCGAGCTCGGCCGCGAAGAAACTTGCCGCGGCCTTCAAAATGTCGTTCGCCCGCTTCAGCTCGGCGAGTCACCACGGACCTCGGCGACCATACGGACCGCTCGTTTGCGCAGCTCAGGGGGATAGGAGGCAGGACGCGTCATGACTCAATCCTTTCACGGAATCGAGTCTCTACCGAACCCGGAACGGTTCAGTTTGCTGGACAGACCCAAGCCCGGATGAAAGAGGCTGACTCGGCGTGAAGTTTGATGCTTCATACAGTCGCGGGCTGGAGTGTCACTGTCGGGCGATCGCTGGCGGCTCCCTCCACCACGCAGGTCAAGTCCTCCCGGGTCGAGGTGCACTCCGTTTCCAGAGGGGCGAACTCTGACACGCTGCTGGTAACGGTGACCAGCCCGCCACCGATTACGCGGTAAATCACCACTGCTGAAAGAATTTCGTTCCTGGGGACGACGAACTGCGCAACCCAGCTCGCGGCCCTATCCGGCTGCACGCCGATCTCCGGGTAAACCACCCAACTCACGAAGGCAGGGGTGTGCGATTCCGAACCCCCGTCCAACAGGAGACCGCTCCTGTTGCGGAAGACAACCTGGACGGTTTCGTCCGCGGGCACAAGTAGAGCCGCGGGAGTCGTCTGATTGTGGTGCGAGACGGTGTGTCCCACCCCCGTGGTGTTGTCGTTGCCGACCACCCCGTCACCGCACGCGGCATTCCCCATGTAGTTCACGATCACGCAGTCTCCCGCTCCGCTACCTGGGGCCGGAGTATCCGCGTGGCAGGACTCCACCGCGGCCGCTGAAAGGAGGAACGCGCCCATCACCGACACGCCCACCTTGGCGATTGCCTTCATTCTTGACCTCTTACCGCTCGAGAAGACACGACTGCGGTCAGCATTCTCTTCACTCTCGGCAGAGACGCCATCGATTACGCTACGAGTGGGCGTGGTTGGCCCCCCACTTCGGTCTCAACATGGACATGCCCACGAGGCGGTCCGGACCGCGATCAGTACCACGATCGAGCGATCACGAACCGAGGAAGATCGGACTTAACGCCCACTCAGCAATCAAGCTCGCCCGCCACCACTGAGCGGCCGGGTGCCTCCCGATCTCAGGTTCTGGCTCAACTTCTGTGGTGACGGCTCGACGATCGGTTCACCGGGACGCTGAACGCTGGGAACCAGCAGGTCAGTCCGTTGGCCCGATGCGGGCACGGGCGCGTACGGCGCAGCTCCACAGAAACTGAGCCAGAACCCGATCTCATGAACAACGACTCCGCCCCCAATCACGCGCCTCCCGAACCCGTGAACACTGACTTCATGACTACTGAACTTGAATTCGTGATGTCGGTCAGCCGACCATGATCAGGTCGGTGCCGGCCAGGCAGCCGTCGACCAGGTCTGGGCGGTGCTGGATCTGCTTGAGCCTCCGCTTGACGGCTCGGGTGATCTGGCTGAGGTCGGCGGCGGCGAGGTTGCCGATGTCGCGTTTGACCAGCGACCAGATGCCCTCCTGCGGGTTGAGGTCCGGGCGTAGGTAGGCAGCTGGAACACGGTGAGCCAGTCGGCATTCGCGGCGATGAACTCCCGCAGCGGCTTGGTCAGGTGGAGGCGGACGTTGTCCCAGACCAGCACGATCGGGCCGCCGAGCTGGATCCGGGCGCGGACGATCAGGTCCCGGAAGTCGCGCCAGCCGAAGCCCTTCGGCTCGCCCTTGCGGCCCCGGTACTCGCGGATGCGGTAGATCAGTCGGGACCGCTCGCCGGGTTTGTAGCAGGTCATGCCCGCCATCGACACACGGCCGGAGCCCCGACCGCGCACTCTGACGACCGGTGTCCGGCCGATCCGTCCCCAGGTCCTGGCGCGCGGCGGCGTCATCGACCGCCCGGCCTCGTCCTCGAAGACGATCCAGGCTCCGAGAGCCGCCGCGACGCTCTTACCCGCGGCCAGGTCTCCTTCTTCCAGACCTCGACCGCCGTGTCGTCACGCTCGATCGCCCGGCGGGCGGGCTGCTGCCACGACCAGCCGTGCCGCTTGAGAAGCTGCCACGTGCCCTCGACCGTGTAGGAGACGTGGAACAGCCGGCCGATCAGCGTCTTGATCCGTGCAAGTGTCCACCGCTGGTCGGCCCAGCCGTGGACCAGCGGCCCACGCTCCAGCTCCCGCCCCAGCCTCGCGATCTGCTCGTCGCTGAGCCTCGGCCGCCCTGGCGATCCTTTCGACAGGACTCCCGCTCGCCGCACTCGTGCCACTGGCGCCGCCACCGCTCCACCGACCGCTCGCTCACGCGCAGCGCGGCAGCGATCTCCCGGTTCTTCTCCCCGCCCTCGAAGCGTTCCACAGCCTGCAGCCGGATCCGCTCCCGCGCGGCCCTTTCGGCGTCGGTCAACCCGCCGCCCTGCGCGTACCTCACGAACCCAGAGCTACCGGATCCCACCCACCACTGTGAGGCGAACGGCCCCGACATCACTCAATCAAATTCAGTAGCCGTTCTGTTTCTCCGTCATCGTGACGGAGAAACAGAACGGCTACTGAACTGACGCCTGGCACCGGATTCCGCAGGAAGGCTGCAATACCTTCGCGACAATATGACATCTATCCTGTTGGAGTTCCGTTGCCGTGCCTGTTCCGAAAATTAAACGCGCCTTGATGTAGAGGTTGAGGGACAAGTCAATTCTCTGCAAGGGAGCCCCGTGAAGCACGTTTCCCGACTGGCCACGCTGCTACTTGCGTAGCAAGTCTCACGGTAGGTCAGGCCTCCGCAACAGGGCTGGGCGACCCGCTCCCCTACAGCCCCGCGGCAGGATCCGTCGTCTTCAATAACGGCAACAACAACGTCCGTCAACGTCTTCGGCAATGACAACAACACCGCCGGACGAGACAACCTCAACGGCAGCGGCCACACCCTCGGGGCCGTCCAGGACGTGTTCACGGCGAATGTTCGTGTATACAACTGCACCGACGCGACCCTCACGTATGACAGTGCGACGGTAACCGGATCGATTTCGCAGCTCTCCCCCGAAATTGCGCCAGGGGGCCCGTCCTGCGGTAACGGCCCGCAGGGTACGTGGTCGACTTCTGGCGTGCTCATCACCTCCTCCGAGGGCGCGACCAGCGGCCCGGCCGGCAGAGAGGGCTGCGGCCAGTACACCGCGCCCCGGTACAGGGTGACCCCCGCGGCCAGACCGCCCAGGAACGTCAAGACAAAGTCCGCCTGCACCAGCCCGACGGTGCCCCGCCCGCCAGCCCGCCGCGAACCGCACGCCAGCGAACAACAGCCCTCGACGGCGATCCGGTCCCGGCCGGACAGCCGCCACCAGGCCGCCCGCCCGGGCTGTGGCCGTCACCGGCCCCGTCCCAAGGGCCTGGCGGGGGGCAGCCCGCTGCCGGTGCGGGCGAGCCCTGGCCAGTCGGCCAACTCGGCCTATGCCAGGCCCCCGGGCGGCGAAAGTAGCTGGAGCAGGGCGCGGTTTGGCGGCCGTTTGGGGTGGACAGTCACCGACGGAGCCCTGCAGTGATCTTGTCGCCGAGGGCGAGATCACCGAGTGGGCAGGGGAGGGCCGGGTACTGCTGGTCGAGTGGGCCGCGGCGGTGGGGCTGGTCTCCTCGGCCAGGGAGGGTCGACGGCTGGAGGCAATGGGCTTCGAGCAACTCGCGCCGCTGGTAATCCCGGGCGTGGACGCGGGTGCGGCTTTACTCACGGCCGACTGGGCGGCGTTCATCTGTCTGGTCGACGATCTGGTCGACCGCGTCGAGACCAATCCGGCGGGCGCGCGGTCGATCGGGACCAAGTTGCTCACCCTCCTCGACCAAGACGGCCGCGAGCCGCGTGTACTCGGACTTCTGGGACGCCACCACCCAGGAGGCCCACCCGCGCGCTGACGGAGTGCTGCTGAAACGACGCCTACGTGGCACTGCGCCGGCACACGATCACCATGCTGCCAATGACGGCCGCCGCGCCACTACAGATGCATTACAGGCAACGGCTACGGACCGCGTCCGCGCCCTCACGCCACGGGCACGACAACCAGGTGTCGGTGCTGGAGCGCGCCGAAGGCTCGGCCTCGGCTGAGCGGTGTGCGGCCGCCCTGAACAACGTTCGTGTACGGCTGTATCAGCTGGCTCGGGCGCACCGGACGGTTCGATGCGGCGTGGTCACCGCCGCCGGCCACCGGCTGACCCGCCCCCTGCATCCGCATCCGGGCCACGCGTCATCATGCATTGGTCCACCCTGCCTCCGCCCTCCGCCGAGGTCCTCACCCGTGCCCGGGCGGTTCTGGAACGGGCCGTGGGACACGCGACCGGCTCCCAGCGGCCGGACGCCTGCCCGACGCGCCAATCCTGGAGACCGCCGCCGTCACCATCCTCGCCATTCCGCACGGGGCGCTGGAGCGGGCGCGGGTCAGGCGGGGCCGCTCGCGCTGGTCCGGTGCCCCCCCGCGAACACGCCTGGCACCTCGCCCGCCGGGCGGGGAAAATTGATCTGCCAGGCCGACGCGTACACCCACCGTCGAGGAATCCGCATGACCGCTGTTCCGCTCGCCATCGTCGGCGCGGGGCCCTTCGCTCTGTCGCTGGCCGCTCTGGCCGACCACCGTGGCATCTCGACGCGCGTCTTTGGTGAACCCATGGGCTTCTGGCGCAGGAACATGCCCGTCGGCATGTTCCTGCGCTCGGGCGCGGACTGGCACCTCGACGCCGAGGGCGTGCACACGCTCAGTGCCTACCTGGCCCGACGCGGCATCCCGGAAGGTGCGACCGTGCCGCTGCCGCTCTTCATCGATTACGCGGAGTGGTTCCGTTCCGCCGCCGGCATCGAGCCGGACCCCAGGATGGTGACCGAGGTGGCCGAAGGGCCCGGCGGCCGGGGCGGACGCCTCTCCCTCCGCCTCGAGGACGGCACGCGGGTGGCCGCCGACGCGGTGGTGGCCGCGCCTGGGCTGCGGCCGTTCGCCCGGCTGCCGTCCTGGGCCGCGGCCGTGCCCGTGGGGCGCGCGGCCCACACCTGCGAGCTGGTCGACTTCGCCCCGCTCGCCGGGCGGCGGGTGCTGGTCGTCGGCGGTCGACAGAGCGCGTTCGAGTCCGCCGCGCTCCTGGCCGACCACGGGGCGGCTCGCGTCCACGTCGTCTACAGGCACGACACTCCGCGGTTCGCGGCGGTCAGCTGGTCGTTCTTCGAGGAACCGCTCGCACGGACGGAACAGCGGCCGGACTGGTGGCGCAGGCTGCCCGCCGCGGAGCGGGAAGAGCACGCCGCGCGGGCCTGGGCCGCGGGTCGTCTGACCCTGGAGCCCTGGCTGGTGCCCCGGCTGAGCGACCCGCCCGTGTGCACGCACCCGCACACGCATGTCGAACGCGTCTCGGCCCGGCCCGACGGCTCGATGGTGGTGGCGCTCTCGGACGGCGAGACCCTGGAAGTCGACCAGATCCTGTACGCGACCGGTTATCAGGCCGACCTGTCACGGGTGGACTACCTGTCCGGGCTGCTGGACCGGGTGCGGATCCGGGACGGTTCACCCGTCCTGGACCCATCGTTCGGCACCAGCGTCCCCGGCCTGTACACCGTCGGATTCTGCGCCGTGCAGGACTTCGGTCCGTTCTTCGGCTTCGTCCGCGCGGCACCGGTCACCGCACGGATCCTCGTCCGGCACCTGCTCTCCACGTCCGGGAACGGCGACGTCAGGAGCGACACGTAGCAGGTCGGGCCCAGCGCCAGCCCCACGGCGCAGGGGCTCTGCCCTCCTCGACGGCAAGGTGAATCTTGGTTCACACCTGCGACCGGCCCGGCTTGATGCCCCGCGGCAACACCGGCTCAAGCGGGGCCCACTGGTCATTCGGCCAACAGACACCAGCCGCCCCATTCACAGAAGGCTCGCCCAGTCCTCTGCTTCGGGCTGGGCGAGCCTTCCGCTTTGCTCGGGGCGGGAAGGCGCCTTGTTCTACTCGGCGGACTGCCGATGTGTCTTTCGGGTCGGTTTCAGCTTATGCCGGTGCGGCCTTGACCCATCCGGTGTTGCTGCCGTCAGTTATATGGGCCCAGGTCTTGGTGTCGTCCCACTTGTCTGCGACGAACCGACCCTCGATCATGCCGGCGCTGATCTTGTTGCCGTTGGGGGCGTCATATACATACGAGGGAGGGGAGACCAGTGCCCACTTCGAGGAGGCCTCAGAGGAAGCGGCCACCTCAGAAGTTCCTCGTACGTCCTGCGAAACAGCCAGTGAAGTTCCGGCCGCACCCAGGATCATGGCCGCAGCCATTCCACCCACAACAACAGAATTGAGACGAGTCATTTTCATTACCGTTCCAGTAGAGGATATTGCCTCCACTTTAATGTCGACTCGAACGGCCAGCAATACCCGTACCAGCCAGCCGTTCAGGCAGTCAGGCTCCCCGAAAGGCAAGGCTTCCGTCACCGGCGAGCCCAGTGGGTGGGTGTTTCGAGCGCCACCCGGGGCCTTCAGGCTTGCCTGCTCCGCGGGCAGCCGACAGCAAGAACGGGCAGGAGGGCCCAAAGGCTCAGTGTCTGCGGCGACAGGAAAAATAGGAGGGTGCTCTAGGGGTTACGCAACAGCGAGTCCGCGAAGATGACTTCCGATTTCCCCGCAGAAGCGAGCAGTGAAGTGCAGATCGCAAAACGTGACATAATCCCCCTGGTCGGGATTCTGGCGACTTCCGCGCTTTCCGCAGGCAGCGCGTCGGCCGCGGATACTCCCGAAGAACCAAGCAAAATCCACAAGGCGGTCGACGAGTCGAGCGACAGCATTACAGAGGTGCGTTATGCCGACCCCAGAGTGCCGCCATTTTACAGCCGTTCTTTCAGCGTGGACTGTCCGTCCAGCCACCCTTTCGTGACGAAGACCTATTTCACCTCCGATGCGATCGCCACGGGGACGATAGTCGAGAAGCCGAACAATTGGCTGGATGTGGCGGCACGGAATATACACCCGGAAGATCGGATCATCGGCGCCCATCGCCATCGCGCCTATCGAGGAACCTTCGGGACATACACAAACTGACACAGGAGAGAACGAAGCTGGCTGAGGATCTGGCTGCAATGCACCAACGACTTCAGCAAGGCCGCGAAAATAGAGGACTGGCCGTAGCGGACGGCTCGACGCGGAACGGCCTGAGCCTGCCGCCCGCCGGGACGGCGGCTCTGATGGTGCGGCCGTGCTCGTCGACGCTGACTTCGGCGCCGGCGGCCTCCATGGCTGCGAGGTGACGGTCGATGAGACGCGGGCAGAAGGCGTCTCCGCCGGGAGCGGGGAAGTCGACGGATCCGGCGCGGGCGAGGACGCCGGCGGCGAGGACCGCGGTGGTGCGGACTTTCGCACCGAGGTCGTGGGGGATCACCGGCCGCAGCTGCGGGGCCGCAACCACGCGGAACGTCCCGTCGCCGGGCGCGTGGGTGCGGGTGCCGGTGTGCGTGAGGATCTGTGCGCAGACGCCGGTGTCGAGGATCGCAGGCGCCTGGTGCAGAACGAGATCCTTGTCGGCCAGGAGCGCGGCCGCGTACAGGTGCAGAGCCACGTTCTTGCTGCCCTGGACGCGCATCCGGCCCGCGAGGGGACGGCCGCCGGTGACCTTGATGAGCTGCCGGTCGGCGGCCTTGGTGGTGAGCACCGTGGTGGTGGTCATGGCCGTCACCTCACCCGGGAGCCGGCGGGCATGAAGCCGCCGAGCTGGGTGCGGGGGTAGATGACGGTGCCGGGGCCGATCAGGGTTCCGGGGCACTGGACGGTTCCGGCGGACAGGGTGACGCCGTCGCCGATGACCGCGCCGAACTTCGTCTGCCCGGTGCCGTACTTGCAGCCGCCAAGGGTGACGGTGATCTCCTTCGTCGCGGGCTCGGTGACCGGCCCGTCGCTGGCGATCAGGCCGGTGGTCGAGGAGAAGGCGCCGAAGTTCACGCCGGAGCCGACGACGGAGTCGCCGATGAAGCAGGTGTGCTTGGCGAACGCCGCGGCCCCCAGGAGGCTGCGGGTGATCTCGGCGCCGAAGCCGACCTGGGTGCGCGGGCCGACGACGACGTGGTCGCGGACGTAGGCGCCTGCGGCGATGACCGCGCCCTCGCAGACCAGGACCGGGCCCGCGACCCGGGCGCCGGCCTCGATGCGGGCGCCGGGCTGGACGATGACCGTGCCGGTGACGTGCGCGCCGTCCTCGACGGCGCCGCCCCCGGTCAGGTCGTGCCGGTCGGGGTGGGTGAGGTCGTCGGTCAGGGTGGGCTTGATGTCGAAGACGGTGGTACAGCGGCTCAGCAGGCCGGTGACGTACGCGCCGAGCTGGTCGTGGCGGAGGTAGTAGGCGGGGGTGAGCTCGTCCGCGACGGTCTCGGATCCCGGGGGCGGGGGTGAGCAGGGTGGGGCTCATGGCGGCTCCTGTGCCGGATGGCCGGTGGGATGCCAGGAATCCGCCGGAGTCCTGGGACTGGGCAGGCTCACAAGGGGGCTCACAACTCACAAAGCCGCAACGGGCCGTGTGCTGCGGGCCTACGCTGCTGCTCCCGATACGGGCACGCTCCGCCGTAGCCGGGTCTTCGTGAAGGAGGTTCCCGTGATGGCTCCGAGCACACGCCGGGCCAAGCCGCCCAACACGGCTCGGCCGGCCCGTCGACGTCGCCGAGATCGGCATGCGCACGGTGCACGAGAACACGGCAGAACTCGGGTTGGATTTCCCGCGGGACACCGCCGACGCCGTTCACTTCTGGAGCACCGTGGAACACCTGGACCGCCGCGCCATCCTGAACAAGGCCTTCTCCGTCAGCGCGTTCACCACCCCTGTCACCTGCTGGCTCGGCGTCCCCGCCGACCCCGGCGCCACCCATCACGGGAGCGGCCGGGGCGGCCGCGAGGACCTGGCAGAGTTGTGGCAGGCCGCCGACGAAGCGCAGCGGTGGGACTCGAAGTACGGCGGCGGGACGTGGCGGGCCTCCTCGGTCCCCCACTGCCTCACCCGCCGGGCCGTCCCGCTGCTCCACGGCTCCTACACCGACGAGGTCGGCCGCGGTCTGTTCGCCGTCACCGCCGAACTCGCCCGCGTCGCCGGATGGAGCGCGGTCGACACCGGGCACCACGACATCGCGCAACGGCACTTCATCCAGGCCTTGCGGATGGCCAGGGCCGGCGGGGCCGTGGACATCGGCTGCCACGTCATGACCAACATGGCGCTCCAGGCACTGCTGCGCGGCTACCACCAGGAGGCCATCGACATGGTCCAAGGCGCCTACGACCGCGCCCGCGGGCGGGCCGGCCACCGGGTCCTGGGCTTCGCGAAACTCATCGGGGCCCGCGCGCACGCCAAGGCGAACGACGCGCGGGCCGCTTCAGCGGCTCTTGCCGCATCCGAGCACTGCCTCGAAGCAGCGGAGCAGGACGCCGACGAGCCGGCCTGGATCCGGTACGTCACCCCCACCCGCCTCTCCTCGGACGCCGTCGAGGTCCACCGCGACCTGCGCAACCCGGCTGCGGCCTGGCGCTGGAACGCCCAGGCCGACGCGATGAACCCCGACAGCTTCGCCCGCTCGGTCGGCCTGCGCCTGACCGTCCTGGCCACCACCCACCTCCAGCAGCACGACCTCGACCAGGGCCTCGCCGCCGGCCACCGGGCCGTCGACATCCTCGTCCACGTCGCCTCCGCGCGCGCCCGCGACTACGTCGCCGACATCACCACGACCATCGCGCCCTGGCAGCGGGAGAAGCCTGTCGCCGAGTTCCTGCACCGGGCCCGTACGGAACTGGCCCTCGTCTCGTGAACGCGCGTGTCGCGTGGCCCGGCGCACGGTCAGCGGTGTGAGAGTCGGAGCCGTGCCGAGCGTCCCGCTGTCGACGACGTCGTGGGGCGCCCCGCCCGGTACGGGGAGCAGTGGCATCCGAGGCTTCACCTTCCGCTGTGTCGCGGCATCCGCCCGCGACACCCTCGCAGGGGCCTGGTCGACGGTGGTGTCACGGCTAGGGTTGCCGCCGGGGCAGGCTCACCGCGCCCCGTCCGGCCGGATCGGCCGCAGGTGTCTGCGTGGTCGGCCCACGTGCGCGTCGGCAGAGAGGAGGGCGGGTGTTTCCGCGACGACCCCCTCGGGTGTGGAGCGCCGTCGTTGCCGTCGCCATCGCCCTGGCCCTGCCGGGCTGTGACAGCCGTCCCGCCGAGATCCCCGGCGCACGTACTCGTGACCTGGACGTGCCGCTCCGCTATCTCCCGGCAGGATCCCTCGGCGGGCGGCTGGCCCATCCGAGACTGGGCGCGACCGTGACCATCGGGTCGTCCTCGCTCAACGTGCTCGTGGACACCGGGTCGACCGGCTTGAAAGTCCTCAAGAAGAAGATCGCCGGCACCGATGCCGTCGTTGCTTCTGCCCGGGCAGAAGCAACGTTTCTCAGCGGGCTGCGCGTCAGCGGGCAGAGAGCCCGTGCCACCGTCACTCTGGGCCGGGCCGAGGCATCGGACCAGCCACTCCTGCTGGTTGACACCGTGGGCTGCACGCGGGCACAGCCGCGGTGTGAGGCCGCCGGCGGTCAGAGTCCCGAGGCGTTTGGAGGCGCCTTCGACGGCATCCTGGGGATTGGCGCGTCCGCGCCGGACCGTGCCGGCCCGGGGGACTGCTGCACCAATCCCATGGCCGGTCTGACAGGTGGAGGCTCCTATCTGGTGCACTTCGACCCCGCCCGGCCCCGCCTGGTCCTCAACCCCGTGCACACCGCCGGGTTCACCACCGTCAGCCTGGCACCTGCCCGGGTGAGTGCTGCTCCCCATCCCGAGAGGAGTCCGCATGGCACGCCGTTGTGGGATCCCGCTCCTTTCCAGGGGTGCCTGCGCATCACGGGACTGCTGGAGCGTCAGTGCGCACCTGTCCTCTTCGACACGGGGACGGCCACGCTTGTCCTCTCCCTGCCGTCCATCGAGGACGTACCCGCACCTCCTCTGACCGGCGGCCAGTACCTGGACCTGTCGGGTACCCAGGTCACCCTCGCCATCCCCCGCGGAAGATGGCGCTGGACGTACCCCGGCCCACAGAATGAGAACGGCACGGCCGACCAGGACCAGCTCAACGCCTTGGCGACGCCGCAGATCCTCTACGAGAACGGACCCGCGCCCCTCATCGTGGCCGGTCTGCCGGCCTTCGCCCACACCGATGTGCTCTACGACCTCCGGCTCGGCCGCATGGGCATCGAAGGAAGCGGCCTCGGTCAGGCTTCCCCCGCCGTCCCCGAGTGACGTCGGCAGGTCCCGCAGCCCGCGCCCGTGCCGTGGCCAAGCCGGCCCGAGCGTGTGGCACGAAACCCCGCCCCTTCTGACGCTTCCAGCAGCTGCCGCGGCGAGACCTTCGTGTAGGCCTCTTGGGCTACACGAAGGTGCTCGCCGCGGCAGCCGGGGTGAGGGTGGCGGTCGAGACAGTCCACCCGAGCCGTCGAGGGAGACCCCGTTCGTGGTCAGGCATAGATTTCTGCGCTCGCTGGCCGGCATGCACGCCGGTGTCGCGATCCTGCTCGTGGGCAGTGCCGGAACCGCCCAGGCGGGCACCTGACGAGGCGACAGACTTCCAACAGGTGGTGGCGGACGCCGCCCGTGAGTTTCAGGTTCCGCCAGAGGTGCTCCTCGGTGTGAGTTGCCAGGCTTCATGGTGGGAGGGCAACGGCGGGCTGCCGAGCACCCAGGGTGGATACGGCCCGATGCACCTGACCGACACCACCGCTGGCAAGGCCTACACCAACCGTCCCGGCGAGGGACCGGTGGACTCGACGGGCACGAAGGACCCTTCCGAGCACACGCTGAACACAGCGGCGGCACTCACCGGTGTCCGTCCCGCGAAGGTCAGGACGGACGAGAAGGAGAACGTCCGGGCCGGCGCCGCACTCCTGGCCTCCTACCAGCAGGACACGACGGGCGGACGCCCGAAGGAGGCGGGCCGGTGGTACGGGGCCGTCGCCCGCTACAGCCAGGCAGGGGACCAGGCCAACGCCGCCGCCTTCGCCGACGCCGTCTACGCCTCCATCCGCACCGGCCTGGCACACACCCGTAAGGACGGCCAGTACATCGTGCTGCCGCCCAGCCCTGCGGTCCTCCCGGAAAGGGGTCAGCTCGCGAAAGCGAGACCACCCAGATGGTTCCGACCGGAGGGATCGCCTTCCACGCCGGGAACTACTGGGTCAACATGCACGCCATCGGCATCGAGCAGGAAGGGTTCGCCGCGCAGGGCGCCACCTGGTTCACCCCGGCCACCTACCAGGCCACCGCGCACCTGGTGCGCTACCTCGCGAAGAGGTTCGACATCCCGATCGACCGGCAGCACATCATCGGCCACGACAACGTCATGCCTTCCAGCGGCCCAGCCATCCCGGGGGCCCACTGGGACCCCGGTCCCTACTGGGACTGGAAGAAGTTCATGAACCTGCTCTCGCCCCACGGGAAGCGGGACAAGGACAGCAAGGAACACGCCCACGGCACCGTCCGCCCGGGCCAGGCCGTCACCATCACGCCCGGCTTCCGCCACAACATCCAAACCGTCCAGGTCTGCGACAACACGCCCGCTCCCGGCAGCGCGGGACAGTCCACGGCCGGAGGCGGCACCACGGTCGCGTGCACCACCCAGACCCAGCCCTCGAACTTCCTCTTCGTACGGACGGCCCCACGCCACGACGCACCCCTGTTCGCCGATCCCACCATCCACTCCGACGGAACACCGGGGAGCGACAGGATCGACGACTGGGGCAACACCATCGTCGGCGGGCAGCAATTCGTCGTCGCGGAGCAGAAGGGAGAGTGGACCGCGATCTGGTACACCGGCAGCAAGGTGTGGTTCCACAACCCCCAGGGCCGCAACACCAAGCCAGCGCCTCATGTGCGCATCATCCGTCCCAAGGCCGGAACGACAGCTGTCCCTCTGTACTCGACCGCCTACCCCCGGCCCGACGAGTACCCAGCCGGTCTGTCACCCTCCGCTCAGAGGCCCCTCGGCGTCTACACCTTCCCCCAAGGCCAGGCCTACGTCTCCACCGCGCCACCGCAGCACACCGACGACTTCTTCAAAGCCACCCCGACCCGGCCCGAAACAGTCGTCACCGGACGCGACACCTACGACGTGATCCAGTACAACCACCGTCTCGCCCTCGTCAACAGCAACGACACCCGATAGGTCAGCGGCCCGGCAACCCGGTTGCGGCTGCACTCGGCCACGGTGGGCTTCGCCCACCGTGGCCTTCGAGTTTCCCTCGCTGTCCTGGCTCCGCCCGCGTCAGGGCAGGACGGGAGGGAGGGCGGGTGGGCCGCCGCCGCCCACCGATCGGGGGATGGCCGGGGGTTCCGCGCCCCGGACGATGAGGAGGACGACAGCGGAAGGAGGACCGGATATGACGATCCGATCATGGTGGGCCCGCCGGCGCGGCCCGGCCCTGCCCCTGTCGGAGGAGGCCCGGCGCTGGACGGCGCTGGTGGCGGCCGCCGACTGGTGCGTCACCCGGGCCTACCACGGGGGGTACTCCGGCACCCCGGGTGTGGTGACCGTGGCGGACGTACAGCGGTGCGCCGACCAGGACTTCGGCCTTCCCCGTGCGTCCGTCGAGCAGGCGGCCGCGGCGATCAGAGAACGCTGGTACGTCAGGTGCTGCGGGGTGGACCTCACGACCGACGCCTTCGATCGGGCGTACGGAACCTGAAAGGGCCTTGGGGGGTGGATGCTGCCGGTCAGCCCTCTCGGGCTCGCTGCACCCGGTGTCCTCATGTCCTGCGTGCACATGCCTGTCCGGCCCGGCCCATAGTGCGCCGAACGGCAGGACGAGGGGGCCGCGCGCGGTTCCCCCGAGGGTGACGTTCCGCCATGTGACGATGACGGCATGAGGATTCCGCCCGGACGACGGGGCCGGCTCCACCTGTTCGCCCCCGTCCCCGGGAGCCGCCCCGCGGCCGTCGGCGGTCTCGTCAACGGGGTGGCGGTCGGCCTGCCCCTGCTGGCCGGCATCGCGGCCGGCAACCCGGCAGCCGGAGCGTGGGCGTGCCTGGGCGGGTACGTCGCGGCGTTCACCAACAAGGGCGGCCCCCGGGGACCGCGGACGCGCGGCCTGGTCACCGCCGCCGTGGTCAACGCCGCCGCCTTCGCCGCCGGCGAGCTGGTCACGGAACTGTTCCCGGTCGCCCTGCTCCTGCTCGCCGTCCTGGTCCTCCTGGCAAGCCTGGGAGACGCCGTCCACCCCACGGTGGGCCGGCTGGGCACCATGCCGACCACCGCCCTGGTGACCGGCGCCGGCGGTGCCTCCGCCGGCCTGGCGGACTCCGGACGCACGGCCCTGCTCGTTCTGTGCGGAGGCCTGTGGTACGCCGTGGCCACCGCCCTGCTCACGCCCGCGCCGCGGCTGCGCGGCGTCCTCGCCGTCCTCGCGGAGCCCTACCGCGAGACCGGCCGCCACCTGGCCCGCATCGCGCACGGCGCGGCCGGCACCCCGGACGACTACGCACGGACCGCCGCCGCGCTGACCCGAGCCGGCGCCGTGGTGAGCTCCCTGCGCGGCCAGGGCGGCGACGAGCACCTCGCCGCACTCCTCGCGCCGCTCGTGGACCGTGCCACCGACCTGGCCGACCTGACCGCGGCGGTGCACGTCACGGGCGCTCCGCCCCCGGCGACCGCGCGGGCCTTCACCGCCACCGCGACCGCCCTGGCAGACCGGATCGGCCGGCTGGCCGCCCTCCTCGCGCACCGCCCCGGCGGCACACCGACCGGGCCGGACCCCCGCCAGGCCCTCGCGGACCTCGACCGCGCCTGCGACGCCCTGCGCGCGCGGGGGGCGGCCGGCCGCGAGCCCTACCCCGTCCTGGCCCTGGCCGGCCGCCAGCGCCGACTCCTCGCCCGGATCAGCGACGCGGTCGAGCACGCCCACGCTCTGGCCGCCGGGCTGCCCGTACCGCCCGGCACCCGGGCCCGTCCCGCGCCCGGCCCGCGCCCCGGGTTCGACCGGGCGCGGCTGCGCGCCGCCCTGGCGCCCGGCTCCGCCGTCCTGAGGCACGCTCTGCGCGTGACCGCGGTCGCCTGCGCGGTCTTCGCACTGGTCCAGGCCTGCGGACTCCCGCACGGGGAATGGGCCACCCTCGCGGTCCTCCGCGTGCTGCGCCCCCGCTACGCGGACACCCTCGAACGCGCCGGCCAGCGCATCATCGGGAACCTGGTCGGCGGCGCCTGCGCCGCCCTGCTCATCGCGTGGGTCAGCGAGCCCGTCGCCCTCGCGGCCGTGCTGTTCGTGGCCCTCACGCTCGGCTTCGCCCTGCGCCCCGTCAACTACGCCTTCTGGGTCCTCTTCGGCACCCCACTGGTGCTGATCATCGGCGACGTCTCCGATCCCGGGGACTGGCGGACGGCGCTGGCACGCATCGGCATGACGCTGCTCGGCAGCGCCGCCGCCCTGCTCGGTGGCTACCTGCTGTGGCCCACCTGGGAACAGGGGCGCCTCGCCGCGCGTACCGCCGCCGCCACGGCCGCGGCCGCCGCCTACCTGGACGCGGTGCTGCGCCGGCTCGTTCCCCCGCCGACGTCCCCGGCGGGGGACCCGGCCGGCCGGGCGGCGCGGAGCTCCACCCGGGTGCCGGACACCGCCCCGGAGGCGGCATCGGACCCGGACCGTGCCCGCACCGCCGCCGAGCGCGCCCTGGCAGAGGCCAGGGACGCCGAACGCAGCGTCCGCCGCGAACCGGGCCACGACCCCGCCGCAGCCGACCGCGCCGCCACCGCCACCGCCACCCTGTACACCCTCACCGAGCGCCTCGGCGCCCTGACCGCCCATCCCCCACCGGCGGTGGAACGCATCCCCGCGCTCACCGCGTACGCCGCCCACGCCGTCCCGGCCCTGACGGCCGTCACGGAGCAGGAGCGTCGGACGGAGACCGCGGCGCTGGCCGACGCCCTGGAAGAGATGCACCTGTACCTGGAGGGGCTCCACGCCCGCCGGCAGCGGGAACTGGCCGCCGGCCGGGCCGCGGAGGAGACGGACACCCGGGCCGCGATCCGCGCGGACGAGCCCGTCATCGAACTGCTCGCCGCCATCGCCCGCACCATCGGGCAGCCGGCGCCGCCCGGCTCCTGACGGGCAGGGGCAGGCGGACGCGAGGGGCGGTGCAGACGGCCCGGCCCATCCCGGCACCTGCCGCCCGGCGGCCCCGCACGAGACCTGTCAGTCCCGCTGGAAGCGGCCCATCAGCACCGCCTGCTCCAGGACGTGGCCCGCCATGGCGGCCTCGAGCTCCGGCCGGCCGGCGGAATCGGAGAGATCGAGCATCGTGTCCAGCGCGTACAGCGTGAAGAAGTAGCGGTGGGGTCCGTCGCCGGGCGGGGGAGCGGGCCCGATCCAGGTGTTCGTGCCGCGGGTCGTGCGGCCCACCACCGCCAGGTTCACGTCGTCCCGGAAGAGCCGGTGCTGCGCCGCGGGGATGTTCCACACCACCCAGTGGTCGAAGTTGCCGTCCGGGCGCCGGTCCCGTGGCACGTCCGGGTCGTGCACCACCAGGGCCAGGCTCACGGCTTCGGAGGGCACTCCTTCGAACAGCAGCGGTGGGGGGGAGTCGTCGCCGTCGACCGTGTGCTCGACCGGGATCCAGCCATCCTCACGGAACGCGGGCGTCTCGATCCTCATGCCGCCATGGTGCCCCCGGGACCGGCTGCACGCTCGCCGGGGCGCCCGGGAGACGGTGATCACGCGGCCATCGGGAGACACCGCCGGGGCGGGAGCCAGGGTGCCGGTGCCAAGGGCCGTGCTGAGCGGGTCTACTCACAGACTGGTTACTGCCGGGTCTTTCACCCCGGAGAGCGGTTGCCGTGTCAGCCGCGCATGCTCCTCATGTCGCGGGGCGGTCCCCGCACCGAGCCCTGTTCTCTTGTCCTGCCGTGCAATGGCGTGCACGATCGAACCTACGGGGGTGCACGAACGGGCCGGATACCCCGATCGGCCGTCGCAGCGGGGGACCCCTTGCTCCCCCTGCCGGCCCGCGGCCGTGCAGGTGCGACCGGCCACCGCGCTGACGCCGCCCTCGCCCGCCGTGGGCGTGATCCGGACAGGTTGCCGGACCAGACATGTCCATGCCAGACCGAGCGTGGCACGCTGTCCCGCGCCAAGGACCCTGCCGTGCGACCGCCCCGGAGGCATCGACCCATGTCCGGACCGCGAAGAAATGCCCTACCGCACAGAGGAACGACAGCCGCATTGACCTGCGTCCTCGCCTTCGTGGCGGCAGTCGCCCTGATGTGGGTGCCTGCTGCCGGGCGGGCCGACGCGGCCGACCCTCCCGCGGCGGCGCACGTACGGCTCGACTCGTGGATGGGAGACCTGGCCCCGCGCATCGCCGGCACACCGCTCAACCGGATCGCCATGCCCGGCAGCCACGACGCAGGATCCTGGGGCATCACCGCACGGTCGGGCCAGTGCCGCACCGGCTACATCTACGACCTGGCCAGGAGTTTCCCGCAGCTGGCCGCGAGCGTCGCCCGGACCCAGCGCCTGCCGATCGCCGAGCAGCTCTCGGGCGGCTCCCGCTACCTGGACCTCCGCCTGTGCAAACAGGACGGCCAGTGGTTCACCTTCCACGGCTCCCCGCTCGGCACCCCGTTCTTCGGACCCGGCGGGGACGCCGAGCAGATCGGCAGCTGGATCGCCGCGCGCCCTTCGGAGATCGTCGTGATCAGCCTGTCCGTGAGCGCTCCTGCGGCGGAGCTGCCCGCGGCGACGGCGGAGGCGTACGACCGCTTCGCAGCCCTCCTCGGTCCGGCGAGGCTCGCCCCCCAGCCGCAGTTCTCCCCGACCTCGACCTACGGCAGCCTGGTGGCCGCAGGCAAGAGCGTCATCCTGCTCGACGGCTCGGGGCTGATCGCCGAGGACTGGGCCTGGAGTGCTCCGGCCGTCTCCACCGACCGCGGCAGCTACCCGGCGGACAGCCCTCCGCCCGGCAACTACCTCAGGGACTTCGCCAGTCCCCGGGCGCTCTTCGACGAGACCATCACACGCGACCGGGCGGCGCTGGCCCGGGACCCCGGAGCGGATTCGGGCAAGTTCTTCGTCATGGCCGGCATCATCCAGCCGGACACCCTGCTCGGCCTGGCCGGCCTGCAGCAGAGCTTCACCGCCCTGCCCGACTCGATGACCTGCGTCTCCGGCACGTTCTACGACCCGCGCAACGGAGGGGAGTGCTGGTCCTGCCCGGCCGGGTACGTACGCAACATCACGCCCGTCACCAACGGCGATGCCTGCTGGCTGCCCAGCCGCGCGGTCAGCACCGCCGCCACCTACGTCCGCAACGAGACCTGGGCGTGGAACTGTCCCGCGGGCACGTTCTGGGACCCCCGCATGGACACCTTCCCCTGGCGGGGACAGTGCTGGTCCTGCCCGGCCGGCCACCTGCGCAACGTCACGCCCGTCACCAGCGCGGACGCGTGCTGGCGCATGACCCCCATCCGCCATTCCCCCGCGGCCTCCCACGGCCCGTCGGGGATCACGCGTGCCTTCCTCCTGGAGCGGGCGGCCTCCTTCAATGCGCTCCTGCACCAGCAGCTGACCGGCCCCTGGACAGCACCGGAACTGCGGCGGAACCTCAACATCGTGGCCGTGGACGACGTCACCGGGGCCCCGAGCGGCCTCCGGGCCGGCGACCTGGCCCGTGCGGTCATCGCCCACAACGCGCTGTGAGCCCCCGACCCGCCGAGATCGCCCGGGACCAGGGCGTCGCGGACACGGCCTAGTACCGAAAGCGGTCCGCTCGGCCAATTACCTTCACTCAAGCGGGAGTTGGATCCTCTCCAGGAAGTCGCAGAAACCCCTTCCCACTTCCTGGAGCACCATTGAGACGTACGCCCGTGACCGCCGCGCTCTCCGCCCTGGCCGTCCTGTCCGCCGTCGGCGGCGCCCACGCCGCCGACACCTACGTCCCGTACCGCTACTGCCACTACAACGGCACGCTCACGTGCGCCCCCAACTTCCGCGAGCTCGTCAGGGTGGCCACCTTCGGAGGTGTGACGGACGCCCCGCTCATGCCGCCCGGGGGCTGGCAGGCGACGGACTCCCTGAGCAAGCGCATGGAGACGTACAACCCCTACCTGTCGTCCATGCACTTCTCCCGCTCCGACTGGACCGGGAACGTGCTCTCCATCGCGGCGAACGGCTGCAAGGGGAACATGCCGCGGCCGGGCGTCATGAACCTCCATCTGATCGACGCGTCCTTCGACAACCGCGTCAACTCCGAGGTCGGCATGAACCAGTGCCAGGTCAGCCCCGCGCAGCATCCCGGCCACACCGGCATCACCGGCGACGCCAGGCCGATCGGATGGCACGACCCCGGTACGAACCTCTACAACGAGATCACCTCGGTGTACTACTACCCCACGCCCACCCGTGAGGAGGCCGCGAAGGCGTGCGCCGCCGGAACCGCGACGTGCACGCTCAAGAACTACAAGGCGACGATCGTCTCAGGCGAGCCGAAGCCGGTGGCCTTCAGCACCAACTGCACGTCCGTCGCGCAGAACCGGGCTCTGTGGTGGGAGACCAGCGTGGCCAACGAGACCTCGTTCACCACCGAGTACGGCCAGAAGCTCGTCCTGGGACTTGAGTTCGGAGATCTCAAGACAGGGATCGAGCTGGCGTTCTCACAGACGTACGGGCACTCCACCACGAACACGACCACCTTCAAGCAGCAGGACTCGGTGACGATCCCCGGGAAGTACCGGAGCGTGCTCTACAAGACCCCCACCTACCAGGTGCTGTCCGGCACCGCCACGGCACGGATCCACGACGGCGGCGCCCTGGTGGACCTGCCGTGGACGGTCAAGCAGGCGGTGAGCGACGGCTCCGACGGCCTGACCTGGGACGAGATCCCCCTCACCGCGGCCGAACTGCAGGACACCCGGCTCTGTCCCCTCTCGGGCAGCGGAGTGACCAGGGCGCTCTGAGCGTGCCGACCCCTTGACGGAGCCGGGCCGGCCCCCTGGCAGCAGGCCGGGGTCGGCCCGGCTCTGTCCCGTGGAGGGGATCCCGTGCTTTCGGACGTCCGCATGGACCGGACCTGACGGGCCGTCGGCCCGCCCGTCAGGCCGCGCCCGTCCCCCCGGCCTCCGGCATCAGGCCGGTCGGAGCCGCGGAACCCCCCGGCGCTTTTGGGCCAACGCGCCCGGCGCGCGCCCGGCGTGTACTGACTTCCCCCACCGCTCCTGGCACCCTGTGCCGGCACATCGCACCGCATCTCGGCACGTCATGCCCCACCCGGTGCACCGACCCCGTGCGCCGGGCCGCCGGACCGCACACAGGCGGTCCCTGCACCAGGAGCCCGCGTTGAGATCGACCCCCCACACATCGCGTCGCGCCGTGCGTCTGGCGACGTCGTGCGCCGCCGCCGCGGTCGTACTGGCCGTGGTGGCTCCCGCCGCCCCTGCCGCGCCCGCCACCCCCGATCGCGCCGACAGCACCTCCTCCACCCCGGCGGCCGCCGTCGCGGACCGCGGCGCCCTGCCGGTCGCCCTGACCCCGGCGCGGCGCCGGGATCTGCTGCACCGGGCCGAGGCCGGGTCCGACGCCACCCGTCGCGGCCTGGGCCTGGGAGCCGGGGAGCGGTTGCACGTGCGCGACGTCGTCCAGGACGGCGACGGGACGGTCCACACACGCTACGAGCGCACGTACGACGGACTGCCCGTGCTCGGTGGCGACCTCGTCGTCCACACGGGGGAAGGCGGCGCCGTCAAGGGCGTCACCTGGGCCCGTGCCGCGAGCGTGGCGGCGCCGCGCGTCGCACCGCACGCGAGCCCTGCGACGGTGCGGCGCCAGGCCCTTGCCGCCGCCGGAGAACACGGCGCCGTCCGCACCCGGGCGGGCGGCACCCGCCAGGTCGTCTGGGCCGCGCAGGGCACACCGGTCCGGGCCTTCGAGACCGTGGTCGACGGATTCCGCCGGGACGGCACGCCGAGCGAGCTGCACGTCGTCGCCGATGCGCGGACCGGGGCACGGCTGTACGCGTACGACGCCGTGCACAGCGGCACGGGCGAGACCCAGTACAGCGGTACCGTCCCGCTGGGCAGCAGCTTCACCGACCCGTCGTACGTGCTGACCGACACCGACCGGGGGAACCACAGCACCTACAACCTCAACCGGGGTACCTCCGGCACCGGGAGCCTCTTCTCGGGCCCGGACGACGTCTGGGGCAACGGCACCGCGTCCGACCCCGAGACGGCAGGCGCCGACGCGCACTTCGGGGCGGCCATGACCTGGGACTACTACAAGAACGTGCACGGCCGCAACGGCCTGCGCGACGACGGGGTGGCCCCCTACAGCCGCGTCCACTACGGCAACAACTACGTCAACGCCTTCTGGCAGGACTCCTGCTTCTGCATGACCTACGGCGACGGCTCCGGCAACGCCAAGCCGCTGACCTCCATCGACGTGGCCGCCCACGAGATGACCCACGGCCTCACCTCGGTCACCGCCCGGCTGGTCTACAGCGGCGAGTCGGGCGGCCTGAACGAGGCCACCTCCGACATCATGGCGGCCGCCGTCGAGTTCTCCACCGCCAACGCCTCGGACGTCGGGGACTACCTGGTCGGGGAGAAGATCGACATCCGCGGCACCGGAGCCCCGCTGCGCTACATGGACAAGCCCAGCAAGGACGGCGTCTCCAAGGACTCCTGGTACGCCGGCATCGGTGGCATCGACGTCCACTACTCCTCCGGGCCGGCGAACCACTGGTTCTACCTGGCCTCCGAAGGGTCGGGACCGAAGGTCGTCAACGGCGTCGCCTACGACTCCCCCACCTCGGACGGCCTGCCCGTCACGGGGATCGGGCGGGCGGCCGCCGAGCGGATATGGTTCCGCGCGCTGACGGTGTACATGACCTCCAACACCACCTACGCGGGCGCCCGGACCGCCACCCTGCAGGCGGCCGCCGACCTCTACGGCTTCGGCTCACCGACCTACAACAACGCCGCGAACGCCTGGGCGGCCGTCAACGTCGGCCCCCGCATCCTGGACGGCGTGACGGTCGTCGCCCCGGCCGACCAGTACTCCACGGTGGGCCAGACGGCGGCCCTCGCGGTACGGGCTTCCTCCACCAACCCCGGTGCCCTCGCCTACGAGGCGTCCGGTCTGCCGGCCGGGCTCTCGATCGACCCCGCCGACGGACGGATCTCGGGCACGTTCACCGAGGCGGGACGCCACGCGGTCACGATCACGGTCACGGACGGCGCGGGCGAGCGCGGATCGGCCGGCTTCACCTGGACCGTGGACGAGGAGGGCAACGGATCCGTCTTCGAAAACACCGACGACCACCCGATCGCCGACGAGTCCACGGTCGAGTCTCCCGTCCGGGTGAACCGGGCGGGTCCGGCCTCCGGGGCCCTGACGGTCGACGTCCGGATCGTCCACACGTGGCGCGGCGACCTCGTGATCGACCTCGTCGCCCCCGACGGCACGGCCTACCGCCTCAAGAACGCCGCCCCCGGTGACTCCGCCGACGACGTGATCGAGCGGTACACGGTCGACGCCTCGGACAAGGCGGCGGCCGGCGTGTGGAAGCTGCGCGTCCAGGACGTGGCCCGCCTGGACACCGGCTACGTCGACAGCTGGCGGCTCACCTTCTAGTCCGCGCGTCGGTTCCGCCTTCCCGGGTCCGAGGGAAGGCGGGGCCGACGGCTGTCCGTCAGCATTCCGCGTTGAGCCTTTCCCACACCCCAGCCCTGTTCAGGGCCTTCAGCAGTCCCTGGTCGACCTCGCCGGTGGGCGCGCTGACGAACTGCGCGAACTCGGTCCGGTCGGTGAGGATCCCGATGGACTTGGCGAATCTCAGGACTGCGCCCAGATGTCTGCCCGTGGGCTGATAGGTGCCGCTCTGGTTGTCGATGTAGGTCACCTTGCCGGCGCTGACCACCACGTCGCCCGCGCAGGGGATCTGACCGTCGATCTGGCCGTGGGAGGACAGGGTGCGGTACAGGGATATCCCGCGGCCCCCCGCGGTCGAGGCGTCCTGTGCACCGAGGCACTGGTCGATGTAGAGACGAGGTCCCTGGTCGTCGATCCGCACCAGATACCGCAGCTTGCCACCGCCGCTGTCGATGAGGTACCGGCCGTCGAAGGTGTGAATGCTCCCGCCGCGCACGACCGCCAGGAAGTCCGCGGGATCCACCCGGTCCAGCGACGTGACGGAGACGTGCGGATCGAGGTCCATCTGCTCCAGGCGGTGGGCGGCACCGCTCAGGGACTCGTCCAGGCTGTGGGTTCCGCCGACCGTGTCCGTCGTCGGGGGGTGGAGCGGAAGGGCCGTGGAACCGCCCTGCTGCCACGCCGGCACCTCGGATTGTCCGTCGAACATCTCCGGGAAGTGGAGCTTGAGCAGGGCGAGCCAGTTCTGCGGTGTCAGGAGTTCCGCGGTTGCCCGTTGGCTCTGGGGCAGGCCCGACATCAGCAGTGCGTTCATCAGGTCGTCCGTGTCCAGCTTCCCGATCTCGAACTTGTCCGCCGTCCTGTCGTAGATCGCCGGGATCAGCACGTCGGCCAGATCCTGCATGCCCAGCCAGCGGGTGAACTCCTCCGTCGATACCGACGACGACTCCATGGTGCCTCCTCTCGAAGGGACCCCCACGCCCGCTGGTCCGCGGTTCCCCCGGCGAGCATAGGACGGCGTGCTCGTGCCTCCCCTCCCCCGATCGCACGTCGTGCCGGGGGACGAGAACCGGTACGACGTTGCCCCGGCAGGGGCCGACCCCGTCGAGGCCCCGGCGTCAGATCTCCGACGCGTGGAGCCGCGTCCCGTCGTCCTGCCTGCGCAGGACCGGGACGGGTACCACGAGCACGGGGCACGTCGCATGGGTGGTGCAGTAGCGCGCGGTGGAGAAACCGGGCAGCAGGCGACGGCGCGGAGCGCCCACGACGAGCAGGTCGCCGTCCCGGTCGGCCATGCGCGTGAGAACGGGTCCGGCGCCGCCCAGGGCCGCGAAGGCCGTGAAGCGCAGACCGGGCGGGCGGCCGCCCGTTCCGAAGGCGGACTCCAGCAACGAGGCCAGCATCCGTTCCGCCATGGTCCGCTCCACCTCGACCTGGTCGACGGCGTGGATGGCGGGGGACGTCGCCATGACGGCCAGGACTTCGGCATCGAAGCGCCGGGCCTCGCTCACCGCCCGGTGCAGAGCGGTCATGCCGCCCAGGGAACCGCTGACACCGACGAGGACTCGTCGGTAGCCGTTGCCGTTGTACGCCATGAGATCGCCCCTTTCCCGGGCCGTGCAGTCCCGGTGAACGCTAGAAGCCGGGGGGCCGCGCAGGCTTCCCCCGGTCGGCCCCCGCAGCGGATGACGCGAACAGCCGCCGCACGGCACGGCGGTGCGCCCGCCCCGGTGCGCACGTCCGGCCGTCGCCCCGCACCGGCCGACCGGCGGACGGCGCAGCAGTCCTGCTGGTCCTCCGACCGGCCATCGCCCGGGCGGCACGGCCGGCGCGAGGGTGGATCGGTACCGGAGATGCGCGGTGGCAGCGGCCGTGCGCATGCACACCGGTTCACCACGCCACCACGACCGACGGGCTGACAGCATGCGATCCCTTATCACCACGTTCCGCAGATCCCTGACCCGCTGGCTCCACACGGGGCCGGCCGCACAGGACGTCCTCGGGCAGCGGGGGCACCTCGCGGTCCGCAGCGTCGCCGCCTGCCGCTGCGGCGTCTGCCGGGACGGGCACTGACCCCTTGCTTCCCGTGCCGCGCCCGCCGGACCTGGCGGTCGAAGGGCATGCCCGATTGCCATGAGGATGAATGATGAAGCGAAGCCGCAACCGAGCTGCCGTCCTGTCCGTGGTCACCGCCGCGGTACTGGCCGCTCCCCTGAGTGCCTGGGCCGCCGCGCCGCCACCGGCTCACGACCCCGTCTTCCCCGGCCTGGGCAACAGCGGGTACCGGGTGACGAACTACGACCTCTCCTTCCGCTACCAGCCCGAGGAGAAGGGACACCCGGTCGAGGGGGACGCCGTGATCACAGCCAAGGCGTCGGAGCGCCTGGCGCGCTTCACGCTCGACGCCCACGGCTTGCGCGTGCGGTCCGTGAAGGTGGACGGCAGGACTGCGGGCTTCGAGACGGTCGGCGAGAAGCTGACCGTTCGGCCCCGGCGTGCCGTGGCGCCCGGCAGCCGGATGGAAGTCGAGATCCGGTACGACGTGAACCCCCAGGCCCCTCGGGGGGACACGGGATGGGCGAAGACGGACAAGGGCTTCGCGGTGGCGGCCCAGCCGGACGCCGCGCACACCGTCTTCCCGTGCAACGACGTACCGAGTGACAAGGCGTGGTTCACCTTCCATGTCTCGGTGCCCAGCGGCAGCGGCGACATCGCCGTCGCGAGCGGACTTCCCGTGGGGAAGCCCGTGAAGCGGCACGGGTACACCACGTACACGTACCGGACGAAGCATCCCATGGCCACGGAGCTGACCCAGGTCGCAGTCGGCCCGTACGAGGTGGTGCGGCGCGGCACCGTCGAGGGCGTACCCCTGCGCGATGTCGTTCCCCGCGCCGGAGCGGGTGACTTCGGCGCGCTCCGGCTCACCCCGCAGCAGATGAAGTGGGCGGTCAAGAACCTCGGACCGTTCCCCCTCGAGACCTACGGCATCATGCCGCTGGCCACCGACAGCGAGAAGCCGTTCGGGTTCTCCGGGCTCGAAACGCAGAACCTGACCGTCTACAACCCGAAGTACCTCCGCGAGCAGCCCGTGAAGACCGTCGCGCCCCACATGATGCACGAGCTCGCCCACTCGTGGTTCGGCGTGAGCACCACCCCGGCCACCTGGGCGGACAACTGGCTGAGCGAGGGCCACGCGAACTACTACGCCTTCCGGTACCGCTTCGCGAACGGCTGGCCCACCAACGACGACAAGCACACGGACATGGCGTCGACGATGAAGGAGGTGTACGAGAACGGCGACCTGTACCGGCGGCTGTACGGCCCGGTGGCCGAGCCCACCAAGAAGTCGCTCCACAGCGACCAGGCCTACCTGGGCGGGCCCCTCGTGCTCTACGCACTGCACCAGAAGGTGGGTGACACCGCGTTCCGGCGGATCGAGAAGGCCTTCCTGGCGCAGTACAAGGACCGGTCCGCGACCACCGACGACTACATCGCCGTCGCCGACCGGGTGGTCCCCCACCAGGGTCTGGTGCCGTTCCTCGACGCCTGGCTCAAGGGGACCAGGACACCGCCGATGCCGGGCCACGGCGACTGGAAGGTGACGCCACTGTCGGAGCTGGACGGCAAGGAGCGGGAGGCCGCGCTGGCCCGGGACAAGGAGATCGCGGAGCTCGTCTCGAACCCGGGAGCCGGATGAGTCGGCCCGCGCCGGGGTGATGGGGAGCCGAACGGGCGGCAGACGTGCCCGTTCGGCTCCCCGTGGTGTGTCCGCGGGCGGACAGCGGCGTCAAGTCCCCTGCCCCACAAGCCGATTGCGACAGGGGCGGCCGGCCGGACGGCCGGAACGCAGGGAAGCCGGCGGGGGCGGACAGGAACCCGTTAAGGAGCAGGAAGCAGTCCCTTTCCGTACCTGCCCGTAGGTTCACGCTCCGGGCGGCTGCGCATCCTGCGGTCGCCCGGACGGTCCCCACACCCCACCCTGCACGCCGCAGTCAGAACCTGAGTGTTCACCTCCGCGGCGACGGAGAGGAACGCATCATGGCTGCAGGAGCCAAGCACCGCCGTCCCAGCAACTCCCGGATCAGCCGCAAGTTCCTGGCGGTGGGCACAGGAGGGGCCGCACTCGCCCTGCCCATGCTGGGCACGACCGGGGCCGAGGCCGCCCCGGACAAGAAGCAGTCGACGGCCGCCGCGAAGCCCAAGGCGCCGCCTGCCGCGCAGCCGGTGTACGTCAGTTACTCCGTGGTCGCCGGCGACTCCATGGCCGGCATCGCCAAGATGCACAAGCTGGCCGGCGGCTGGCAGAGGCTCCACAAGGACAACCGCACGGTCGTGGGCGACGATCCGTCACGCATCCGGCCGGGCATGAAGCTCCGCATCGACCTGAGGGCGGTCGCGGGCGGCCAGACCGCCGCGGAGGCTGCGGTCAAGGCGAAGGCCAAGGCTCCGGCCAAGGCCTCTGCCAAGGCCAAGGCCCCGGCCCCGGCCAAGGCCCCGGCCAAGGCGGCCCCGGCCAAGGCGCAGGCGAAGAAGTACCCGGACAACCTCGACGGCTGGATCCGCGAGGCACTGGACGTCATGGCCAAGCACGGCATCCCGGGCTCGTACGAGGGGATCCACCGCAACATCATGCGCGAGTCGTCGGGCAACCCGAAGGCCATCAACACCTGGGACATCAACGCCCAGAACGGCACTCCCTCCAAGGGCCTGCTCCAGGTCATCGACCCGACCTTCAAGGCCTACCACGTCAAGGGCACCCCGTTCGACCCGTTCCACCCCGTGGCCAACATCGCGGCCGCCTGCAACTACGCGGCCGCCAAATACAAGTTCGGCATCGACGGGGTGAACGGCCCCTACTGACGGGCAGAAGGCGCGGGGGTACCTCCTCGCCACGGGCTTCGTCGCAGTACATCCGGTATGTGCCGCGACGGATACCCCCCGCGAAGGGGAGTGGGAATCCACCGCCGCAGAGGCTGGTTGGTGGAGCGGTTCCCAGACGGATCCGGCCGAAAGTAGAGGTTCGGATTGCCGTACAGGTGCTGGGAGAGCTCGACGTGAACCACGTATCGCTGTGCGGCCCCCGCGTTCGGTCAGTCTCCGACCGGCTGGCGGCAGAGCTGTCAGATCGGCGCACCGTGGACGTGTCACCGGCTGAGAGCGTCCCCGAGGGCCGGCCCGAGAAGCTGAAGCGGTTCGGTCGCCTGGCCGCACCGGCGTTCGCGGTCTACGTGTCGAGCATGGTCGCCCACCTGGTCCTGCTGGCTCTGATGAGCGGACCCGGTGGCCCCGGCCTGCTGGACCGGCTCCTCGCCTGGGACGGGCACCTGTACACCGACATCGCGGCGCACGGTTACCCGGACAGCTTCACCTACGGTGCCGACGGAAAGCCGACCGGGAACAACCTCGCGTTCTTCCCGCTGTTCCCCCTGCTGAGCCGCGCCGTCCACACGCTCACCGGCCTGGACGTGGGCATTGCCGCCGTCGTCACCGCGCACCTGGCGATGATCGCCGCCCTGATCGCCGTCCAGCAGCTGATGACCAGGCTCTACGGACGCCGGACGGCCATCGTCGCCCTCGTGCTGCTGGCAGCGGCGCAGCCCATGGCGCTGGCCTTCTTCATGGCCTACAGCGAATCCCTCTTCCTCGCACTGTGCGCGGGAGCCCTGCTGGCGGCGCACCGCAAGGCGTGGCTCACGGCCGGCGCCCTGGCCCTCCTGGCCGGTCTCACCCGACCGGCAGCCGTGTCCATCGCCGCAGCGATCACCGTGGCCGTGGCCGTGCATCTGTACCGTGAACGACGGCTCTCATGGCGCCCCCTGACCGCGGTCGCCCTGGCCTGCATCTCCACGCCCGCCTACCTGTGGTGGGTGGGCAACCGTCTGCACCGGCCGGATGCGTGGTTCCTCATCCAGGAAGCAGGCTGGGGCACCCACTGGGACAACGGCCGCGCCTACGTCGACTTCCTCCGTACCACCCTGACGAGCGGCGACGGATGGGTCGCCGTCAGCACCGCCGTACTCACCCTCGGCCTTCTCTGCGCCACCGCCATCGCATGCCGCCGCACCACCTGGCTCCCGCTCATCGTCTACGGGTGCTCCCTGGTCGTCCTCACCCTCGGGCAGAGCAACTTCTACCACTCCAAGCTCCGCCTTCTGATACCCGCGCTGGTCTTCCTCGTCCCCCTCGCCCGCGCCATCGCCAGGACCACCAACCGGACCGCCGCCATCACCCTCGGCGCAGCCGCCCTGTTCGGCTGCTGGTACGGCGCCTACATGCTCACCACCTGGCACTACGCCATCTGACAGGCGAGGACCGGGTGGCACTCGGCCCGTCCCCCACGAGAGCCGCCACTCTCAGAAGAGATAGAACCCTCGGACGGCGTCGCGGTCCTCATCCGCGTCGATCCAGCCGTCCCCCACACGGAACCTGTTGTCGTCGTCCCGCTCCGTGAACGCGTGCCTACCAGGCTGCAGGAACGTGCCCGAAGGCTCCCCGGTGTCCCCGCGCAGCTCGACCGGGCTGCTGAGCTCGATCTGGCCCCTGGCGTTCTGGGACGTCGCGGAGGGAGGCATCGCAGGCATGGCGAACGCGACGCCGGCCGATCCGAATATCGCGGCGGCTGCCAGGCCGCCGGCCAGTGCACACTTCACATTGCGAGTGATGTTCATCGGAGGTTCTTCCTTCGTCACGTGATCGACAACGTCGTCGCCTTGACCGAATTGTGACGACCTGGCGGGGTCCGCCGAAGAAGCCTTCGGCCAACCCGAAGGGCAGGGCCGCCGTGTCGGCCCGGGTGGGGCGCGCCCTCCACCTAGACTCGCGGATGTCTCAATTGCACTATTCAGGCAGGATTGTTCCGTCTGTCGCCCTCTCGGGCCGAGACGGCGGTCGTTGGCCTGTCGACGCAGGAGGTCCGCCGTGTCGTGGGGAAGCGGAAAGGTTCGGACGAGGATTCCGGTCCGGCGGCGGGGCAGGGCCGTCCTTGCCCTGGCAGCGGGGGCGGCCGTCCTCGGAGCCGCCACCGTGCACGCCGCGCCGGCCACGGAAGCCGGCCCGCCGGCCCCTGTGCTGTCGTGGGGGCCCTGCCGCAACGCCGCGGGCCAGGTCGTCGCCGGCGGATTCGAGTGCGCCACCGCCCGGGTGCCGCTGGACTACCGCAAGCCGCGGGGGCGCACGATCTCCCTGGCGGTGACCCGTCGCCTCGCAGCCGACCCGGCCCGGCGTACCGGCGTTCTGTTCCTCCATCCCGGAGGTCCCGGCAATTCGGGCGTGGACTTCGCGCAGAACAGCTACGCCAATCTCCCCGCCGCGCTGCGGGACGGTTTCGACGTCGTCGGATTCGACATGCGCGGCGTGGCGCGCAGCGCGCCGGTGGAGTGCTGGAACGACCGGGAGTACAGCAGCGCGGTCGACTCCGCCAAGGGCGTGCCGGGGCCCGGTGCCCTGGTCCGTGCGCTGCGGGAGGCCCGGGACTTCGACGCCGCGTGCCGGGAACGTGCCGGCGATCTGCTGCCGTTCATCGGCACCGCGTCCAACGCGCGCGACATCGACGTGCTGCGGGCCGCCCTCGGCGAGGACAGGATCAGTTTCTACGGCCGGTCGTTCGGTACGTACGTGGGCACCGTGTACGCGGCGTCGTTCCCGCGACGGGTCCGTGCCATGGCGCTGGACGGAGGCTACGACCCGATCCACTACGCGGACGAGCCGTACGCCTACGACGCACCGCAGTTCACGGCGCTCGACGGGGCGGTCGGCCGGTTCCTCGACTGGTGCCGGCAGGAGCCCCAGGTGTGCGGCTTCGGCGAGGGACGTCCCCGGCAGGCGTTCCAACAGCTCAAGGCCGCACTCGATGCCGATCCGGTCATCACCGCCAGCGGCCGGCCGGCAACCAGCTACACCCTCGCCTACCGGCTGATGTTCAACATCAACGGTGGAAAGGCCGTCTGGCCCGATCTCGGCCGTGCTCTGCGTCTCGCACAGTTGCGCAGCAACACCTCGTTCCTGCTCTCACCGCCCTCTCCCGCGAGTTTCGACTTCCTCAACCCGAACGTGGCGGTGGAGTGCGCAGACCGCATCTATCCGCGCAGCCTCGGGCTGCTGAGGCGGAACCTCACCGCCGAGGCCGCTTCGGCTCCCCTGCTGGGCCCCCCGGTCGCGTACGGGCCGCCCACCTACGACCACAACCATGCACCCGCCTGCGTGCAGTGGCCGGCCGAGAGGCTCAGCCGCTTCAACGGCTCCTACCGGGCGGCAGGTTCGCCGCCGATCCTGGTCGTCGGCACCACGGGCGATCCCGACACCCCGTACAAGGACGCGATCGCCCTGTCCAGGATCCTGCACAAGGGAAGACTCCTGACCTTCCGGGCCGAGGGACACACGGCCTTCAACCGCAGTGCGTGTGCCAGCGCGGCGATCACGGACTACCTCGCCACCCTGGCCGTCCCGGCCGCCGGCACCGTCTGCACCGACGAGAAGCCGGTCCCCGGACAGCCCTCGGCCGACGGAACGACCGGAGTCGACGAGACCCAGGACCTCATCCCCGTACTCGGCTGACGGCACGGGGGGTGGCCGGCCGGGAGGAGCGGCTCATCGCGCGGCAGTCCATGGCGCGTCCGTTGTCGAGAGCCACCACAACACCCCTGCGCCGGCGGTCAGCAGTGCCAGGGCCAGCCCCAGGGCAAGAGAGGGCCCGGTCCGCAGCAGCAGGGCGCCGGCGAGAGCGCCCAGGAACATCGCGGCCACGGAAAGGATCCGCCGGCCGGGCCGGGGCGCCGCGCCACCGGCCGGGCCGGAGTCGGCAGCGAGTCCCGTCAGGGTGAGGGTGAGCACGGTCGTCGTGAGATCCGGGACGCCGAGCCGTCGGGCGACCGCGTTCTGCAGTCCCATCGCCAGTCCCAGGAGCACGATCAGGGTGTACTGGACGGCGGTGCTCACCGTGTCGTGGCCCGCCAGGGTGGTGCAGAGCGCCCCGGCGAACAGCACCGCCTGCACGGTCAGGGCGGAGGCGAGCAGCCGGCCCCGGTGCCCGGCGAACCGGACGCCGAATCGGCCGCCGGCCAGCGCTCCGACCAGGAAGGCCGCGAGCGAGACGACGGAGGCGAGCGCCGACAGGCCCTGCGCGTCGGCCAGGGCGAAGCCGAGGAACACCACGTTGCCCGTCATGTTGGCCACGAAGACGTGTCCGAGTCCGAGGTAGCTGACCGCGTCCACCAGACCCGTCACGACGGTGAGGGCCAGCAGCACCGGCGGCAGCGGGCCGTGCCGGTCCCCCTTCGGGGGGACCAGCGTCCGGGCCGCTTCACGCAGCAGCGCGCGCACCGTCGGAAGCTCCCTCCGCGACGGAGCCGCGGCGCAGCAGGGCCCTGACGAGCAGACCGCTGACGGGACCGACGACCAGAGCGATGGCCGAGACCCACGCGGGCCACGGGGTCAGCCCGAGCAACCGGTCCGCGGACGCGCTGCCGGGGCCGCTGAGCGCGAGCACCTCCGCCACGACGACCAGGAAGAACGGGTACTCGTAGCCGTCGTTCTGCACCCACAGGCCGTTGCGCCACTTGACGGTGGTGGCCACCGTCATCACTCCTGCGGCGGCCGTCGCCGCCGCGGGAGTGAGCAGCCCGGCCGCCAGGAACAGGCCGGAGCCGATCTGGCCGACGCCTGCGGCGAGCGCGGTGAGCCGGCCACCGCGGAACCCGTCCCGTCGGAACTCCTCGGTCCCGCCGGCCAGGCCGGCGCCCCCGAGCCGGAAACTGACCTTCTGCACTCCGTGCCCGAAGACGAGGAGTCCCGTCACGACCCGGAGGAGCAGTAGTCCGGTGTCCATCACGTTCCTGCCGTCCCTGTCTCTCGCGTTGTCCGTCGGCTGCCGGGTCAGCCGGCGGCGTGGGCGCCGATCACGGTCTGGGCGTACACGACACCGAGGCCGTAGGCGCCGGCGTGCTCCTTGACGAGGTCGGTGGTCGCGACGTACGTCTCCCCGCGCGCCCAGTCGCGCTGGAGCTCCAGGAGCACCTGGACCCAGGTCATCGGCACCGCGCCGGCCTGGACCATGCGCTGCACGGCGTGATCGTGGGCCTGCGGGCTGACGCCACCGGACGCGTCGGTCACCACGTAGACCTCGTAGCCCTGGGCGAGGGCGGAAAGGGTGGGCAGGGCCACGCAGATCTCGGTCCACAGGCCGGCGATGACGAGCTTCGGGCGGCCGGTCGCCTTCACCGCCTCGACGAAGGCCTCGTCCTCCCAGGCGTTCATCGAGGTGCGGTCGACGATCTTTGCCTCGGGGTAGACGTCGGCGAGCTGCGGCATGATCGGGCCGGAGAAGGACTCGGCCGCCACGGTGCTCAGCACGACGGGTACGTCGAAGACGCGCGCGGCCTTGGCCAGTCCCACGGTGGCGTTCATGATCGCGGTGCGGTCGCCGCTGCCCGTGCCGAAGAACATCTGCGGCTGGTGGTCCACGAAGAGGACGGCACAGTTGTCGGGAGTGAGCAGGTCGGAGCTGGGGGTCGCGGTGACCTGGGTGGTGTCGGGCATGGGAGTAGGCCTTTCGTAGGGGCGTGCGTGGTGCAGCGGTGTGACTTCCGTGGTGTGACATCAGAAGGAGGCGCAGGGGTCGATGAACCCGGCCTCTTCGGCGTCCCCGGGGGACGGTGCGAGGCCGCGCCGGACCCTCCACCGCCGGTGCTCGCCGGCTTCGCCGACGGCCTCGCCGATCAGCTCCGCCTGGCGGACGCCGCCGAGGCGCGCGGGGCCGGCGGACCGGTAGCCGCCGTGGTGCGCGACCGGGCTCCAGCCGGGGCTCACCGGCGGCAGTTCTTCATCGAGGCCCTCGTACTCGCCGCAGGCGTAGACGATGCGCCCGCCCACGACCGTGAGGAGGGATTCGATGTGCGCGATCGCGGGTTCGGGCACGGTGAAGTAGTCCTCGGAAAGGACGGCGAAGTCCCCCAGGTACCCGGGGCGCAGGATCCCCTTCGTGTCCTGTTCGCCCGTCAGCCCGGCGCCTGCCGTGGTGAACATCGCGAGGGCGGTCCGCCGGTCGACCCGGTTGGACGGCGGGCGCAGCAGCAGGTCGCCGACGGTGCGGCCGGACACCAGCCAGTGGAGGGCGACCCAGGGGTTGTAGGTGGAGACGCGGGTGGCGTCGGTGCCGGCGGCGACGGTCAGGCCGCGCTCCAGCATGGCCGTCAGCGGGGGCGCGTCGGCCGCGGCGCCGATGCCGTGGCGGCGGACGAAGGCCTCGCCCTGGAACGACAGCCGGTTCTGCACCGACAGGGCGCCGCCGAGCGCGGCGATCCGGTCCAGGCTGTCCTTGGTGACGGTTTCGGCGTGGTCGAAGAGCCAGCGGTTGCCGGCCGGGAAGAGCCCCTCCGCGGCGAGGCGTTCGAACACGGCGAGGTCACGGCGGATGGTCTCGTCGTACGTGGCGTGCAGCCGGAAGCCCCAGCCGTTCTCCATCAGGAGGCGTACGGCCTTCTCGAACTCAGCCTCGTAACCGTCGGCGAGTTCGGGGCGGGGCTGGGCGAAGTTCTCGAAGTCCGCCGCCGCCCAGGTCAGGTTCTCCCCGGCGCCGTTGAGCCGTAGCCACTCGTCCCCGTCCTCGGGGCGGGCCGTCTTGACCCACCGGCTGAGGTCGGCCAGCTCCTGCCCCGCGGTCTGGGGGAAGAGGTGGTAGGCGATGCGCAGCGACAGCTGCCCCGCCTTCGCGAGCTCCACGACCGTGGCGTAGTCGTCGGGGAAGTTCTGGAACCCGCCGGCCGCGTCGATGGCCGAGGTGAGGCCGAAACGGTTGAGCTCCCTGAGGAAGTGCCGGGTGGAGGTCTTCCTGTCCTCGGCGTCCAGGACCGGCGCCTTGGCGAGGGTCGAGTACAGGATCAGGGCGCTGGGCGCCGCGAGCAGCATGCCGGTCGGCTCGCCGTCCCGGCCCCGTACGATCTGCCCGCCCCGGGGGTCGGGGGTGTCCCGGGTGAAGCCGGCGGCCCTCAGCGCGGCCCGGTTGAGGATCGCCGACTGGTACAGGTGCAGGACGAAGACCGGGGTGTCCGGGGCCGCGGCATCGAGTTCGGCGACGGTCGGCAGCCGGCGCTCCGCGAACTGCTCGGCCGACCAGCCGCCGACCACGCGGACCCACTGGCCCTTGGGGGTACGGGCGGCCTGCTCGCGCAGCATCGCCAGGCCCTCGTGGAGGCTGCGCACGCCGTCCCAGCGCAGTTCGAGCACGTAGTTGAGGCCGCCGCGGATGACGTGGAGGTGGGAGTCGTTGAGCCCGGGCACGATCCGGCGGCCCAGCGCGTCGACGACCCTCGTCCCGGGGCCGACGAGGGGGGCCGTGTCCCGGTCGTCGCCGAGGGCGAGGACGCGGCCGTCACGGACGGCGATCGCCTCGGCGGCGGGGCGGGACGGGTCCCCCGTGTGGATCCTCGCGTTGCGGACGACGAGGTCCGCGGGGTCGGGGGTGGCGGCGGCCACCAGCCCCCCGACCGGCATCGTGGAATCCATCCGATCCTCCTGTGACCTGGGCGGCGCGATTGCGGTGCGCGGCGCTACGCGGACAGCCCGGACAGGCGGCTCGGAAGCGGCAACTGCACGAAACCAGCGGCCCGCGTTCGGCCACATCCGCTGGTTGACGGGTCAACCCGGCGGGAAAACCGGCGCCCTGTGGCGTAGGCCCTTCTCGGAAGCACCCGCCGGCCGGCGGGGATCGAGCGAGCAGGCGCTTCGAGTGCGCTTGGCCGTGGCCGCGGCGTGTCCCCACGCAAACGGAGGGCGCTTTGTGCGTAATGGCGCAATGACGCGCAGTCAAGATGCCAGCTGCTTGCCGGCCACGGATCCAGAACCATTCGCCCAGCGCCTCGTGCCGCGTGAGGTACGCGCCCGGCTCCGTCGCGCCCTCGGCGCAGCAGCCGGCCTGCTGCTGTTGCTGGGCACCGCGGTCGCTGTCGCCCCGGTGGCGCACGCCGCGCCGGCCCTTCCCCCTGGGACCTACGTCTTCACCGCCAATTTCGGCGACCAGTCGGTGTCCGCCGTCAACGCGGCCACCAACACGGTCGTGGAGAAGTACCCGGTGTTCGGTCAGCCGGTGTCGGTCGCGTACACGGCGGCCGGGGGTGGCTACGTCTGCGCTGCGAGCACCAGCACCAATACGGTCACGGTCATCAACACGCATGCCAACGTGTCCAACCAGTACGTGCATTTCAGCAGCCCGGTGACCGCGGTGGCGGCTCACGGCAACTACTGCTACGTCACGAACGGCGTGTACCTCTCGCGGTTCGACGTCACCGCCACGAACCTGTCGGCGACGAGCGTTCCCGTCGCCGGCAGCCTCACTGCGCTCGCTGTCTCCCAGACCGGCAGCACCGTCACGGTCTATGCGGCCGCCCCCGATCTGGATCGCCTCTACTCCTTTGACGCCAGCGGCGCGACGATGTCGCAGACCTCCCTGCTGACCGGGCTGAGTGAGCCGACCTCCGTGGCCGTCTCTCCCGACGGAGCGCGTGTCTACATCGGCGGCCTGATCTCAGTGGCGTACGTCAGCGCTCAACAACCCCTCTCGCAGCAGAGGCCGTCGTTCGTCAACATCGGCGGCACCCTCGACTCGGTGGCGGTCTCCGCCGACAGCAGCCTCGTCTACGCGGTCGACAACCAGGCGGGCCAGCTCCGGGTGATCAACGCCGCCGCGACCCCGCCCAGCCTGGCGAACAGCATCGGCATCCCCCTTCCGACCGGCGTCGCGGCCCACAGCGCGAACAACGTCAACTACGCCTACGTCACGCACGCCGTGAACCTCGTGTCCGGTTACGCCACCTCGCCGACCGCGCCGCCCGTGGCCAGTGGATCGGTCAACCTGGGCGCCGGCACGGAGCCGGCCGGGCTGGCGGTCGGCACGGTCGGCCTGGGCGCGCCCGAGCCGCTCCGGCCGGTGCTGACGCTGACCAAGTCCCCTGCCGGGCCGTTCGTCCGGGGCCGTGAGGCGACGTACACGCTGGTGGTGTCGAACACCGGTACCCGGTCCACCACGGGACGGGTCAGCGTGACCGACACCCTGCCGGCCGGTCTGACGCCCCTGGCCTTCTCCGGAGCCGGCTGGGACTGCACCACCTCACCGCTGACGTGCAGCCGCAGCGACGAACTCGGCGCCCACAGCTCGTTCCCCGAACTGACGCTCACGGTCAAGGTCGCGCGCTCGGCTCCCGTCACGGTGACCAACAGCGCCGTCGTGACCAGCACCGAGGACCACTGCCGGAGCACGGCAACCGCGACGGTGACCGTCACCGGCAAGCACCACCCGCACAAGCGGAAACCGCGTGCCCAGCAACCGCCGGCGGAGGAGCCGGTGGTCTGACCTGTCCCCCGGCGGGCGAACGTGCCGGCCCGGGACCCGGGCCGGCGGCCACACACGGACGGTGGCGGGCCCCTCGGTCCGCCCTCACCGGACGGGGAGCCCCCGGAGAGGGAAGACGGCCTGGCGGGTGGCGAGCACGGCCTGGTCCGTGGGATCGGCCGGGCGGTGGGCGGAGTGCCAGTCCTGCCAGTGCGGCACCCGGCCGTCGGTCATGCGGGCCAGCACGGACTCCCGGGTCCGGGCGTAGACCTCCTCCTGCCAGGAGGTCGGGACAACGGTTTCGGGAGGCACCGGGCGGTGGCCGGCGATGCCCGCGAGGTGGGCCCAGGACCGGGGTACGACGTCCAGGATGTCGTACCCTCCGCCTCCCAGCGCCAGCCATCGCCCGGCGGAGTGCTCGTGGGCCAGCGCGTGGCAGGCCTCCTGCACCGCCCGCTGTGCGTCGAGGGAGACCGCCAGATGGGCGAGCGGGTCCTCGAAATGGGTGTCGGGACCGTGCTGGGTCACCAGCACCTGGGGGCGGAACTCCTGCAGGACCTCGGGAACCACGGCGTGGAAGGCGCGCAGCCAGCCCTCGTCCCCGGTGCCGGCGGGTAGTGCCAGGTTGACCGCGGAGCCTTCCGCACCCGGCCCGCCCGTCTCCTCCGGCCGGCCGGTCCGCGGAAAGAGGGTCTGCGGGTCTTCGTGGACGGAGACGGTCAGCACCCGGGGGTCGTCCCAGAAGGCCGCCTGCACGCCGTCCCCGTGGTGCGCGTCCGTGTCGACGTAGGCCACCCGCTCGGCCCCGAGGTCCAGCAGCCGGGCGATGGCGAGCGCGGCGTCGTTGTAGATGCAGAAACCGGCGGCCGCGGCCGGCATGGCGTGGTGCAGCCCACCGGTGAAGTTCACGGCGTGCTCGGCGTCGCCCTGCCAGATCGCCTCGGCGGCCGCCACCGACTGGCCCGCGATCAGGGCCGCGGCCTCGTGCATCCCGGCGAACGCCGGATTGTCCGTCGTACCGAGTCCGTACGAGCCGTCGGCCGATCCGGGGTCGGCGGACAGGGCCCGTACGGCGGCCACGTACTCCTCGTGGTGCACGAGGAGCAGCGTCCGGTCGTCGGCCGGCGGGGCCGCCCGCACGGTCAGTTCCCTGTCCAGGCCGAGAGCGTGGATCAGGCTCATGGTCAGAGTCAGGCGGATGGGGTCGAGCGGATGGCGCGGTCCGAAACCGTAGTGCGTCACGCCCTCGTCCCACATCAACCATCCGTGGCCGGTCATGCCCTCACGCTATACCGCGGCCCCGTCACCGTGACGCCGCACTCGGCGGCGGGCCGCGCGGGCGCCTGGGCTCGTCACCCCCGGCTGCCCCGTGACCACGGTCAGGTCCGCCGGGTCACGGGCTGACCGCCTGTGCCAGCCACGCGAGAGGGCGCAGGGGAAACCACATCAGCGGCGGGGTGCGGGGCAGCGGGGCCTCGCTCTGGAGGGCGACGCCTGCGCGTGCACCCTGCCGGTCGCCCACGGACGGAGCCGGTACAGCGGATGCGCGGGACGCCGTGGTGCTTCCTCCGTCGGTCGGCTGGAGGCGCAGGACCGCGACCCGGGCCGCGGTGGTCCCCGCCGGGGCGCCGACGGCCGGAGCCGGGGCCGGCTCGATGGCCAGGACGGCGTTCGATCCGGGCGGCCCCGTGACGCGCAAGTCGTGCTCGGCCCGCAGGGCGACGCTGCGGCCCCAGCCGTCATGGGCCCACGCCAGGGTCTCGCCCTTGCGGACGACGGGGGCGGTGACGAGGGAGTCGGCGATCAGACGCCGGGTCGCCGTCTTCAGAGCGGCGGTGTCGGGCTGGTGCAACACGGCGCCGACGATGACCCTGCTGCCGTCGGTGGTGTCGCGGCGGGCGGCGAAGACGAGGTTGCGCCCGGCGGCTCGGGTGGTGCCGGTTTTGCCCGCGAAGACCCCGTCGCGGCCCAGCAGGGGGTTGGTGTTGGGGTGGTGGTGCCCGTCCGTGTCGGTGTAGGAGGAGCCGGCGAGGGTGGCGAAGTCCGGCAGGCGCAGCGCCGCTTGGAGGAGCCGGACCTGGTCCGCGGCCGTGGTGATGCTGGTGGTGTGCAGGCCGCTGGGGTCGGTGTAGTGCGTCGCGTCCATGCCGAGCCGGCGTGCCGTGTGGTTCATCTCGGCGACGAAGGCGACGGGGTCGGATCCGTACCAGCGGGCGAGCTCGTCGGCGACGTTGTTCGCCGAGGCCGCCAGCAGCGCCTGAAGGGCCTGACGTTCGGTCATGCGCTGCCCCGGCCGCAGCGGGACCACCGATTCCGACTGCGCCAGACGGGCGGGGTAGCGAGCCGCTTCGCCGGCGGACACGGTGAACGAGGGGCCGGCCTGCCCCGGCTCCAGCGGGTGACGGGACAGGAACACGTACGCCGTCATGAGCTTGGCCGTGCTGGCCGTCGGCACCGGAGCCTGGCCGGGGGAGGCGTACTCGCCACCGCCGGCGACGGCCAGGGCCGCCTGCCCGGCCGCCGGCCAGGCAGAGGTCGGCGGGGCTTTCGGCAAGGCGCGTACGACTTCGGCCGCGGATGCAGGATGCCCCAAGACCACCAGGCAGAGGGAGACGGCCGCGGTGCACACCACTGCGGTCAGAGCCGGCAGGGCAGTCAGGAGCCTGCGCCGCCGTGCCGCCTTGTGGTCGTACTCCAGCGGCTGGACGGTGTCACGGGGCATGCGGACTCCATGGTGCGGGGCTGGGCAGGGGGCGGATGCTCACCGGCACGGGGGCGGCTCTGCGTTCAGCGGGGCGTGGTCGACGGGCCGGCAGTCCGCGCAGCATGGACGGCTCCTCACGAAGCGGAGGGGAAAGGGGCAGCACTCCATCCCACCTGTCCGGATGGGGCCCGCTGTAGGGCCGATCGGAGGACCGAGGGGGATGACGCGGCGCCGAACGGCACCGGCGGCACGGGGAAGCCGAAGCGGGCACCGGGCTGCGCACCGCTCGCCGGGGCGGACGTCATCCGGATCGCGGGGGCGCAGCCGGGCGGGTCAAGGACGCACCGGCCCGCCCGTCGAACCGTCCGCCGGGGGACGGTGGCCGACGGCCCCGCCCTTCCCGCCGGCGCGCCGCGCGCGGTACGCGCCCGGCGGCATGCCCTCCCACCGGGTGAACGCCCGGACGAGCGCGGCCGCGCCGCTCAGCCCCACCGCGGCGGCGACCCGGTCCAGGGGAAGGGCGGTGGTCTCCAGCAACTCTGTGGCCCGTCCGTGGCGTGCGCTGTCGAGGAGTTCGCGCCACGACGTGCCGTCACCGGCCAGCGCCCTGCGCAGGCTCCGCACCCCCAGCCCGACCTTCTGCGCGGCGTCGTCGGCCCGCACGCCCTGGAGCGGGGCGTGCTCCAGCCACCGCTCCACCAGCCGGGAGACGGGCGTGCTCCCGCCCAAGTGCTCCAGCAGGCGCTCCGCGTACGCCCGGTGCAGTGCACCGAGCGCCGGATCGGACGGTGCCCGGCGTCGGTCGAACTCGGCATCCGTCACCCTGATCGCGTTCTGCGGCGCCCCGAAGGACACGGGGCAGCCCAGCACCCGCGCGTACGCCTCCGCTGCGGCGACGCGGCCGTGCATGAACGAGACCGACAGGGGCGTCCAGTCGTCGCCCGCGATCCAGCGGGCCGCCCGGACCATGCCGGCGATGACCGCCTCCACCTGCTGCGGGTGGAGGGCGGCGGGGTCGACGGGCCGGTAGTGGACCTCGGCGACACCGTCCCGCCGGCACCGCGTGACGGAGCCCGCCTCGCTGACGAGGGGGTGATAGCGCTCGGCCGCCGCCGCCCCTTCCGCCAGGCTGGCGCATCCGAGGACCACATGGCCCAGGATGTGCAGGTTGTCCGGACGGATGCGGTCGCCCACGCGCAGCCCGACGTCCGGGTCCGCGCCCGGGCCCGCGAGCGCCGCGTCCCACAGGGCGCGCACCTCGGCGAACGGCAGCCGCTCCCCGTTCGAAGACCAGGGCGCTCGGCCGACGCCCCGGGAGGTGGCGTTGAAGACCGCGAGCGCGTAGCCCGCCGAGACGGAGGCTGACTGGATGCCGGACATGCCGGCCAGTCAAATCGCGGGCACCGCCGCCGTCAACGCCCTCCCCCGTCGGGGAAGTCAAGGAGTTGGCCGCCCCGGTCAATGCCTGCGCCCGCCGCGCACCCGTAACGTCGGGGCAAGGGCCCCGGGCGCAGGTCCGCAGCGCCCCCCGTCAGCGGTCCGGGTGGCCGTCCGGCCGCCCGTCCCGGGGCCCTGCACCACCGGTCGTCATCCGGCCTCCCGCAGCCCCGCCCCGCCCCCGTTCCGCCCCCGCCCACAGGAGTACGCATGATCCTCTTCCTGCTGCCCTCGTCCGACTACGACCCCACGGAAGCGGCGGTTCCGTGGGCGGCACTGCGGCGGGCGGGCTACGACGTGCACTTCGCCACCCCCGACGGGCAGGGCGCCCTGGCCGACCGTCGGCTCACGGACACGGGCTTCTCCTGGCTCTCGCCCTGGCTGATGACCCGGCGCGCCGAACTGGCCGCGTACCGGCGCCTGACCGAGGACCCGCGGTTCCGCGCACCCATGGCGTACGCCGATGTCGACCCGACCGCGGTGACCGGCCTCTTCGTGCCCGGTGGCCATGCCCAGGGCATGCGCACCATGCTGGAGGACGCCACCGCCCAGCGGCTGTTCGCCGACGTGTTCACCCGGGACGTGCCGGTGGGCGCGGTGTGCCACGGCGTGCTGCTGGCGGCACGCGCCAAGGACCCCGCCACGGGGCGCTCGGTGCTGTACGGCCGCCGGACCACGGCCCTGACCTCGCTGTTGGAGCTGACCGGCTGGAACCTGACCCGGCTGTGGCTGGGGCGCTACTACCGCACCTACCCGGCCACGGTCCAGGAGGAGGTCACCGCGGCGCTGGCGGCCCCCCGGCATTTCCTCGCGGGCCCGCGCCTGCCGTTGCGCGACACCGCCCGGCGGCCGGGCCGCGGATTCACCGTGCGGGACGGCAACTACGTCTCCGCTCGGTGGCCGGGCGACTGCCACCGCCTGGCGGCCGACTACCTGGACCTGATCCGCTCCCACCGCCCCGACACGGCGGAAGCGGTCTCCTGAGGCGGTGGAGCGGATCGGCAGGCTCCGTCGGTGCCGCGGAGAGGCGTCAGGCCTGCTTCGCCCTGCGGGTCCGGTCGGTCAGCCACAGCAGCAGCGCGAGGGCCGGCAGGACCGCTGCACAGCCGGTGACAGCGGTCCAGCCACCGAAGCGGAAGGCCATGGACCCGATCTGGGACCCGAGTGCTCCGCCCAGGAAGAACGTCGCGATGTAGATGCTGTTGAGCCGGGCGCGTGCGCCGGCGTCGAGCTGGTAGATGGCGTGCTGCCCCACGACCAGCGTGCTCTGCACGGCCAAGTCGAGCAGGACGGCCGCGGCGACCAGCAGGACGATGTGGTGCTGCCCGAGCATCGCCAGGACCAGTGCACAGATGCACAGGACGAAGGCGACACCGGTCATCGGGCGTCCGCGCCCCCGGTCCGCCCAGCGGCCCGCCAGCGGCGCCACGAGCGCACCCGCCGCGCCGACCAGGGCGAAGAGACCGATGCCGATCTGGGAGCAGTGGAACGGCGCGTCGGTGAGGACGTAGGAGACGGTCGTCCAGAAGGCACTGAACGCACCGAACATGGCGGCCTGGTAGACGGCGCGGCGCCGCAGGACGGGATGGGTCCGCACCAGGCGGAATGTGGAGCGCAGCAGGGTGCCGTAGCTTCCCTGCGCGGCGGGGGTGCGCCGGGGCAGGGCCACGCGCAGGGTCACGGCGAGCACGCCCATCAGGGCGGCCGACACCAGGTAGACCACGCGCCAGCCGGCGGCCTCGGCGAGCAGGCTGCCCAGGGTTCGGGAGAGCAGGATGCCGGCGAGGAGACCGCTCATGACGCGCCCCACGACCTGGCCCCGCGTGTGGTCCGGAGCGAGGTCGGCTGCGAACGGAACCAGGATCTGGGCGACGACGGACGCCGCTCCGGCGATCAGGGCCGCGCCGAGGAGTACGGGGAAGCCGGGTGCCAGCCCGGCCGCCGCCATGGCCACGGTCACGACGACCAGCAGGGTCGAGACCAGGCGGCGGTTCTCCAGCCGGTCGCCGAGGGGGACCAGCAGCAGCATGCCCGCGGCGTAGCCGATCTGGGTCACGGTGACCAGCGCGCCGACGGTGCCCTCGTCGAGGTGGAAGGTGAGCCGGAGCATGTCCAGCAGGGGCTGGGCGTAGTAGAGGTTCGCCACGGTCAGGCCGCAGGACGCTGCGAGGAGGATCACGAGCCAGCCGGGAGGGCCGTCGGCGGCACGGTGCCGCACAGGAACGGCGATGCGGGCGGTGGATCCCTGGTTCTGGGGCGTAAGCATGAGTACCTCTGGGCGCGAGTCGGGCTCTGAAGGGAGGTCGGCCTCCGAGTGATGAATCCACCTTCCATATGGAATCTATTTTCTATATGGAAAGGAGTGTATACGATGGAGGCATGAGATTCCAGGGCGACCTGCCCCTAGCGGTCAACACCGGAGCCATGGCCCGGACCGTGCAGCACCTGTTCGCGGTACGGGTCGAGTCGGTGATCCAGCCGATGGGCTTCACGCTCGGCCAGTGGACCGTGATGCGTGAGCTTCGGAGGACACCGGGAGCGTCCGCATCGGAGCTCGCCCGGGCAGCCGGACACACCCCCCAGGCCTGCGGGGCGATCCTGAAGCAACTGCAGGCCGACGGCATCGTGGAACGGACCGCCGGCCGGGGCCGGATCGTCGAGAACCGCCTCACCGCCCACGGCACAGAAGTGACGGACGAGACGATCGGCAAGGTCGATGCGGTGCTCCGGCCCGCACTGGAAGAGTTCGGGCACGACAACCTCGACACGTACCTCGGCCTCGCCGCGCGCCTCATCGAGGCGCTGGACGGCACCGCGGGCAGCCCGCGCCCCCTCACCCGCCCCTGGACCCCGGACGAGCCGTCCGACTCCCCTCCCCGATAACGGGTACCTTCGGCCCGCGGACCGGCTCAGGAGCCGAGGATCTCCTCGCGGCGCACGGCGAGGCCGTCGACGTACCCGACGCCGTCGCGCCGGCTACTGCCGGCCGTGCTGCACGCAGGCCTGGTAGAAGGACCGATGAGCGCGGCGTTCGTCCAGGCCCAGCCAGGAGACCTCGCCCGCGAAGTCCGCGTACTCCGTGTACTCGAGGATGTGGCGGGTCTGCTCGTCGACGGCGTACGACAGCCCGGCCAGCAAGCGGCAGTACAGGTAGAAGGCACGCAGCAGGGAAGGGTCCGTCCACGTGGCGGGCTCGCCGGCTGCGATGAGCGGAGGCCACTGGTGGACCTCGGCCGCGAACGGGAAATCGGGCGGCATGGGCGGGACGTACGGGGCCGGGAGCACCATCTGCTCGACGAGCACGTTCTTTCCGTACTTTTTCGCCACGTCGCGCGAGAACCGCTCGACGGCCTTGCCCAGGGCCCTCTTGGTGTCGGCCGTGTGGTGCCTGGCGGGCATGCTCATGGCGGCCCAAGCCCTGCAGTAGTTCTCGTACTGCTGGGTCAGGCCCTTCAGCATGAGCGGCGTCCGGGGGGCGTCGGCGAAGACGCCGAAGTCCTGCTTCGCGCGTGCGGCGTCGATACGGGCCTTCAGCCAGCGGTCCTGGGCGTCGAGCCGCGCGGCCAAGTCCCCGTCGACGACCAGTGGCTGCTCGGGACGGAGTTCGTTGAGGCTCCTCAGAGCAGACCGGAGGCTGCGCTTCGCAGACTCCCATTCCCTCCTGCGGTCCAGACTGAGCAGCTCGTCGGCAGCCATGCTCCGGACCCGTTCGACGGCTGTGTCGAAGGCTTCCCGACGGCGCGCGCGGACATCGGTGCCGACGGGTGTCCGCCCGGTGCGGCCACCAGGGGACGCGGGCCGTGCCGGGGCGGCGGTTCCGGGCCGCGGCGGGGCCGCGGACGCGGGCGCCGTCTTGCCGGGGCTCTGCCAGGGCCACCGCGTGGGAGCCGGCCTGGCCGGCGCAGGGGGCGCGGCCTTGGGTGGCGCCTTGCCAGAGCGCTGCCAAGGCCGCCATGCCGTGCCCGGCGTCCTGGGCCTGTCCGGCAGTTCACTCATGGTGCCCCGCTCCTCCTCCGGTCGACGGGATCCGATTTCCCGCGGAAGGCTACGGCGCAGGACCGGCAGCCGAAGCCCCCTTCGGCCAAGCGGGAGCGCAGGCTTCCGGGTGGCGGACGACCGGGACCCCGGGCGGACCGCAAGGCCTCGGCCCGCAGAGGCGGTTGGGGGACGAGCGTGGGGTCACCGGCGCACCGGGGATCCCCCTGTGCCACCTCCGAAAGGCGGATGGCGAGGCGCGCTCCGCCGTCTACCGTCCATGCCGTCGGCGCACGCGCCGGCACGGTCTCCCCGGCTCAACGGCGCGCCGAGGAGGCTCACGCCCCGGAACTCGGCGCAAGGTCCCGAACATGCGCCGCCCGGGGCGGTCGTGGGTGCCCTCGCATGGCGCGAAGGCACCCACGAGCCCCGGGCGTCCCTGCCCGGGGCCTTGAAGTCCCCGGCAGCCAGCAGGACAGGGCACATGGGGGCTGGCTGCCGTTCCCTCCCCCGGATGGGGGAGAGCGGGTCGGCCCACGGGGAGTGGCCGACCCTGGAACGCTAGCGCCGCCGCTGACGGCCGGGATCCCCCGAAAGGCCGGGGAATCGGCCGAGCCTGACGACTCGTCCAGTTGGCGCGAGCCGGGCAGGCGACAGGCGCGGCCGCTCCACCGCTGCCGTCGCCTGGCTGCCGAAAGCAGATGATTGAGTTGCTGACGGGCCCGGAACGAGGGAGCAGGGAATGATCTCGTCGGAAGACCGCCACCAGAGGCACCGCATCCAGGTCGGTGGCCTTGCCATGGCATACGTCGACGAAGGGGAAGGTGACCCGATCGTCTTCCTCCACGGGAACCCGACGTCGTCGTACATCTGGCGCAACGTGATCCCTCACGTGGTGGACCAGGGACGCTGTATCGCGCCGGACCTGATCGGGATGGGCGATTCGGACAAGCTTCCCGACAGCGGACCGGACTCCTACCGCTTCGTCGAGCACCGCCGTTACCTGGATGGACTCCTCCAGACCCTCGGCGTTCGCGAACGGGTGGTCCTGGTGGTGCAGGACTGGGGATCGGCCCTGGGCTTCGACTGGGCCTACCGGCACCAGTCCGCAGTCCGGGGCATCGCCTACATGGAGGCCTTCGTGGCCCCGATCCCCTCCTGGGACGACATGCCCGAGCAGGGAGCCGCGTTCCTCCGGGCGATCAGGTCCCCCGCAGGAGAGGAAATGGTCCTCGACCGGAACGCTTTCATCGAGGACGTTCTGCCACATCAGGTGCTGCGCGGGCTTTCCGGAGAGGAGACGGCTGCGTACCGGCGCCCCTACATCGAGCCGGGTGAATCCCGCAGACCCACCCTGACCTGGCCGCGCCAGGTCCCCATCGCGGGCGAACCGAAGGACGTCCACGACACCGTCACCCGCTATGCGGAATGGCTCGCCACCTCTTCGGTTCCCAAGCTGTTCCTCGAATCAGTGCCCGGCGTCATGTTCGAGGCGCACCGCGCGGTCGCCCGGTCGTGGCCGAACCAGACACATCTGACGATCACAGGCAGCCATATGCTCCAGGAGGACGCTCCCGACGACATCGGAACAGCTCTCGCCTCCTGGCTGCGAACGCTGTAGTCCCCGGACACGATCGCGAACGGGATCGAGCGGAAAGTTCACCGGCGGGCGGACCTCGCGAAGCCTCCCTCGGCCTCGCCACCCGCCTCATCACCCGCCGCCCCGTCCAACGCCTTTGTGAGGACCTCTTAGCGTGGCGTTGGGGAACCGGGGCCCAGGATGTCGTTCCGGCACCGTCCTGAAAGGAGGCTTCGTGAACGGCTCAGACACCGGTACGCGCGGCCGCCCGGCCCGCCCTGCCCCGCGGCGCAGCGCGCACGATCTCTTCACCCCTTTCGGCCGCGGATCCCCCGGCCCCGGCAGCACGGCCGTCCTCCCGGTCCCGGCGCCCTCGCGCAGGGCGTACGACCTGTTCACCAAGTGCGTCGCCGGGACCGCGCGGCAACCGTCCGGGCCGGCCGCCGGAGACGAGCCGGTCCTCTTCTGCCGGATGCTGCGGGCGCGACGGACGAAGGGGCCCGAAGGCCCGGGGCCGCAGTGACCGGACCCTGACGGGCCTGCGCGGCGGGTCATCTGCGTCGTCCAGGGCTCTGCCCCGGCGCCGCGCCACGGCCGTCCCGTACGCCCGCCTCACACCGACCGGGGGCCGCGGGCACCACACTGCTCGTACGGTTCCGCACCGGCACGGCGAAGGGGACGGATGAGCGGCGTGGGCTTGGCCCGGGCAGAGCGCTCGGACCGCATGCGCAAGATCGTGGCCACCGACGGACCCACCGCGGCGCGCATCCTCGTCACCGCCGTCGCCGGGTGGCAGGTCGCCCTCTGGCTGGGCGCCGACCAGCCCCCGGTCTACGCGGCCGTCGTCCCGCTGGTGGCTCTGCGCGGGGATCCCATGACCGCCCTGACCCTGTCGTTCCAGCGGGTCCTCGGCGTCGTCGCGGGTGTGCTGCTCGGCATCACGGTCCTCAACCTGGTGAGCCCCTCGACCGCCGCCCTGGCCCTGGTGATGGCCCTGGCCCTGGCCCTGGGCATGGTGCTGCGGGCCGGCGGCCTGAACCTCCAGGTGGCCGTCTCCTCCCTGATGGTCTTCGCCAACCCGTCCCCGGACGCCTACGCCTTCCACCGCCTGTGGGAAACGGCGGCCGGGGCGGCGGTGACCGTCTTCCTCGCCCCGCTGCTGTGGCCCCCGAACCCCCGCCGCATCCTGCCGGGCCTGGCCGAGAACTGCCGGGCACGCCTGACCGGGGCCCTCACCGGGTCCGTGGCCGCCCTCGGCGCCGAGCCCGTCCTGGCCCGCGAGAACCTCGCGGTCGTCACCGAGCACTGCGCGGCGATCCGTGACGACGCCGCCCGCGCCCGGGAGGCCGAGCGCCTGCTGCGCTTCAATCCGCTGCGCCGGCACGACCGCGCGGAGGTACGACGGCTGGCCCTCGCCGTCGAGAGCGCCGACCGGCTCGCCCCCCACGTCTCGGCCCTGGCCCGGGAAGTGGCGGCGTTCGCCGGCCGGGCCGACGTGGCCCCCGTTCTGGCGGACGCCCGGCCCCGGCTCGTCGACTTGGCCGCCTCCACCAACACGGCGATCGAGCGCGCCCTCTCCGGGGAGGGCCCAGGGCCGGCCGCGGCCAGCGCCCGCGCCTCGCTCTCCGCATACCGGGACGCCGACTCCCGCCCCGCCGCGGTGGCCCTGCGCCGCCCGTTCCTGCGCATCCTGGACGACCTCGACGCGGGACCGGCGGTCTGATCCGCCGCCGGCAGAACGGTCATCGGGCCCTTCCCCCCTCGCAGCGGGATCAGCCGTGCCCGCAGGGTCTGCCCCGCGACCTGCCTGTTGAGCCATATGCAATACGCCGGACACAACCGCACGCTGGGAGAGCCCTACAGCGCACCAATGGAGAACTCATGTCCACAACACCTTTCCACGAGCTTCTGACCGACTCGGTGTCCAATGGCTACGTTCCGGAAACAATGTACGAACAGGACAGCCTCTATTGGGAACTCACCAAGAATTACTGGTGCTACGCCAGGGAAATCAACGAGCTCGTCTATCCGTGGCAGACGTCCTCCGATCCTAGAATCGCGGAGGCACGAGGCCCGGTCCAGGAGTGGCTGAACCGGCAGGACACTCCCTGCACCACCCTGGAGGAACTGTTCACCGCATTCATTGCCCTTGAGCAGCAGAAGATCCGGCTTGCGAACAGCCCGGCCTCGGGAAGCGGCGGGACGGCGCCCACGAATACGCAACGGCAGGGCACCGCCGCGGTCAAGCCCGCACCGAAGGCCGTCCTCCCCTCACCCCCGGAGAAGCAGGAGGGAGCGGTCCCGCCCGAGAAGGTCCTGGCGATGTTGCGGAAGTTCCACGAACTGGGCGAGGTGTCGCCCTCCCAGTTCTGCAGGATGCTGGAGGTCCTGGACTCTTTCGGAAACGAGGGCCTCACCGTCGAATATTCCGACACGGAGCCCGCGGATTTCCGTGTCACGGAATCCGATGGCCGCCTGGAAAACATCTCCTTCGCGCCGGCCTCGGCCAAGTAGGACAGAAGTCCGAGCGGCTCGAATTTCCACGCAGCCACCGCAACCGCCGCCCAAGAGACAGGAAAAGCAATAATGACGGAAATGAATCCGCAGGCCCTGATGCCGGAGCTCCACGCGATACAGGGAGCCAAGACTGCCGCAGATCTGCTCGTCCCCGCCATCGGCGACATTCATGATGTGAACGCCAAGGTCCACAAGGACACCTTCGGCAATGGCACCGATTACAGCCGGCACACGGTGAAGAAGGCCACCAACCTCTTCAGAATCAAGTTCACCTACTCGAAGAACCGCAGTGCGCTGGTCACGGCGAACCCGATCGTCATGGCCGCCCGAGGCATCAAGAAGGCCGCGGAGGGGGTGAAGTTGCGTGCCGACCAGGCGATGTACTCCAAGGACAATGCGGTGGTGCTGGGCGACAAGCACGATCTGGAGAAGTTCGACATCAAGACCCGGTTCGTCGTTCCGCTGGAGCTGACGTTCGACCTCACGCCCTTCACCCGGTACCCCGCCCGCGAGTACGAGGCGTACAAGCTGAAGATGGCCGCCGCCGCCGAGCGGGGAGAGGATTTTCCCCCTTACGACGGTCCGGAATACAAGGGCGACACCCTTTCCGACTACCTTCAGATCACCACGCTCGACCTGCATCTCGGCGCGCACGTCAATGTGATCAATGCCAACTCGGAGCCTCTCAAGGTCTACGCGGACGTCCTCCCGGACGACCATACGAGCGACCGCGAGACTCGGTTCATCAGGGTTCTCCTCCACTTCCGGTCGCCCGGCATGCGCGCCTTCCCCCAGAAGCTGGAAGAGGACTACGAGCTCCGGTTCGAGGTACGCCGGGACGGCACCTGGGACTACGCTCCCGAGGAACTCCCGGACGATGCGACCGAGATCGAGAAGAAGCTCGCCATGGAACGGGAGGAGGAAGTCCAGGCCCACTTCAAGTTCCACAAGCCGAAGCAGCCGAAGATCGGCTCCCAGAAGCACCAGAAGAAGATGGAGAAGCGGGTCGAAACGCCGGCGTCTTTCGTGTTCGATCCGGACGTTGCAGCCGAAGATCTCACCCAGGAGCAAATAGACGGAGCCTTCCGGCAGATCATCGACCTGGCGGTCCACGGGAAGATCGACGGTGCCGAGAAGGCGCTGACGCTCATCGTGGAGCAGGCCAACCTGAAGGGTTTCGGCCTCGGCTTCATCCTGGCCACAAGGCTCAAGGAGTTCGGGATCGACGGGTTCCCGAAGAAGATCCTCGACGACACCCAGTACCCGGCGAGGCCACTTCTTCACTGGCTCCACGACAGAATGGGTGCCGAAATCCATGTCGACCAGGTGATCGATCTGATCCTCAAGGGGCGGAGGAGGGACCTACTCAAGGTCCGCACGGTTCTCGACAAGGAGTTCGGAACCAACAAGCCCAACAAGGTCAACTTCCTCGTCAAGGCAGCGGCAAAACGCGGAGTTCTCATGTCCCCGCCGCCGGGCCTGACGCTTTCGGAGCTCTTCGCCGCCATCCGGGAAGCCTTCCGTAAGACGCCCGAGACGACGGTCCTGCCCCGGCCGAAGCCGGCCGACAAGGAGGAGGCGTCGCGCGAGCTGATCCCGCAGTCGGAGGACGGCGTCGACAAGAACGTGAGCCCCGCCGTCCGGACGCTGTGCCAGAACCTGGCCAAGGCCGACCGGTCGACGGCCCTGAAGCTCCTCACCACCTACCGTAATGATGTGGGTGCACGGACCTTCAGTGGAGCCCTGTACCACCTGGTGCAGGCCGCCCACATCGAGTTCAGGGACGCGACCAGCTTCCTCACCCTGCAGATCACCGAGATGAGCCCCTACGGCCCGCTGGACACCACCGCCCGCGGGAACGACATCGACGCCGCCATCGACGCCCTCGACGACGTGCGCAGCGCGATGGCGATGATGTAGCGCCACGCCGGCCCTCACAGGTCCGGCCCTGGGAAGCGTCGCTTTCCGGGGCCGGACCTGCCTGTTCTCCGCCGGCCCCGGGAATCGGGCCCGACCGGATGTGGAGCGGCCGCCGTCGTCCGGACACTCAGGACGACGGCGGCCGCGGTCGGGGCGGGTCAGCGGCCCGCCGGGACGCCGGCCGGTGTCGGGCCGGCCAGCAGCGCGGCTTCCTCCGGGGTGACGTCCCCGTCCGGCTCGGGAGTCCTCTTCGAGGAGCGCATGCGGCGCTCGATCCGGGAGGCCAGGGCCGTGAGGGCGAAGTTCACGGCGATGTAGATCAGGGCGATGACGACCAGTGAGGCGATCGTGTTGGCGCCGTAGTTGGCCGGGATCGTCTGGTAGGCGGACAGGAGGTCCTCGACGCCCAGGAGCGCGCCGCCGATCGCGGTGTCCTTGAGGATCACCACCAGTTGGCTGACGAGGGCCGGCAGCATGACGGAGACCGCCTGCGGCAGCAGCACGTACCGCACGGTCTGGCCCTTGCGCATGCCGAGGGCCTTGGCCGCGTCGCTCTGGCCGTGCGGCAGGGAGTGGATGCCGGCCCGCACGATCTCGGCGATCACGGAGGCGTTGTACAGCACCAGGCCGGCGACGACGGCGCAGAACGGGCGGAGGTCGGAGCTGATGTCGGTGAAGCTGACGAGCAGCGCGGAGCCGAAGAGCATCAGCATCAGCACCGGGATGGCGCGGAAGAACTCGACGACCGCGCCGGCGGGCACCCGGACCCAGGCGTGGTCGGAGAGCCGGCCGATGCCCAGCAGGGCGCCCAGCGGGAGGGCTATGACGATCGCGACGGCCGCCGCCTTGAGGGTCTCTCCCAGGCCGGGCAGCAGGAAGGTCGTCCAGACGTTCCCGTCCTCGACGAACGGCGTCCACTTGGCGGCGTCCAGCTGGCCCTTGTCGGCCAGTCCCTTCAGGACCCACGTCAGGGCCGCGCCCGCCAGCAACACGAAGGCCACCGTGTACAGGAGGTTGCGCCGCCTGGCCTTGGGGCCGGGGGTGTCGTACAGGACGGAGCTCATCGCTTCACCGCCATTCGCTTGGCCGCCCAGCCCAGCAGCAGGCCGGTCGGCAGGGTGAGCACGACGAATCCGAAGGCGAAGACCGCGAAGACGGCCAGGATCGCGTCGGACTCGTTCTCGATCATTTCCTTCATGAGCAGCGACGCTTCGGCCACGCCGATCGCGGCGGCCACCGTGGTGTTCTTGGTGAGCGCGATCAGCACGTTGGCGAGCGGCGCGATGACGGCGCGGAAGGCCTGCGGCAGCACGACGAGGCGGATCACCTGGAGGAAGCTCAGGCCCAGTGCGCGGGCGGCCTCGGCCTGGCCGGGCGGCACGGTGTTGATGCCGGAGCGCAGCGCCTCGCACACGAACGTGCCGGTGTAGGCGACGAATCCGAAGACGGCCAGCCGGAAGCCCGACTCCTTGAAGTTGTCACCGCCGAGGGTGACGTTCAGCGTCTGGCCCAGGCCGAGCGAGCAGCCGATGATGATCAGCGTCAGCGGGGTGTTGCGGACCAGATTGACGTACGCGGTGCCGAAGGACCGCATCAGCGGGACGGGGCTGACCCGCATGCCGGCCAGCAGCGTTCCCCACACCAGGGAGCCCGCGGCGGACCAGAGGGTGAGCTGGACCGTCATCCAGAAGGCACCGATGACGTCGTACTGCGGGTTGTCCAGAAAATCAAACACGTTGTTGCCCTGCGTTCCGGAGGTCGGCGGAGGGGGTGCGCCGCCGGCCGGTGGCCGGCGACGCGTTCCGCGATGGACTCAGCTGCCTTCGGTGACCTGCGGGGCAGGTGCGTTCTTGTAGTGCGCGGGGCCGAAGTTGGCCTCCACGGCCTTCTTCCAGGAACCGTCCTGGACCAGCTTCTTCAGAGCCGCGTTGACGTCCGCCCGGAGCCGGCCGTCCCCCTTCTTCAGGCCTATGCCGTAGTACTCGTCGCTCAGGCTGAGGCCGGCGAGCCGGAACTTGCCCTGCTGCCCGGGCTGGGCGGCGTAACCGGCCAGGATGGAGTCGTCGGTGGTGATGGCGTCGACGGTCTTGTTCTCCAGGCCCGTCAGACACTCGGAGTAGCTGCTGAACTCCTGGAGGTCGGCCTTGGGCGCCAGCTTCTCCTTCACGTTCTGCGCGGAGGTCGAGCCGGTGACCGAACAGAGCTTCTTGTCGTTCAGGTCCTCGGCCTTGGTGATCGAGTCGTCGTCGGCGCGGACCAGCAGGTCCTGATGGGCCAGGAAGTACGGGCCGGCGAAGTCGACCTCCTTCTTGCGCTTGTCGTTGATCGAGTAGCTCGCGACGATGAAGTCGACGTCACCGTTCTTGATCAGCTGCTCGCGCTGCGCGCTCGGGGCCTTCTTGAACTCGATCTGGTCGGGCTGGTAACCGAGCTCCCGGGCGACGTAGCGCGCGACGTCCACGTCGAAGCCGGCGAACGTGCCGTCCGGCTTCTTCAGTGCCAGGCCCGGCTGGTCGAACTTGATGCCGATGGTGATCTTCTTGCCGCCGCCGGAGGAACCGCCGGAGGAACCGCCGGAGGACTTCTCGTCCTCACCCCCGCCACAGGCGGTCGCGGTCAGGGCGAGGGCGGCGATGACTGCTGCGGCCGAACCGGCCTTCAGGAGCTTCATGGGGGATCTCTCTTGGGGAGGAAGGGGGTGTGGGGGGGGGCGGCCCGCGGGCACGGCAGGTCGGCCGTGTCGGCGGGTCTGGGGGTGGTTCTGGGCCCGGGGCCGGGGCGGCGGAGGCGGGTGCCGGGGAGACCGGGGACCGCGACGGCCGGGCACGGGCCGTGGGGGCGGGCGCTCCCGGTCGGCTGGACAGGACCGGAAGATCAGCAGGGGGTCTCGCCGGGCGGGCCGGCCCGGCGCCGGGCCGGGAGAGGCGGGCCCGCGTGAGGGCGGGTGACGGAGACCGGGCCGGGTGAGGCCGGAGAGGGCCGGCGGGCCGGGATGGGGGCCGGCGGGCCGAGGTGCTGCCGGGACTCCCTCAGTGCTTGAGGATCTTCGACAGGAAGTCCTTGGCACGATCGCTGCGCGGGTTGTTGAAGAACTGGTCGGGCGTCGCCTCTTCGACGATCTTCCCGTCGGCCAT
>NZ_JBITRX010000033.1:0-54932 GCF_044540325.1 Streptomyces sp. NPDC086023
CCACCCCAGGCCCGGGCCTGCCTCCGGACCAGCCTGCCACGACGCGTCAAGCACCTTCCCCACACACCACACGACCCACCAGGGCAGCCAAGGGGGAGTGGGGCGGTGGTGGCGGCCGGGTGCCGGACCCGCTGCGGACGCGGCACCGAGCGGGGGTCCGGTACCGCCGGCGGGCCGCGGTCCGGGCCTCGGGGTGGCTGCGGGTGCGGCGCCCGTGCTTGGGGCCCGCCGGGGTGGAGCGGCGTGGACGGTCCGGTGGGTGGCCGGCGGTGTGCTGGGGTTGCTCGTCGTCGGGGCGCTGGGCGGGTGCGGAGGGCGGGCGACCACCCACCACAAGCCCGGCACCAGCCACCAGGAGGCCTCCGGGCCGGCCGGGACCCTGCTGGCCGCGCAGGACGGGCAGGGCCACCGGCTGCGGCAGGTCGGCGCCGACGGCGCACCCGAGGTGCAGCTGTCCGTACGCCCCGACACCGAGGACGGCTGGAACCTCCAGCTGGCCGTGCGGAACTTCCGCTTCACCCCCGACAGCACCGGCGGCGGGGCCGTCCTGGGCGGCGGGCACGCCCACCTCCTGCTCGACGGCCGCAAGCTGGCACGCCTGTACGGGCCCTGGCACCACCTGTCCGCGGCACAGGTCCCCGCGGGCGCCCACACGCTGACCGTCCGCCTCTACGCCGACGACCACACCGCCTGGGCCGTGGCCGGCAAGCCGGTCGAGGCGAGCACCCCCCTCGCCTCCACCGGGGCTGGGGGCGGCGCCGGGGCCGGGCACGGCCACGCGCCCGCCCCGGGCGGCGGCCCGTCGACCCCCGTCGACCACACGGTCACGGTCGCCGTACGGGACGGCAAGGTCGAGCCCCCGCCCGGCCGCATCGAACTCGACCGCGGCCGGCGCGTCGCCCTCACCGTCACCAGCGACACCGCCGACACTCTGCACGTCCACGGCTACGACAAGGAGCTCGCCCTGCCCGCGGGACGCCCCGCCACCCTCGTCCTGACCGTGGACCGCACCGGCCTCTTCGAGGTCGAGACCCACGACACCGGCCTCGTCCTCACCCAACTCCTCGTCCGATGACCCCCCTACGCCTCCTCGACCCCGGCCCCCTCCGCGCCCTCGCGCACGGCGTCGGGTCCCAGCACGACCTGCCGATCTCTCCCTTCTACGCCTTCGCCGGCGCGTTCACCGCCCTCTTCGTCTCCTTCCTGGCCCTCGGCCTGCTCTGGTCCCGCTCCCGCTTCCGCGGCGACGCCTCCGGCCTCCCGCTGCCGGGCGCCCTCCAGCGCGCGGCCGACGCCCCCGCGACCCGTACCGCCCTGCGGGTCCTCGGCCTGGCCGCCTGGGCGTTCGTCCTCCTGTGCCTGCTCCTCGGCCCCGACGACCCCGAATCCAACCCCGCACCCGGCGCCGTCTACGTCCTGCTCTGGGTCGGCCTCGTCCCCGCCTCCCTCCTCCTCGGCCCCGTCTGGCGCCTGGCCAGTCCCCTCCGCGCCCTGCACGCCCTGCTGCCCCGGCCCGCCGCGCCCCGCCCGCTGCCGCCCCGGCTCGGCCTCCGGCCCGCCGCGCTCGGCCTGTTCGCCTTCACCTGGCTCGAACTCGTGGCCCCCGACCCCGCGTCCGCCACCACCCTCCTCGCCGCCCTCACCGCCTACACCGTGCTCCACCTCCTCGCCGCCGCCCGCCACGGCGAGGCGTGGTTCGCCCAGGCCGACCCCTTCGAGGCGTACTCCACCCTCCTCGCCCGCCTGTCCCCCCTGGGCCGCCGCGCCGACGGACGCCTCGTCCTGCGCAACCCCTTCCACGGCCTCGACGCCACCCCCGAACAGCCCGGACTCGTCGCCACCGTCTGTGTCCTGCTCGGCTCCACCGCCTACGACGGTTTCTCCGACACCCCCTCCTGGATCGACACCGTCCAGACCTCCCCCCTCGGCCGCACCCCCACCGCCACCCTCGGACTCCTCGGCGCCGTCGCCCTGGTCGCCGCCCTCTACTGCCTGTGCGCCGCCGCCACCCGCCCCCTCTCGGGCCCGGTCCCGCGCCCGCTCGCCGCCTTCGCGCACTCACTCCTGCCGATCGCCCTCGGCTATCTCGTCGCCCACTACTTCTCCCTCCTCGTGACCGAAGGGCCACGCACCGTCATGGTGGCACTGGGCACCGACAACGCCCTCCCGCCCGCCCCGCCGCTGGGCCCCGGCGGTCTCGCCGCCCTCCAGGTCACCGCCGTCGTCACCGGCCACGTGCTCGGCGTCGTCGCCGCCCACGACCGCGCCGTACGGCTCTTCCCGCCCGCCCGCGCGGTCGCCGGCCAACTGCCGCTGCTGGCCCTGATGATCACGTACACCACCGGGGGGCTCACCCTGCTCCTCGCCTGAGCCCGGGGCCCGCCCCCGGGCGCCCCCCTGCCGGCGCGGCCCCCGCCCGGCCGCCGGCACACCGGAGCGGCATCATGGACCCCGTGTCTCCCGCGAACTCACTCCGCCGCACCCCGATCCAGCAGCGCAGCACGGAGCGGCTGGCCCGGATCCTCGACGCCTGTGCAGAACTGCTCGACGAGACGGGCTACGAAAACCTCAGCACCCGCGCCGTCGCCCTGCGGGCCGGCGTGCCCATCGGCTCCGTCTACCGCTTCTTCGGCAACAAGCGGGCCATGGCCGACGCCCTCGCCCACCGCAACCTCGACCAGTACGCCGAGGGCATCGCCGCACGCCTGGCGGCCCTCCCGGCCACCGACTGGCGGCCCGCCGTCGATGCCGTCCTCGACGAGTACCTCTCGATGAAGCGCACCGTCCCCGGCTTCGGGCTGGTCGACTTCGGCGTGCCCGCGCCGCCCGAGAGCCCGGCCGCCGACACCAACCAAGTCGTGGCCGCGCGCCTGGCCGAACTCCTCTGCGCCCACCTCGGCCGCCCCGCCGACGCGCCCCTGCGGCGCGCGGTGCTCGTCGCCGTCGAGGCCACGGACGCCCTGCTCCACCTGGCCTTCCGCACCGACCCGCAGGGCGACGACGAACTGATCACCGAGACCCGGGCCATGATGCACGCCTACCTGGCCCGCGTCCTCGACTGACACTCCCACCGCCCCGCCTGCCGCCCCGCACCCCTCCCCGCCGTCCCTACCGGTCGGTATGCTCGCTCCGCTCGTGTGCCGCCAGCCCGCCGCCCGGGAGGACCCGTGTCCGCAACGCCGCCCGTTCCGCCCGCTCCGCCCGCACCCCCCGCCCCCACCCGCACCGCCCTCCGCATCTGCCCCCTCTGCGAGGCCACCTGCGGACTCACCCTCAGCATCGAGGGCACCCGCGTCACCGGCGCCCGCGGCGACCGGGACGACGTCTTCAGCCGCGGCTTCATCTGCCCCAAGGGCGCCGCCTTCGGCGAACTCGACGCCGACCCCGACCGCCTCACCACCCCCCTCGTCCGCGGCGCGGACGGCGAACTCCACGAGGCCGGCTGGGACGAGGCCTTCGACGCCGTCGCCGCCGGACTGCGCCCCCTCGTCGACCGGTACGGCCCCCAGGCCCTCGGCGTCGTCCTCGGCAACCCGAACGTCCACACCATGGCCGGCGCCCTCTATCCGCCCGTGCTCCTCCAGGCCCTGCGCACCCGCAACCTCTTCACGGCCAGCACCCTGGACCAGATGCCCAAGCACGTCTCCAGCGGCCTCCTCTTCGGCGACCCCCTCGCCATAGCCGTCCCCGACCTCGACCGCACCGACCACCTGCTCCTCCTCGGCGCCAACCCCCTGGAGTCCAACGGCAGCCTCTGCACCGCCCCCGACTTCCCCGGCCGCCTCAAGGCCCTGCGCGCCCGCGGCGGCACCCTGGTCGTCGTCGACCCCCGCCGCACCCGCACCGCACGCCTCGCCGACCGCCACCTCGCCATCCGGCCCGGCACCGACGCGCTGCTCCTCGCCGCCCTCGCGCACGTCCTGCTCGCCGAGCAGCCCACCGCGCCCGGCCGGCTCGAAGACCACACCGACGGCCTGGCCGAACTCGCCGACGCACTCGCCCCGTTCACCCCCGAGGCCGCTGCCGGCACCTGCGGCATACCGGCCGCGGAGATCCGTACCCTCGCCCGGGAGCTCGCCGCCGCCCGCACCGCCGCCGTCTACGGCCGCATCGGCAGCTGCACCGTCGCCCACGGCACCCTCGCCAACTGGCTCGTCGACGTACTGAACGTCCTCACCGGCAACCTCGACCGCCCCGGCGGCGTCCTCTTCCCGCTCCCCGCCGCCGGCCCCCGCCCCCGCCCCGCCGGCCCCGGCCGCGGCTTCGCCCTCGGCCGCTGGCACAGCCGCGTCTCCGGCCACCCCGAAGCCAAGAGCGAACTGCCCGCCGCCGCCCTCGCCGAGGAGATCGACACCCCGGGGGAGGGCCGGATCAGGGCCCTGGTCGCCATCGCCGCCAACCCGGTGCTCTCCGCCCCCGACGGCCGCCGGCTCGACGCGGCCCTGGCCGGCCTGGACTTCATGGTCAGCGTCGACCCGTACCTCAACGAGACCTCGCGCCACGCCCACGTCGTGCTGCCCCCGCCGCCGCCCTCCCAGAGCGCCCACCACGACTTCGCCTTCAACGCCTTCGCCGTCCGCAACCAGGTCCGCTACACCCGGCCCGCCGTCCCCCTCGCCGACGGCCTCATGGACGAGTGCGAGATCCACGCCCGCCTGATCCTCGCCGCCTCCGGCATGCACGGCGCGGACCCCGGGAGCGTCGACGACCTCGTCATCGCCACCACCCTCGGCAAGGCCGTGGCCGACCCCGCCTCACCCGTGCACGGCCGCGACCCCGAGGCCCTCACCGCCCTCCTGACCGGCGAGAACGGCCCCGAGCGCCGCCTCGACCTGATGCTGCGCCTCGGCCCCTACGGCGACGGCTTCGGCGCCGACCCCGAGGGCCTCACCCTCGACCGCCTGCTCGCCGCGCCCCACGGCATCGACCTCGGCCCCCTCGCGCCCCGCCTGCCCGGCATCCTGCGCACCACCACCGGCCGCATCGACCTGCTGCCCGCCCCCGTCGCCGCCGACCTGCCCCGGCTCCGCGCGGCCCTCACCCCCGACCCCGCCGCCTTCCTCCTGGTCGGCCGCCGCCACCTGCGCTCCAGCAACAGCTGGCTGCACAACGTCCCCGCCCTGACCGGCGGTTCCAACCGCTGCACCCTCCAGATCCACCCCGACGACGCCGCTCCCCTCGGCATCTCCGACGGCACCCGCGTGCGCGTCACCGCGGACGGAGGCTCCGTCGAGGCCCCCGCCGAACTCACCGACACCCTCCGCCCGGGCGTCGTCAGCCTCCCGCACGGCTGGGGCCACGACCGCCCCGGCACCCGCCTCTCGGTCGCCTCGGCCGACCCCGGCGCCAACGTCAACCAGCTCCTCGACGGCACGCGCATGGACCCGCTCTCCGGCACCGCCGTGCTGAACGGTTTTCCCGTCACGCTCGCGCCGCTGCCCGCGCCCGCCCCCCTCACCCCGGCCTGACCAGGGCTTTTGCGCGTATTGCTCGCGGGCCGACGTCTTGTTCACGTCGTCCCGCGAGCCCTACGTTCATCCGGACCGCGGCCCCCAAGGGCGTCCACCAGCGGCTCAAGCGGAACTCCCAGGGTGAACGTGAGGTTCCTTCCATGCTGACCATTCTCGGCTTCGCCATGATCGCGACCTTCCTGGTCCTGATCATGATGAAGAAGCTGTCGCCGATCGCGGCGCTCGTGCTGATCCCCGCCCTCTTCTGCGTCATCGCCGGACAGGGCGCCCACCTCGGCGACTACGTCATCGAAGGCGTCGGCAAACTCGCGCCGACCGCCGCCATGCTGATGTTCGCCATCGTCTACTTCGGCGTGATGATCGACGTCGGGCTGTTCGACCCGATCGTCCGGGGCATCCTGCGCTTCTGCAAGGCCGACCCGGTGCGCGTCGTCGTCGGCACCGCCGTCCTCGCCGCAATCGTCTCCCTCGACGGCGACGGCTCCACCACCTTCATGATCACGGTCTCGGCCATGTACCCGCTCTACAAGCGGCTCGGCCTCAGCCTTGTCGTCATGACCGGGGTCGCCGCCACGGCCAACGGCGTGATGAACACCCTCCCCTGGGGCGGCCCGACCGCCCGGGCCGCGACCGCCCTCAAGCTCGACGCCGGCGACATCTTCGTCCCGATGATCCCGGCCCTCGGCGTCGGCCTCCTCTTCGTCTTCGCCCTCGCCTACGTCCTCGGCCTGCGCGAGCGCAAGCGCGTCGGCACCCTCGTCCTGCCCGGCGGAGCCGAGGAGCGGGAGCCCGTCCTGGTGGGCGGCCCGGGCGCCGGCGCGTCCCGTACGAAGGCCGGCGCGTCCCGTACGAAGGCCCGCGCGTCCCGTACGAAGGCCCGCGCGTCCCGTACGACGACCACCGCCCCCGGCGCCGGGACCACCGGCGGCCCCGCCGCAGCCGACACCCCCGACCCCGCCGACGACGGCACCGAGGGCCCTGCCGTGGACCCCGCCCTCCAGGGCCTCGACCCGCACCGGGCCACCCTCCGCCCCCGCCTCTACTGGTTCAACGCCGGCCTCACCGTCGCCCTCCTCACGGCGATGATCATGGAGCTGCTGCCCATCCCGGTGCTGTTCCTCCTCGGCGCCGCCCTCGCCCTCACGGTCAACTACCCCCGCATGGCCGACCAGAAGGCCCGCATCGCCGCCCACGCCGAGAACGTCCTCAACGTCGCCGGCATGGTCTTCGCCGCCGCCGTCTTCACCGGCGTCCTCTCCGGCACCGGCATGGTCAAGGACATGGCCGACTGGCTGGTATCGGCCATTCCCGACGGCATGGGCCCGCACATGGCCCTCGTCACCGGCCTGCTCAGCCTGCCGCTCACCTACTTCATGTCCAACGACGGCTTCTACTTCGGCGTCCTGCCGGTCCTCGCCGAGGCCGGCGCGGCCCACGGCGTCTCGCCCCTGGAGATCGCCCGCGCCTCACTGGTCGGCCAGGCCCTGCACATGTCCAGCCCGCTGGTGCCGGCCGTGTACGTCCTGGTCGGCATGGCCAAGGTCGAGTTCGGCGACCACACCCGCTTCACCGTCAAGTGGGCCGCCCTCACCTCCCTGGTGGTCCTCGGCGCGGGCATGCTCTTCGGCATCATCTGACCCGCGGGCCGGCGCGCACCGGCGGGGTCCGGCCGGCCCCGGCCGGACCCCACCCCTGGTGGCCGAAAACTATCACCGCTAGTTTGTAGGGTGGTCGACCAGCACCCATCCCCCAGCCACCGCTGGGAAGGGACCCCAGGGAGGACGCGATGAAGGCGCACGACGGCATGTACATCGGCGGAGAGTGGCGCCCCGCCGCCGGCACGGACACGATCGCCGTCATCAACCCCGCCGACGAGCAGGTCATCGCCCACGTCCCCGCGGGCACCGCCGAGGACGTCGACGCCGCCGTACGGGCCGCCCGTACCGCCTTCCGCGGCTGGGCCGCCACCCCGCCCGCCGACCGCGCCGCCCGGATCGCCGCCCTCCGCGACGTCCTGGTGGCCCGCAAGGCCGAGATCGCCGAGACCGTCACCGCCGAGCTGGGCGCCCCGCTCGGCTTCGCCGAGACGGTGCACGCCGGCGCCCCGATCGCGGTCGCCTCCTCGTACGCCGACCTGGCCGCCTCGTACGCCTTCGAGCAGCGCATCGGCAACTCCACCGTCTACCTGGAGCCGGTCGGCGTCGTCGCCGCGATCACCCCCTGGAACTACCCGCTCCACCAGATCGTCGCCAAGGTCGCCCCCGCCCTCGCCGCGGGCTGCACCGTGGTCCTCAAGCCCTCCGAGGACACCCCGCTCACCGCCCGGCTGTTCGCCGAGGCCGTCCACGAAGCGGGCCTGCCGGCCGGCGTCTTCAACCTGGTCACCGGCACCGGCCCGGTCGCCGGCCAGGCCCTCGCCGCCCACCCCGACGTCGACCTGGTCTCCTTCACCGGCTCCACCGCCGTCGGCCGCGCCATCGGCGCCACCGCGGGCGGCGCCGTCAAGCGGGTCGCCCTCGAACTCGGCGGCAAGTCCGCCAACGTCATCCTTCCCGGCGCCGACCTCCCGAAGGCCGTCGGCCTCGGCGTCGCGCACGTGGTCAACAACTCCGGCCAGAGCTGCAACGCCCTGACCCGCATGCTCGTCCACCGCGACCACTACGAGGAGGCCGTCGCCCTCGCCGCCGAAGCCGCCGGCAAGGCCCGGGCCGGCGACCCCCGCGACCCCGCCTCCCGCCTCGGCCCGCTGGTCAACGCCCGCCAGCTGGAACGCGTACGCGGCTACATCGCCCAGGGCGTCGAGGAGGGCGCCCGCCTGGTCGCCGGCGGCGCCGAGGCCCTCCACGACAAGGGCTACTACGTCGCCCCGACCGTCTTCGCCGACGTCACCCCGGAGATGACCATCGCCCAGGAGGAGATCTTCGGGCCGGTCCTCGCGATCCTGCCGTACGAAGGCGAGGAGCACGCCCTGGAGATCGCCAACGGCACCTCCTACGGCCTCGGCGGCGCCGTCTGGGCCGCCGACGCCGAGACGGCCGCCGCCTTCGCCCGCCGCATGGACACCGGCCAGGTCGACATCAACGGCGGCCGGTTCAACCCGCTCGCCCCCTTCGGCGGGTTCAAGCAGTCCGGCGTCGGCCGCGAGCTCGGCCCGCACGGCCTGACCGAGTACCTCCAGACCAAGTCCCTGCAGTTCTGAGCCCCCGGGAGTCGTCCGTGGTCCGCGCCGCCATCCTGCCCGCCGTCGGTTCACCCCTGCGGATTGCCGAGATCGACCTGCCCGAGCCCGGCCCCGGCCAGGTCCGGGTCCGGCTCGCCGCCGCCGGGGTCTGCCACTCCGACCTGTCCCTCACCAACGGCACCATGCGGGTCCCCGTCCCCGCCGTCCTCGGCCACGAGGGCGCCGGCACGGTGGTCTCCGTCGGCGAGGGCGTCACCCACGTCGCCCCCGGCGACGGGGTGGTCCTCAACTGGGCGCCCTCCTGCGGCGCCTGCCACCACTGCCGGCTGGGCGAGGTGTGGCTCTGCGCCTCCGCCCTGACCGGGGTGGGCGCCGTGTACGCCCGTACCGCCGACGGCACCGACCTGCACCCCGGCCTCAACGTCGCCGCCTTCGCCGAGGAGACCGTCGTCGCGGCCGACTGCGTGCTGCCCGCACCCGAGGGCATCCCGCTCGCCGAGGCCGCGCTGCTCGGCTGCGCCGTGCTGACCGGCTACGGGGCCGTGCACCACAACGCCCGCGTGCGCGAGGGCGAGTCGGTGGCCGTCTTCGGCGTGGGCGGGGTCGGCCTGGCGGCCCTCCAGTCCGCCCGCATCGCGGGCGCCGGACCGGTCGTCGCCGTCGACGTCTCCCCGGCGAAGGAGGAACTCGCGCGGGCGGCCGGCGCCACCGACTTCGTCCTCGCATCCGAGACCACGGCCAAGGAGGTCCGGGCCCTCACCGGCGGCCACGGCGCGGACGTCGCGATCGAGTGCGTGGGCCGCGCGGAGACCATCCGCACGGCCTGGGACTCCACCCGGCGCGGCGGCCGCACCACGGTCGTCGGCATCGGCGGCAAGGAACAGCAGGTCACGTTCCACGCCCTGGAGATCTTCCACTTCGCCCGCACCCTCTCGGGCTGCGTCTACGGCAACTGCGACCCGGCCCGCGACCTGCCGGTCCTGGCGGACCACATCCGCGCCGGCCGCCTGGACCTCGGCGCCATGGTCTCCGACCGCATCACCCTGGACGGCATCCCGGCCGCCTTCGACGCCATGCTCGCCGGCAAGGGAGGCCGCTCGCTGGTGGTCTTCTGACAGCACGCACCCGGGGCCCCGGCGCACAGCGGCACGCCCCCGCCGCCGCGCGCCGGGGCCGCGTCGTTCCGGTACGGCCCTCCCGGCTCCATCCCGGCCCCGTCCCGGCTCCATCCCGGCCCCCTCCCGGGCCCCGAGCGCCGCAGGTCCTGGCCCGGCGCTTCAGCCCCCGGCCAGGACCCGACCCTCGGACCGCCGTGCCGGCGCCACGCCCGGTACCGGCGCGGTCGCCACCCCGAGATCGTGGCGCATCGCGCCCCTCATGGCCCGCAGCAGCTCCCAGACCTCCTCCCGGGCGCGCGCCGCCGCGTCCACGGTCTCCCCGGGGCCCGGTTCGCCGCGCTCCAGCCGCTTGACCTGGCCGTAGACGGCGTTGAGGGCCTGGTTGACAGCGCTCGCGCGGGCGAGCACCTCGTCCGGGGCGATCATCTGCGCCTCGGAGTACCGGTCCCGGTGGGCGGCCTTCGCCTCGTCGAGCGCGGCGATGTCGGCGTCCCCGACGCCGCGCTCGCGCATGACGTGCAGGTGGCGGTTGAGAGCCGTGGTGAACTGCCGGGCGTCCCGGTTGAGTTCCACATAGCAGGTGCGGCGCAGCTGCCGGGTCTCGCGGGCTTCCTCCTGGGTGCGCACGAGCGCCAGTTCCCGCCGCTTCGCGCGCTCGGCCACGCGCTGGGTGAGGAACGAGCCCCCCAACGTGCCGGCCACGCCCGCGACCGCGATGATCACCGCTCCCGGATCCAACGTTCCCCCTCGTGCTCGTGCTCGTGTCGGCCGGCCGCGGCTGCGTCAGGCGCGGGCCAGGGCCTCGTACTGGGTGGTCAGGCCGTCCAGGAGGGCGGTGAGGCCCGTTTCGAAGGCGCCCTCGTCGATCTCCTGCCGGCGTTCGGCGAGGAGGTGGGCCTGGCCCAGGTGAGGGTAGTCGGCCGGGTCGTAGGCGGTGCGGTCGTCGACGAAGCCGCGGGCGAACGAGCCCAGCGCCGAGCCCATCACGAAGTACCGCATCAGCGCGCCGATCCGGGTGGCCTGCGCGGGCGGCCAGCCGGCCCGGGTCATCGCCCCGAAGACCGCGTCGGCCAGCCGCAGGCCCGCCGGGCGGCGGCCCGGCCCCCGCGCCAGCACCGGGACGATGTTCGGGTGGTCGGCCAGGGCGCGGCGGTACGAGACGGCCCAGTCATGCAGGGCGGTGCGCCAGTCCCGGCCGTCGCCGTCCTCGAACATCGACAGGTCCACCCGCGCGCTCACCGCGTCCGCGACCGCGTCCAGGATCTCGTCCTTGGTCCGGAAGTGGTTGTACAGCGAGGGCCCGCTCACCCCGAGCGCGGCCGCGAGCCGCCGGGTCGACACCGCCTCCAGGCCCTCCGCGTCCACCAGCGCCCCCGCCGCGTCGACGATGCGTTCTCGGCTGAGGAGGGGCTTGCGCGGTCGGGCCATGCGGCACATAGTAAGGCCTCCCAGCCAAAAACTAGCGGTGGTAATTAACCGCCCTTCGGAACCCGAGGTGCCCGGTGAACCTGGAGCTGAGCGAGGAGCAGACCGCCGTACGCCGGCTGGCCCGCGAGTTCGTCGAGCGCGAGGTCGTCCCGCACGCCGCGGCCTGGGACCGCGCCGAGAGCGTGGACCCCGGCATCGTCAAGAAGCTGGGCGACCTCGGCTTCCTCGGCCTGACCGTCCCGGAGGAGTACGGCGGCTCCGGCGGCGACCACCTCTCGTACGTCCTGGTCACCGAGGAACTCGGCCGCGGCGACTCCGCCGTGCGCGGCATCCTCTCCGTCTCCCTGGGCCTGGTCGCCAAGACCGTGGCCGCCTGGGGCAGAGAGGAGCAGAAGCGGGAATGGCTGCCCCGGCTCTGCTCCGGCGAGGCCCTCGGCTGCTTCGGGCTCACCGAGGCCGGCACCGGCTCCGACGCCGCCCACCTCGCCACCCGCGCGGTCCGCGACGGGGACGCGTACGTGATCGACGGCAGCAAGATGTTCATCACCAACGGCACCCTGGCCGACGTGGTGCTGCTCTTCGCCCGCACCGGCGAGGAGCCCGGCCACCGCGGCATCTCCGCCTTCCTCGTCCCGGCCGACACCCCCGGCCTGACCCGCCGGGAGATCCACGGCAAGCTCGGCCTGCGCGGCCAGGCCACCGCCGAGCTGGTCCTCCAGGGCGTGCGGGTGCCGGAATCGGCCCTCCTCGGCCCCGCCGGCAAGGGCTTCTCCGTCGCCATGTCCGCCCTGGCCAAGGGCCGGATGTCGGTGGCCGCGGGATGCGTCGGGCTGGCACAGGCGGCGCTGGACGCGGCCGTCTCGTACGCCGGGCAGCGCGAGCAGTTCGGCCGCACCATCGCCCACCACCAGCTCGTCCAGGAGCTGATCGCCGACATCGCCGTCGACGTGGACGCGGCCCGGCTGCTGACCTGGCGGGTGGCCGATCTCATCGACCGGGGGCGGCCGTTCGCCACCGAGTCCTCCACCGCCAAGCTCTTCGCCTCCGAGGCCGCCGTCCGCGCCGCGAGCAACGCCCTCCAGGTGCACGGCGGTTACGGCTACATCGACGAGTACCCCGCGGGCAAGCTGCTGCGCGACGCCCGCGTGATGACCCTCTACGAAGGCACCAGCCAGATCCAGAAGCTCGTCATCGGCCGTGCGCTGACCGGGGTTTCGGCCTTCTGAGTACGGCACTGAGTACGAGCACGGATGTGGCGCCGGCCACATCCGCCCATCCTGGGGCCATGACATCGATGAACCCCGCGCCCATGCACCCGGTGCGCCCGGCCGGCGCGCCGGGCAAGCCGCAGAACAGCGGCGCCTACTACGGCCAGGCCGTCGCCTCGTTCGCCATCGCGCTCGCCGCCGTGGCCATCGGGATCTACCAGCTGGACGCGGACGGCTGGGTCCGCGCCTTCCTCGGGATCGGCGTGCTCTACCTGACCACCTCTGCCTTCACGCTGGCCAAGGTGATCCGCGACCGCCAGGAGGAGGGGCGGTAGCGCCCGCCGGCCGCCCCGGCGCCCCGCCGCCCCGTGCCGCGCGGTCCTGTCCCGTCCAGCCCGGCCCCGCCCTGCCCGGTCCCGCCCCGTCCCGGAGATCCGGCTAAGCGCTTGCTCACCCTCCGGTAAGGTGGTCAGTCACCGGGGAAAGGGTGAGCGATGGACGGCGTGGAGGAGCAGGCCGGGGAGTACGTGCCCTGGTCGGAGGTCAACCCCGACGCGGCCCGGCGGCTGCTCGTCGCCGCCGTCGACGCCTTCGCGGCACGCGGCTACCACGCCACCACCACCCGTGACATCGCGGGCCGCGCCGGCATGAGCCCCGCCGCGCTCTACATCCACTACAAGACCAAGGAAGAGCTGCTCCACCGGATCAGCCGCATCGGCCACGACAAGGCCCTGGAGATCCTGCGGAGCGCCGCCGACGGCCCCGGCACCGCCGCCGACCGCCTCGACGCCGCCGTCCGGTCCTTCGTACGGTGGCACGCCGCACACCACACCACGGCCCGCGTGGTCCAGTACGAACTCGACGCCCTCGGCGACGAGCACCGCACCGAGATCGTCGCCCTGCGCCGCGAGAGCGACGCCGCGGTGCGCCGGATCCTGGCCGACGGGGTCGCGGCGGGGGAGTTCGACGTTCCGGACGTGCCCGGCACCACGCTCGCCGTGCTGTCGCTCTGCATCGACGTCGCCCGCTGGTTCGACGTGGCCGGCCGCCGCACACCCGACGAGGTCGGCGCGCTCTACGCCGACCTCGTACTGCGCATGGTGGGCGCCCGGACCGCCTGACGGCCGGTCCGCGGGCGCCGGAGCTCCGCGAGCGCCGCCCCGCGGGCGCCGGAGCTCCGCGAGCGCCGCCCCGCGGGCGCCGGAGGCGCGTCAGAAGTAGTAGCGGGAGACCGTCTCCGCCACGCACACCGGCTTGTCGCCGCCCTCGGTCTCCACGGTGACCGTGGCCGCGACCTGCACGCCCCCGCCGGCCTCGGTGACCGCGGTGATCACGGCCCTGGCGCGCAGCCGCGAGCCGACCGGCACCGGGGCGGGGAAACGCACCCTGTCCACGCCGTAGTTGATACCCATCCGCATCCCCTCGACCCGCATCACCTGCGGGACCAGGCTGGGCAGCAGCGACAGCGTCAGGTAGCCGTGCGCGATGGTCGAGCCGAACGGCCCGGACGCCGCCCGCTCCGGGTCCACGTGGATCCACTGGTGGTCGCCGGTCGCGTCGGCGAACAGGTCGATCCGCTTCTGGTCGACCTCCAGCCAGTCGCTGGGCCCGAGCGGGGCGCCGATCCCGGCGACCAGCTCCTCGGCGGACGTGAAGATCCTCGGCTCGGCCATGCCTCTGCCTCCCATGGGGGTCACTTGATTAAGCGCTTGCTCAGAAGGGCTTGCCCAGGATGCTCGGGCGCGGCAGCCCTGTCAACGCATGCACCGGACCGCCCAGTAGGGTCGGCGGAGTGCCCCAGATCCCAGAGAAGATCCACGAACTGACCGTCGGACAGCTGTCCGCCCGCAGCGGCGCCGCCGTCTCCGCGCTGCACTTCTACGAGTCCAAGGGCCTGATCAGCAGCCGCCGCACCACCGGCAACCAGCGCCGCTACAGCCGCGACACCCTCCGCCGCGTCGCCTTCGTCCGCGCCGCGCAGCGCGTCGGCATCCCCCTCGCCACCATCGGCGAGGCCCTCGCCCAGCTGCCCGAGGGCCGCACCCCCACCCGCGAGGACTGGGCCAACCTCTCCGCACACTGGCGCGCCGTCCTCGACGAACGCATCGCCCGGCTCGGCCGCCTCCGCGACCAGCTCAGCGACTGCATCGGCTGCGGCTGCCTCTCACTGAAGACCTGCGGACTGTCCAACCCCGACGACGAGTTCGGCAACCGCCTCACGGGCTCCCGGCTGTGACCCCGTCCCGCACGGCCGCGGCGGCGGCCACCAGCTGAGCGTTCGACACCGCCGGCCGGCCGTCGGGCAGCCACCGGGTGTCCGCCACCCCCGCCCGCACGTCCAGCCCGCGCCCGGCGGCCCAGCGCAGCACCGGCCAGGCCGCCCCGTCCACGCCGTACCCGAGCACCGGCAGGCCCGGCACCCGCGCCGCCAGCCGGTCCACCACCTCCCGGGCCGCGCCCGGCGCCCCCGCCGGATCCCCGCCGGACACGGCCACCGCCACCCGCAGCACCCGGCCGCGCAACGGCGAACCGAGGAACCGCCCCGGGCCCGCCGAACCCGTACGCACCAGGGCCTCCACGCCCACACCGCGCGCCAGCAGCAACCCCGCCAGCTCCTCGGCACCCGGCAGCGCCCAGTCCACCGCCGCCACGTCGGGCAGCTCCGTCCACTCCCGCACCCGGTCGCCGCCCGCGTACGCGTCCACCCCGACCGGCACGCCCACCGCCGCCCGCACCTCCGCCAGCAGCGGGCCCAGCACCCGCGGCGACAGGCTCTCCCGCCCGCACGGCGTCCGCGGCCGCACCCGCACCTCACCCGCGCCCGCCGCCACGGCCCGCGCCGCGGCTTCGGCCAGCGCGGCCGGGGACAACGGCACGGCCGGCCCGTCCGCCGCACTCCGCGCCCCGTTCAGAGCCGCCAGGATCAGCACCACCACACCATCCTGTGACATGTCACCCTGTACGGTCACGCCTCACGCACGCACCCCTGCCCCGCCGCAGCGTCCTGCCACGCCCCAGCGCCTCCCGCCCGGCGCACCCGGCGGCCCGGCCTCACGCCGCACGCCCCGCCGCCCCCACGACGCCCTCGTCCAGCGCCCCCGCCAGCGCCGGCGGCGGCACCACGATCCCGCACCCCCCGCACACCGGCCCCCGCCCCGCCCCGGCCGGCCACCGCAGCACCGCCTCCCCGCACACCGGGCACCCCGTCCCCGGCTCCTCCGCCTCCAACGCCCGTACCAGCCGCCGCAGCACCTCGCCGAGCGCCCCCTCCGGCCGCACCCCCGGATCCGCGCAGGGCACCACCGCGGCACCGCTCCACGCCCACTCCGGTGTGCGCACCCCCACGTGCTTCTCGCGCCGCCGCCGCTCCGCGAACTGCCGCTCGTACGCCAGCCACACGCCCCGCGCGTCCTCCAGCTCCTCCAGCGCCGCCACCAGCCGCAGCGGATCGCAGCCCCGGTCCTCGGGCCCGATCCCGTGCCGGTCGCACAGGTGCCACCAGGTCGCCCGGTGCCCGTACGGAGCGAACCGCTCCAGACAGCGCCGCAGCGAATGCCGGCGCAGCGCACGGTCGTTGGACGCGTCGCGCACCTGCACCGCCAGACTCCGGAAACCCGCCATCGCGCAGCCACCTCCATCGCTCGTGCCCGGATGCGCCGGGGGAGAGACGAACCGGAGGGCGCTCCGGCTCCATCGAGGACACGATGGGAACCATCACCGGCGCTGTGCCCAACATGCCCGGAGCCGGCCGGGCGCATGCCGAGCGCACGGGGCGCCCGGGTGGCATTGGCGCGATCTCAGCGGCCGATCCGGCCCGCCGCGACCACGATCCGGGCGAGTTCCTCGTGGCAGATGTCACTGTGCGCCCCCGAGGGCGCCCCGCCGCGCCGCACCACCGCCGCCGCGTCGACACTGACGCATCCCGCACCCGGCAGCCCGTCCCGCAGCGCCGCCTCCAGCGTCAGCCGGACCGCCCCGCCCACCGCCTGCACGCCGTCGTGGCCCATGGCGCCCCACCGCTCGTCGAAGCCCGCGAAGGACGAGGAGTCCCCGGCCATCCGCGAGGCCAGCGGGTAGAACACCCGCAGCGCGGCGTCGTGCCGCGAGTAGCAGCAGACCACCGGCCCCGCCACCCGCCGCTGGAGCCCCCGCAGCGCCCCGCCGCTGCTCCGCGCGTGCGGCAGCGAGTCCGCGAACGCGTAGTGCGAGAAGGCGCCCTGAAGGAGCGTCAGAGAACGGACGTGGCGCGCCTCGGTCGGGACGCCCCGCAGTGCGTACGCCACCAGCCGGGCGCCGAAGCTGTGGCCGACCAGATGGACCCGTACGCCCGGCCGCGCCCCCGCCAGCCGGGCCAGCACCGGACCCAGCCCCCGCTCGCCGACCTTCCCGGCCCGCCGCTTCATCTCGTAGTACGTCGCCTGACGAAGCAGCTCCTTGCCGCCGCGCCACAGCCTCTTCAGCCCGCCGCCCACAAAGAGCGAGGCCTCCGGCCCGGCGAGCTCCGCCCCGGCCTCCCGCAGCCCCTCCGTGAGCAGCCGGCACAGGACCAGCGGATCCTCCGCGAGCAGCGCGGGCACCGGATCGCCGGCGACGCCGCCCGCACCACCGGCCGGGTCGTCGACACCGCCGCCCGCACCGGCCGCCGTCGCCGCCGCGACCGGCCCGCCCTCCGGACCGGAGAGCAACGCCCTTACCAGAGCGCCGAATTCCCCGAACGCCGCCTCCGACTCCCGCTGCTCCCGCAGAAGCTCCGCGATCCGGTCCAGCTCCGTGCCGCGGCCCGGCCAGAACTCCCCGAGCGCCGCCCGCGTCCCCGCGTCCAACTCGGGCCCGGCCGGCGGGGCACCGGCCGCGGCAGGGGCGTCGAAGTCGGGGATCGGCTCGTCGGAGAACCGGATCGACGGCCACACCACGCCCACGTAGCCCAGCCGGACGCCGGGGGAGCCGGCCACCAGCGCGGGGAAGGGGGCGAAGAAGCGGTCGTACAGCCGCGTCGAGGTGGACCGGTCGCTGTTCCAGCCGTGCGAGAACACGATCAGGTCGGTCGCGTCCAGCCGGTCCACCGCCGCGCGCTGCCGCGGGTCGCAGTCCCCGTCGGCGTCGAAGGTCAGTTCCGTGTACGGTCCCACGCCCACACCCGACATGACGGTCCCCTCCCGCACCGCACCGTGCACCTGAGCACCAGCATCCCGCCGCCCCGGGCCCGCGGCCAGACCCGTGACGGGCGAAGCCGTCCGGTCACATGTCACCGTGTACGGTCACCCGTCACACCGGACGCCCCCGCCCCACCCGCCCCGTCACCCGTACAGCAGGTATTCCTCCCGCACCCCGCGGAACCGGCTCAGCCCCGCCTCCCAGGAGGCCGTCACCTCGTCCACCCCGGCCCCCGCGTCGATCAGCGTCCGCACCCGGTCCGAGCCCGTCAGCCGGTCGATCCAGTGGTCCGGCCGCCACGCGAACCCGCTCCACACCCGCCGCGCCGTCACCAGCAGCCCGATCCCGGTCCGCACCGGGTCGAATGCCTCCCGGTCGTGCACCAGCAGCCGTACCCCGCCCACCGTCCGCCCCTGGAACTTCGAGAACACCGGCGCGAACCACGCCTCGCGCACCCACACCCCCGGCAGCCCCAGCGCGTCCGCCGCCTCCGCCCACCGCCGGTCGATCCCCTCCGCGCCCAGCAGCTCGAAGGGCCGCGTCGTCCCACGCCCCTCCGACAGGTTCGTCCCCTCGAACAGGCAGGTCCCCGGATACACCAGCGCCGTGTCCGGGGTGGGCATGTTCGGGCTCGGCGGCACCCACGGCAGCCCCGTCGCGGCGAAGTCCATCCCGCGCCGCCACCCCGCCAGCCGCTCCACCCGCAGCCGCACCGCCCCGCCGAGGAACTCCCCGTTGAACAGCAGCGCCAGCTCCCCGGCCGTCATCCCGTGCGCCAGCGCGACCGGCTCCCGCCCCACGAAACTCGCGTACGCCCGGTCCAGCACCGGCCCCAGCGCCCGCACCCCGCCCGCCGGGTGCGGCCGGTCGAGCACCACCACCGCCTTCCCCGCCCGCGCGGCCGCCGCCATGCAGTCGTACATCGTCCAGACGTACGTGTAGAACCGCGCCCCCACGTCCTGGATGTCGAAGACCACCGTGTCCACGCCCGCCGCCTCGAAGGCCGCCGCCAGCGCCCGCCCGTCGCTGCCGTACGTGTCGTACACCGGCAGCCCCGTCGCCGGGTCCCGCCGCACCGCCTCCGAACCCCCGGCCTGCGCCGTGCCCCGGAAGCCGTGCTCCGGCCCGAAGACCGCGACCAGGTCCACCCGGGGGTCGGCGTGCATCAGGTCCACGACGTGCCGGGCCCCGGGGCCGGTGCCGGTCGGATTGGTCACCACCCCCACGCGCCGGCCGGCGAGCGCCGCGTACCCGCTCCCGGCCAGCCGCTCGAAACCCGTCCGCACCCGTCCCGGCGGGGAGCCCGCCGCGCGCGCCGTACCCACCGTGCTCGCCGCGCCGGCCGCCCCCGCGCCGGCCAGCAGTCCTCGTCTCGACAGGCTCATACCGGCCCACGCTAGGAGAACGCCCCCTTCCGGCCGGGCATACCGACCGGTTAGTCTGCCGCCGGGCCGGGCCACCGGCGCCGCCGGCCGACCAGGAGGAGTGGATCCGCGTGGGTGCGTTCGAGGGACAGCGTGTCGTCGTCACCGGAGCGGGCGGGGGCATCGGCGCCGCCCTGGCCCGCCGGTTCGCCGCAGAGGGGGCCCGGCTCGCCGTCAACGACCTGGACCCCGGGCGGACCGCCGACATCGCCGCCGAGCTGGACGCCGTCGCCCTCCCCGGCGACGCCTCCGCCATCGCCCCGGCCGCCCTGGAGGCCCTCGACGGCGCCGTGGACGTCTACTGCGCCAACGCCGGCATCCCCGCCGGCGGCGACGCCTTCGCCGACGAGGACGCCTGGGCCGCCGCCTGGGACACCAACGTCATGTCCCACGTCCGCGCCGTCCGCACCCTGCTGCCCGGCTGGCTGGACCGCGGCCGCGGCCGGTTCGTCTCCACCGTCTCCGCCGCCGGACTCCTCACCATGATCGGCGCGGCTCCGTACAGCGTCACCAAGCACGGCGCGCTCGCCTTCGCCGAATGGCTCTCGCTCACCTACCGGCACCGGGGCCTCGACGTCCACGCCATCTGCCCCCAGGGCGTACGCACCGACATGCTCACCGCCGCCGGCACCGCCGGGGAACTGGTCCTGGCCCCCACCGCGATCGAACCCGCGGACGTGGCCGACGCCCTCTTCGAGGGAATGGCCAAGGGCCGCTTCCTGATCCTCCCGCACCCCGAGGTCGCCGACTACTACCGGACCCGGGCAACCGACCCCGAGCGGTGGCTTGGCAGCATGAACCACCTGCAACGGAACTGGGAGGGCGCATGACGGAACGGGCCGGCCGCACGGAGCCGGAGACGGCCGGGGCGTCCCGCTACGCCGCCCGCCCCTGGCTCGCGCTGCTCGGCCCCGCCCAGCGGGAGCCCGTCAGCCCGCCGCCCAGCGTGCTCGCCGCCTTCCGGTCGGCCGTGGCCCGCGCCCCGGACCGCACCGCCCTCGCCTACTTCGACGGGCGCCTTGGCTACGCCGAGACGGACGCCCTCTCCGACGCCGTCGCCGGCCACCTCGCCGGCCGCGGGGTACGCCCGGGCGACCGCGTCGCCGTGATGCTCCAGAACACCCCGCACTTCGTACTGGCCGTCCTCGCCGCCTGGAAGGCCGGGGCCGTCGTCGTCCCGGTCAACCCCATGTACAAGGCCGGTGAGGTGTCACATGTGCTGCGTGACGCCGAGGTGTCCGCGCTGGTCTGCGCCGACCACGCCTGGGAGGGCTTCCTCCGCGACACCCTCGCCGAGGCGTCCCCGGCCACCACCGTCCACACGGTGCTCACCGCCCGCGACCACGACCTCCAGACCCGCGACGACCCCCGCGTCCTCCCGGGCCACCGCCCCCCGCACCCGGCCTCCCCGACCACGCCGGCGACCCCGGCCGACCAGCCGGCCCCCACCCCTGACGGTCCCGCCCCCACCCCCAGCGGCCCCGCCCCCACCCCCGCCGACCTCCTCACCGTCGCCCGCCAGGCCCACCCCGCACCCGAGGTCCCCGCACCCGGCCCCGCCGACCCGGCCCTCATCAGCTACACCTCCGGCACCGGCGGCACCCCCAAGGGCGCCGTCAACCCCCACGGCGCCCTCACGTACAACGCCGAACGCCAGCGCACCGCCCACGCCCTCCCCGAGGGCGCCCGCTACTTCGCCCTGGCCCCCCTCTTCCACATCACCGGCATGGTCTGCGAGCTGGCCACCTGCCTCACCAACGCCGGTACCCTCGTCCTCGCCCACCGCTTCGAACCCGGCACCGTCCTCGACGCCTTCCGGGAACACCGCCCCCACTACACGGTCGGCCCCGCCACCGCCTTCATGGCCCTGGCCGCCCACCCCGGCGTCACCCCGGACCACTTCGCCTCCTTCCGGATCGTGTCCTCCGGCGGCGCCCCCCTGCCGCCCGCCCTCGTCACCCGCCTCCGCGACACCCTCGGCCTCGAACTCCGCAACGGCTACGGCCTCACCGAGACCACCGCCCACTGCACCTCCGTACCCGTCCACCGCACCGCCCCCGTCGACCCGGCCTCGGGCACCCTCTCCGTCGGCGTCCCCGGCGCCGACACCGTCGTCCGGATCGTCGACGACCACGGCGCGGAGCTGCCCTTCGGCGAGACCGGCGAGATCGTGGTCCGCGGCCCCCAGGTCGTCCCGGGATACTGGCGCCGGCCCGAGGACACCGCCCGCGCCCTCCCCGGCGGCGAACTCCGCACCGGCGACGTCGGGTTCATGGATCCGGAGGGCTGGCTCTACGTCGTCGACCGCAAGAAAGACATGATCAACGCCTCGGGCTTCAAGGTCTGGCCCCGCGAGGTCGAGGACGTCCTCTACACCCACCCCGCCGTCCGGGAGGCCGCCGTCGTCGGCGTCCCCGACCCGTACCGCGGCGAGACCGTGAAGGCGTACGTGAGCCTGCGCCCCGGCACCGAGGCCACCCCCGGCGCCCTGGCCGCGTACTGCGCGGACCGGCTGGCCGCCTACAAGTACCCGCGCACGGTGGAGATCCTCCCCGCGCTGCCCAAGACCACCAGCGGCAAGATCCTCCGCCGGGACCTCCGCGACCGGGCCGCCGGCCCGGCCCCGGCTCCCGGCCCGACCCCGGTCCCGGCTCCCGGCCCGACCCCCACCCCGGTCCCGGCTCCCGGCCCGACCCCCACCCCGGTCCCGGCTCCCGGCCCGACCCCGGTCCCGGCTCCCGGCCCGACCCCGGCCCCGGCTCCCGGCCCGACCCCGGCTCCCCACCCGGTTCCCGGCCCCGCTCCCGGCCGGATTTCGCCGGTGGCCCCCTGACCCGGCACACTCGTCCGGCAGTCGTTCACGCACGCGCACACGAAGGCAGGTGGCGGTCATGGCCAGGTCCACGGACACGGAGGACACCCCCGTTCCCCAGCGGCTGCTCGCCGCCGCCACCCGGCTGTTCGCCGACCGCGGCTACGACCGGACCTCCGTCCAGGAGATCGTCGAGGCCGCCGGCGTCACCAAGGGCGCGCTGTACCACTACTTCGGCTCCAAGGACGACCTGCTGCACGAGGTGTACGCGCGCATGCTCCGCCTCCAGCAGGAGCGCCTCGACGCCGTGGCCGGATCCGACGCCCCGGTCGAGGAGCGGCTGCGCACCGCGGCGGCCGACGTCGTCGTCACCACCATCGAGAACCTCGACGACGCGATGATCTTCTTCCGGTCGATGCACCAGCTCAGCCCGGAGAAGAGCAAGCAGGTGCGCGCCGCCCGCCGGCACTACCACGAGAGGTTCCGCGCCCTGATCGAAGAGGGGCAGAAGACCGGGGTGTTCTCCACCGCCACCCCGGCCGACCTGGTGGTGGACTACCACTTCGGCTCCGTCCACCACCTGTCCACCTGGTACCGCGCCGACGGCCCGCTGAGCCCGCAGCAGGTCGCCGACCACCTGGCCGACCTCCTGCTGCGCGCCCTGCGCCCGTAAGGGCGACCCGTCCCGTCAGAGGTACCGCTTCAGCTCCCGCCGCGCCAGCGACCGCTGGTGCACCTCGTCCGGGCCGTCCGCCAGCCGCAACGTCCGCGCCGCCGCCCAGAGTTCGGCCAGCGGCTGGTCCTGGCTCACCCCGCCCGCGCCGTGCAGCTGGACGGCCTGGTCGAGGATCCCCACCACCGCCCGCGGGGTGGCGATCTTGATGGCCTGGATCTCGGTGTGCGCCCCGCGGTTGCCCACGGTGTCCATCAGCCAGGCCGTCTTCAGCACCAGCAGCCGCAGCTGCTCCACGGTCACCCGGGCGTCCGCGATCCAGTTCTGTACGACGCCCTGCGCGGCCAGCGGCTTGCCGAACGCGGTCCGCGCGACCGCCCGCCGGCACATCAGCTCGATCGCCCGCTCCGCCATGCCGATCAGCCGCATGCAGTGGTGGATCCGGCCCGGCCCCAGCCGCGCCTGGGCGATGGCGAAGCCGCCGCCCTCCTCGCCCACCAGGTGGTCCACGGGCACCCGCGCCCCGTGGAACAGCACCTCCGCGTGGCCCCCGTGGGAGTGGTCCTCGTACCCGTACACCTTCATGGCGCGCCGGACCTCGACGCCGGGCGTGTCCCGGGGCACCAGGAGCATCGACTGCTGGCGGCGCACGTCCGGGCCGTCGGGGTCGGTCTTGCCCATCACGATGAACACCCGGCAGTCCGGGTTCATCGCCCCCGAGATGTACCACTTCCGCCCGGTGACCACGTACTCGTCACCGTCGCGCTCGATCCGGGTCTCGATGTTCGTCGCGTCGGACGAGGCCACCTCCGGCTCCGTCATCGCGAAGGCCGAGCGGATCTCGCCGGCCAGCAGCGGCTCCAGCCACCGCTTCTGCTGCTCCTCGGACCCGAACTGGGCCAGCAGCTCCATGTTCCCGGTGTCCGGGGCCGCGCAGTTGAGGGCGGTGGGTGCCAACTGCGGGCTCCGGCCGGTGATTTCGGCCAGCGGGGCGTACTGGAGGTTGGTCAGGCCCGCGCCGCGGCCCTCGCCCGGGGCGCCGTGCTCGTCCACGAAGAAGAGGTTCCAGAGTCCCTGCCGCCGTGCCTCCGCCTTGAGTTCGGCCACCACCGGGGGCGTGTCCCACGGGGAGGCGAGGCCGGCGCGCTGCTCCTCCGCGACCGTCTCGGCCGGGTACACGTACGCGTCCATGAAGGCCAGCAGCCGCTCCCGCAGCTCCTCGGTGCGCGCGTCGTATGCGAAGTCCATTGCGGGTCAGCCTTCCTGAAGGGTCGTCAGGCCGTGCTCGATGAACACGGGAACCAGGGCGCCGATCTGCTCGAAGCCCGCGCCGACCGTCTGGCCGAGCGTGTAGCGGTAGTGGATGCCCTCCAGGATCACGGCCAGCTTGAACCAGGCGAAGGCCGTGTACCAGGCGATCCCCGAGGTGTCCCGGCCCGACCGGGCGGCGTACCGCTCGACCAGCTCGGCGGGGGAGGGGTGGCCGGGGGCGCCGCTGGTGGTGCTCACCGGGGAGTCGTCCAGGCCCAGGTCGGAGCTGTACATCACGAGCAGCCCGAGGTCGGTGAGGGGGTCGCCGAGCGTGGACATCTCCCAGTCCAGCACGGCCGCGATCCGGTCCCCGTCGTCGACGAGCACGTTGTCGAGGCGGTAGTCGCCGTGCACCACCGTCGGTGCGGGGGAGGCGGGCAGCCGGCGGGCCAGGGTGGCCTGGAGCTCGTCGATGCCGGCCAGTTCGCGGCTGCCGGAGGCGGCGAGCTGCTTGGCCCAGCGGCGCAGCTGCCGGTCGAGGAAGCCCTCGGGCCGGCCGAAGTCGCCCAGTCCCACCTCGTCGGGGTCCACCCGGTGCAGGTCGGCCAGGGTGTCCACGAGCCGCAGCACCACGTCCCGGGTGCGCCCGGGGCCGAGCGGGGCGAGCTGTGCGGCGGTCCGGTACGGGGTGCCGTCCACGTACTCCATGACGTAGAACGGCGCCCCGATGACGTCCTCGTCCTCGCAGAGCAGTACCGGCGCGGGCACGGGCACCCGGGTGCCGTGCAGGGCGCGGATCACCCGGTGTTCGCGGGACATGTCGTGCGCGGTGGCCAGGACGTGTCCGAGCGGCGGGCGGCGGACCACCCAGCGGGTGTGGCCGTCGGTGACCTCGTAGGTGAGGTTCGAGCGGCCGCCCTCGATCAGCCGGCCGGTGAGGGGGCCGGCGGTGAGCGGCGGCCGCTCGCGGTCGAGCCGCTCGCGGAGCCGTGCCAGGTCGAGGCCCCGGGGGCCGGCTGGGGTCATGGGCGCACCTTCCGTCGGGAGGGGGGCGGATCGTTGCCGCCGCTGCCCCGCCCATCATGCCGACCAGTCGGTATGCCGTCCAGGGGGGTGGCCGGATCCCTCCGCTCCGGAGGGACCGTGCGGCTGCCCCGGCCGGGCGGCCGTACGGTCCGGGGCCCCTGCGCGGCGGGGCCCCGGACCGGCGTCATGCGTGACAGGCGACCGGCACCCCGCCGTTCATCTCGGTCATGTCCGTCAGCAGGGCGACCAGGTCCAGCCGCGAGCCGCCCGGCGCGCCGGCCAGTTCGGCGTACGCCCGGTGCAGGTTGGCCACGAGCCGCTCGGGCTCCCGCCACTGCCCGAACTCCCCGAGGTCGGCCTGGCGGGCCGCCTCCAGCGGGGTGATCCCCTTGGCCCGGCCCTCCTCCGCCAGCGTCCCGACGAACCGCAGGTACCGCTCGGTCGCGTCGTATGCCGAGGCGTCGGTGAGCGGCCCGTGCCCCGGTACGACGGTCCGCGCGTCCAGGGAGCGCAGCAGGTCCAGGGCGCGGAGCGAGCCGGACAGCGAGCCGAACGGGATGAACGGGGTGCCGCCGGCGAAGACCAGGTCGCCGGTGAACACCACCCGCCGGTGCGGCAGCCAGACCACGGAGTCGCCCGTCGTGTGCGCGACGCCCGGGTGCAGCACCCGTACCTCGGTCTCCCCGATGTGCAACGTCACACTGTCGTGGTACGTGAGCGTGGGCGCGGCGATGCTGATCTCCCCGAAGTCCGTCCGGGGCCAGATCAGGTGCAGCTGGTGGCCGGCGTCGAGCTGCTCCCGCCGGCTGTTGTCGTGCGCCACCACGGTCGCCTCGGGGAACACGCAGTTGCCGTAGGTGTGGTCGCCGTGGTGATGGGTGTTCACGATGAGCGAGGGCACCGGCGCGCCGGCCGCCTCGACGGCCTCCCGCAGCCACAGCGCCCGCCGCCGGGTGGAGGCCGTGTCCACCAGCAGGGTCCGTCCGCCGTCGCTGACGAACCCCGCGTTGCTCAGGCACCAGCCCCCGTCGGGCTGGACGTAGGCGTACACCTCGGGCGTCAACTCGACGGTGTAGGGCTCTTCGACGGTCGTTCCTGCGGTCATCACGGCTCCCCGGGTCGTGGTGCGGGCGGCAGCATCCTGCCAGCCGCCCCACGCCCCGGGGGAGGGGGCCCCTGCGTGGGCCCCCGGGGTCGGTCAGTGGTCGTCCCAGTGCCCGTCGTGCGCGGCGTGCCGGTGTCCGTCGTGCAGGTAGTCCAGGTGGTCGCCGTGTTCGACGGCCGGATGCCCGCAGCCCTCGCCGTGGGCGTGCTCGTGGGCGTCGTGCGCGACGTGCGAGGTCGTCTCGCACTCGTCCCAGTGGCCCGAGTGCTCGCGGTGCAGGTGGCCGTCGTGGGCGTAGTCGACGTGGTCGCCGTGCGGGACCTCGGCGTGACCGCAGTCCGGCCCGTGGGCGTGCTCGTGGGTGCCGTGCTCTTGGTGCAGGGTGGTCATGGGTCGAGGCTAGTCCGTACTGCCCCGGTATGTCCTGACGGGCCGGCGTGCCGCGGGACAAGCGCGACCATCACACGAACAGACCGCGGCGGCCGACGGCACCGGCCGGCCGCAGGGGCCGACCGCATCGCCCGCCGTGCCGCGGCGCGCCCGCTCAGGCCGCGAGGACCACCACCACCGCGAAGCCCGCCAGCACCGCGATGCCCAGCCCGGCGGCGAGCGCGTGGTGCACCGGCAGCAGCGCCGGCCGGGGCGCGGCGAGCGCCCGGATGCGGCGGTGCGCCACCACCAGGAACCCCGCCCAGACCAGCGTGATCAGCGCGGTCCCCGCCACCGTGAGCGGCGAACCGGAGCTCCGCAGCGCCTGCTTGAGCGCCAGCACCGCCACCACCGTGCAGGTCAGCGTGGTGCGCCGCCACGCCAGCCGGGTCCGCTCCGGCTGGAGCCCCGGATCCCGCGCCGTCGTCCCGTCGTCCGCCGGCGGCCCGGCCCCGCCGGCTCCCCGGGGCCCGCCCGCTCTCCGTGCCCCGCCGGCCCCGGCCGCTGCCGGCGCCCCGGTCACTTCCCCGCCGTCCAGCCGAGCAGGACGACCACGATCATCACCAGCGCGACCAGCGCCACCCCCAGCGTCAGCACCACCGGGAAGCGGGACAGCGGCAGGTCCTCGCCCCGCCGCATCGCGCGCTCGCACCGCATCCAGTGGTTGACCGCCCGCAGCGCACAGGCCGCGCCCACCACCAGCAGCGCGACCGCGATCCCGACGCGCACGCCCCACCGCAGGTCCGGCAGGAACTGGTCCACCGCGAACCCGCCGCCCACCAGCGCCAGCGCGGTCCGCACCCAGGCCAGGAAGGTCCGCTCGTTGGCCAGCGAGAACCGGTAGTCCGGGGTGCCGCCCTCGTCGCGGAGCAGCTCGGGCGAGAACCAGAGGCGCACGTCCTTCAGGAAGTCGATCACCCGGGCAATCTACTGCGGCCCCTCCCCGCGCCCCGCCCGGAAGGCCCTCAGCCGCCGGTACGCGTCGAGCCCGTCCGGCACCCACGCCCAGCCGTCGAGCCGCCGCTCCAGCTCGGCCTCGTCGAGGAAGGCGTGCCAGGCCACCTCCTCCGCCTGTGGATCGACCGCCATGTCACACCGCACCTCGTGCACGTACGACCACCAGGACTGCCCGCTCGCCGGGTCCTCGTACAGGAACTTGAACAGCGGCACCGGCTGCGGCAGCCCCGACACCCCCAGCTCCTCCTCGGCCTCCCGCAGCGCCGCCTCGGCGTAGCCCTCGCCCGCGCCCACCACGCCTCCCACGAACATGTCGTACAGCGAGGGGAACACCAGCTTCGTGGCGGTCCGCCGGTGCACGAAGATCCGCCCCTCGGCGTCGCGGGCCTGGACGAACACGCAGCGGTGCCGCAGCCCCCGCTCGTACATCTCGCCCCGGGTGGCCCGCCCCACCACCCGGTCGTTCTCGTCCACGATGTCCAGGATCTCCTCGGAAGCGCTCATGGATTCATCCAAGCACCGCTGTTGACGGGTTACCGCCGCGTAGCCAAGATCTGGCCATGGCGTACGACGCAGACGTGATCGTTATCGGAGCCGGACTCGCGGGCCTCGCGGCCACCGCCGAGCTGGTGGACGCGGGCAGGAAGGTGATCCTGCTCGACCAGGAGCCCGAGCAGTCCCTCGGCGGCCAGGCCCACTGGTCCTTCGGCGGCCTGTTCTTCGTCGACTCGCCGGAACAGCGGCGCATGCGCATCAAGGACAGCCACGCCCTGGCCCTCCAGGACTGGCTCGGCACAGCCGGCTTCGACCGGCCCGAGGACCACTGGCCCCGCCGCTGGGCCGAGGCCTACGTCGACTTCGCCGCCGGCGAGAAGCGGTCCTGGCTGCACGCCCAGGGCGTGCGCTTCTTCCCCGTCGTCGGCTGGGCAGAGCGCGGCGGCTACGACGCCACCGGCCACGGCAACTCCGTGCCCCGCTTCCACATCACCTGGGGCACCGGCCCCGGCCTGGTCGAGCCCTTCGAGCGGCGGGTCCGCGCCGGCGTGGCCCGGGGCCTGGTCGAGCTGCGGTTCCGGCACCGGGTCACCGGCCTCGGCCGCAGCGCCGGCGCCGTGGACACCGTCACCGGAGAGGTCCTCGAACCCTCCACGGTCGCCCGCGGCCAGTCCAGCAGCCGCGAGGTCACCGGCGCCTTCGAACTCCGCGCCCAGGCCGTGATCGTCACCTCCGGAGGCATCGGAGGCAACCACGACCTGGTCCGCGCCCAGTGGCCGGCCCGCCTCGGCACCCCGCCCGCCAAGCTCCTCTCCGGCGTGCCCGCGCACGTCGACGGCCTGATGCTCGGCATCACCGAACGGGCGGGCGCGCGCCACATCAACAAGGACCGCATGTGGCACTACACCGAGGGCATCGAGAACTGGGACCCCATCTGGCCCCGGCACGGCATCCGCATCCTGCCAGGCCCGTCCAGCCTCTGGCTCGACGCCACCGGCAAGCGGCTGCCCGTACCGCTCTTCCCCGGCTTCGACACCCTCGGCACGCTCGAACACATCATGCGCACCGGCCACGACCACACCTGGTTCGTGCTCGACCAGCGCATCATCGGCAAGGAGTTCGCGCTCTCCGGCTCCGAGCAGAACCCGGACCTCACCGGCCGGTCGGTCCGCGACGTGATCAACCGCGCCCGGCAGGCGGTGCCCGGACCGGTCAGGGCCTTCATGGACCACGGCGTCGACTTCGTCGTCGAGCGCGACCTGTCCGCCCTGGTCCGCGGCATGAACGCGCTCACCGAGAAGCCGCTCATCGACGAGGAGGCGCTGCGCCGCGAGATCGTCGCCCGCGACCGCGAGATCACCAACCCGTTCACCAAGGACCTCCAGGTCACCGCCATCCACGGGGCCCGCAGGTACCTCGGCGACAAGCTGATCCGCACCGCCGCGCCGCACCGCATCCTCGACCCCAAGGCCGGCCCGCTGATCGCCGTACGGCTGAACATCCTCACCCGCAAGTCCCTCGGCGGGCTGGAGACCGACCTCTCCTCCCGGGTCCTCGCCGAGGGCGGCGAGCCGCTGCCCGGCGTGTACGCCGCCGGCGAGGCCGCCGGCTTCGGCGGCGGGGGCGTGCACGGCTACCGCGCCCTGGAGGGCACCTTCCTCGGCGGCTGCCTGTTCTCCGGCCGTACGGCGGGCCGCGCGGCCGCGGCGGCCACCGGCTGACCCGGCACCGGCCGGCGACGGGCATCGTGCCGGGCGTGGTCGTCTTCGCGCCGCCGGGCACCGCGGAGGCCGACCGGTCGCGAGGCGGCCCCGGGCAGCCCGGCAGGAGGGGCGGGAGTCCCTCGTACGTGCCCACCGCCGCAGCGCAACCCGGCCGGCACCCCCGCCGCCGGGGCGACCTCTCCAGCCAACTACGCTGCATTCCGGACCAGTTGAAACGCGCCACGTAGTGGACTGGACCTTGACTCGGAGCAACCCCTACCGCTTTGCTGTGCGTGATCATTCGCTCGTAGACCGTAGTTGACACCGATGACCGTGTGCCTGGAGGGAAGTCCGCGGATGTCACCGCCTCCGCCGCCGCCCTTCGGCCGCCCCCGCAAGAAGGACGACCAGTTCTTCGACCCCGCGCTCTGCGACACCGAACTCGTCGACGTACGCGGCCAGTTCACCCAGGGGCGCTGGGTCAAGGCGCGTGCCCTGCTGGTCGCCACCGGCGACGACTGGGACCGCCGCGGCCACCGCGTGGTCGTCCTCGCCGAAACCCCCGCCGCCGTGGCCTGGTCCCGCGAATGGCTCCTCGCCGAACCCGAGAGCCCTGACGCCGCGACCCTCCTCGCCTGCGCCCAGGTCTTCGCGGCCCTGCGCGGAAAGGGTTCGCCCGAGAAGGCGGAACAAGCCTGCCGCGCCGCCGCGGCCCGCGAACCCGCCGACCCCACGCCCTGGCTCGGACTCCTGCTCCTGGCCCGTGCCTTCGGCCCGGCCGAGGAGTTCACCCGCACCTTCGACCAGGTCCGCGCCCGGCACCGCGAGCACCACCACGCCCACCACCTGATGGTCGCCCGGCTCGCCGAGCACGCGCCCGCCGCCGGCCCCGACCCGCTCCACGAGGTGTACGACTTCGCCGCCTGGGCCGCCGAGGAGTCACCGGCCGACTCCCCGCTCGCCGTGCTGCCGGTCATCGCCCACGCCGAGCGCTACCGCGTGCTGGCCGCCGAGGGGCACGCCCCCGGAGCCGCCGACCACTGGTCGGGCCGCCGCGCCCGCCAGGTGCTGCGCTCGGCCTTCGACTGGTGGCTGGAGTGGGAGCGCGAGGACCACCCGCGCAACCGCATCGACCTCAACTTCCTCGCCCACGCCAAACTCTGCGAGGGCCGCCCGGCCGAGGCCGCCGCCCTGTTCCACCGGATCGGCCGGCACGCCACCCCCGCCCCCTGGTCGTACCCCGACCTCGACCCGCACCAGGCCTTCCTGGCCGCCCGCAGCGCGGCCCTCGGCTCGGCCTGAACCCGGCACCACCGCGCACCCCGTCACCACGCCGCACCACCTGCCCCACCAGGCACCACCCCGCTCCACGCCCCACCCCCGCTCCACCCCTCCGCAACGCAGCACGCCGCACCACGCCGCACCACCGTCGGGACCATCCCCAGCCCGACCCCACCCCCGTTCGGAAAGGACCACCCGCCATGGCGACGGGCAGTTCCAGCACGCTCCCCGGCACGGCCGAGATACGCACGTACAAGGGCCAGGACCGCGCGCTGCGCGCCGACCGGCTCGGCACCGCGGGCCTCCTGCTCTCCGTACTCGCCGCCAGCGCGCCCCTCATGGTCGTCGCCGGCGTGATGCCCACCACGTTCGGCGTGATGGGCATCGTCGGACAGCCCCTGCTCTTCGTGATCCTGGGCCTCGTCCTGGCGCTCTTCAGCATCGGCTACGCCGAGATGAGCCGGCACGTCCACAACGCGGGCGCCTTCTACGCCTACATCGCCCGCGGCCTCGGCCCCACCGCGGGCGCCGGCGCCTCCCTGGTCGCCCTCATCGCGTACAGCGCCATGCAGGTCGGCGTCTACGGCATCCTCGGCTTCGAGGTCTCCGGCCTCTTCGCCACCTACCTCGACGTGCAGATCGCCTGGTGGATCCCCGCCCTGGCCGGCGTCGCCGTGACCGGCGCGCTGGGCTGGCTCAAGATCGACCTCAACGCCCGGGTCCTCGGCGTGCTGCTGCTCGTCGAGTGCGCCCTCGTCGTGATCTTCGACGTCGCCGCCCTCGTCGAGCCGGGCCCGGAGGGCCGCTCGCTCGCCGCCTTCGACCCCGCCACCCTCGGCGGCGCCGGCCTGGGCACCGCCCTGTGCTTCTGCATCGCCGCCTTCGTCGGCTTCGAGCAGTCCCCGGTCTACGCCGAGGAGACCAGCCGTCCGCACATCGTCGTCTCCCGCGTGATGTTCCTCGCGGTCGGCTTCGTCGCCCTCTTCTTCGCCCTCAGCGCCTGGGCCCTCACCGTGGCCACCGGACCCGCCGCCGTCGTGGACACCTCCTTGAAGGCCGGCCCCGGCCTGCTCTTCGAGCTCACCGGCGCCCGCCTCGGCACCGCCTTCACCGACGTGCTGCACGTGCTCTTCGTCACGGGCATGTTCGCCGCCATGCTCAGCTTCCACAACGTGGTCGCCCGTTACGCGTTCGCCATGGGCCGCGAGGGCCTGCTCCCCTCCGCCTTCGGCCGCACCAGCCCCACCAGCGGCGCCCCGGCCACCGGTTCGCTGCTCCAGACCGTCGTCTCCGTGCTCGTCGTGGCCGCCTTCGCCCTCACCGACGACAAGCCGGCGGGCGACCCCACCACCCCGGTCCTGCACCTGTTCACCTGGATGGGCAGCGTCGGAGCCTTCGGCGTCACCGTGCTGATGGCCACCGCCTCCTTCGCCGTCATCGCCTTCTTCGTACGGCGCGGCGCCGCCGGCGCCCAGGTCTGGCGCCTGGCCGCGGCGGGCCTCGCCGGACTCGCCCTGCTCGGCATCGCCGTCTACACCGTCAAGGACTTCGGCGTCCTCGTTGGCGCCGGCCCCGGCTCCGCGCTGAGCTGGATCCTGCCCGGCCTGATCGGCGCCGCCGCCGGCCTCGGCCTGCTCCACGGCGCGGTCATGCGCTCCCGCAACCCCGAGGCGCACGCCCGCATCGGCCTCGGCAACGAGGCCTTCCGCCTCGACCAGGCGGCCGCACGCGACTGACCCCCGCCGCGTACCACGTCACACGTCACCCGGCGCGCCGCCAATACCGCGCCACACCCCACCGAACCGGGCGGACCGCAGCAGCGGTCCGCCCGGTTTTGGCTGATCCAGTAGCTCATGGTCTCCTTGTGGCCGTTGTACCCATGCCCAGGACCGCGCCCGCAGGCCCGAGTCCGGGCGCCCGGGTCACCGACGGGGCGATCCCCGGAGGTGCGGAGCGACCGTCGGACCGGCGGACCTCCGGCACCGCGGGCGGACCACAACAGACCGCCTCCGTGCCGCCCGGACCTGCCTGTCCCATCCACGAAGGCGAAGTCATACATGAGTGACCGCACCCTGACCGCGGCCCAGACGACCGCGGCGACCCCGCACGTCGACGCCGGTGACGAGGGCTACAGCAAGGACCTGAAGTCCCGCCACATCAACATGATCGCGATCGGCGGAGCGATAGGCACCGGCCTCTTCCTCGGCGCGGGCGGCCGCCTCGCCGGAGCCGGCCCCTCGCTCGCCATCGCGTACGCGGTCTGCGGCGTGTTCGCCTTCTTCGTCGTACGGGCCCTCGGCGAGCTGGTCCTCTACCGCCCCTCCTCGGGTGCCTTCGTCTCCTACGCCCGTGAGTTCATGGGCGAGAAGGGCGCGTACACCGCCGGCTGGCTGTACTTCCTCAACTGGTCGACCACCACCGTGGCCGACATCACCGCCGCCGCCACCTACGCCCACTTCTGGGCCATGTTCAGCGACGTCCCCCAGTGGATCCTCGCGCTGATCGCCCTCTCGGTGGTGCTGGCCGCCAACCTGATCTCCGTCCGCTGGTTCGGCGAGATGGAGTTCTGGTTCTCGATCGTCAAGGTCGCCGCCCTCGTCGCCTTCATGCTGGTGGGCATCTACCTCGTCGCCACCAGCCACCCCATCGACGGCCACACCCCGGGCCTGTCCAGCATCACCGACAACGGCGGCCTCTTCCCCTCCGGCGTGCTGCCGATGCTGCTCGTCGTCCAGGGCGTCGTCTTCGCGTACGCCTCCGTCGAGCTGTGCGGCGTCGCCGCCGGCGAGACCGAGAACCCCGAGAAGATCATGCCGAAGGCGATCAACTCGATCATGTGGCGCGTCGGCGTCTTCTACGTCGGCTCGGTCGTCCTGCTCGCCCTGCTGCTGCCGTACACCGCCTACTCCGGCGACCAGAGCCCGTTCGTCACCGTCTTCGACAAGCTCGGCGTCCCCGGCACCGCGGGCATCATGAACCTCGTCGTGCTGACCGCCGCGCTCTCCTCCCTGAACTCCGGCCTCTACTCCACCGGCCGCATCCTGCGCTCCATGGCGATGTCCGGCTCCGCGCCGCGGTTCACCGCCCGCATGAACAAGGGCAAGGTCCCCTACGGCGGCGTGCTGTTCACCGCCGCCTTCGGCGTCGCCGGCGTGGCCCTCAACTACTTCGTGCCCTCAGACGCCTTCGAGATCGTGCTGAACCTCGCCTCGATCGGCATCCTGGGCACCTGGGGCATGGTCATGATCTGCTCGCTGCTGTTCTGGCGCCGCTCCCGGGCCGGTCTGGTCACGCGCCCCGGCTACCGGCTGCCCTGGGCCCCGTACACGCAGATCGTCACGCTGGTCTTCCTCGCCACCGTGCTGGTGCTGATGTGGAGCGACGGGGGAGTGGGCCGCCAGACGGTGATGTTCCTGCCCCTGATCGGCGCCGCCCTGGTCGGCGGCTGGTACCTCGTCCGCCGCCGCGTGGCCGCCATCGCCGCCGGCTCGGACACCGCGACGCGCAACGGCTGACACGGCCCCCGCGATGCCGAAGGGCCCCGCGGTCCGGGACACTCCCGGCCCACGGGGCCCTTGCCGTTCCTCCCCGCGGGCCTCCGGTCACAGGTGACATCGCAATGTCACACGTGACCGCGCCCGCCACCGGGACAACGGCGAGGACCCCAGCCGCATCGACTGGGGTCCTCATCTGTGTCCGAGGGGGGACTTGAACTCTCCACTCGGGCACCAGCTTCTTAGTGAGCTGACCTGCATAAATGCCCCCGTGGAGGCCGTCCAGGGCCTGCCACGGTTGGTCACTCTCACCTGCTGTTTCTGCCTGTTTCGGGCCGCTGTTGGTCATGCGTTGGTCACGTGACCATCCCGGTCCGCTCCTTCACACAGCAGGGCCTCCAGGCTGGCTGAGAACCGCTCTACACCGGCCGTGCACGCGCTCGTCAACCTTGACGTTGCCACGCCCTCAGGACGAAGCTCGTGCAAGTTGGCGTAAGCCACTCGACACCGGAGGCAGTCATGGCACTACGGTTCATCGGGATTGATCCAGACACCGGGCAGCAGGGTTCCCCCACCGTATGGGTGGACGAGGAGAAGGGGGAGCTGGTGCTTCAGGGCTGGAAGCCAGACGAGAAGCTTGAGGCAGAGTGTGCAGCGTTCGAGGTTCCCGGGCACGCTCCGGGCATCCCGCCGCACGAAGCCGTGATTCGGATTCCGGCCCGTATGGTGCCGATGCTCAGGGAGGCGTGCGATGTCGCAGAACGAGCCGGGCTTTAACGAGCTGCTGGCCGCAGCCAAGCACTCGGCTGTGCACCTGGAGCTGCGCGACTCGTACGGCGTGGGTGATGAGGCCGAGGACTTCGAGACCTGGAAGCGTACGGGCCAGCGCGACATTGACCCGGCGTCCACCTACTGGACGCCCTGGGTTGATTTGATTCGCAGCACCGTGGCCCGAGGAGTGACCGTCCGCCGTGCCCGCGTCGTATCGGAACCGGTAACGGATTACATCCGGTACGAGCACGCCGGCACTGTGGTCAACCTTCACGCCGGGGAGCAGGTTCGCTGGCTGCCCAGGCGGCAGGCGTCGGACATCGCGCTTCCCGGAAACGACTGCTGGGTGTTCGACGGAGAGATTGTGCTCTTCAACCACTTCTCCGGTGATGGGAACTGGTCCGAGCCCGGCTGGGAGGTCCGTTCCGAGCCCGCTGTGGCACGGCTGGCCTCGGCTGCGTTCGAGGCAGTCTGGGAGCGCGGCATCCCGCACGAGAAGTTCACGGTCTGACCTGACGGAAAACGAAGAGCCCACTCATGTCTGCGTCCCCCTCGTCCAGCGCCCAGGCCGCCCGTGAAGCCATCGCCGCCCGTCTCGGGGGCCTACGCAAAGACGCGGAGTTGACCGGGCATGAGTTGGCTCTTCGGTGCGGCTGGAGTCCCGCGAAGTCATCCCGCATTGAGCGGGCCAAGACACCGGCATCGGCCGCCGACATCCGCGCCTGGTGCAAAGCGTGCGGAGCAGAGGATCAGACAGACGATCTGATCGCGGCGAACCGCCAAGCCGACCAGATGTATGTCCACTGGCAAAAGCTGCACCGGCACGGCATGCGCCGGGCGCAGGAGGAGGTTGTCCCTCTCTACGAGCAGACCCGCCACTTCCGCGTGTACTGCTCGAACGTGGTGCCGGGCATGCTCCAGACCGAGGCGTACGCGGCAGCTCTGCTCTCGACCATTGCCGCCTTTCAAGGCACCCCTGACGACTCGCAGACGGCGGCAGCATCCCGAATCGAGCGCTCTCGCGTGCTCCATGACGGCAACCACCGCTTCGCTCTGCTGTTGGAAGAAACGGTGCTTCGCTATCGCATTGGCGACGCTGCCGCCATGGCTGGACAGCTCGGCTACCTGTTGGCTGTCATGGCGCTTCCGAACGTGAGCCTCGGGGTAATCCCTTTCACGGCCCAGCGGCGCGTCTGGCCCTTGGAAGCCTTCTATCTCTTCGACGGCCGCCAAGCGAGCGTGGAGCTACTCACGGCCGCAGTGAACGTCACGGCGCCCAGCGAGGTTGCCACGTACGCCAAGGCGTTTTCCGAGCTGTCCAAGCTCGCTGTCTACGGTGCACCCGCCCGGGCTCTGATCTCGGATGCGATCACGTCCCTCGGTTAGTTTGCATGCAAGCTCGTGCAAGACCGTGGCCCACTCCCTTCCCCGCTTTCTAGGGTCATTCCATCGACCTCGGAAGCGATCGGGAGGGCGCGGCGTAATGACGACGGAACCGAATCGGTGGCATGAACCAACGGTGACGCTGCCTACGCGGAAGGAACCCCCCTCGCCCCGGCCGGTGGCAGGTTGCCCCGAGTGCGCGCGGCTGGGCCAGCTCCGGAAGGCCGCTGTGATGGAGCGGGACAACAGCACGATCGTTGACTGCAACATCCTGCTGCGGATGCACGGGACGGGCCACTGATGGAAATGCAGACGTGGCGGGATTCCTGGGGCCGGGCCGACAACGCTTCAGAGTCCATACGCACGGCCCTGGCTGCCCTCGGCGTTCCCGAGACCGTGTGGAACAGCCTTCGGCCCACGGTGACCCACAACGGAGGGGCCTACGTGGACTTCGGCAAGCTCCCGGCCGATGTCGTTGAGCAGATCGCCGAAGCTCTTCGCCTGCCCGCAGCTCCTCTCTGACTCCCGCCCCTTGTGGGGGCGGGCCTTCGGCCGGCACACGCACGGAGAGGAGGTGCAGCGATGACCGACCCCGGAGAGAAGGACGGCGGCGAGAAGTTCCCGCCCCCGCCCGCCGCGTAACCAGTCCCCAACCGTCAAGAGAGAGGGAATCTCACTATGACGACCATGCTGGAATCTCCCGTCGCCTTACGGCACGGGCGGGACCTCGTCAGTCCCGAGCTGTTCGAGAAGGTGTCGGAGTTCTGCGCGGAGGAGTACGGGCACGAGCTGTCCACCGCCCGGCGGATCGTGGACCAGGCCCTTGCCTTCCTCAAGGTCATGGGCGACACCCGCGCGTTCGACATGACCCCGTCCGACGCCGTCGACCCCGGATGGCACTCGTTCGTGCTCCACACCCAGGCATACGCCGCGTGGTGCGAGGAACAGTTCGGGTTCTTCCTCGGACACGAGCCCAAGGCCACCGTCCGCACCCGGCCGCTGATCGGTTCCGTGGTGGACCGCGTCAGGGCCGCCGGGTTCCACGTCGATGACCGGCTGTGGGGCGCGGCGAAGGAGTGCAACCCGCCCGCCTGCTGCGGTGACGGCGACGGCTGCTGATCCACTCTCACTGAACGGAAGCCGTCCGGGCGTGGCTAAGGCGCCCGGACGGCCACAGCCAAGGGTTCCAAAGATGAGCAGCAATGACGAGGGCCTGACCGGACGAAGTCGGGTCACGGTGTTCGCGATGTTCGGTGCGGTCTTCGGCTACGCCACCCACCACCTTGACGACCGGCGGATCGGAGAGGTGGCCGTAATCGGCCCCCTGAGCCCCGGCGTCGAATGGCCCCGGCTCTGGCAGATGGCCCGCACCTGCGGCAGGCCCGCCGCCAAAGACGCCGAACTTGCACAGTGGATTCTGATCCAGGCGACCCGCTCGTTCGTCTGCGGCAGCGACCGCATCGCCCAGTTCCAAGACCAGGGCTGGAAGCTGGAGCCCGGTGGGAAGCGCGTCAGCTTCGAGTCCACCTACGCCCACCGAGATCATCTGTGGACCGGCAACCTGGCCGTGGAGGGCCTCAGCCCTGACCAGGTAGCCGAGCGCCCTTCGTTCTACCGTGCGTAGCTCGGTTGCCTTTGGTGCCCTGCTTCCCAAACGCCTCCCGTCCCGAACTGTCCTACCCACTGGCATAGTCGAACCAACGAAAGAAGCCCCGGCCGATTTGGCCGGGGCTTGCTTGGTTTGTTGGTGGTTCAGAGCAGTGCGCGGAACGGGTTGGAATCGGAAACCGGAGCAGCGGGCCGCTCCACCGGCACGTCCACTGGAACGGGCTTCGGGGTCGGACGGTAGGCGTCCATCTGGACGACCGTGGCGCGCTTCACGTCACGCTCCGCGCTGGCCGGCTGTGGGGTGGGAGAAGGATTCGGCTGCTCTGTGTGAACGGGAGTGTCACCGCGGAGCGTGAAAACCGTCGCCGGTCGGCCCGTCTTCCCCGACCGTTCCACGGTGACGACGATTCCGGGCAGTGCCTTGACCTCTTCGGCGGTTGCCCCCACGTACGGGAGGACCTGGGAGGAGGTGGCCCGTCCGCCGTTCAGTTCGATCCGGGCCCGGACCTTGTCCGCAAGACTGAGCGGCTGCCGCTTCGCCCTCGGGGCGTCAGTCCCCTTGGTGATCCGTACCGCGTCCTGGACGGAACGGCGTACCAGAGTGAGGGCGCCCGACAGCATCTCTTCCGTGATGGACTCGGAGCACTCGGAGGCCGCGAGGCACGCCGCGACCCTGAGCGTCTGCTCTGCGGTGCGTTCGATGAACACGGCCTGCCCTTCGGGGAGCGTCTCCCCCAGGATGCGGGCGTAGCGCCTTACGATCCGCCACAGGGGCCGGGCGTCCTCGGAAAGGGTGATGACACGGAGTCGGGCCGTGGCCCATCCGTAAGCGTCGGACAGCTCCCGTCCATCCACCTTGGGCAGGCTCACGCGGTCGTCGTCCAGCATCGGGACCGCGCCGAGCAGGAAGGGCAGGATGCGGTTGTACGACCCTCCGGCCGCTTCCGACTCGCCTACGTACTTGGCCCAGTCGGACGGAGTGATGTGGGAGTGAAGGACCATGGCGGGATCGCGGATTTCCTGGGCCTCCTCCTTGGTGGTGTTGCGCAGAGTTGCCCCGTCCCAGGCAGCGCGGAGCTTGGTGGTGAACGACGGGTCACGCTTGACTCGCTTCAAGACCTCCGTCCATTCCTCTTCCACCACCAGGGCCCGGACGTCCCGACCCCGTTCGGTTTCAGTGGTCGCTTCCTGCTGCTCCCACAGGTGATGGACGAGGCTGGCCCCGGAGGTGATTCCGGATGTGGTGTGCGTGGCGAGGAACCGCCCCAGGGAAGGGTCCAAAACGTGAAGCGCTGCCCGCAGCGCGGTCCCTTTCCCGCGCCCGGTACCGGCCACCAGAGCGGACCACAGCAGAAGGGGGCGAGCGGACCCCCGGGAGGAGACCTTGACGGTTCCGCCAATGGCGGCCGACCACATTGACAGGGCCGCCACATATACCCCGAGCGCGTCAGCTTCGAGGAACGGGGCGATCTTGCGGACGGCTCGGCCGATCGGACCGTAGAGAACGGGGGTGCTCATGCTGCTTTCGCTTCCTGAGAGTTGGTTCGGTTGAGAGGGACGACGGACCGCCATCGGCCCCCGTCTTTGGTCTGGGTGTTCGGTTCCTTGGCTGTCTTGCGCAGCAGTGGGAGCACGTCGCCCCCGTCCGCCGGGATGATCACGGCGGTACAGCGGGACACCTTGTCCATCGGGACATGTCTTCTCACGGTGGCCACCGTGGCGGGGTCGTTGCTCACGATCCCCGTACGCTGCCTGCCCTTGGGCGTGGTCCAGGTGATCCAGGAACCGGGCGTGCAGTCGCCCTGGGATGGCTTCGATTCGGCCCCGTACGCCTTGGCGCTCTTCCACACGCTCAGGTCACGGGGGCCGGGGTGACGGCCGCAGTCAGCGGCCGTCACCGTGGGCGCGACACTCAGGCCGCTGCCGCTTTTCCCTGGACAGGCTCCCTGTGGGCCAGCTCGAACGCATGGCGCACGTTCATCGGGACACGGCCCTGGACGGGGAGGTTCGGCCAACCGTTCTGCCTTGCCCAGACCCGGATCACGCGGTTGCGCTCCCGCGTGCTCATCTCGGAACGGTCCACCTTGGCAGGCTCGGGAAGCGGGTCACCCCCGGCCAACTCCCCAGCACAGACAGCTTCCTTGAAGCGGCCCGGGGCCCGCACATCCATGCACGGGATGCCACGCTCGGACGCATCCCGCAGCTTCGACCCGTTGCGCTCCCCACCCTCACCCAGGATGAGCAGGACCGTGCTGTCATCGGCGCGGCCAACGACCTCGTAGCCCAGGTTCCGCACCGCTTCCCGCGCGGTCTCCCAGTCGTAGCCCGGGACCTCACCAGCCACCATCACGGACCGCACGGGGACAGACTCGTTCGCACCCTCGCCCCCATCCTCGGCTTCACACTCCGCCACAACGGGCGACGGCTCACCCACGGGCTCAGGTTCGACACCAGCACTCTCCGGCACCCCCAGGGCATCCACGAGGTACAGACCGAAGGTCTCGGCGTGAGACCCGCACAGGTCCCACTCACGAACTCCCAGAGTCAGCGTGTCCGTGGCCTCTTGCTCGCTCCCATCCTTCGCAAGGTGGGCGTCACAAAGCGTCTTAAGAACGGGAACGAGCACAGTCTTACGCACGTCGGAATCCTTTGATTCGGGATCTGCAAGGCAGGAAGTCAACCGGCCGGAGCATCGCTCTTACGGCTACCGCACTCCTAGGTGCGACGTGATCAACATTGCCGATTCCGTATCTCAGGACAGTAACTAACAGATAACGAAAACATAACTCTAATTACATGAATACAGGGGGTAATGCCTTCGTTATTGGGGAAAGGGCCCACCGGGGGTGCGTTCCTTCCATCGTTTGTTTGTCAATCAATACCGGGGTCATTCCCATTCGGTTCCGTGCATTCGGAGCATGTTTCCGTGTCGTGCCGCCGACCGTCGCCCCACGGCTCCGCCGACCCGTCCGTGGCCAGCCAGGCGACATGAAGACACCAGGTCAGCCAGCGTTCTGCCCCGTCGCCCTGGTCACGGCTCCCGCCTGACTCCGACACATGCTGAGCCCTGCGACGGGCGAGCTTCTTACTCATCACCGATCACCCACCCCAGCGCCCGCAAACCCTCCGGCGTCAGTCCCAGAGCCTTCGTCAGATGCCGGAACTCCATGAGCTGGGTACTGGATGCCCGACCCTCAAGGGTCGCGGACCAATGGACGACGACAGCGGCCACGATTCCCGCCGTGGCATCGTCCCATTGCGAAGCCTGCGGCGTCTCCCACAATTCAACCCAATAGGCCCGTTCATGCTCGGACCATTCTCGCCCCTTCGGAATATCTGGAACGGGTAGGCCGTGGTCGATCGGCAGGACCGTAATCCTCTGGGCCTCTCGGTATCGGGAATGGGGTGAGATCGGGTTACGGGGCTTGGGCACGGTGGTGTCCTCCGGTTCTGGTCACGGGGAGTGGATGGCCGGCGCCGCGGAGCGTGAACGGAACGGGGCCCCTGCCTGTGCTGGCAGGGGCCCCGGACGGCTCGGGCGATCAGGCAGCGGTGGGCCACTCGACGGTGGCCTTGACGATTCCCTTGGTGGGCTTGGACTCATCAAAGGTCTGGTCCGACTTCTTCGTATCCAGCTCGGGGTACCGCACGATCTTGCCGCCGTACAGGTGGAGGGTGTCGATGTAGTCGGCCCGGTACTTCTCCGACTGGCCCTCACGGAAGCCGGAGAACTGGGAAGCGTAGGTGGCGAACTCCTTGTGTCCGGCCACGATGTCGACGCCGGTCGGCATGGCCGTGGTGCTCAGGATCGTGAAGCCCGCCAGACGCGCCACAACACCGTTCGCCGTCACGCCGCCCTCACCGTAGGCCGCAGCGTTGGCGACGGCCGGGTGTTCCACGAGGTAGCGCTTCACGCGAGGCGAGACGACCACGTACCGGCCTGCCGGGATGTCGTTGTCGTCCAGGGCCAGCATCATGTCCAGGATCGTGCTGTAGAGGCTCTGAGGGATGTTCCCTGCGCCCGGCTTGACGTTCGGGAGAGCCGTGGCGGCCTTGGCGATGACGCCGCCCATGAACGTGTCGGCCTCCCGGGCAAGGGCCCGGATCATCTGCTGGTTGATCGGGGAACTTAGGCCGCCTGCAACCTGGACACGCTCCGCGTCCTCAATGAGGACCTGGAGGTAACGCGCCTCAGTAATCGGAAGCTTCTGATCCACGGTCTCCGGCCGCTGGGCCGTCATGCCATCGGGAAGCTTGTACTCGCCAACGGTCGGCCGCAGAAGCGAGTTGATGTGGACGACATCGCCCTTCTTCCGGATCTCACCCTCGTACTTATTGTTGGAGACGACCGGAGAAGCCCAAACAAGCAGCGGGTCAAACTGGGTCAGTAGGTCGGCATCCCAGATTTCCGGGACGAACGAGTGACTGGCGGCAGACTGGTAAGCAAAGGTCATATAGGTACTCCTAGTTAGCGCTGACGGACGTCAAGGGAAATGCGGCGGGCAGGGGGCGGACCGTTGCGGTTGTAGCCAGCTCCAGCAAGAGGAGCGAACTTCGATTCCTGGGCCGCAGCCAGCGGAGCCAGAGCCTGGCCAATGGCCTCGGTCGATGGATTCCCGTCCTCACCAAGCAGCTTGGAAGCATCCAGATAGTCAGTGAAACCGTCACCGAGCTTGATACCTGCCTGGGCGGCCTGAACCCTGAGTTCAGCCTTAACGAGCTTGATGGCGTACTCACGCTGCACCTCGGCCCGAACGGTCTCGGAACCGTCGGCCGGCACCTGGGCTGGAGAATGGGAATCAGTCTGTGGGTCGCTCATAGGCGACACCTCCTCAGAAACTAATCAAGTGGAAAGAAGTAAGGGCCGCTCTCAAGGCGGCCCCTAACCTCACAACAGGACAACGTAAGAGACAGACGGGCCCCTACCCCCACACAATCAACTTCACGGGGTAAGGGTCCGCCCTCCGGTTGTCCGCTGTGATCTCACAGGCAGGTATCCGCAGAGCCGCATTCGAGCATGGTTGATGCTCAGGACTTCGAACGGGCCCGGACTCTCGTCCGCGTCAGAGGACCGCCGCCCAGCGGTCATGACTCCAAGGGGAAAGCTCCCCTCACCTATAAGAAAAAACGGACGCATCCAGGACATGGGATGCGCACACATTTTTCAACCGCCCATCGTGAACGGCTCCAGGGGCCTGACCGGGCCGCGCGTACACGTCACCTCGGACGCCCACCAGGGCCGAGCGGAGCCGATCACCGTCAGGCGCCGGGGCGAGGTCCGCCCCGTTTCCGGGCCGACCTTCGGTTCCCTCGTGTCGGCAAACCACAGGGCGACCGCGCGGCGGTCCTCACGGGTCGAATAGGCGATGTCCGGATGAACACGCTTCTCAGCCTCCTGCCGGGTGTCGTACTTTTCCGGCGGGCTCTGAAACCGTAGGACCTCCTCGACGTAGGCCCCGGCACGCCATGCGATATCCAGGGCGTCGGCGCTCTCTGTCCGCCTCTTCGGCGGCAGTCCCTTTCGCTTGCGTTCCCGAGACATGGCGCGACCCTGGTTCTCCCGATTCTGCTTGCACTCAGGGTGGTTCGGATTCGTCGCCGGGTTCCTCCCTGGACCCCATGGGCGTTCGTACGTGTAGGGCTCGCGGCAGGTAGCGCACACAAGGTCAACGAGCTTCACAGCGACTGCGGTCAACTACCACTCCAGGCAAAGAAAAAGCCCCCGGTTGCCTCGGGGGCGTCGTTGGTCATGCCGTTCAGTTCTGCCGGTCTAGCCAGTTCTCTAGATCGGCCGGACGGCATCGGAGGGCCTGTCCGACCTTTCGGAAAGGGATCTTGCGTTGCCGCCAATTCGAGTAGACCCAGGATTCGGGTACCGCCAGGTACTCCGCCACATCGTCAACGGTCATCAGCTTCCGGGTGTCCAACTGGTCACCACCGCCCGGCGAGCCGCAGAGAATCGAGATGTGCCCCGACCGCGTCAGAGATCATCCGAAGCCCCTCGGGGGTGAGTTCGCCTGCATCCAATGCCGCATGGATGCCGACCTGGTGGGCCCGCATGACTTCCCGGGGAAGGTCCTCATTGAGCTTGCAGAAATCGATCTTCATGGCGTGTGCTCCCTTGTCGGCCGGTGGTCGGTGTTTCCGTCCGTTGCTGCCCGGCTGCTCTCCATTAACAACACATCCGAACCTCTTGCGGCAAGTTCGGAACCTGTGGCGTACGCCACCCTTCCGAACAGGTTGCGCCGTGTTCGGGTGCTGCTAGGGTCGATCTTGTGAACACATCAACACCACACGAAGCAGGCCAGGAGTGGCAGCGCGACGGGACAGAGATCGTATGGACGAGGTTCTACGGTCCTTGGCGGGTCGATGCCCGCTGTCCCGTCGCCGCCCCGTTCAACGGCCCCTCAGAGCTGACCATTCGCCTCGCGGTGGGCGGCAGTCTCCAAGAGACCGAGGAGGGCATGGATGAAGCCCTGGAGACGGATGGCATCCCCGCCAGCCTCCTCCGCCAGATCCCGCTAGCGGAGATCAAGGCCGGAGCCCGCGCGGCACTCGCCAAGCAGGAAGACCGGGCCATGAACGAGCCCTACCCCGTCCCGGCGCGCTGCCGCACGGAAGAGGACTACACCCTCCTCGTTGCGGAGCTGGCCCGGATGCGCGCCACGGGCACCACCGCGCCCCAGGGCGAGCTGGCCGGCCGTCTGGGGATCGGCAAGGCCACCATGTCCGAGCGCATCAAACGATCTAAAGGACTCGGACTCTGGGACGGGCAACGGCTCACCGACAAGGCGACAGCCCTCCTTACCCAGTGGTGGCGCGAGCGGGAAGGCAACTGAGCCACGTGGCGAAGCGCGGTAACGGGCTCGGGGGGACTCCTGTGGAGATCCCGCGCAAGGGCCGACCGAACACCTGGGGCGTCCGTACGCCCCTCCACTTCAACAAGGCGAGCGGGAAGCAGGAGCGCTACTGGATAGGCCGGGAGTACAAGACCAAGACCGAGGCGGAGAAGGCGCTACGGCAGTGGCACAGCGACCACGACGCGGGCAAGATCGCTGCCCGCTCAGACATGAAGCTGGGCGACTGGCTCGATAAGTGGCTGAGCAACCACAGGAAGGAGGGGACGACCGTGGCCGGGTACGAGACAAAGATCCGTCTGCACATCAAGCCGCACATCGGCGCAGTGAAGCTGTGCGAGGTCACGGACGACACCCTTGACGACCTGTACCGGCTGCTGGAGACCGTCCCGTGCTCGACGAACAAGGGCAAGCCCCTGGGCGCCAAGAGCGTCCGGCACGTCCACAACATCCTGTCGGGTGCCCTCGGGGCGGCAGTGCCCAAGCTGATACCCGCCAACCCGGCGGCCACGGCGCACCCGCCTACCGCCCGAGAGATACGGAAGCAGGAACGCGACTTCCCCACCGTGGACGACGGCCAGACAGCCCGCTTCCTGGGCTCGGTGTGGGAGCCGTGCGGTAATCGGGTCTGTGACGGCGGCCTGACCCATCACTGTCTTCGGGACGCTCCGCTGTGGACCGTCTACGCCGCGACTGGTGTCCGGCGCAGCGAGGCACTGGGTATGAAGTGGTCTCTCATCCACTGGGACGAGGGGTCGATCGAACTGGGCTGGGTGGTAGTCGAAGAAGGAAACGCCTACCGGCTTCGGAAGCTGACCAAGGACGGTGACGCCAACGCTCGGATCTACGTAGATCAGTCCGTGATGAACGTCCTCAAGTGGCAGAAGCAGCGCCAGGACGAGGAGCGGAAACGACTAGGGACCGCGTGGGTTGATCATGACCTGGTGTTCGCCCGGGACGGCTTCAAGCTCTACCGAGGGGAGGCAGGTGGGCCCCAGGACCCTGAGAAGGTTTCGGCACGCTGGCGCACCCTCCGGACGCGCCTGCACCTGCCGGAGGACTTCCGGATTCACGACTGGAGGCACAGCAAGGTCACGAACGATCTGGAGGCCGGGGAGAACCCCGTAGAGGTCTCAGCAAACGTCCGGCACCACTCGCCGGGCTACACGATGGCCCGGTACGGGCACTCACGTAAGGACGGAGCGCGGAAGCTCGCCGCCTCTGGAGCGGGCCGGATCGGTCTGTCATCCCTGGTCTGACCTGGGAATCTCTGGGCTGTTGGTCACGTGGTTGGTCACGCCACAGCCTAGAAAAGCAAAAAACCCCACGTGAAGTGGGGTCTTAGCTGGTGTCCGAGGGGGGACTTGAACCCCCACGCCCGATAAAGGGCACTAGCACCTCAAGCTAGCGCGTCTGCCATTCCGCCACCCGGACAAGGTGTCTGTCTCGCGTCCCTTCCGGGCCGCTCCGACGAAGAGAACATTACCAGGGATTCGGAGTGCTCCGATCGCACCCCCGCGCGCCCCCTCCGCCCCGGCCCCGGCCGCGCTCCCGGCGGGTCCGGCCGGGTCCGCCCTTGGGCAGCGGCGGCCGGGGCGAGAGGATGAGGGGGATCACCGGCACCGAGTGTGGGAGGAAGCAGCGTGAGCGAGTCGAGCACCGGCAGGACCGTCTCCGGCGAGGACGAGGTCGTCGACCTCTGCCGCGAACTGATCCGGATCGACACCAGCAACTACGGCGACCACTCCGGGCCGGGCGAACGCAAGGCCGCCGAGTACGTGGCGGAGAAGCTCGCCGAGGTCGGCCTGGAGCCGCAGATCTTCGAGTCCCACCAGGGACGCGCCTCCACCGTCGCCCGGATCGCGGGCGAGGACCCCTCCAAGCCCGCCCTGCTCATCCACGGCCACACCGACGTGGTCCCGGCCAACGCGGCCGACTGGACCCACCACCCCTTCTCGGGCGAGGTCGCCGACGGCTGCGTGTGGGGCCGCGGGGCCGTCGACATGAAGGACATGGACGCGATGACCCTCGCGGTCGTCCGCGACCGCCTGCGCACCGGCCGCAAGCCCCCGCGGGACATCGTGCTGGCCTTCCTGGCCGACGAGGAGGCCGGCGGCACCTACGGCGCCCGCCACCTGGTCGACAAGCACCCCGACCTCTTCGAGGGCGTCACCGAGGCCATCGGCGAGGTGGGCGGCTTCTCCTTCACGGTCAACGAGAACCTGCGCCTCTACCTGGTCGAGACGGCGCAGAAGGGCATGCACTGGATGCGCCTCACCGTCGAGGGCACCGCGGGCCACGGCTCGATGACCAACAACGACAACGCCATCACCGAGCTGTGCGAGGCCGTCGGCCGCCTGGGCCGCCACCAGTGGCCGGTGCGGGTCACCAAGACCGTGCGGTCCTTCCTGGACGAGCTCTCCGACGCCCTGGGCACCCCCCTCGACCCCGAGGACATGGACGGCACCCTGGCCAAGCTCGGCGGCATCGCCAAGATGGTCGGCGCGACCCTGCGGAACTCCGCCGCCCCCACGATGCTCGGCGCCGGCTACAAGGTGAACGTCATCCCCGGCCAGGCCACCGCCCACGTCGACGGCCGCTTCCTGCCCGGGTACGAGCAGGAGTTCCTGGCCGACCTCGACCGGATCCTCGGCCCGAAGGTCAGGCGGGAGGACGTGCACGGCGACAAGGCACTGGAGACCGACTTCGACGGCCGTCTGGTCGACGCCATGCAGACCGCCCTCAAGGCCGAGGACCCGATCGCCCGCGCCGTGCCGTACATGCTCTCCGGCGGTACAGACGCCAAGTCCTTCGACGACCTCGGCATCCGCTGCTTCGGCTTCGCGCCGCTCCAGCTGCCGCCCGAGCTGGACTTCGCCGGCATGTTCCACGGGGTCGACGAGCGCGTCCCGGTCGACGGCCTGAAGTTCGGCGTGCGCGTGCTCGACCGATTCATCGACAACTGCTGAACGATCGCCAAGGTGTTCGCACACCACGCGGAAGAGTGAATGCGACCATAAGCTCGTAGCCCTGGTTGGTCCTCCTCGTTGTTGGTGGTGCGGTCCGCGGCTGGGACCGCATTGCCTACTAGGAGGAATGATGATCAAGAAGGTTGTCGCTGCCGCGGCTGCCACCGGTGGCCTGGTTCTCGCGGGTGCGGGCCTCGCCGTCGCCGACGCCGGCGCCCAGGGTGCCGCTGTCGGTTCGCCCGGTGTGCTCTCCGGCAACGTCGTCCAGGTGCCGGTCCACGTGCCGGTCAACGTGTGCGGCAACACGGTCAACGTGATCGGCCTGCTGAACCCGGCCTTCGGCAACACCTGCGTCAACGCCTGACGTCGAAGTCTCACCCTTCCAAGGGTCTGAGCCCGGGCCCCGGAACGCACCTCCCGCGTTCCGGGGCCGCGGGCCATCCAGCACTTCGGCGTCCGGGCAGGGGAGCACGTACGCCGATCCGGAACGCACAAGCAGGGAACGAGCAGCAATGCGACAGGTCACCAGGAAGACTCTCTTCACCATGGCGGCCGCGGGCGGTGCCCTCGCTCTGGGTGGGGGCTACGCACACGCGGATTCCGGTGCCGTGGGGGGCACTTCGAATTCCCCGGGCGTACTGTCCGGGAACACCATCCAGGCGCCGGTGCACGCACCCGTGAACGCCTGCGGCAACACCGTCTCCGTCATCGGTCTGCTGAACCCGGCCGCGGGCAACCGCTGCGCCAACACGGGCGGCGGCCACGGGGACGACGGCGGGTACGGCGGATCGGGCGACCACGCCGGCGGCGGGTCCGGCTCCGGCGCGCACGGCGACGCCCACGGCTCGCCGGGCGTGGGCTCGGGCAACCTGATCCAGGCCCCGCTCCGGCTCCCGGTCAACGCCTGCGGGAACACGGCCGACGTGGTCGGTCTGCTGAACCCCGCACTGGGAAACGATTGCGCCAATCTTCCGGGCCCCGGCACTCCGGGCCATCCGGGCACTCCCGGTCATCCCGGACACCCCGGACACCCTGGCACTCCGGGCCACCCGGGCACCCCCGGCACGCCGGGCCACCCCGGTAACCCGGGCACGCCGGGGACTCCCGGCACCCCCGGAAACCCGGGTACGCCGGGCCACCCCGGTACGCCCGGGACCCCCGGCACTCCGGGCCACCCCGGCACCCCGGGCACGCCCGGGACCCCCGGCGGACCCGGCACCCCGGCCCAGCCCGGCCCCGGCAAGAACCACACGGGGAAGCCCGGCACCCCGGGCACGGCGAAGCCCGGCACCGGCCGCATCGGCACCGGTGTCCACGGCATGCGCGGCTCCGAGCTCGCCCACACCGGCGCGGGAGCCCTCGGCGCGGGCCTGCCGCTTGCCGGCGGCATGCTCCTCGCCGGGACCGTGCTCTACCGCCGCACCCGCCGCGACGGCGCCGCCGGCTAGCCGGCGCCCGTCACCCGGATCCGGGCCACCCCGGTCTCACCAGGTGGCCCGGACCTGGCGGATGATCCGGCGGCGCAGCCGCACCCGGCGGCTGCCGTCCCGGTGCAGGCTCAACCGGTCCAGCTCCCAGTTCCCGTACTCGGCGTGGTCGGTCAGCAGACGGGTCGCCTCCTTACGGCTCACACCGCGCGGCACGTACACGTCGACGAATTCGTATTCCGGCATCGCATCTATTGTGCGGGCACGGGCCTCGTACGGATAGCGTCTGCACTATGTCTGATGCCGCTCAGCCCACCGCTGCCGAGGTACGCGCCGCCGCCGAGGCGGTCAAGACCGCGCTGGACCGTCACCTGGCGGCGGTCGAAGGCCGGTCAGGGGACGACGACCCGGCCGTCTACGCCGCCTTCAACGAACTGGCCGCAGCGGCCGAGGAGTACGACGAACTGCTCTACGAGCGGTACGACGAGGTGACCCCCTTCGAGATCCCCGCGGGTGAGGGCCAGGCCCCGTACAGCGGGCCCGCCGAACCCACCTCCTTCAGCGTCCTGATCCGCCGCGACTACCTGGTCGCCGAACCCCAGCGCCTGATCGCCCAGGCCGACCGCGTCGCCGCCCTGCACCACGAGGACGAACCCGGCGACGGAGGAGGCACGGCCGAGGCCCTCGGGGTGCTCTTCGGCGAGTACGAACCCGACGAGATCGCCTCCCGCTACAAGGAGTTCGGCCTCGAAGAGGGCGACTCCACGCTCTGGATCACGGCGGCCGAGGAGGCCCCCGAGCCCGGCGAGTGGTTCAACACCCCCTTCGACCACGCCGATCCGGGCAGCGTGCTGCACCGCATCGACGTCAGCTCGGTCTTCGACGACGAACTCGACGACGGGGAACTGGAACCCCTCGACCGCTGACCGTCCCGACCGCTGACCGTCCCGACCGCTGACCGTCCCGACCGCGGGCCCGCCCGACCGGGGACCCGGCTACCGGACGGCCCCGGCCCCAACCAAAAACGGCGCCCGGCAGCCCTCTCAGGGGCCGCCGGGCGCCGCTCCTGCCGGCAGTACCGGCCGGCTCCGCCACCTCCGGGCGCTTCCATGCCGCCCTTCGGCTCCTGCGCCCTACTCCGCTGTCTGCGCCGCCAGTGCCCGCAGCAGCGCCGTCAGCCGCGTCGTACGGGGTTTCGGCAGTACCTCCGCCACGGCCCGCGGCAGCGCCTGGTCCACCCCGTGCACCACCGACAGGTGACGCTCGGCCCGGCCGAACGCCGTGTACACCCAGTCCCGCGACAGCGCCTCCGCCGCGTCGCCCGGCAGCACCACCACCACGGCCGGCCAACGGCTGCCCACCGCCTGGTGCGCGGTCACCGCCCAGCCGTGCCGCACCGCCTGCTCCACGCGGTCCTTCGGTACGACGACCCGCTCGCCCGCGCAGTCCAGGTGCAGCCCCGCCGCGTCGGCCGAGACCACCCGGCCCGGCACCGCCCGGCCCGGGGCCGGCACGTGCACCACCAGGTCGCCCGGGTCGAAGCCGCCGAACCGGCCGGGGCCGGGGCTCAGCCGCTCCTTCAGCGCCGCGTTCAGCGCCCGGGTGCCCGCCGCGCCGCCGTGCCCGGGGGTGATCACCCGGACCTGGTCGGCGGCCAGGCCGAAGGCGCGCGGCACCGAGTCGGCGACCAGCTGCACCGTGCGGTGCACGGCCTCGCCGGCGTCCCGCACCGGGACGATCACGACCTCCTTGCCGGGGGCCTCGACCTGGTTCAGCTCGCCCACGCCGATGCCGGACACCAGCTCGCCGAGCGGGCCGGGGTCGGGGGTGCGGGAGGCGACCTGCGGGCAGACCCGGGCCGCGATCAGATCCCCGAACACCCGCCCGGCGCCCGCCGGTCCGAGCACCGCGGGATCGCCGCTCAGCACCAGCCGCGCGCCGTCCGGCACCGACTCCACCAGCGCCGCGGCGCGGTCCACGTCCAGCTGGGGGGCGTCCAGCACCACCAGCAGGTCCAGCGCGAGCACGCCCTCCGCGTCCCGGCCGGGGCCCTCCGCGCCGGACAGCAGGCCCGTGACGGTCACCGCGCCGGCCCCCAGGCGGTCCCGCGCGTCGGCCGTGTGCGTGGCCGCGTACGCCCGCAGGCCCAGCGACCGGGCCGCAGCCACCAGCGCGGCCGGCTCCGCCCGGGCGGCCTCGCCGCCGGTGTGGACGACCAGGCCGTGCCCCGCCGCCGCGCGCACCAGCTCGGCCGCGGACGGCGACGGCGCCTGCGCCGCGGCCCCCTCCCAGTCGGCGTCCCCGCCCTTGCCGAACGTGCCGATCAGCCGGAACAGGCCGTCCGCGAGGCTCTCCTCGGCCAGCGTGTGGCTCTCCAGACCGAGCAGGACCCGGACCGGAACCTCCTCGTCCGCGTCCTCCGCGTCCTCCGCCCGCTCCGTGTCCTGCGCCGCCTGCGGTTCGCCGAGGGGCTCCTGGAAGACGATCACCGTGCCCTCGGAGACGGCCAGTTCCACGGCCCGCTCCGGGTCGGGCACCGCGTACTGCCCGAGCGCGGACGCCAGGACGGGCTGCTCCAGGGCGGTGTGCCCCTTGACCGCCGCCTGCTCCAGCAGCCACCCGGTCAGGGCGAGTACGCGTCGCTCGTCCCCGGGACCGCACTCGGGGCCCAGCAGCGCGCGGGCGAAGCCGTCGGCCTGGGCGGGACGTACGGAGGCGACCGCCAGCAGCTGCCAGGGGTCTTCGCGCAGCAGCTCCGCCGCGCCGGTCCCGAGCGCCTCGACGGCGGGCGCGGCCAGGGCCTCCGGGGCGCCGCCGCGGGCCAGCACCTCGCGTACCGCGGCGAGGAGTTCCGGGCCGGCGGCCGGTGCCGGGACGGGGACGGGGGCGCGCGGTGCCGGCGGGGGAGCGGGGGCCGCCCGGCGGGGCGCCGGGGCGGCCTCGTCGAACACGGGCCGGGCGGGCCTGCCGCCGCCCTCCACGGCGCGCACCGCGGCCAGCAGGTCGGCCGCGGTGCCGCTGAGCCCGGCCCCGGCCTCGATGGGCGCCGTGCGCTCGGCCTTGCGCCGCGCGATGCGCTCCCGCTCGACCTTCTGCGCGGCCAGCTCGGCCTCGGCCTCGCTGAGCTGCGGCGCCTCGGCGCCCTCGGAGTCGGTACCGGCGGCTGCGTCCGCGCCGCCCTCGGCCTCCGCGTCCGTGCCGGTCTCGGAACCGATTCCCTCCCGGGCCCCCGTACCCGCCTCCGCAGCGTCGTCCGCGGCGCTCCCCGGGCCGCGGCCGGTGTCCGGGGCGTCCTCCGGGTGCGCGGCATCCGAGGCGCCGGCGGCCTCCGGCGCCGTCGGTGCCCCGGTGTCTTCGGGCTCCCCGGTGTGCGGCGCCTCGGGCGCCCCCGGCTCCGTGCTCACAGCTCGCTCCAGTCCTGGTCGGGATAGCGGTGCACCGGCGCGGACACGTCGTCCAGCGCCAGGCGGATCTCCTCGGGAAGACTAAGGGCCTCCACCGACAGCGCCTCCGTCAGCTGCTGCGCCGTCCGCGCGCCGACCACCGGCGCGGCCACGCCCGGCCGGTCGCGCACCCAGGCCAGCGCCACCTGGAGCGGGGTGACCGCGAGCCCGTTCGCCGCCGTCAGCACCGCGTCCACGATCCGGCTCGCGGTCTCGTCCAGGTACGGCGCGACGAAGGGCGCCAGGTGCTCGGCGTCGCCCCGGGAGCCCACCGGGGCCGCCCCGCCCCGGTACTTGCCCGTCAGCACCCCGCGCCCCAGCGGGGAGGACGGCAGCAGCCCGAGGCCCAGGTCCAGGGCGGCGGGCAGCACCTCGCGTTCGACGCCCCGCTGGAGCAGCGAGTACTCCATCTGCGTGCTCGCCAGCGGGGTGCGCGCGCCCGGCGCCGCCAGCTGCCAGGTCGCGGCCTTCGCCAGCTGCCAGCCCGACAGGTTCGACACGCCGACATAGCGGGCCCGGCCGCTGGCCACCGCCAGGTCCAGCGCCCCGAGGGTCTCCTCCAGCGGGGTGTACGGGTCGAAGGCGTGCAGCTGCCAGAGGTCGACGTGGTCGGTGCCCAGCCGGGCCAGCGAGTCGTCCAGCGCGGCGAGCAGGTGCCCGCGGGAGCCGTCGGAGCGCCGGTCGGGGTCGGGCACGCTGCCGGCCTTGGTGGCGATCACCAGGTCGCGCCGGGGCACGAGGCCCCCGATGAGCTGTCCGAGCAGGTACTCGGCGTCCCCGCCGCCGTACACGTCGGCGGTGTCGACCAGCGTGCCGCCCGCCTCCCAGAAGGTCTTCAACTGGTCGGCGGCGTCGTGCTCGTCGGTGTCCCGCCCCCAGGTGAGCGTGCCGAGTCCGATCCTGGACACCCGCAGGCCGGTGCGGCCGAGTCGCCTCTGCTCCATGAGGGCTGAGACTACTGGGGGCACTGACGGATCGGACCTGCGCGCGCTACAGTCCCGGCACCAGAACGTTACTGATCGGTAAGGGGACAGGTCATGAGGCTCGGCATCAACCTCGGCTACTGGGGTGCGGGCATGGACGCCGACAATCTCGCCGTCGCGCGGGAGGCGGACCGCCTCGGCTACGACGTCTGCTGGGCCGCGGAGGCCTACGGCTCCGACGCGCCGACCGTGCTCTCCTGGGTCGCCGCGCAGACCGAGCGCATCGACGTGGGCTCGGCCATCATGCAGATCCCGGCCCGCCAGCCCGCGATGACGGCGATGACCGCGGCCACCCTCGACTCCCTCTCCGGCGGCCGCTTCCGCCTCGGCCTCGGCGTCTCGGGCCCGCAGGTCTCCGAGGGCTGGTACGGCGTGAAGTTCGACAAGCCGCTGGCCCGCACCCGCGAGTACGTCGAGATCGTCCGCAAGGCGATGACCCGCGAGCGGCTCTCGTACGACGGCGAGCACTGGACGCTGCCGCTGCCCGGCGGCCCCGGCAAGCCGATCAAGCTGACCGTCCACCCGGAGCGCGAGCACATCCCGCTCTACATCGCCGCGATCGGCCCGAAGAACCTGGAGCAGACCGGCGAGATCGCCGACGGCGCCCTGCTGATCTTCCCGGCGGCCGAGCACCTGGAGGCCACCGCGCTCACCCACATCCGGGCCGGCCGCGAGAAGGCCGGGCTGACCATGGAGGGCTTCGACGTGTGCCCGACGGTCCCGCTGGCCGTGGGCCCGGACGTGACCGGGCTGGCCGACATGTTCCGTCCGTACACCGCGCTGTACGTGGGCGGCATGGGCAGCCGGAAGCAGAACTTCTACAACCAGCTCGCGCAGCGCATGGGGTACGAGAAGGAGGCCGCCGAGATCCAGGACAAGTACCTGGGCGGCGACAAGGCGGGCGCGGCCGCGGCCGTACCGCACCAGCTGATCGACTCGACGACCCTGCTCGGTCCGGTGGAGCGGATCGCGGACGGCATGAAGGCGTACGCGGAGGCGGGGGTCACCACGCTGACGCTGGCCCCGGCGGGGTTCACGCTGGACGAGCGGCTCGCCTCGCTGCGGGCCGGCGTCGAGGCGCTGGAGCTGGCGGGCCTGGCCTAGTGATCTGGTTCGGAGATGCGTGAGCAGTAGCGGCAGATGCGGTCGAGGATCTGGTCGGCGGTCTTGGTCCACTTGAAGGGCTGGGCGTCGTCGTTCCAGACCTTGATCCAGGTCTCCAGTGCGGTCTTGAGGTCGTCGAGGGAGCAGAACACTCCGCGTTCGAGGCAGCGTCGTTGC
>NZ_JBITRX010000034.1:0-48132 GCF_044540325.1 Streptomyces sp. NPDC086023
ACGACGCCCGGCCCTTCAAGTGGACCAAGACCGCCGACCAGATCCTCGACCGCATCTGCCGCTACTGCTCACGCATCTCCGAACCAGATCACTAGCCGGCGTCCAGCCCCTCACCGGAAGGCACCACGACCCCGAACAGGTCGGCGACGGTCGCCAGCGCGCCGGCCCGCAGCACCTCCGCCGGCACCACGCCCCCGTCCGCCGCCGGCAGCGACCGGGTGGCCGTGGCCGCCGCGACCACCGTCGGCCGGTACCCCAGGTTGAACGCCCCCTGCGCGGTGAACAGCACGCACATGTGCGTCATGAACCCGGCCAGCACCAGGTCCTTCCCACTCCCTGCCGCGAACCCCAGCCCGTCCAGCACCTTCTCCAGATCGGTCCCCCGGAAGGAGTCCGGCAGCTGCTTCACCACCACCGCCTCCCCGGCCCGCGGCGCGACCTCGTCGCTGATCGCCCCGATCCGCGCCCGGACGTCGTACGGCGTACCCGGGCCGCCGTCGTTCACCACGTGCACCACCGGCGCACCCGCGGCCCGCGCCCGCTCCAGCAGCCGGGCTCCCTCCGCGAGGGCCTCCTCCGCACCCTCCAGGGCCATGACCCCCTCGCGGTAGGTGTTTTGAAAGTCGATCATCACCAGGACGGACTCGCTCAGCCGGGCCGGCCGGTCGTCCAGCCCGACCACCTCGCGCAGCCTCTTCGACACGACGCTCATCAGGACTCTCCTCACAAAAAGGGCATGGCGCGGCGAACACTCCGACCAGGCCACCGACACGAACAGAAGGAAGAAGAAAAGAGAGAAGGAGGGGTCAGCCGACCGACATCCGGAACCGCCGCCGATACGCCGCCGGCGTCGTCCCGACCTGCCGCCGGAACGCCCGGTGCAACGTCTCCGCCGACCCCAGCCCGGCAGCCGCCGCGACCTGACCCAGCGGCAGGTCCCCGGTCTCCAGCAGCCGCCGCGCCGCCTCCACCCGCGCCGACTCGACGTACGCACCGGCGCTCACACCGGTCTCCCGCGCGAACACCCGGGCGAAGTGCCGCTCGCTCAGGCACATCCGCGCTGCCAGCGCCCCGGCCGACAGATCACCGTCCAGGTGGTCGGCGATGAACAGCAGCAGCTCGTCGATGTCCCGCCGCCCCGCCGGGGGCCGGCTGAGGGGTACGGAGAACTGGCTCTGCCCGCCCTGCCGCTTCAGGTACATCACCAGCTGCCGCGCCACCGCCAGCGCCGTGTCCTCGCCCAGGTCCTCCGCGACCAGCGCCAGCGCCAGGTCCAGGCAGGCGCTGATGCCCGCCCCGGTCCACAGCCGCCCGCGGTCCGCCCGTACGAAGATCGGATCGGCGTCGACGGTGACGCCCGGGTGGTCGGCCGCCAGTTGGGCGGCGGTCGACCAGTGCGTGGTCGCCGTCTTCCCGTCCAGCAGCCCCGCCGCGGCCAGCACGTGCGCACCGACGCAGACCGACGCCACCCGCCGTGCCCGCCGCGCGGTCTTTGCGACCCACGCCACGACGCCGGGGTCGATCCGCGCGACGGGACCGTCCGGCCCCATGTCCACGGCCCCCGGCACGAGCAGCGTGTCCACCGGTCCCCGGACCTCGCCGAAGGCCAGGTCGGCGACCAGTCGGACCCCCGCCGCGGTCCGGACCGCCGCCCCGTCGGGCGACGCGAGGAGGACCTCGTACCCGGCACGCCCCCCGGTCTCCCGGCCGGCCAGCGAGAACACCTCGGCCGGACCGGTGACGTCGAGCAGGTCGACGTCGGGGAAGACCGCGATCACGACGCGGTGGGATGTGGTGGACATGCATCGATCCTCACCGCCCCCCGCCGCGGCCGCAATGACGATTCCCTGTCACATCCGGACACGGCCGGCCGCACCCCCTAGGCTGCGGCCACAGCACACCCGCCCGTCCCGCACCAGGAACCGGGAGAACCCTTGAACGCGAAGACCCTGGCCGCAGCCGCGGCCCTGGCAGCCGCCGCACTGATCGCCGCGGCGCACACCGCTGCCGCCCGTGAAACCCCCGAACCGCCCGCCCCGGACGAGTCGGCGTCCTCCCACGCCCTCACCCCCCAGGGTGAAGCCGAGGACTACTGGACCCCCGAACGCATGCTCGCGGCGGCCCCGGCCCCCATGCCCACCGAGCCCTGAGCCCGGTCGACGGGCATCAGCGCGGCGTTGCGCGCCAGGGCGAGCGGGTGGCCCGCATGGTTGGCGCGCAGCATCGGAGTCGGATACCCCTCACGTCGCGCTCGACGGTTGATCAGCTGATAAATGTCCCGGACGGTGAGAACTTCGGGTGCCTCGGCGTCGCCGACGGCAAGCACCTCGGTCAGGTGCCGGGTGAAGACCGGCAGGCCCTGGTCGTCAACGAACGAGGCAGCGTCGGCCCCGCTGGAGGCGAGGAGATACGTGCTCGGCGCCTCCTGCAGACCCGAGTGCGGGCCCATCACGTCCAGCGCGCGACCCGAGTAGCAGGCGTCCAGCACGATCAGCGAACGCTTGGCTCGACTTGAGGACACCAGTTCCCTGATGTCGTCGTACTGCACGGCGGTGTAATCGGCGTCAGGGCGAGTGCTGCGGGTGGCGAGCTGAAGCTTCCCCCTCCTGGACACCAGGCCATGGCCGGAGAAGTACAGCATCAGCACGTCGTCCGCTTCGTCAGCGGCAGCGTGCACCGCCCCCAGGACGTCGCGGGGGTCCTCCGGGTCGAGCAGCACATCCAGCCTGTCGAAGGCCGGCTCCGGCCACGGGGCGGTCAGGACCTCCGCCAGCATCTCCGCCGCCCTGACGTCTCCCGGCAGGTCGGAGAGATGATCGTACGCACCTGTTGCGACGAGGAGGCACCGGGACCGGCCCGGGTCCGGCATCTCCACAGGCCGTGACGGGCTGATGCCCGACGAAGACGGTGATCGACGGACGACGGGGCCGACGACTTCGTCACCCGCCACCCCGAAAGGGCCCTCGGAATCCGCCTCAGGGGTTTCCTCACGCTCCGTCCGGACCGGCTCCTCGTCGTCGTGGGGCGGCACTCGCCCTGCCGGCACCACGGGTGGCGGCAGCTCGGGCGGTTCCAGCAGCTCGAACGTCATCGCCGCGTCCCACAAGGCGTCGAGTTCGTCGTAGAAGCGGTCTTCGCTCTCTTCGTCGCCGCTCACCCGGGGGCGGGGTGTCCGCCCGTCGAGCCATCCCGCAAGCCTGAACAGGGTGCGGGCGTCATGGGGGCACCTCCCCGAGGTCAGCATGTCGTGGATCTTGTGACGGCTGCACCCCACGGCCTCGGCCATGTCGCGGACACCGGGAGCCCCTGCGCGGCCGTGCAGCCGGTGCATCCACAGCAGCAGGTCGCGAACGGGGCTCGGGCCGATGTCGTGAGGGAACCGGAGGCGTGCCATGGCCCTCCTTGTCCCCTGGCGTCATCCCGTGTCATGTGCCGTCAGCGAGCGTAGCGCGGGGTCATGGGTCGTCATAAGGGCCTGACAGGTGCTGGACCATCTCAACTACCCGGAAAACGGGAGGAGGTGAGGACCATGTCCGTGTCGGAAGAGATCGGCAGGACGGTCCGGATGGCCATTGCCAAGCAGCGCCGGACCGCCCGCCTGATCTGCATCCTGCTGGCGGTGGGCGCCATCGCAGGTGCGGTTCTGTTGATCATCAACGGTGGTGAGTTTTCCGTGACGGTCGGGTAGAGCATCTCGCTGGATCTCTCTGCCCCACCACAGCAAAGCACGAGCAGGGGGCCCGGTCGACTGTTGTCGACCGGGCCCCCTGCCTGCTTTCGGCGGGCGGATCGTTCACGACCGGCGAGCAGAGCGTGCAACGGCAGCGCTCGGCTCAGGCACCGACCAGCGGCCCGCTCCCACCACGCCGCCGCCGCACGCTCACGGCCACCGCGGCGGCCGGCACCAGCAGGAGCAGCGGCAGCCCGAGGTACGCGGCGAGCGCCCCGGTCAGCTCCGCGAGGGCGAGGAACGGCAGCCCCGCGGCCAGCACCGCCGGCGCCGTGCGCAGCCGTACGAAGGCCTGACGCCCCGCCAGCAGCAGCCCCCCGGCCACCGGTACGAGGAACCGCAGCCAGCCCACCGCGTACGGCAACGGCACCGCCACCACCGCCGCGCTCAGCACGACCCCCCAGGCCGCGACCGCCATGGCACCAGCCGCGCTCCGCACCTGCGGCACCGGCCGCAGATCGGGCGGGCAGGCCAGCGCCACCAGGACCAGCACCAACAGCGGCCCCGTGGTGAAGAGGGCGGCCCCCGCCGCCCCGGCACCCTGCCGCCAGGCATCCGCGGCCAGCGTCCCGGCCACCCCCGCCGACGCGAGCCGGCAGCCGGCCGTCCACCGACCGGCCAGGGCCAGTACGGCCCCCGCCACGGTCACCAGTCCGCCCGCGGCCACCAGCGTGTACGCCGTACCGGCCGCAGCCACGGTCGTACCGCCGCCCAGGCCGACCCGGAACATCAGCCCGGACCACCAGAGCGCGGCCGCACCGGCGGCCACCAGGGCGAACGGCGCGACCGCGGCGAACCACCGCCCGGCCCGCCCGGCCGAGCCCAGCCCGAGCCGCATGCGCACGGCGTGCCCGACCACGTCGCCGGTCTCCCGCATCCGCGCCAGCGGACCCGCGTCACGTGTGGCCTCCCGGTACGCCTCGGCGACCTCGTCGCCGAACTCCCGCCGGAAGGAGGCGGGGTAGAGCCGAACCGCCCAGCTCACGCGCCCACCGCCCCACCGGCGGCACCGAGACCGGCGGCACCGAGCCCCAGGCGGCGCGTGGCCTCCCGGGCGGTCCGCGCGATCCGGGCCGCCTCCGCCGCCAGCACCTCGCGGCCGCGCGGCGCGAGCGCGTAGCTGCGCCGCCGCCGCCCGTCGACCACCGCGTCCTCGTGGACGGCGATCAGTTCCTGTTCCAGGAGCCGCTCCAGGGCCCCGTACAGCGTCCCGGTGCGCATCTTCGTGCGCCCTTCCGAGATCTTCTCGACCTCCTGGGCGATCGCGTACCCGTGCCGCGGGGCATCGGCGACCGCCGTGAGGATGAGCAGCGTCGGCTCACGCAGAGCTTGATCGTTCACGCTCCGACAATAACTCGCCTACCGACATATGTCGATGCCCGAGCTATGAAACGACGGCGGGCCGCCCTCGGACCGCAGCCCGCAAAGACGGCCCGACGCGCGGAACTTCACCGCCGCGCGGTCCGCAGCAGCGTCATCGCCCCCACCCCCGGCACGGCCACGGAGCACGCCGCGATCACCAGCAGCTCCACCGGCCCGACGCGCACCGCCGCCAGCACCAGCGCACCCACCAGGAGCATCAGCGGCACGGCGACGGACGCGGCCGTGCCGAGCACCTTCTCCCGCCGCTCCCACACCGCGGAGCTCCACAGCAGCACCAGCCCGGCCAGCAGAGCCACCCCGCCCAGCGCGAAGTTGGCCAGGACCAGCAGGCTCGCGCAGGCGAGGAGTCCCACCGTGACCCGCGTCCGCCACAGCGGTTCCGAAGGCGCGGCAGACGCAGCCGCCGCCCCGGCGGTGGGTGTGGCGGCCGGCTCCTCGGCGAGCGCGGACGCGGCCACGGTCCGCGGGTCGCCGAGCTGTTCCAGCACCTCCCGGATCTGCTCCTCGCCCTCCGCGCCGCTGTCCTGGACGTGCTCGCGCAGGTCCGCGAGCAGCTCGGCCCGCCGCTCGGCGGGCAGTTCGGCCGTCTCGCGCGACACGGCGTCGAGGTAGGCGGTCAGCAGCGGGTGCTCGGCAATGGCGTTCATGCGGTCTCCCCTTGCGGGTCGGTGAGGAAGTGGTCGACGGCGTCCCGGAAGAGCGGCCACGCCTGAGTGAACTCGGCGAGGGCCGCCCGGCCGACGGGCGTCAGGGTGTAGTACCGCCGCGGCGGCCCGCTCGGGGACTCGCGCAGCTCGGTGTCGACGTACCCCTCCCGCCGCAGCCGCGACAGCAGGGGGTAGATCGTGCCCTGGCTGGTCGTCATCACGCTGACCGCGGACAACTCGGCCAGCAGCTCGACCCCGTACCTGGGCCCGTCCCGCAGCAGGGCGAGCACGCAGTGCTCCAGCACGCCCTTGCGCAACTGGCTGGGGACCCGTCCCCCTGCCTCGTTCTTTGCGTTACCAGGAACCATGCAATGCAAGATACCTCGCACGGGAACCCATCGACAACCAGCCACCCCCGCACACCCGCTCACGGGTACTCAGACACCTGCGCGCCGAACCTGAGTACCAGCACCCTGACCTGGACTTCCGCGCTCCAGAACACTGTTCCCCATGAGCACTCGACTCCACAGCCTCCCCCGTGACCTGATGGCCACCCCCCTCCTGGCCGGCCTCGCCGTCGGCGCCTGGGCGGCCTGGCTCGGCTGGGACCAGATCCTCGACGTGGCCCCGGACGGCTCGGTCAGCGGCCCCTACCAGGCCTGGCAGGTGATCGGCCTGGTGCTGACCCTCATGGCGGTCGTCTGGGCCGCCGCCCGCCGCCAGTTGGTCGTGGCCTCGATCGTCGGCACCACCGCCGGCCTCACCGTCGCCTCGTTCTACGACTGGTCCGACGACGGCAGCGGCCTCTTCGTCATCGGCGTCGGGATGACCACGATCGCCACGTTCGCCGCCACCGCCGGCCTCACCGTCATCACGGCCTCACGCGCCCGCCGGGCCCACGCCTGAACGGACACCGCGTCAGGGCACCCGGGCCCGCACCATCACCACGGCCCGGTCCCCTACGGACACCAGCCGTCCGGCAGGGGAGGCGAACCCCGCCGCCGCCGCGAGCCGGCACCCGTCCTCCGCGCTCTCCGGCAACACCAGATCCTCCGCCACCAGTTCCGCGAACACCCCACCCGGGCGGAACCGCGACGCGACCGGCAGGGTGAACCCCACCCGCCCGCCGGGCCGCACCACCCGCAACCAGTCGTCGAACGCCGCCGCCCCCAGGAAGTGCAGCGAGGACGCGCAGAGCACCACGTCGAGGGCACCGTCCGCTACCGGCAGGGGCACCGCCGGACCCACCCGCCAGTCGATCGCCCCGCCGACCCCCGCCCGCTCCGCCCGCACCCGGCCCGCCGCCACCATCCCGGCCGACAGGTCCACCGCGAGCACCGGCACCCCACCGCCGCCCGCCGCGACCACGGCCAGCGCCACCGCGCCGGTCCCGCACGCCACATCGGCCACGGCCTCGTCCCCGCCCGGGGCCAGCCACCCGACCAGCGCCCGCCCGATCCCGTCGTGGTGCGCGTCGTCGTACGCCCCGGCCAGCCCGTCGAACGCCACCGCCATCCGCCGCCCCGCTGTCGTCATGACCGAGCAGCCTAACCAGCCCCTCCCGCCGGAAACCGCGCCTCCCGCCGATGAGTTCGGGCACCGCGCGGCGTCTACCCCTCGGAACACCGACGCGCAGACATCCCCTGGACCCGGCCGAGGAGGCACCCCATGACCAGCCCCAACCCCACCTTCACCACCGCCCCCACGCCCCGCACCCAGTCCACTCCCGCCACCACCCGCACCCGCACCCGTCTCCTCCTCACCGGCGGCCTGGCAGCCGGCCCGCTCTTCCTCGCCGCCGGCATCGCACAGGGCCTCGCCCGCGACGGCTTCGACTTCACCCGCAACGCGATCAGCCAGCTCGCCCTCGGCTCCCACGGCTGGATCCAGACGGCGAACTTCCTGCTCGCCGCCGTTCTGCTCACGGCAGCCGCGACCGGCCTCCACCGCCTGCTCCGCACCGCGCCCGCGGCACCTGGGCCCCGCGCCTGGTCGCCGTCTTCGGCGCCTCGTTCCTCGCGGCCGCGGTCTTCCCGGCCGACGCGGGCGCCGGCTTCCCGGCCGGCAGGACGTGCCTGAGTGCCGTCACGGCCAGACTCCTCACCGACCGGAGCTAGGGTCGACCTTCCCGATCAAGGGGGAATCCACAGGGGCCGGTGGAGCGAGCGGGTCCGCCGGGGAACGTCCCGCCCTGCACTCGCGGGGGAGGGGCGCGGGGGACGTTCCCGGGATGCCGAGCACCGAGAGGAATGCCGTCGCCGCGGGCGGGCGCCCGGCAAGGCTCCAGACCACGTGCTCGACGCGGGCCGGGGCGTCGGTGACCTCGATGACGGTCACCCCGTCGAGCGTCGGCGCGTAGGCGGCGGGGAGCAGCGCAACGGCGAGGCCCTCACCGACGAGCCGGGCCATGAGCGAGTCCGCGGTGTTCACCTCGAAGGCCACGTCCCGGGTGAGGCCGGCGGCCGCGAAGGCCTGGTCGGACTGGAGCCGTCCGGCCGTTCCGGCCGGGAGGTCCACGAACACCTCCGAGGACAGCCTGCGGAGGTCCACCGAGGGCTCGGCGGTGAGCGGGTGGTCCGGTGCGGCCACCGCGACGAGGCGGTCCCGGGCGAGTTCGTGGGCGGCCACTCCGCGGGGCTGCGAGGTCGTGGGCAGTCCGAGGAACGCCACGTCCAGGGTCCCTTCCCGGACCTGCTCGGTCAGCTCGTCGCTGGCCCCCACCCGCAGGCCGATGCGCACGTGCGGATGGCGCCGGCGGAACTCGCGCAGCGCCCCCGGCACGTCGGCCGCGGCGACCGTGGGGATCAGTCCCACGGACAGCCTTCCGCGGACTTCGCCGACCGCCGCGGCGACCTCGGCGACCGCCCGTTCGGCGGCTTCCACGGCCTGACGGGCCGCAGGCAGGAACGCCGCGCCGGCCGGAGTCAGCCGGACCCGGCGGCTGGTGCGTTCGAAGAGCTTCGCCCCGAGTTCCCGTTCCAGACGCGCGATCTGGTGGCTGAGGGCGGACTGGACGACCAGACAGCGTGCGGCAGCCCGGGTGAAGCTGTTCGTCTCGGCGACGGCAAGGACGTAGCGCATCTGCTGGAGCTCCACCCGTCCATCGTGGATCGAGATCGATGAGCTGACAAGCATGTGTTGGACTCATGGATCCCACCCGACCGAGACTCCGGTCATGTCTCCCCACGCGACGAGTCCCCAGGCGCTGCGGACGAACGACACCTCCATTGCGGCACTCACCGCGCTGACGGCACTGGCCCCGCTGTCCTGGGGCACGTTCTACGTCGTCACCACCGAACTCCTCCCGCCCGGGCACCCGCTGTTCGCGGGCTTCCTGCGGGCGCTGCCCGCCGGCCTGATCGCGCTGGCCATCGGCCGGACGCTGCCGCGCGGGGCGTGGTGGCCGAAGGCCGCGGCGCTGGGCGTGCTGAACACGGGCCTCACCTTCCCGCTGCTGGCCGTCGCGGCCGAACGCCTGCCGGGCGGTGTGGCCGCCACCCTCGCGGCCGCCCAGCCGCTCGTCGTCGCCGTCCTGGCCGTGGCGGTCCTCCACGAACGCCGGTCCGTCTGGCGGCTGGGCTGGGGCGTGGCGGGCATGGCAGGAGTCGGCCTGGTCGCGATCGGCCCGGACGCCGCACTCGACGCCGTGGGGGTCCTGGCGGGCCTGGCCAGCGCAGCCTCGATGGCACTCGGCGTGACACTCACCAAGCGCTGGGGGCGCCCCGCCGGAGTCGGCGCCACCGCCTTCGCCGGCTGGCAACTCACCGCAGGGGGAGTCTTCCTGACGCCGGTCGTGCTGCTCGCCGAGGGCGCGCCCCCCGCCGTTGACGCGCCTGCCGTCCTCGGCTACCTCTGGCTCGGCCTGGTCGGCGGTCTTCTCGCCTTCGTCCTGTGGTTCCGGGGCATCACCACCCTGCCCGTCACCGGCTCCGCCGTCCTCGTCCTGCTCTCGCCGCTGGTCGCGGCCGCCCTCGGCGCCGCCCTCCTCGGCCAGACCCTGAGCCCCGCCCAACTCGCGGGCTTCGCCCTGGCCCTGTCCGCCATCGCCGCGGGCCAACTCCCCATCCCGCCCCGCTCCCGCGGCTGAACCGAGCCCCGGCAGCTGCTCCTCGCCGCAGCCGAGCAGCCGGCGCACCGCCTCGACCGGGAGGTCCAACCACCGCAGCGCCCTGATCGAGGGTCAGGCCCGTCCTCGAACGGCGGCTTCGCCGCCACCTGCCGACCGCGGCGTCGCCCGGTGGTCGCGCCACGCCGCCAGGGCCTCCTCGCGGCTGCCGGCCGGGTGGGCGGCGTGCCAGTCGCGCAGGTGGCGGTTGAACTCGAACTGGGCGCCGATCTCCTGCGGCAGCGCCGCCTCGGCGCGCGTCGCGTGCCAGTGCGCGACGGCCTCGCCCAGGGTGCGCCCCGCGTTCTCGGCGACGTAGGCCCGCATGTGCGCGTCGAAGTGGAATCCGGGCCCGATCTCCCGCACGAAGAACTCCCGCAGCACCTGACTGCACCGCTGCCCGTCCGGAATCACCGTGCCTGCGTCCACCGGGGCGGCCAGCTGCCGCCCGCCCGGCCGCCGGACGCGCACCTCCGCGGGCACCGGCTCCCCGTCGAGTGCGGCGCGCAGCCGCTCGGTGAGTACGGCCTTCCCGCCCCCGCGCGGTACGCCGAGCTCCCGGGCCAGCCCGGTCAGCTCGGCCAGCGTCCAGTACCACCGCCCCAGCTCGTCCCCGGTCAGCGCGGAGCCGAGCACCGGGCGTCCCGCACGCATGTCTCCATGATTCGAACGCATATTCCATTCTAGCAACCGCCCGCGTGGCGTTAACTTCACCGTCATTGCAACACGCGCCTCACCTCAATTGCATTAACTCGCCAAGTCAACGCAACGATTTACCCACTCTGAGCTGCAAAAATAGATCTACATCGCAACGAACACGTTGCTGAATCAGTGAACACAACGTAGCTTTTGCGTTGTCGGAAACGAGCGGGCCAAAGGGGCCGGCGCCCGACACGATCAAGGAGCAGATCATGCAGCAGTTCGACACCACCGCCCCGCTCTCCGCCCTCCTGAACGTCCCCGCGGGCCGCATCCGCTTCGTGGCCACGGACGAGCCGGACACGACGCACACGCCGAACGGGACGAGCACGACGGTGGAGGTCCTGCCCGTGGACGCCTCGAAGAGCCGCGACGTGAAGGCCGCCGAAGCCGTCCAGGTCACCTACGCCGACGGCGTCCTCCGCATCGAGGCCCCCGAGGACAGCGCCCGGATGCTCGGCAACCCCGGCTCCGTCGAGGTCACCGTCCACCTGCCGGCCGGTTCCCACCTGCGGGCGAAGACCGCGTCCGCCGAGTTCCGCGCCATCGGCCGCCTCGGCGAGGTCGAGTACGACAGCGCCCACGGCTCGGTCAAGCTCGACGAGACCGCGGGCGGCCGCATCACCCTCCAGGCCGGCGACATCGCGGTCGGCCGCCTCGGCGGCCCGGCGGAGATCCGTACCCAGAAGGGCAACCTGATGATCGCCGAGGCCGTCCGCGGCACGGTCCGCCTCAGCACCGACGCCGGTGACGTGACCGTCGGCGCCGCCCGCGGCGTCTCGGCCGCCCTCGACGCCGGCACCTCCTACGGCAGGATCCACAACAGCCTCGCCAACACCGAGGGCTCCGCCGCCGCCCTGACCATCCACGCCACCACCTCGTACGGCGACATCACCGCACGCGCCAACTGAAGGAGCCGCACCAGGACTCCCCCCGGCCCCGACCACTCCGAGGCCTGGATGTCCCCGACGTGCACCACGCAGGCGCCGCCCTCCTCACGCAGACCCGAAAGGCAGAAATGGACCGCACACTCTCCTCGGACGGCACGAAGATCGCCTACGAGCGGACCGGACAGGGCCCCGCCCTGATCCTCGTCGGCGGCGCGTTCCAGCGCCGCGGCGACTTCGGAGACCTGCCGGACCTGCTGTCCGGGCACTTCGAGGTCATCACGTACGACCGCCGAGGCCGGGGCGACAGCGGCGACACCGCCCCGTACGACGTCCGGCGCGAGATCGAGGACCTCGACGCCCTGATCCGCCTCGCCGGCGGAACCGCCTTCGTCCACGGCATGTCCTCGGGCGCCGTCCTCAGCCTGGAGGCCGCCGCCCACGGCAGCGCGATCTCCCGCCTCTCGGTGTACGAGCCGCCGTTCGTCGTCGACGACACCCGCCCCCCGGTCCCCGAGGACTACGCCGACCACCTCACCGCCCTCGTGGCGGCCGGCGCCCGCTCCGACGCGGTCGCCTACTTCCTCACCCGCGGAGTCGGGGTCCCCGCCGAGACGGTCGAAGGCATGCGCCAGACCCCCTTCTGGGCCGGCATGGAGGCGCTCGCCCACACCCTCCCGTACGACGCGCAGGTCATGGCCGGCACCATGTCCGGCCACCCGCTGCCGCCCGGCCGCTGGGACTCCCTGGCCCCGCACCTCCTCGTCCTCGACGGCGGCGCGAGCGACCCCTGGATCCGCAACGCGGCAGCAGCCCTCCCCGGCCGCCACCAGACCCTCCCCGACCAGGACCACCAAGTCGACCCCCACGCCCTGGCCCCCGCCCTGACCGCCTTCTTCACGAACTGACCCTCCCGGGTCAGACGGACGGCAGGGGCCGGTACGGCAGGCCGGGAAGCCGGATGCGAACCGCATCCCCGGGACTGAGGAAGCCGGTCGCCTCGACCACGGCCATCACCCCGGCCCGTCGCACCACCCGCCCCTCCCCACCCGGGGCGAACACCTCCAGGCGCACGCCGTCGATGGCACGCACCCCGTCGAGGCGGACGACGGCGTGCGCCCCGAGCTGCAGCCGGGTGCCGAGCGGAAGCCGCGCGAGATCGATGCCGCGCGTGGTGACGTTCTCGCCGAGCTCCCCCGGCTCCAGCTCGTGCCCGGCCTCGGCGAACTCGTCCAGGACCTCCGCCGGCAGCAGGTGGACCTGTCCGACACCACGCCGACGACGCCGCGAGGCACCCCGCACACCGAGGTCGCCCTCGACCCCGACCCCGGCCAGCAGCCGGACCCGCGCCCGCAGCTCCCTCCCGTCCCGGTCCCCGGCATCACGCCGAAGCACCCGGCCGACGACCCCGTCGTACAAGACCACTCCTCACCACCCGGACCGCGTCGCGCGGTCCAACGTCCGACGGCCGCCCCCCGGTGCCGCAAACCCGCCGAACACCCCCGAACGGCTGAAGCCCGCCGACCCGGTGTCATCCACGCGGCCGCGCAGCGGATGCCGGGCCGCGCCCACCGCGTCAGGCTGCGGTCAACGGCACACCGCACAGACGAGGACCGAGCCATGTCCCACCACCGGCGTTTCGGGGTCATCACCGGAGCGGCAGTCCTGCTGCTCACCGCCACCGCGTGCTCCGCCGACAGGACCACCGTGGGCACCCTCAGCTTCCGCGCCCACGACTCGCCGGTCGAACTGACCTACAGCAACACGCCGGTCCAGGGCTGCCACAAGATCGCCCTCCCACGCGGAGCCGCGCACGTGGAGAACAACACGCTCGTCGACATCGTCCTCTACCGCACCCCGGGCTGCCAGAAGTCGGACGAGGCCCCCGGCACCTACCTCGCCACCACCATGTCGGACGTCACCGCCCCGGACACCCTCCCCTGGCGCAGCTTCACCGTCGTCCACTGACCACCCCGCCCGGACCACCACCCGCGCCGTCGCGGTGCGTTCCCCCTGCTAGCTTCCCCTTCCATGGGGGAACACCAGGAGGACACCAGAGCGGCCTACGACGACGTCGTCGAGCTGTACGCGTCGCTGTTCGCCGACCGGCTGGAGACGCGCCCGTTCACCCGCGCCATGCTCGGCACGTTCGCCGAGCTGGTCCGCGCGACGGGCAACCTCCGCACAGCCGACGTCGGGTGCGGCCCCGGCCACCTGACGGCCATGCTGCACGGCCTGGGACTGGACGCCTTCGGACTCGACCTCTCCCCGGCCATGATCGCCCACGCCCGCCGCTCCCATCCGGACCTGCAGTTCGACGAGGCCCGCATGGAGGCCCTCCCGGTCGATGACCACACCCTCGGCGGCGTACTGGCCCACTACTCGATGATCCACACCCCGCCCGGGGAACTGCCCGCGCTGCTCGCCGAGCAGGTACGCGCCCTGGCACCCGGAGGGCTGCTCCTGGTCTCCTTCTTCGCCACCGACGCCCCCGACCCGGTCCGCTTCGACCACAAGGTGACCCCCGCCTACGCCTGGCCGGCCGCCCGCTTCACCGCCCTCCTGACCGCCGCCGGCCTCACCCCCGTAGCCCAACTCCTCCACGACCCGGCCTCGGAACGCGGCTACCTGGACGCCCATCTCCTGGGGCGGGCCGTCCCCCGTCCCGGTTGACCCGACCGGGCGGACCGGCGGCGCGGAGAGACCCCCGGCACCGAGGGGTCAGGACGACACGGCCGGGGGGAGGAGGTCGGCGACGAGGGCCGCGAACTCCTCGGGGTCGAGGATGCGGATGCCCAGTTCCTCGGCCTTGGTCCGCTTGGAGCCGGCCTTTTCCCCCGCCACCAGGAGGGTGGTGCGCTTGGACACCGACGACGACGCCTTCCCGCCGGCCCGCTCGATCAGCTCGTTCATCTCGTTCCGGGACAGCTCCGCAACCGGGCCGGTCATGGAGCCGGTCACCACGACGGCCTGACCGGCCAGCGGTCCGCCCGCGGCCTCGGCGCCGATGCCGTCGCCTCCCTCGGCCACGGGCTTCCGCACCTCGGTCACCTGCGTGCCGACCCGCTGCGCTTCGAGTTTGTCGAGGAGCGGGGCGAGTTCGACGAGTTCGGCCGCGATGACGCGGGCCTTCTCTGTCCCGATGCCGTCGACCCCGGCCAGCGTGTCGGCGTCGGCGGCCCGGATCGCGGCCATCGAGCCGAAGTGCGCGGCGATCCGGCGCGACATCGTGCGCCCGGTGCCTCGGACGCCGAGGGCGCAGAACACGCGGCTCAACGCGGCCCCGCGGGCGGTCTCGATCGCGGCCAGGAGGTTGGTGGCGCTGGTCTCGCCCATCCGCTCCAGGCCGAGGAGCTGCTCGCGGGTCAGGGTGAACAGGTCGGCGATGTCCGCGACCAGACCGGCCTCCACCAGCTGGACCGCGCGCGTGCCGCCGAGACCTTCGATGTCGAGCTGGTCCCGCCCGGCCGCGTAGATCACCGAGGCCACCGCCTGGCAGCTCCGGCCGCGCACGCACCGCCACCGCTGTTCGGCGGTGTCGATGGCGTCACCGCAGCGGGGGCACGTCTCGGGGAAGACGATCGGGCTCTCGGCGCCGGTGCGCTGGTCGACCAGGGGAGCCTCGACCCGGGGGATCACGTCGCCGGCGCGGTACACGAACACCTGGTCGCCGATCATGAGCCCCCGACGGGTGATGTCGGCCGGGTTGTGGAGCGTGGCGTAGGTGACCGTCACCCCGTCGATGACCACGGGCTCCAGGACGGCGCGCGGGGCGATGATCCCGGTCCGGCCGACGTTCCACTCCACCGACAGCAGGCGCGTCACCTTGTGTTCGGCCGCCATCTTCCGGGCCACCGCCCACCTCGGGGCGCGCGAGCCGTTGCCGGCCTGCCGCTGGTCCTCGGCGGTGTCGGCCTTGACGACGACACCGTCGATTCCGAACGGCAGGTCGCCGCGCAGGCCGGCGATCACGTCGATACGTTCCTGCACCTGCTCCAGGGTCTCGTACCGCGCGGGGGCGGCCGCCGTGCCGGCGGCCGTGTTCGCGCCGAGCGCGGCCAACTCCTCCAGCAGGGCGAGGTGGCCGAGGTCGTCCAGGCCGATCGCGCCGTAGGCGAAGAAGGTCAACTCGATCCGGTACGGGCGGTCCTTGGCCCGCAGTGTGCCGGCCGCCCCGCTGCGCGGGTGGGCGAAGGGCGTGGCCTCGTGGGCGAGGCGGATCCGGTTGGCCTCCTCGAACTGCGCGGTCGTCAGCAGCACCTCGCCGCGCAGCTCGACGTCGATCGGCCGGGTGAGCACCGACGGCAGACCGAGGACGGCGTCGGCGGCGTGGGTGATGTCCTCGCCGGCCAGACCGTCGCCGCGGGTGAGGACCTGGACGAGCCGGCCGGCCCGGTACCGGGCGGCCACCGCCAGGCCGTCGAGCTTCGGCTCCACACACCACCCGGCCACCGGGCGACCGAGGCGCCGTTCCAGCCCCGCGGCCCACTCGGCGAGCTCGTCGGCGTCGAAGACGTTGTCGAGGGAGAGCATCGGCACCGAATGCGGTACGTCGCCCTGCACGGCCCCGCCCGCCACCTTCCCGGTCGGCGACTCGGCGAGCACCTCGTCCGGGTGGGCCTCCTCGTAGGCCGCGATGGCGCGCAGCAGCCCGTCGTACTCGTCGTCGCCGAGCGGGGTGGTCCCGTCGCCGTAGTACGCGGCCGACGCCGCCACGGCGGTGGTCACGGCCTCCACGTAGGCGGCAGGAGAGAGCAGGGCACTGTTTTCGGTCATGAAGGTCATCATCCCGCCCACCACTGACAACGGCCCCGGCCGCCGGCCGTCGGCAGCGCTGCCGAGGACGCGGTGATCGCGACGGAACCGCCTCGCCGCGTGGCCGGGCAGCCGGCTGCGCGGCGAGGTCCCGTCCGGCCGTCGCGCGGGGGGTTGCGACGGACGGACGGGACCGGTCTCTGTGTGGTTACGGGGTGCGTTGGTTGACCCAGCGGCGGGTGGGGGCCTGGACGGTGGTGTGGAGGGCCGCGCGGAGGGCCGCCAGGAGGCGGCGGGTCTTTCGCATCAGAAGAAGGTGCGGACGAGGTCGACGACCGTTTCGCCGCGGGTCACCGGGATCAGCTGCCATTTGTCGAAGGCCGTGCACGGGAAGGCCTGGCCGAGGCGGACCCAGTCTCCGATGCGGACGTCGTTGCCGGGCGCCAGGCGGATGAAGGCGTGCTGGTCGTTGACCGCGTTGACGACGCAGTCGTGCAGGGCGTGGGTCGTGCCGTCGTCGCGGCGGACGGCCTGCGGCTCGGGGAGCCAGGCGTCGAAGGACAGGTCGCGCTTGCCGGCTGTGACGAGGGCCAGGCCGGGCTCGGGCATCGAGGTGACCCGGCCCCAGGCGTGCAGGGCCGGGCGCAGCGTGCGGTCGGTGTCGCCCTCGCGGGAGAAGGGGGACATCCACCGGTAGAAGCCGTCGTCGTGGGCGATGTAGCAGCCGCTGCGCAGTACCGGCAGGACGTTCATCCCCGTCTTCCACGGGCGGGTGAGTGCATCGGCCACCTGGTCGAAGAAGCAGCTTCCGCCTGCGGTGACCACGATGGTGTCGGTCTCGAACAGGCTCTCGTCGTGGAGGAGGGTGGTGACCTCGCGGAGCCGGTCGAGGAAGTCGTCGATCACGCAGAGGCTGTGGGGCGAGGGGTCGTTGACGAGGACGCCCTCGTAGCCTCCGACGCCGACCAGGCGGAGCGCGCGGCTGGCGTGGACGGCGCGGGCGGTGGCGAGGGCGTCCTTGCCGGTGCGGGCGCCGGCGCGGCCGCCCGTCCGGCCGATCTCGACGATGATCTCGATGGGCCGGGCCGGTGCGGTCTCCAGGTCGGTGAGGACCTGGTGCATCCGCTCGACCACCTCGGGCGAGTCGGCGAAGCAGATGAAACGGAAGGACGGGTCGCGGTCCATTTCCTCGGTGACCCAGCGCAGCGAGGGAGCGTCGACCAGCTCGTTGGCGAAGAGCACGGTGGAGACGCCGAAGGCGCGGTAGACGCGCAGCTGCGCGGTGTTCGCGGCGGTCAGGCCCCACGATCCGGCGTCCAGCTGACGTTCCCAGAGCTGGGGCGCCATCGTCGTCTTGGCGTGCGGGGCGAGTTCGACACCGCGTTCGGCGCACCACTTGGCCAGGACTTCGACGTTGTGGTCCAGGGCGTCGGCGTCGAGGGTCATGACCGGGCCGACGAAGCCGTCGTCGAAAACGTTGAGGCGGCGGGCTGCCAGTTCGGCGACGGTGCTGCCCTCGGCCGAGACGGGGAGTCCTTTGAAGCGCCAGTCGATCCGCTCGTCCTGCAGGGCCCGGACGGCTCCCTTGTCGATCGCCGGGGTGGGGGTGGCATGGGGCATGGGGTCTCCCTTGGTGACCGTCATCGGATCACCTCTCGTAGGGCTCGGGCGAACACCTCGGTGTCCTGAGGTGAGGTGTAGTGGTGCGGTGAGACGCGCACGGCGTGGTCGACGCCCTGTCCGGGCAGGTAGAGCGGAGTGTGGTTGCCCTGGGCCACCCAGACGCTGACGCCCCGGGCCGCGAGTTCGGCGCGGATGCGTGCTGCGGAAACGTCCGCGCAGACGAAGGTGACCAGCGAGGCGTGCCGCGTCCCCGGGTCGATGAGGCGGGTGCCCGGCACGGCGGCGATCGCGTCCCGTATCGCGGCGCGGGCGTCGTGTCCGGTGCCGGGTTCGGCCGTGCGGGCCAGGTGGTGGCGGAGTGCCGCGTCGAGTCCGCGGACGGCGGCCGCGGAGCGCTCGGCGTATTCGAAGCGCCGGGCGCTGTCGGTGTGGACCTCGTAGTCGTGGAGGGCTGTCACGTCCGCGACGTGGAGGTCGTGGAAGAGGGGGGTGGCGGCTGCCCGCAGGCGCGGCCCGATGGCGGCGAACCCGGTGCCTCGGGGCCCGCAGAGGAACTTGCGGCCCGCGCCGGTGAGGAGGTCGCAGCCGATCCGGCGGACGGAGACGTCGAGCTGCCCGACCGACTGGCAGGCGTCGACGAGGTAGAGGCAGGGCCACGGGGCGAGGATGCGGCCGATCTCCTCGACGGGGTTAACGATCCCGCAGCCGGAGGGAACGTGGGGGACGGAGACGACGGCCACGTCCTCGCGGATGTTGCGGCGCATCCAGTCGAGGTCGAGGTCCCCGGACGGCGTCAGGGGGACGACCTCGACGCGAAGGCCGGTGCGCCGGCGCAGCTCGGTCCAGAGGATGAGGTTCCCGGCGTACTCGTAGGGGGTGATCCAGACCCGGCCGGTGCCGGTGAGGCGCAGGGCGCCGACGGCGGAGCTCCAGGCACGGGTGGCGTTGTCGAAGAGGGCCACATCGTCGACGGGTGCGTCGAGTACGGACGCCAGTGCCTCGTACACGCCTTTGTCCAGCGTGTCCGCGTGGCGCAGCTCGGTCTCGTACGCGCCCTCGGCGGCCTCCTGCGCGAGGTGGTCGGCCATGACGTCCACGACCTCGGCGGGCATCAGACCGGCGCCGGCGGTGTTGAGGTGCACGCGCATCCGTGGGCTCCTTCGTCGGGGACAGGGCCCGGTCAGAGGTGGCGGGCGAGGGTGGCGGCCTCGGCGAAGGAGCCGCCGCCGTCGATCTGTGCAGGGTCTCCGCCCAGACGGCGCCACTGGCGGTACTTCGAGGCGTAGCTGAGCAGCGTCTCCTGGTTCTCGCGGCCCCGCGAGCGGGTGAGGACGCCGGCCCACAGGCCGTCCCAACGGGCATATCCGGGGTCCTGGAGCAGCACCTGGTGGGCGCGCTTCATGTTCCAGAACGGCACGCCGGTGTTGAGGTGGTGCACCAGGTGGTAGTTGTCGTGGTGCCGGCCGAGCAGGAAGCGCTCGATGGCCCAGCCGTGCCGGTTGCGGGTCATCAGCTTCTGGCGGGACTCGCTCTCGGGCAGGGGGTAGTGCTCGGCCAGTTCCGACAGCCAGCCGATCGCGACGGCCGTGGTGAACAGGGGCACGAACCAGAAGAGCAGCAGCTGGAGGAGCCAGCCCTGCCAGGCGCAGAACCCGGTGATCGCAGTCCACTGCAGGAGCAGCAGGGCGCGTTCGGTGCTCTGCCGGATCGGCATCGACACGGAGACGTTGTCGTTGAAGAGGATGCGGTCGCGCACGACGTAGGTGACGTACTGGGGCGCGCGCAGGCCGAGCAGGGCCGCGGCGATGTTGCGGGCGAAGAAGCGGGCGTCGGAGACCTGGTGGTCGTAGATGCCGATGTCCCGGTGGAACTGGTAGTCGGGGTCCTTCTCGGGGTCGCCGAGGAACCGGTGGTGGAAGCCGATGTGGGAGTTCCGGTACGGGTTGTACATGTGCAGCACCAGGTATCCCGAGAACACGGTGCCGAGAACGAGGTTGAGGCGTCCGCTGCGTGCGAGGACCTTGTGCGAAGACTCGTGTAGCAGGTTCACGAAGGCCCGCTGGGTGGAGCCGATGAGCACGATGGCGAGCGGATAGAACCAGTAGGAGACGCCGACGCACGCGTAGATCGACGCAGCCACCAGCAGATAGTCGCCGATCAGTGCGAGCGGGGCGTGGTGGTTGTCGACGGTGCACAGCGCTCTCAGCTGTTTCCGCACTCCGGGGTCGAGTCGGTTGAAGTCGAGACTCAGATCCTCGTGCTGTATGGACGTCGTCATTCTTCTTCTCCAGGACCAGGGATGAAGGGAGAGCGTGAGGCAGGCCCTGAGCCTAAGAGGCAGGCACAATCTTGGCAAGAGATTGCCAAGCGCGGATTCGGCTTCGACCTCTACAAACTACCGCTACACGCGGCGAACTGACGGTTCATCGTATGCGTGAGGGGGGTCTCTTGGCGCTTGAGTTGCCAATAAGCCCTTAGGGGATTGCCTTAGCTGGCAAGTCTCTGGCAGGGTTCTTGCCATGAAGCCTCGTGTACTGGTCCTGGGCGATCAGCAAACCCTGGTCGACGCGGCCGTCAAGCTGGGAGCCGAGGTGTGGTGGGCGCAGCGCCCCGACCGCGTCGCCCCCGCCGCGGCCGCCGCTCCGGTCGTGACCCTGCTGACCGACTACACCGCGCCGGAGTTCGTCGACCTCGTCGCGCATCTGCACTCGCTCCGGCCGTTCGACGCGGTCGTGAGCATCCAGGAGCACGCCCTCCTGTCGCTGGCCGCGCTCAACGACCGGCTGGGGCTGCGCGGGCCGCGTCACGAAACGGTCCGCCTGATCACCGACAAGTGGGCCATGCGCACGCGGCTCGCCGAGCAAGGAGTAGGTCCGGTGGCGGCCGCCCTGGGGCAGACCGCCGAGGACATGCGCGCGTTCGGCGCCGCGCACGGCTTCCCGTACATCGCCAAGCCCGTCTCGGCGACCGGCAGCTTCGGCGTGGTCCTGGTCCAGCCGGACCGGGTGGACGAGATCGCCGAGGGGTTCGCCGGCAGTGGGGCGAGCGCCTTCCTGCTGGAGGAGTACCTCGAAGGACCCGAGATCAGCGTCGAGTCCTTCACCTTCGCCGGCCGCCACATCGTGTTCGCGCTCACCGACAAGTCGACCGGCGACGGCTTCGTGGAGTCCGGGCACACCGTGCCCGCAGAACTCGACACCGCCGTGGTCGCCGAGGTGACCGAGCTGGTCGGGGCCTTCCTGGACGCGGTCGGCCTGACCGACGGACCCTCGCACGTCGAAGTGAAGCTGACCGCCCACGGCCCGCGGATCGTCGAAGGGCACTGCCGGCGCGGCGGCGACCGGATCAACGAACTCGTGCGCCTCGCCTACGGCGTGGACATGGAAGAGCTGAGCGTGGCCTGGGCGCTGGGCCTGGCCGAACCCCCGGCCGAGCGTCCGCCGCTGCTGCGCGCGTCGGCCATCAGGTTCGCCGAGGCCCCCTGCGGCGAACTGGTGGCGGTGACCGGACAGGACGAGGTCCTCGCCGATCCGGCCGTGACCGAGCTCCGCGTCCTCCACGAGCCGGGCACGCAGGTCGGGCCGGTGCGCTGGTCGGGCGACCGGGCCGCGTACGTGATCGCCACCGGCGACACCCCCGCGGAGGCCGAGGCCAGAGCGGCGGCGGGAGTGGCCGGGCTGGTCTTCACCGTGGCACCGGGGCCGGCCGCGGAACCTGCCCACCGGGCTTCCGACGCACAGGCCATCAGCCGCGAGAACGACCTTTCCCGCCTCGTCGGCTACCAGCGGACGGACACCGTCGGCCATGGCTGAGGTCGCCGAGCGGCCGCGGGCCGGACTCGGACTGGGCGAGAAGGCACTGCGCCGGACCCTCGGCGTCAACTACCTGTGCTGCCAGTTCGGCAAGTTCTCCCTGATGCCGGTGCTGGCGGTGATGCTCGCCCGGGGCAGCGGGGGCAGCACCTCGGCCGCCGGATTCCACATGTTCGCGTTCCTGCTGTGCGTCGGCCTGTCCTCCCTGCTGGTCAGCCGCTGGTTGCCGAGGCTGCCGTACGCGGTGACCATGGCGGGGGGCATGGTCTGCTCGGGAGCCGGGTTCGGCGCCCTGGCCTTCACCAGCCGCCCCGGACTCGTCCTGCTCGCGCTCTGCCTGGCCGGATTCGGCAACAGCGTCCACGGTGTGCTCGTCCGGGTGCTGATCGCGGAGAGCCTGGACGCCGAGCCGACCCGCAACACCGTCTACGGCATCCTGCAGATAGCCACCAACGCCGCCGCCGCGCTGGGTCCGTTCATCGCCGGGGTGCTGTACGTCGCCGGCGACAACCGCTCGCTGCTGGCGTTCGTCGGCATCGCCTACCTGGCCGCCGCCGTGACGCTCCTCGTCGGCCTGCCCCTCGGGCTGCGGCCGCCGAGCACCATGCGGCCCACCGACGGAGCGCGCGCCCGGATCCGTACGGTGCGCGACCCGGAGTGTCTGCGCGCCCTCGCCCTCACGGCCGCCGGAGCCTTCGCCTACGGGCAGTTCTACTCCGCCTTCGCGCTGTTCGTCGCCATGGCGATCGATTCCGCGATGCTCCGTGCGGTGCTGCTCGGCGGGCCCCCGGTCCTGATCGTGCTGTTCCAGTCCGGCGTGACGGTTCTGACGAACCGGAAGCTGCGGTCCGGTACGCCGCCGCTCTCGCTCCTGGCCGTCTCGGTGGGCGCCTTCGGCATCGGGATCGTGCTGCTGGGAGTCGGCCTGCCGGTCGTCGCCGGAGCTGCCGCGGCCGTGGCGGTGTTCGCGTTCGCCGAGATGCTGTTCGGCCCGATGGTGAGCATCGCGTTCAACCGCCTCACCAACGTTTCCCCCATCACCTCCTCCAACTTCCAGGGCGTCTCGCTGACCACCGGCGAGGCCCTCGGATCGCTGTCCGGCGGAGCCGTCTTCCTGGCCTGCTACCACCACGGCGCGGGCGACTGGTACTGGCTCGCGCTCGGCGCGGCCACCCTCGTCGGCGCCGGCCTCCACTTGGCACGAGCACGAACCACCACCGTACGACCCGAGGAAGGGCACTGAGATGGAACACCTGAAGCGCATCGCGATCCTCGCCGAGGACGAGATCACCCCGAGTCCGGCCAAGACCCTGATGGGCATCCTGCGGTACCGGGCCGACCGGATCGTCGCCGTGGTCGACCGCCACAACGCGGGCCGCGACACCGGCGACGCGGTCGGCGGCCTCGGCGCCGGCATCCCGATCGTGGCGGACATCGAGGCCGCGATGGACTACCAGCCCGACGCGGTCCTGCTGGGCGCCGAGCCCACCGGCGGCATCCTGCCGCCGAGTTGGCGGGCCATGGTCCTCGAAGCGGTCGGCAAGGGGCTGGACGTGATCAACGGCCTGCACACCATGCTGGAGGAGGACGAGGAGATCCGCGCGGCCGCCGAGCGGTCCGGGTCCACGCTCTGGGACGTCCGCCGGGAGCCCAAGGAGCGCTACACCGTGGAGTTCATGCCGGACGGCAAGCCGGTGTTCGAGATCAAGACGCACCGTCCGGGCTCGCGGACCGTCCTCACCGTCGGCACCGACTGCGGCATCGGCAAGATGACCACGATGCTCGAGATCGAGAAGGCGGCACTGCGCCGGGGCCTCGGGCCGAAGTTCGTCGCGACCGGCCAGATCGGCACCATGATCACCGGCCGCGGCGTCTCGATCGACGCGATCATGGTCGACTACGTCGCCAAGATCATCGAAGAGGAGGTCTGCGCCGCCGTCGAGGAGAGCGACCTCGTCCTGGTCGAGGGCCAGGGAGCGCTCAACCACCCGCGGGGCTCCGGCGGACCGCTGTTCCTGATGCACGGCAGCCGCGCCGACTCCCTGATCCTGTGCCACGACCTGAGCCGGCCGACCATCAAGCTGCTGCCCGACTTCCCGCTGCCCTCCCTGGAGCGCTCGATCGAGATGCACGCGGAGGGCGCGAGCTGGGTCTGGCCCGAGGGGCGCTGCCCGATCGTCGGCATCTCGCTCATCACCCGCGGTCTGTCGGACGAGCAGGCACGCGAGGAGATCGCCGCGATCGAGGCGGCCACCGGCCTGCCGGCGACCGACGTGGTCCGGTACGAGGACGGCGCGGAGAAGCTGCTCGACGCGATCCTCGCGGGCCCGACCGCCTGAGCGCGCCCCCTGCCGCCGGGCCTCCCTCCCCCCCGCCCTGGGACCCACCACCCCCGCACCCCCACCCCCCACCTCACGACCGTCCGACCGCACCACGACGCAGTCGACAAGAAGGAGACGATGAAGTGACCGAGACCCTGACCCGTGAGCACACCGGTGTCGAAATCGCCCGCGTGTCCGGCAACATCGGTGCCGAGATCCGAGGCGTGAACGCCGCGGAGGACCTGCCCGAGGCGGTCGTCGCCGAGCTGCGCCAGGCCCTGCTGACCCACAAGGTCATCTTCCTGCGCGACCAGGAACTCGACTACGACCAGCTCGTCACGTTCGGGCGCCGCCTGGGCACGCTCACCCTCGGCCACCCGATCTACGGCGGCCCCGAGGGCTACCCGCACCTGCGGGAGATGGACTCCATGGGCGAGGGGACCCGCGCCAACTACTGGCACGCGGACTTCACGTACATGGAGAACCCGCCGGCGTTCGCGATCCTGCACAACGTCGTCTGCCCGGAGGTGGGCGGCGACACGATGTGGGCCGACACCGCGCTGGCCTACCGCAACCTGCCGGAGGGGCTGCGCACGCTCGCCGACGGCCTGCGCGTGGTCCACAGCAACGACTCCGACTTCACGGACGCCACCTACGACGGCGACGTGAAGGACAGCTACCTGAAGAACGTGTTCAGCGCCGAGCACCCCGCGGTGCGCGTGCACCCGGAGACCGGCGAGAAGGCCCTGATGCTCGGCGGCTTCGCCCGTCGCGTCGTCGGCTACAGCCCGCAGGCCGGCCGGGACGTCCTGCGTGCCCTCACCGAGTACGCCACCGTCCCGGAGCACACGGTGCGCTGGCGCTGGCGCAAGGGCGACCTCGTCATCTGGGACAACCAGGCGACGCTGCACTACGCCATCAAGGACTACACCGAGCACCGCCGCGGCGAGCGCGTCACCGTCGCCGGTCCCGTCACCGTCGGCGCGGACGGCCGCCCCGGCTACGCGATCCGCGGCAACACCCACGAGTTCGGCGCCGGCGGCACGCCGACCATGTGATCCGGAATCCCCCTCTCCCGCGCATCCCGGCCTGGCGACGTGACGTCACCAGGCCGGGTTCGCTCCCGCGTGTCCCTCGCCTGCCTGACAGCCCTTGAACGATTCCAGGAGAAGACGTGACCATCCTGTCGGAGAACACCACCGGCCTCGACCGCGAAGTCCGTTTCGGCGACGTCCGCTACGACTTCCACGTACGCCATGGCCACAGCGCATGGGGCGATCTGCGCGCCCGGGCGGCGGAGCTCGACGCGGACCGGTTCGTGGTCGTGGCGGACGCCGGCCTGCCCGGGCACCTGGTCGCCGAGGTCGAGACGGCCCTGGCCTCGCTCGCCCCCACCCGGGTGCTGAAGGCCCAGGCCGACGAAATGCAGAAGAGCCTCACCACGCTCCACCGGCTCGCCGAGGAAGCCCTGCGCGACGGCATCACCCGTCGCTCGGTCGTGGTCGCCCTCGGCGGCGGCACGGTCGGCAACATCGCCGGCCTGCTGGCCGCGCTCGTCTTCCGCGGCATCCGGCTGGTCCACATGCCCACCACCCTGCTCGGCATGTCCGACTCGGTGCTCTCCCTCAAGCAGGCGGTGAACTCCAGCTACGGCAAGAACCACCTGGGCACCTTCCACGCCCCCGTGTTCGTCTGGAACCACCTGGACTTCCTCGACTCCCTCCCGGCCGCCGAGATCCAGTCCGCGCTCTGCGAGATGATCAAGAACGTGCTCGGCATCGTGCCGGAGCGCTACGACGAGGTCGCCGCCCTGCTGCGCACCGACGCCCGCTACACACCGGACGTGCTGAGCCGGTTCATCGACCTGTGCGTGGACGCCAAGACCCGCGTGATGCGCAACGACGCCAACGAGAAGGGCGAAGCGCTGATCCTGGAGTACGGGCACACCGTCGGGCACGCAGCCGAACTCCTCACCGGCGGACAGCTGCGCCATGGCTTCGCCATCGGCATCGGCATGCTGGCGGCCGCCCGGGTCTCCCGCGAGCTCGGCATGCTGGACCGCTCCGACGAGGCCGCCCACCTCCGGCTCCTCGAACTCAACGGCGCCCCGACCGTGCTGCCCGAGGAGCTGGACGCCGCGTCCGTGCTCGACATCGTCCGCCGGGACAACAAGCGCGGTTACGTCCCCGGCCGCAGCGGCACCTGCGACCTGATCCTCCTGGAGGGGCTCGGCCGACCGCACCGGCCGGCCGGCAACCAGATCACCCAGGTCGACGAGGAGACCGTACGGACGGGCATCGAGTCCGTGCTCGGCAGCCGTCCGGCGCTGGTGGGTGCCTGATGGCCACCGTCGTGCGCGGCGAACGCCGCCCCTTCGGCCCCATCGCCAACGACATCTCGGGCCCTGCCGTCACCCACCGCCAGGTCGGCGGTGAGGGCGCCTGCCGGTGGAAGATGCTGATGAACGGCATGCACCTGGAAGGCGAGTGGAACTGCGTCGAGTACGTCGTCATCGAGCCGGGCGCGTCCGTCGGCGAGCACGTGCACCTGCGCACCGAGGAGATCTACTACATCGTCAGGGGCCGCGCCGTCGTCACCATGGACGGCGTGGAGATCGAGGCCGGGGCCGGCGACCTGATCACCACCCCCATCGGCTCGTCCCACTCCATCGCCAACCGGGGCGACGAGGACATGCACTTCTTCGTGACCGAGGTCTTCCCGGGCGAGGGCCCGGCAGCGCCCCCCGCCCAGGTGCACGTGCCCGACCGGCTGGCGTCCCGCGGAGGGATCCGGTCGGCGGAGGTCGACCTGACCCCGTACTTCACGGGTGACTGGCAGCGCTTCAGGCTCCTCGAAGTGCCGGCCGGCATCCGGTTCGAGGAGTGGGTGCCGGCCGACCGCAGCATCGTCCTGCACGTACTCCAGGGCTCCGCCGTGATCTCCGTCGAGGGCGTGGACTACCCGGGGGGCCCGGGCCTGTCCGTCGCGATCACCCCGGGCTCGGCCTTCACCGTGCAGTACGTCTCCGGGCCGGAACCGCTCCGGCTGATCAGCACGGAGGTGAGGGCCGCGTGAGGCTCGGACTCGACGGCCGGACCGCGATCATCACCGGTGCCGCGAGCGGCATCGGGGCCGAAACGGCACGCACGATGGCCGCGGAGGGCGCCCGGCTCGGCCTGGTGGACCGCGACGCCGAGGAACTCGCACGACTCGCCGAGGAACTGGGCGGGACGGGCACCGAGGTGACGGCGGTGACGGCCGATCTCGCCGGCGCCGACGGCGTGACGGAGGCGTTGACCACCCTGCTCGACCGCTTCGGCGGCACCACCGACGTACTGGTGAACAACGTCGGCCAGTGCCGCGCCCGCACCTTCGACGAACTCTCCGACCAGGACTGGCTGGACACCTTCGAGATCAACTTCCTCAGCGCGGTCCGCGCCGTCCGGCTGGTCCTGCCGGGGATGCGGAGGCGCGGGTCCGGCAGCATCGTCACCAACGCCTCCGACCTCGCCCGCCAGCCGGAGGCCGGGCCGGCCGACTACCAGGTCTCCAAGGTCGCCCTGCTCAGCCTGACGAAGAGCCTGGCGTTGTCCGAAGGACCGGCCGTCCGCGTGAACGCCGTCGCTCCGGGCCCCGTGTGGACCCCGCTGTGGACCCGGCCGGGCGGCTTCGCCGACACCCTGGGGAACGTGCACGGAAGGGAGGCCAAGGAGGCCGTCGAGTACGAGATGGGCAAGAGGCAGCTGCCCCTGGGGCGGATGGGCGCCCCGGAGGAGGTGGCCCGGGTCATCTCGTTCCTCGCTTCGGAGGCGGCCTCGTTCGTCACCGGCGCGGTCTGGGGCGTGGACGGCGGCACCATCCGGGGCCTGCTCTGATGGCCGCGTCGCCGGCCGTGCACGGCGGCACCCCGGTGCGCGCCGGCCGGCCGTGGCCACGCTGGCCGCAGCCGGCCCCGGGGGCGGATCGCGCCCTGCTGGACGTTCTGCACTCGGGCCGGTGGTCCATCGCCAGCCCGTACGGAGGCGTTCCCACGTACGAGCAGCGGTTCGCCGAGGCCTTCGCGGAATACCTCGGCACCGGCCACTGCGTCCCCACCGCCAGCGGTACGGCGGCCCTGATGACGGCGCTCGAAGCGTGCGGCGTCGGGGCGGGCGACGAGGTGATCGTGCCCGCCCTCTCCTGGGCCGCCTCCGCCTCGACGGTGGTCGGCGTGAACGCCGTACCGGTGTTCGCGGAGGTCGACCCGCACACGCTGTGCCTGGACCCGACCGCGGCCGAGGCCGCCATCACCCCGGCGACGAAGGCCATCGTGGTGGTGCACCTGTACTCGGCCGTGGCCGACCTCACGGCCCTCCGGGCGGTGGCGGACCGGCACGGACTGGCGCTGATCGAGGACAGCGCCCAGGCCCACGGTGCGACGTACAAGGGCCGCAAGGTCGGCACCTTCGGCGATGTCGGCACGTTCAGCATGCACCACACCAAGGTGCTCACCAGCGGCGAGGGCGGTGCGGCGGTCACCGACGACGCGGCGCTCGCGCGCCGCATCGAGCACCTGCGCGCCGACGGCCGCTGCCGGGGCCCGCTCCCGCCGCGTACGGGGGCTCCCGAGCTGGTGGAGACGGGCGAGCTGATGGGCAGCAACCGCTGCCTGTCCGAGTTCCAGTCCGCGCTGCTCATCGCGCAGCTGAAGACCCTCGACGCGCAGAACAGCACCCGCTGGGCGAATGCGGTCCTGCTCGACCGGCTGCTGACCGAGCAGGGCCTGCGCCCGCAGCAGACCTCCCCGGGGACCACGCGGCGCACCTACTTCGGGTACGCGGTCGGGCTGCCGTGGGAGGAGTTCGACGCCGCCGACTCCGGGGCCGTGGCGGAGGCACTGACGGCCGAGCTGGGGCTGCCGGTGCGGCCCGTCTACCAGCCGCTCTTCGCCAGCCGGCTGTACGACCCGTCGTCCCGCCGCAGGTTCGACATCGGCCCCGGACACCTTGGGCGGCTCGACCCCGGCCGGTACTCGCTGCCGGTCAGCGAGCGCGCCGCCCGCTCGTTCCTGACGTTCCACCATGCCGCGCTGCTCGGCGAGGAGACGGACATGCACGACATCGCCGAGGCCTTCCGGCGGGTCCTGGCCCGTCGTGCGAGGCTGACCGGCTGACCGGCCGTACGACGACCGGGCATGTGTGGTGGCCCTGCCCCCTCGGGGGCAGGGCCACCACACATGCCCGGTTCGTGTTCCGCCGGCCTAGAACCGGATGGTGTGCGTGTGGAAGTCGGCGGGAGACCCCATGTCCTTCATGTCGCGGACGTCGGCGCGCTTGACGGCGGGGTAGAGGACGCGGCGCTCGGGCCCCAGGACGGACATCATGAACTCGTCCTGCTCCAGGGCGTCCACGGCCTCCTCCAGCGACCTCGGCAGCGGACGGACGCCGCGGCTGCGGAGCTCCCGGTCGGAGAGCCTGTTCGGGTCCTCCAGCAGGGGCTCTCCGGGGTCGAGCCGGCGGCGCACGCCGTCCATCCCGGCGTGGATGAGCGCGCCCAGCGCCAGGTAGGGGTTGGCCGTCGAGTCGCAGGTCTTGACCTCGATGTTCGTCGAGGCGGACTCGCTGCCGCGCAGCCGGCTGGGGATCCGTACGGCCGCCTCGCGGTTGTCGAAGCCGTACGCGCCGAAGGCGCCCGACCACATGCCGGGCTGAAGCCGGTGGTAGCTGTTGACGCTGGCGTTGGTGAGCGCGACGAGCGCCGGCAGGTGCTCCAGGAGGCCCCCGATGAAGTGGCGTCCCAGGGCGGACAGGCCGAGCTCGTCCGCGGGGTCGGCGAACAGGTTCACGGCGGGCGCGCCCGCCGTTTCGCGCTGCCAGAGCGACAGGTGGGCGTGGTTGCCGTTGCCGCGCATCCCAGGGCGCGGGACCGGCGCGAAGGTGGCCCAGAGACCGCGTTCCCGCGCCAGCCCGCGGGTGAAGGCCCGCTGCCACACGTAGTTGTCGGCGGCGCGCACGGCCGGCGCGTAGCGCAGGGTCATCTCGTGCTGGCCGCTGCCGAACTCGGGGTGGTACGTCTCCACCTCCAGGCCCTGGGCGCGCAGCGCGCGCACGAGGGCCACGGCGTACTCGTTGGCGGCGTCGAAACCCTCGTTGTCGAAGCACAGGCTGTCGTCGAGCAGGTCGAGCCTGCCCGGCGCCGGCTTCCCGGCGCACAGCGTGAACTCCGGCTCGAAGGCGGCGAAGACCTCGTAGTCGGCGGCTGCGGCCAGCGCCTCCTTGAGGAAGGTGCGCGGGCAGGCCGCCCACGGCTCGCCGTCGAGGGTCACCAGGTCACACAGCATGCCGGCCGAACCCGGGGCGTAGGGCAGCCGGACGAACGAGTCGGGGTCCGGCACCAGCCGTACCTCGCCCACCGCGTCGAATCCCGGTACCGGCTGGCCGAGGTCCAGCAGGCTCGACGCCTGGCGGGTGCGGGCCAGTCCGATGCCGGATTCCATGCGGGAGGAGAGGGCGCTCCTGGTCGCGGCCTTGCCGCGGGTGACGGAGTTGTGGTCGACCCAGAGGAAGCGGATCAGCTCGATGTCGTCCTGCTCGACGGACTTACGGATGGCGTTCAGGACGTCGTGGTTGCGCACGGGTAGGGGCTCTCATCTCTGATCGTGGGCGGACGGTTCGGTGGTCCGGGAGGGCCGGCCGGATCAGACCCAGGCGATGGCGTCGGTCAGGGCGTCGTCGAGGAAGCCGAAGAAGAAGCCCATGGTGACCCGGTCCGCCGTGCCGAGGGGCCGTTCGATCGAGTGGTAGTGCGTGGGGTTGAGCAGGTAGACGTCGCCGGCCTCGGGCTTGAAGCGGTGCGAGGGCGCGCCGCCGGTCACCGCGTCGTCGTAGCCGAGGCCCTCGACGACCTTGAAGTCCTCGTCCTCGGGCGCCCACCGCTTGCGGTGGATCTCCAGCTCGCCGCCCTCTTCGCACTCCTGGAGGCACACCACGACGCTGAGGTGGTGGCGCAGGTTCTCCAGGAGCAGGCCGGTGCCGGCCGCGTCGCGCATCATGTTGTCGTTGTGCAGCGGGGTGCGGACCCCGTCCGAGTAGATGCGGACGTTGTTCTCGGCGTAGCGGCGGCCGTCCGGCTCCACCGCCGCCTCGAACGAGTCGAGGCCGAGGACCTCGGCGAGCCGGGCACGGGTGCGTGCGGCGAGGTCGAAGCCGATCGAGGAAGTCAGTCGTGCGGCCGCCTCGGCCTCCTCGAAGTAGGCGTCCACGGCCCCGAGGTGCTTGGCCAGGAACGGGCCGATGGTGGTCAGGCTTCCGTTGCTGTACTGCGTGGTGGCGGCCTGCCCGAACAGCGGGACGACGCGCCGGACGTTCGCGTCGAACTCCTCCCGGGGGAAGAGGCCGCGGAGGACGACCACGGCGTGGTCGCCGTTGACGAGTCCCTTCAGGATGCCGGGGCCGTCGGGCTCGGCATCCCCGGGGCGGTCGAGGTGGTGGACGAGGCGTTCCCAGGCAGCAGGCATGACGGGGTCCTTTCTCGGTTGCTTTTCAGACGCTTTCGCGGACGCGCGTCCGCGCCTCGGCACGTGCGCGTGCGTGAGCGCGAGCGAAGGGGAAGGTGAGCACGGTGTCGGGCGGCACCGGCTCCCACTGGTCGGCGGAGGCCAGGTCCGGGACGGTCTCGGAGGCCACGACGACCCGGTCCGCGGTGGTGTGGCGGTGCATCGCGAAGAACACCGGGGTGCGGGTCTCGGGCGGGCTCCAGTGGACGAGGTGGGCCTGGTCGGGGTGGACGGCGATGGCGTTGCCGGACATGCCGCCGGGCGGGATGGCGCGCAGCCGGGCCAGGGTGGACGCCTCTTCCAGGCACGGGGTCCGCGGCGGGACGAGGTAGTCGAAGTACTCCTCGGAGTCGAAGACCGACTCGCTCATGCCGAGCAGCTTGTGCACGGTCGGCAGGTAGCCGTTGTGCATGAAGCACCAGGAGTCCTCGGGCCGCTCCAGCGGGTGGGTGAACGTGAGCCCCCGGTTCTCGGGCAGTGTGGCGTTGCGGACGTGGATGGCCAGGAAGTCCGTGCGCACGTGTGCCACGGCGGAACCCAGGGCGCTGTCGGCGGCCGGGCGCACGTCACGGTGGACCCGCAGCCCGCCGTCGACGGGATCTCGCCACACCGCTCCCCAGCCGTGGGCGTGCACGGTGGTGGCGTTGTCGTGGTTCGCGGTGACTCCGCAGCTCATCTGCACGGCGGCGGCCACGATGTCCGCTGCGTCGAACGAGCCGTGGGCCAGGATCAGCCGGCACATGCGCCGGCCGTTCTCTCGGCGGTCATCCGGTCTCCTGCGGGGTCTTGAAGGGTCGGTTTCCGCCCTCGACCCTAGGAGCGATGGCAAGTCTTGGCAACATAGTTGCCCATTAGGCAAGGTTGTGACAACCTCAAGGCATCGATCAAGGAGTGACATGGCTGACCACTTGCCTGCCAGGACCGTTGTGATCGTGGACGGCTACTCCAACGCCGCATCCCTGGTCACCGCGTTCGCCCGGCGCGGGCACGCCTCGGTGCACGTGCTCAGCACGGCCGAGCCGAGGCCGGCGATGATCCCGCCGCGCCCCGAGGACTACGCGGAATGGCTGGCCTGCCCCGAAGGGACCCCGGTGGAACAGGTCCTCACCCGGCTGCGCGCACTCGACCCGGTCGCCGTGCTGGCCGGCCAGGAGCCCGGCGTACCGCTGGCCGACGCGCTCAGCGAACGACTGGGCCTGGCCACCAACGGCACGGCGCTCTCCACCGCACGGCGCGACAAGTACGAGATGATCGAGACGCTGCGAGCCGCCGGCATCCGCTGCGCCGAGCAGTTCAAGACCGACGACCCGGACGCGGCGGCCGCGTGGGCGGTACGGCACGGACGTACACCCGTCGTCGTCAAACCGCTGTCCTCCGCGTCCTCCGACAACGTGTACATCTGCCGCACCCCGGGGGAGGTGGTGGACGCGGCCCGTCGCGTCCTCGCCGCCCACTCGATGTTCGCGGAGCGCAACACCGAGGTCCTGGTGCAGGAGTTCCTGTCCGGGCGCGAGTACGCCGTGGACTGCGTCAGCGCCGACGGCAGCCGCTACCTGGCCGGGGTGTGGGAGTCCGAGCGGCGTCCCGTCCAGGGCGGCCGGACGATCTACGACATGTGCGTGCTGCGCGACCCCGGCACCGCACCCGTCCCGGCCCTCAACGCGTACGTCCACACCGTCCTCGACGCCCTGGGCATCCGGCACGGCCCCTCCCACGCCGAGGTCATCATGACTCCGCAGGGGCCGACCCTCGTCGAGATCGGCGCCCGCCTCAACGGCGCCATGAACGCCGACTTCTACGACGCCGTGTTCGGCACGAACGTCGCCGAGCTGGTCGCCCACGCCTACACCGAGCCCGCCGACTTCGCCCACCGGTTCGGCGGCCGGACGTACCGGATGGTGCGCGCCGCCGCCGTCTACGAAGCCCCCACCGCACTCGACGGCGTCGTCGCCGCCGTCGACAGCGGCATCGTGGACCGGATCGCCGCCCTCCCCGCCGTACACGGCGCCGTCGTCCGCTCCGGACCCGGAAAGCGCCTCCGGCCGACCGAGGACCTGCTCACCAGCCCCCTGCGGGTCTTCCTGGCCGGCCCGGACGAGGAGAGCCTGCGCCGCGACCGGGCCTTGGTCGACGAGCTCAAGGACAAGGTCTACCGGCTGCTCTGACGGCCCCACACAGAAGGAAGTGTCATGGCAAACGACAACCGCCCGCTGGTCCTGCTGCTCGGCAGCGCCCGGTACACGGTCGAGGCGTGCGTCCGCCTGGGCATCGACGCCGTCATCGTCTCGGGCGCGCGGGAGAACGACGCCGGTCTCGCGGCACACGGGCAGCCGACCGTGCTGCGGGTCGACGACCAGGCCTCCCCGGAAGCGGTCCTCGGCGCACTGCACCGCGCCGGGCTCGCACAGCGGACCTTCGACGCGGTCGTCACCTCCGACGAGTTCGCCCTGGTGACCGCAGGGCTGATCGCGGAGCACCTGGGCTGCCGGGCGATCGACGCGCGTACGGCCCTCCGGTTCCGCGACAAGTACCTGCAGAAGGCCCTGGTGGCCGAGGCGGGCATCGACACCGCACGGGTGAGGGTGATCGAGGACGTCCACGACGTCTCCGCCGTGACGGAGCTCCCGTCCACGAGTGCCGTGCTCAAACCGGTGGCGGGCGCCTCCACCCGGCTGACCGCCGTCGTCGACTCCGTTGCGGAACTGCACGAGCTCAGCCACCGGTACCGCGCCGCCGGAACCTCCGAGCGCACCTTCGTCCTCGAGGAGTTCATCGGAGGCGAGGAATGGATCGCCGACGGCATCGTCTTCGACGGCGAGGTGCTGTTCTGGTCGCTCGGCGCCTACGGCGACCCCTGCCTGACCGCGCTCGACGAGGGCGTTCCGCTGTGGATGCGGCGGATCGACCCGGACACCGAGCAATGGCGGTACGAGAAGGCCGAACCGGTGGTGCTCGGCGCCCTGCGGGCCCTCGGCCTCACGCACGGGGTCTTCCACATGGAGCTCTTCCACGACCCGGTCACCGGCCGGCTCGCCTTCGGCGAGTGCGGCGCGCGACGCGGCGGCGCCTTCATCCAGGAGGAGGTACAGGCCAAGTTCGGCGTCGACCTCGGCGAGGCCATGCTCCTGTGCGCACTCGGCCGGCGGCCGGAGCTGAACGTCAAGGTCCGGCCGGGCATCGTCGGCGCCGCCTACCTGCCCGGCCGGCCGGGCGTCCTGATCGACCTGCCCTCGGCGGCCGACCTCATGGCCCTCCCCGGCGTCGCATACGCCCGGGTCGAGGTTCCGGTCGGAACGGTCTGGAGCGGGGGCGCCGCGGGCACCGACCAGCGGGCCGCCCAGATCCTGGCCGTCGCCGGCTCCGAGGCAGAACTGAGGCAACGTTTCGCCGAGGCCCGCCAGTGGTTCGACGAGCGGCTGATCGTCGCACCGCACCCGGCGACCCCCCGCGAACTGCGCTCCTGGCAGCGGAACACCTGGCCGCAGAGCGACCTCGGAGACCGGCTGTGGCTCTGACCGAGAACGCCGGGCAGCAGGCCCGCCCGGCGGAGCTGCTGGCGGACCCTGCGGCCCCGGCGGAACGGCGCCGTCCGCGCCGGTGGGCGAAGAAGCTGCTGCCCTCGCCCGGCCCGCAGCGCGTCCTTGCCGCCGCCACCCTGGTCAACACCTTCGGCAGCGGCCTGTTCGTCACGAGCAGCGCGCTGTACTTCACCCGAGTGATCGGACTGCCCACGACCCAGGTGGCGGTCGGCCTCACCGCCGGCGGCATCGTCGGACTCCTCGCGGGCATGGCCGGCGGCCGGATCGCGGACCGCTGGGGCGCCAAGCGCACGCAGATCGCCGTCATGGTGCTCGGCGCCTTCTTCATGACCTGCTACCTCTTCGTCCACACCTTCTGGGCCTTCATCGCGGTCGCCTGCCTGACCGCCGCGGTGCACTCCGCCAACCCCACCAGCCGGGACCCGCTGGTCCGGCAGTTCGGCGGCGACCGGCCCGCCGCGTACCGCGCGTACCTCCAGGCCATGACGAACCTGGCCATCGCACTGGGCGCAGTGGTGGCCGGCGCCGCCATCCAAGCGGACTCGCCCGAGGCCTACACCAGCCTGCTGGTCGGCCGGACCCTCGCCTTCATCGGCTGCGCCCTCGTGCTCACCCGGCTGCCGGGTCCCCCACCGAACGCGACGCGGGCCGCCGAGAAGGTCGGCTGGGTCGCGCTGCGCAACCGCCCGTTCCTGGTCGCGACCGTCATCAACGGCGTCATGGAAATGCACTACGCGGTACCGACCTTCGCGCTGCCCCTGTGGATCGTGGACCACACCAACGCGCCCCGCTGGACCGTCTCCGTCATCCTGCTGCTCAACACCGCGATGGTGGCCGGCCTCCAGGTGATGGCCGGCCGGTCGGTCTCCTCGGCCGAGGACGCGGGCAAGCGGATGCTGTGGGCCGGCTGCGCCCTGTCCACCGGCCTGGTCCTGATGGCCGCCGCCGACGGGCCGACGGCCTGGGTCTCCGCCCTGACGCTGGTGGTGGCCACCGCCGTCTACACCCTCGGCGAACTGTGGCACGCCGCGGCCTCCATGGAGTACTCCTTCGGCTTCGCCTCCGCCGAGGCGCAGGGCCAGTACTCCGGCGTCTTCCGGCTCGGCGCCGGTACGGGTGACGCCCTGGCCCCCACCGTGATGGGCGTGCTGGTGCTGTCGTGGGGCCGGCCCGGCTGGCTCGTGCTCGCCCTGCTCTTCCTGCTCGTCGGTGCGGTGAGCCGCCCCGCGGTCGCCTTCGCGAGCCGCCGGTCCCTCAGGTAGGACGTGCGGAGCCGGAGAGTTCAGGAATCCAGGAGTTCAACATGCAGATCAGACTGATGCGGGCGGACGACCTCCACTCCGCGGAGCGCGCCTCGGCGGCGACGTTCCTCGAAGCCGAGCAGCTCAACAGGCGGGCTGTCGAGCCCGAGGTGGAGCCCCGCTCGGCCGAGGCGTCCGCCCTCTGGGTGGACCGGATGGGCTTCTTCCTCACCGTGGACCCGGAAGGGTGCTGGGTGGCGGTGGACGGGGACGAGGTCGTGGGCTTCGCGATCTCACAGAACCGCGACCGCCTCTGGTACCTGGCCACGTACGGCGTGCGGCCGGGCCGGCAGGGCCGGGGCGTGGGCAAGGGCCTGATGGACGCCGCGCTCGCGCACGCCGGGGACCGCCAGGGGATCTTCATCTCCAGCGTGCACCCCGGCGCGACGCGCCGGTACCGGCTGGCCGGGTTCTCGCTCCACTCCCAGGTGCGGATGACCGGGGCCGTCGACCGGACCGCGCTTCCGGCGGTCACCGGCCTCACCGAGGGCGGAACCGCCGACTTCGGCTGGATGGACCGCGTCGACGAAGACCTCCGCGGCGCGGGCCACGGGCCCGACCACACCTTCATGCTCTCCACGCTGCGGCTGATCGTGGCCCGGTCGGGGCACCGGCCGGGATACGCGTACGTCGACGACCGGGGCCACGTGGCGCTGCTGGCCGCCGCCCACGAGGACACGGCCCGGGCGCTGTTGTGGGAGGCCCTGGCGTCGTCCCCGGAGGGGGCGTTCGTCCCGTCGATCACCGCGGCCAACGAATGGGCGATGGACGTCGGCCTGGCGGCCGGGCTCGACATCGTCCAGGAGGGCTACGTCGCCGTACGCGACATGGCTGTCCCGGGGCCGTACCTGGCCAGCGGGCACTTCCTCTGATCCTTTCCCGACCTCCCTCTGCGATGAGGATTCCCGATGAAATCGTTCTGGTTGCTGACCGGGGCCACCGCGGTGTCCACGGCCGGAAACACCTTTCTCTACCTGGCCGTTCCCTGGGCGCTCGTCGAGTCCACGGAGTCGAGCCTGCTGGCCGTCCTGAGCCTCGCCGCCCAGACCGCTCCCTATCTGGCGGCGCCGTTCCTCGGCGCGGCGATCGACCGGTACGACCGGCGCATCCTCTTCGCCGCGGGTGAGGTGGTTCAGGGCGTCTGCGTGGCCCTGATCCCCTTGCTGCTGGCCGTGCACGCGATCGCGCCGGTCTTCGTGGCGCTGTTCGTCATGGGCCTGGCCAAGGTCGTCTCCGACGTTGCGGGCGACTACGGCCTGCTCCCGGCCCTGGTCCCGCGCGAGCGCCTGGACCAGGCGTCTGGCTGGTTCAACTCCATCCAGCTGGCGGCCCGGTTCGCCGGGCCCGCCCTGGCCGGAGCCGTCATCGCCGGCGTCGGCCCGGGCTGGGCCCTGGCGATCGACGCAGCCACCTTCCTGCTCACCAGCCTGACGGTCGTCTTCATGCCGAAGCTGGCGCCCGCCAGGACCCGGACGGCGATGGGCGCGATGCTCCGCGAGGGCTTCGCCTACTTCCGCTCCCGGCCCGATCTGCAGCGGCTGGCCTTCGCGGTCGCGCTGTACAACCTCGGCGCCGGCGCGCTGGAACCCACCCTGCTCACGGTCGGCGCCACCCAATGGAACTGGTCGTCCTCCGCCCTGGGCATCGCGGTCTCCTGCGGGGCGGTGGCCGCCGCCGTCGGTGCCTGGCTCAGCCCCAAGGTGCTGGCTCCCGACCGGAGGCAGCAGCGGATCGCGTTCTGGCTCGGGTTGGCCGCACTCGGCTCCGCCGGCCTCCTGATCAGCACCCCTCTGGCGGTGGTGATCGGCTTCTGCGTGCTGTGCCTCGGCGAAGGCGGGGTCAACGCCACGACGATGGCCTACCGGCAGCACGAGATCCCCGCGGAGCTGGCCGGCCGGGTGAACGCGGTGATCCGCACCTTCATGACCGGCGCGGTGCCCGTCTCCGCACTCCTGCTGGGCCTCACGGCGAACCTCACCGGCTCGGTCCGGATTTTCCTGCCGGTCACGGCCACCGCGCTGCTCGGGGTGCTCGTGTGGACGGTCCGGAACTCCGCGCCCCGCCCCGCTCCCGTCACTCCCGCACCCGCCATGGCCGAGGAAAGGTCCGCGTCATGAAGAACGTCCTGTTGATCAACTCGAGCCGGCAGAACGCAGCCCGGATGCTGCAGGAACGGGAGGACATACGGCTGTCGGTCATCACCATGCCGGAGTACGTCGACCACTACGGGCCCGGCGTGGACGTCGAGGTGGTCGGAACCATCGAGGACCTGACCGCGGTCCGGCTCGCCGCGCTGCGCATCCGGGCCAGGAACCCGTTCGACCACGTGGTGGCCCCGTCGGAGTGGAGCATCCAGGCCGGCGGCTACATCCGTTCGTACTTCGGACTGGCCGGCACCGGATACGCGGTGTCCAACGCCTTCTCCAACAAGTTCGTGATGAAGCAGGAACTGGCGGCCGCGGGGCTGCCGGTGGCGGCCTTCCGCCGGCTCGACTCCTTCGCCGACACGACGGATGCCGGGGACGAGCTCGGCTGGCCGTTCGTCGTCAAGCGGGCCTTCGGCGGCGGCTCGGAGGACATCTTCGTGCTCCGGGACGCCGACCACGCCCGCGCCCTGGCCACCGACGACAGCACGGCGAGCCTGCGGGCGGCCCCCTATCCGCTGCTGGCCGAGGAACTCGTCGACATCGAGACCGAGCTGCACTGCGACGGCGTCGTGGTGGACGGGCAGGTGCAGTTCGCCCCGGTGTCCCGGTACTTCGCGCCGGTGCTGCGCAGCGTGGGCGGAGTCATCGGCTCGTACACCCTGCCCGAGAACGATCCGGAAGCCCGGGTCGTCGCCGAGCTCCACCAGCAGGTGGTCGCCGCGCTGGGCCTCACCGACGGGGTGACCCACCTGGAAGTCCTCAAGTGCTCCCGGGGCTATCTGATCGGCGAGATCGCCTGCCGGACCGGCGGCGGAGGCATCGCACCGCAGCTGGAGCACCAGTACGGCGTGGACCACCTGCGCGTCCTGGTCGACCTGTCCCTGGGGGAGCCGGTCGACGTCGAGCAGCCGGCGCGCGCGGACCACATGATCCAGTACATGCTGCCGCGGCCGCTCGGCACGGTCACCGCCGTCACCCCGGTCGAGGAGCTGCTGGCGGCGCCGGGCGTGGTCCATGCCGAGGTCAAGACCAAGGTCGGAGACGTCTTCGAGGGGCCGGTCGACTCGTCCGTCTACGGCGGCATCGTGGTGATGCGGGCCGCGGACGAGGCACAGGTCGCCGAGCGGGTGGCGGAGATCGCCCGGCGCTTCCGCGTGACCGTGGCAGAGAGCGGCGACGCCGGCCCCGCCCTGGCCGCCGTCGGCTCGGACCGGGTCGGGTGACGCGGATGGACATCGTCGACGAGCACGGACTGTCCGTCGCCCTGATCACCCCGACGGAGCTGGCCTCCCGACCCTGGCTCAGCAGCTCCAGGTCCGTCGACGTGGTCAGGATGACCGAACCGCCGGCCGCCTGCCATGACGAGCTGGCCGAGGCGGGATTCGTCCTCAAGCCCGAACTGTTGTGCTGGAAGGCCGAGCTCGGCTCTGACGAGACCGGGTTTCTGGCCCGGCTGGACAACAAGTCCCGCCAGGACATCCGGCGGGCTCGGACCCGGGCGGAGAGCGTGCTGCGCTTCTCGGTTCACGACACGCTCGTGCCGGAGATCCTGGATCCGTTCCTGTCCCTGTACGGGGACAGGGTCGCCGAGATGGCCTACGGCATCCCCATCGCCGTCCGGCAGCGGGACCGGCTCCTGGGCGGTGCGGAAAAGTACTTCGCGGTGCTCGCCCACGACGGCGACGAGCTGGTCGGCGGCTGCGTGGTGCGCGAGTGCGGGGACGAGGACGCCGTACGCATCCGGTTCTCGGCCGTGACGGAGCAGTGGCGCCGGCACAGCCTGGCCCGCACGCTCTACTTCGCCGCGATGCGAACGGGGCGCGAGAAGGGGTACCGCTGGGCGACGCTGGGCGACGAGCCGAACCTGTACGGCCACCTCACGAAGGCCGGGCTCTTCTCGTTCAAGGTGAACATGGGGTTCCGCTGCGTGCCGTCCCAGGACTTCCACGACCCCGAGGGCCGCGATGTGGCGGATCTGATCCTGAGCCTGACGAACCTGAGCGGTCCCTGTCTGGTGCTCGGCTACGCGGCCGACCCCGCCGGGGACCGGACGCTGCGCGCCGAGTTGTTCACCGACGACCCGGCCGGCACGGATCCGAGGAGGTACGCCGCGCCGTTCCTGGCGAGCGTCGGGGTGCGCGCCCCCGGACGGTAGCCAGTCGGTCGCGGAAAGGCTGTCGGGCCGGACCCCCCACACGGGGTCCGGCCCGACAGCCTTTCCGCGCCCCTGCCGCTCAGGCGCTCGTGCCGAACTTCTCCGTGTGCTCCAGCGCCTCGGCCAGGAGACGCCAGATCTCCGCCGCCAAGTCCATGTTGGAGGCGCGGCGGGCGTCCTCGCCCAGCTGCTTGAGCCGGGCGAGCCCGCGCTCCTGGTGCCCCTCGCCGATCAGCAGCAGGCTGTCCAGGGCGTGCAGCCGGATCTGGTCCCGGTAGCTCAGCATCAGCTGGTCGAGGTCCAGGCGGTCGAGGAAGCCCCGGGCCGCGACGCGGTCCCCCTCCGCGAAGGCGAGGTGCGCCTGGAGCGTCAGCAGCTCCTGCTCCTGCACGGGCGTGCCGACGAGCGACAGCGCCGTCTCCGCCTCCCCGAGGTACTTGCGGGCCGGGCCGGTGAGCGCGGGCCGGGACTGCAGCGAGAGCGAGGCCGCGGCCAGCCGCAGGCGCGCCCACAGCGTGAGGTCGTCACGGCTGTCGAGCGCCGCCATGGCCTGCCCCAGGTAGGCCATGGCGGCCTCGTCGTCCCCCAGCCGGGAATGGACCGTGGCCGCCGACCAGAGCGCCTCGGCCCGCCGGGTGTTGTCCGGGACGTCCGCCACGAGTTCGAGCAGCTCCTCCACGTGCGTACGGGCGTCCGGCAGCCGGCCGGCTTCCGCCTCGGTCGCGACCAGGCTCAGCAGGGCGTTGCCCGTGTCGGCCGTGGACAGCCGCGCTTCCTTCGCCTCCCGGTAGGTGCGGGTGGCCAGCTCCAACGCCCGGGAGATCTCGCCCGCCGCCCTCAGACACCGGGCGAAGGTGGTCCGGGACCGGCACTGGAGCGCCGCCAGCCCGAGTTCGTCGGCGAGTGCGCACAGCTGCTCAAGAGCAGCGAGTTCCTCGGCGCGCTCGCCCCGGCGGTGCCAGTACTTGACGATGTGCCACAAGGCCTGCCAGCGCAGCAGCGGGTCCTCGTCGCTCGCTGCGGCGAGCGCGTCGATGAGCTCCTCGGCGGCCCCGTCGTTGTCCGTCGTGGCCGCCATGCTCACTGCCTGACCGAGGGAACCGCTGGTGGGCGGGGTGTCGAAGGCAGAGCGGTCCACCCCGAGCTGCTTGGCCAGATAGCTGATGACCCGCTCGGTGGGCTGTCGTGCGCCGGACTCCAGACGGGAGAGATACCCCGTAGAGATCTCGTCGCCCGCCAGAGCTGCCTGGGAGAGCCCCTGCTGCTGCCTCAGCGATCTGAGGCGCGACCCGAAGGACGACTGTGATGTCATGCAAGTCCCGCAATCGTTCTGGGCGGGACACGCTGTCGCGTCCCCACCATGTCTTCGTCACGCCCCCTCGTGACATCTGAGTTGCCAATATGGTGCCACGAACCGCACAGCGGCAGGCACCATCCGGCCGAAAACTCTAGGCAACTTTTGGCAACTCACTTGTCAATGTCAACTTGATCGTCCTAGGTTTACGGCGGTCAAGCCGGGCAACAACCGTTGCCTGTCAGGGCCGTTCAAAACGTCAGTGTCCGGGCCATACCTGGAGATCCCATGCCCAAGCACCTGCTGCTGCTTTCTGCCGCAATCCTGTCCTCCGCTCTGACCGTCCTTGCCATCGGGCTGCAGACCGACATCGACTGGCCGACCCCCGGCCCCGCGATCGTCGTGGCCGCCGACGCTGGGGAGGACATCGACTGGCCGTAAGCGGTTGCAGCTGCGGGCCTGAACACAGCACACCGCCGTCGGCAGAGCGCACACCGCGGACTGCCGACGGCGGCTTCGCACCCAAGAGGCGGACGCCAGCGACCGGGCCGGGGCCGTACGCCGATCCCCCCATCGGCCGGCGAAGGGAGGGACATCGCGACCGACGCGCACCGGCCGGCGCACCACGACGCCGATCTCCGACCCGGACCCGCACCCGGTGCCCGGCCCCAAGAAGAACGAACCATGACCACCCAGCACATCGAGACTCTGACCATCGGGCCGCCCAGGCCGGTCACCACCCCGGCAGCTCCTGATCGTCGACGAGCGCGAGCAGATCGGTGACGCTGCCCCTACGACAGCGCCAGCCTGTTCACGCGCTCCCGGGCCAACGGCTCGGACGGGATGCCGTTCCCCAACGACCGTGGGAGGTCGACCGCCTCGCGGCCCTCGACAGCGGAGGTTCCGCCCCGACGACAACGTCGCGCTGACGACCGGCACCTCGCCACCGACATCCCCCCTCGGTCACCAAGTGCGGCCGACGGCTCGACGACCCCGACCTGACAGCCCTGCGCCTCCACATGGAAGCCGCATGAAGGTCTTCGCGGGCCGGGTCGCCGACGGCCTGAGCCTCCTCGACGAGGCGATGGTCTCGGTCCCGTCCGGGGACCCGTCTTCGACGTCGGCTGGATGGGCGGGTGGACTCACGCGCTGACCACCTGGTGCGACGACCAGCCCGGCCTGGCCGCGTTCAGGCGGCACGCCGCGGCGGCGGGGACCCGGCGGCCGGTCAAGCCCACTACAAGCGCGGTGAGGCCGCCGCGCCCGTCGCCCTGGCCCGTGCCGAGGCGGACCGCGGACTCGTCTGCACGCGGCAGGCGTACGAGACCTGGGCGCAGGTCTCCGCAGTGCCCGAGGTGGCCCGCCCCATCACCTGGTCTGATGACGCCCTCCCCCAGACCGGGAACGCGACGCATTGGCCTAGACCTATTGTGCGGCCTGGTTCGTGACGGTACGTTCGTGTCCGGCTGCGCAGCCTGCACGTACCGCACCACATCGCATCGTCAGGCACTTTTTCAGGAGGACATGCCATGTACCGCCGCACAGCAGCCGCCGTCGCCACCGCCGTCACGGCGGGAGCCCTCGCCCTCGGCGCCGCGGGCGCCGCCGAGGCCGTCCCGGGCACCGGCTTCTACGCCCGCAGCAACCACGCCTCGTACACCGAATGCGTGGCCGCCGGCCGGGCCGGCTACAACATCTGGGGCCCCGTCTTCTTCTGCGAGCCCTTCAGCGTCGACCGCCCGGACATCATCACCCTCTGGGTCCGCTACTGACCCACCCGGCCGCCCCGGGCCGACACGGGGCGTGCCGTACGCCATTCACGTATTACCAAGCCCGCATCACCTGGCACCCACCGCCAGGTGATGGGCGTCGTGCGGGGGTGTCGTCCGGTTGGTGAAGGCCCCCAACTGCCAGGTCGGGTTTCCCTTCGCCGCGTACGTGGGGCGGATGCCGCGCCACTGACGTGCGGGTCTGCCAGCAGCCCCGGCCCCCAGTTATTATCCGCGATATTATTTGATGCAAGAGTGAGACCCTACGCACTGCCGAGGAAGTACATGGTCGACAACCCCTGGACCCCGGCCCATGAAGCGGTTGAGTCGGCCGAGTACGCCACCTTGACGCGGCTCCTTGATGAAGGCTCTGACGTCAACGAGGTCTGCTGCGGGCAGACCCTCTTGATGCATGCCATCGATCTGGAAGGCGACTCCGCGCTCCAATCAGGGGAGCCAGCCAATACCGCGCTCACCGCAATCCTCCTCGCCTACGGCGCTGACCCCGCCATCGCCCTCGAAGGGAAGACCGCCCATGACCTGGCTTGCGAATACGAGCACGTCACGGCCATCCGACTCCTCGACCGGTTCACCACCAGCCTGACTTCGCCGGCCAGCTGCCCGCATAGCGGGCAATACAGCTAGGGCCTGGAGGCGAAGCCGGAAGGGCCCAGGAGGTGGGGAGCGAAGCGGACCGGCCCAACGGGCCGTAGGCCCGGTCCCCGTGAAACGGGGGTCTCCACACTCGGCCGCTCTGACCAGAGGTCTTGAAGCGGGTTAGAGTCCCTGCGGGGTCATGCTGACCCGTTCGCGGGGGGTGAAGAAGATGTTGGGGAAGAGGTACGAGCGGGCTTGGGTGCAATGCATCGTTTTGGCTGTGGCCGCAGTGGGGCTGAGTGGGTGTAGCGGGGAGGGCGCGGCTCCGAAGGAGATTGTTCTGCGAGGGGCTCCGGGGGAGGTCGCGGAAGTGGTTCTACCTGCGTCGATTCCTCATCAGGATGACATTCCCGTTGTTTGGTTGGATATGAATCCTGGGGTGGCATCACCGCTGCTGGGTGACCGTCCGTACTGTCACTATGCGTATGCCTATCAAGCCCAGCTTGATATTGTCTGCTCGGTGGATGGCGAAGGCATATTGCGAGCGAGAATCGCTTCGGGCGTCAAGCCTGGGCAGCGTATACCGGCTGGATACTTGATAGCTGAGAATGTGCATACCGCAAAGAAGACACCGATCGTAGTCGAAGTAGCTGCCGTCTGGTAGGCAAACGAGCTCAGCTTCGCCGAGCTCGTTTTTGGAGTAAAAGGGAGCCACGAACGAAGCTCCCAAGACGAGTCCGCTGCCAGCTGCCCGCGGAGCGAGATGGTCCTGAAGGCGGAGCCGGAAGGGCCCGGGCGGGGGAGCGAAGCGGACCCGCCCAACGGGCTGAAGGACCGGACCCCATGAAACAGGGTCAGGGCCTGTGCAACAGGCCCTCGAGGCCGAGCGCAGCGAGGCCCCGAGCAGTCCGAAGCGAAGCGCAGGACACCGGCCGAAGGCCGGCCTAGCTCGGCGAAGCCGAGCCTCCACCGAGCGCAGCGAGGTGGTTCTCTCCTCACACGCGCAGTTCGGCCGATCAAGGCCCGGATTAGCTGGGCAGCTCCTGCCGCGAAGCGGCAGGAGCAGGGCCCGAAGCGAAGCGAGGGGGTTTCCCTGCCAAGCACTACGCGTGCCCGTCCGAAGCGCAGCGGAGGACCCCGGCGCAAAGGGCCGGTGCCCGAGCGCAGCGAGGCCGGTCTCTCCTTCGCGCGCAGCGCGAAGGGACCCGACAGCCCGGTTTAGCCGGGCAGCTCCTGCAGCGAAGCGCAGGAGCAGGCCCAAAGGGCCCCGAGCCAGAGGGTTTCCCTACCAAGCACTACTAGTGCTTGGTCAGGTTCAGTCGTTGGTGGCGTGTCCGGGTGATCGGTTGTTGCGTTGATCGGGTGTGAAGCCTGAGGAGTTGGCTGCGGTCCGGTGTGATCTGGAGGATTTCGCGGCGGAGGTGTTCGAGCCGTTCGTGCGGGCGGATCAGCGGCGGTGGGGGTCGGTCTGCCTGCGCGGGCTGCTGACGGACGGCGGACGCAAGTCGGTCGAGCCGATGGCCTCCCGGCTCGGCCAGGACGGGAACCGGCAGGTCCTGGCCCACTTCATCACCTCCAGCCCGTGGGATCCGGCCCACGTGCGGGCCCGACTCGCGTGGAAGATGCAGTCGGCGATCAGGCCGGCCGCGATGGTCATCGACGACACCGGGTTCCTCAAGGACGGTGATGCCTCGGCATGCGTGACGCGGCAGTACACCGGCACCGCGGGCAAGGTCACCAACTGCCAGGCCGGAGTCTCGCTCCACCTGGTGTCGGCGTACTCGTGAAACTGCAGAAGGAAGTACGTAGGAACGTGCAGAGCCTTGGTTGGCCCGATATGCACGGGTCGAATGGCGGGGCGCTATTGGGTTGAGCGTCGATAGCATCGGTGGCATGGTCAGGCGGGTGGAGTCACAGATGCTCAGCTCAGATGACTATGCGTCGATCCATGAGGCGGGGCGGGCGCTCGCCGACCGCTATGGCGGCGTCGTCACGATCAACGCCATGTTGGAGAGGTGGGCGGCGTTCGTCGAAGACATCGAGGACGGCTTCGATGCGCAGGGCGCATTTGAGTATGACCACGACCTGAGGTGCCGGGACTGGCTGGTCGAAGCATGGCCGATGCTGACCGAGGCCGTGCGCTCACTTCGCGATGGCGAGTTGAAAGACCTGGACGCCCGTTACCTATGTGCCACGGTTGCTCTCGAAGGAGTCAGCGCTGAGCGGGCGGAACCCGGGGGTGGACGCTGGTGGCGCTTCCGACGGCCCCGGCTCGTCGAGGGTATTGAGGGAACGGGGTTGCCGTCTGGGTGGTAGGAGGTCAGAGTCGATGGGGTTCCCGGGAAGGTTGGGTTATGCGACGCCGGCTTCGCCGTCGATGGCGGTGAGACGGTTCTTGAGCCGGTAGCTCGGGCCGTTGATCGGGACGACGTCACAGTGGTGGAGGAGACGGTCGAGGATGGCCGTGGCTAGGACTTCGTCGCCGAAGACCTGTCCGAATTCGCTGAAGCTCTTGTTTGAGGTCAGGATGATCGAGCCTTTCTCATATCGTTTCGAGATCAGCTGGAAGACGAGGTTGCCCTCCTCACGCTCCAGCGGCAGGTAGCCGACTTCGTCGACCACGAGAACATGGGGCCGCAGGTAGCTCTGAAGCTTGCGGTTCAGGCGGCCGATGGAGTCAGCGGCTTTGAGCTGGCGGACCATGTCGTCCAGCGACGTGAAATAGATGGTGAAGCCAGCCCGGCAGGCGGCGACCGCCAACGCGATGGCGATGTGGGTCTTTCCGACCCCCACCGGGGTGGGCAAGACACACATCGCCATCGCGTTGGCGGTCGCCGCCTGCCGGGCCGGCTACTCGATCTACTTCACCAGCCTCGACGACATGGTCCGCAACCTCACCGCTGCCGAATCCGCCGGACGCCTGACCAGCAAACTCGGCAGCTACCTGCGGCCAGCCGTCCTTGTTCTGGACGAGGTCGGCTACCAGCCCCTCGCGCGAGCCGAGGCGAACCTGGTCTTCCAGGTCATCTCAAAGCGCTACGAAAAGGGCTCGATCATCCTGACCTCGAACAAGACCTTCAGCGAATGGGGGCAGGTGTTCGGCGACGAGGTCTTGGCCACCGCCATTCTCGACCGCCTCCTCCACCACTGCGGAGTCATCTCCATCAACGGCCCAAGCTACCGCCTCAAGAACCGACTCGCCGCCATCGAACGAGAACGAGACGACGCAGCCTGAAGATCGTGCAACGGGTGGGCCTTGACCTGCGGAGGCGGATGATCGGTCGTCACGGATGCCCTCGGCGCCGATCTATGAGCGCTCGCGCTTCCCTACCGACCGGATGCTCAGAAGGCAGGTCCGCCTTGCTCCTCCTCGTCCCTCTCCAGAGCGCTGATCGCGCGGCGGCGCCAACGTGTGATGGCTACAGCGGCAATCACCCCGCCCAGCAGGCTGACCAGCGGAACACCCCAGGCCGCGGCCACGAACAAGGTCCCGAGTGACTCCATGACGCCCCCTCTGAGGGCGAGACTACTCGGCAGCTCAACGCCAGGTCGGTGGAACGGCTTCGGACCGACGCAGATGGCGAAAGACTGGTGCACAGATCTCTGTACTCGGTGGAGCACTCTCATGAGTACGCCGACAACAGTCCGCAGCGCAGCGCAGGACCCCGGCCCGAAGGGCCGGCCCTCGCTCGGCGAAGCTGAGTCCCGCCGAGCGCAGCGAGGCGGTCCACTGCCCGAAGCGAAGCGGAGGGCAGGGCGCCGAAGGCGCCCCGGCCGAGCGCAGCGAGGCCGTTCTCTCCTGAGCGCGCAGCGCTCAGGAACCCGCTCCGCGGG
>NZ_JBITRX010000035.1:0-47253 GCF_044540325.1 Streptomyces sp. NPDC086023
CGTCGCCTGCGGCGATTCCACTTCGTTCCACCCTTGACAGGGCACCCCGGCCCGGAAGGCAAAGACCTCGGCGGACAACCCCAGGAAAGACGCCCTGGGGGACACCTCATGCACTCCGGTGTCGAGTGCCTGTCCCCGGTACCGGGGACAGGCACCGCCCCAAGGGGCGGACGCGACAGCGTCCGTAGGCCCACCGGCGGATTTCAGCGACTTCCGGGCCGCCTGTGCCCCGCCCACGATCGCTACGCGCTCCTGTTTCATGGCGACGGACGGCCGCCTGGGGCTGGACATGGGCCGCCCACGATCGGTCGGCGGGCCGGCCGTGGGCTGGACGGGGGATCATGGTGGTTGTTGCCGCAGACGAGCGGTGATCCGGGACTTGGCGGGGGAGAGGCATGATTCGGCTGGCGAATGGGCCCATGACGTGGGTGGCCGCGGGGGACAGCATCACGCAGGGCGTGTTGCACACCCACGGAGCCCGGGGATGGGTCGAGCACCTTCAGGAGCGGGTGCGTTGGCAGGCGGGACGGCTCACCGACGTCGTCGTCAACACCGGGGTCTCGGCCTGGACGGCGCAGGACGTGCTCGGGGCCCACGACCACCTCATCGGCCGCTTCGCGCCCGACGTGCTGTCCGTGTCACTCGGCACCAACGACTGCCTGGCCGGTGAGGCCGGCCTGACCGCCTTCCACGACGCGATGCGGAAGATCATCGCGAGGGCGGGGGGCGGCACCCAGGTCGTGCTCCAGACGCCCGTGCTCGTGGCCGCGTCCGGGCGGGAGCGGCGGGCCGCCATGCCGGCCTACTGCCAGGCCGTCCGCGACATCGCCGCGGACACCGGCGCCCTGCTCGTCGACCACGAGATCCACTGGCGCAACCACTTCGGTGACATGGACCCGATCCCGTGGCTCGACGACCCCGCCCACCCCAACGCCAAGGGCCACCTGGAAATGGCCAACCACATGCTCCGGACGTTGGGGCTGGGAGAGCTGGAAGGCCTCTAGCGGACCCGCCACCACTCAACGGTCGCCTTGACCTGCGCGTCGAGCGGAGTGGGCCGGAGGGCGAAGTGGGACTCGTAGGCCGAGGAGTCGACCACGAACGGCTCGTCGAACTGGTAGCGGATCTCCTTCAGTTCGCGCAGGAGCGGCGAGAAGAGGCCGGCCAGGGTCAGGACCGCGGGCGGGAGGGCGCGAACCCGCACCGGACCGGTGCCGGCCTCCCCGGCCAGGAGATCGACCATCTGGCGGGTGGACCGGGCGGGCACCGTCGGTACGTGCCACGCCCTCCCCCACGCCCGCTCCTCGCCGGCCAGCTCGACCAGCGCTCCGGCCACATCCGGCAGGTACGTCCAGCTGTGCGGGGCGTCGGGATCACCCAGCGCCGAAACGGACTTACCGCGCAGGACCCTCGGCACCACGCGACCGGCCAGGTGACCCCCGTCGGTCACGCCGGGCCCGAAGAAGTCCGAGGCCCGCACCTCGACCGCCCGGATGCGCCGCTGCTCGTGCAGCTCCCGAGCGTGCTCCCAAGCAGCAGCCCGTACCCGCCCCTTCGGGCCGGTGGCCGCCAGCGGAAGGTACTCGGTCATCGGCCCGGACACGGGTCCGTACCCATAGAGATTGCCCAGCATGACCAGCACGGCCCCGCATGTCTCGGCCGCCACGCACAGCGCCCCGGCGAGCGCCGGCCACGCATTCGCCCACTGGTGGTAGGGCGGCGCGGCACACCCGTACAGCGCCACAGCCCCCTGCACGGCCCCGGCCAGCCGCTCACCGTCCGACGCGTCCAGCGCGACGTGCTCGATCCCCGGCTCCAGAGACCGCCCGGCCCCGCCGCCCCTGGTGATGACGCGAACCTCGTGTCCCTGCCCGGCCAACAGCCGAGCGGTGGCAGCCCCGGCAGGCCCGAACCCCACAACCACATGAAGACTCACATACGAACGCTAGCGCGACCCCTTGTGCCCGGGGAGGGATGTCCTGACGCTGCACACGGGCCAGACCGTCTCCTGGCGCAGTTGCGGTGCCGGTGGCTTTCTGGCTCACGCATCGAGTAGTTGGCGATCGCGTCGAGCGTGGGTTCGATCAGGGATGGTGGACGCGCTCCACGCCGTAGTAGTTGGACACGCATTGCGCCGCCCAGTCCCGTTCGTATGTGCGGGCGGAGAACGGCTCCGTCAGGCCACCGATGTGCATGGGCCGGTATTCGACGTCCGTCGCGCCGTGCGCGATGTCCATCCGGATGCGGTGGTCCTGGCGGTCCCAGGCGATTGCCCGAGCCACGGTGTCGGTAGTCAGGTTGTGGACCGTCGGCACGAGGTCGGCGATGGAGGCCGCGCCGAAGGCGGCAGCCAAGGCGACGGCCACGGCGGACGCGGTACGTGCGCGGCCGGACTCCGAGCCGAAGGCGGGCCGTGTGCCGAGCAGGCGTCCGAGCCAGGCGCCGTACAGGCACAGCGCGAGCAACAGGGGCAGCATGAAGTTGGTCCAGGTGCGGCTGTACGTCCAGCCCGACGGCCCGTACCCGCTGCGCAGGGCGAGGGCCACGAAGAAGGAGCCGGCCAGCGCCACAGGCATCGGCAGCAGTACCAGGAAGACCGCCATTGCACGGGAGGGTGATCGAAACGGGGCCCGCCCGTCGGGCGGGCACAGGGTCAGCGCGAGCCCCAGCAGCAGGCCGGCCGCCGCGGCGCCGAGATACGCCCACTGCCCGGTAATGGTCTCCAGCATTCGCAGCCAGTCCTGGAAGGTGGATTTCAGCTCGCCAAGGGAGAGCACTGACTGCCTGGGGGGCTGCTGGGCGCGCCGCCAGCGGGCTCCAGGAGAGGTGTAGAGGATGGTCAGCCCGATGGCCAGGCCGATGCACCAGGTGGCGCACCAGGCGGAGGGGTACCAGTCCTTGGCGAGTCGCAGCCGCGGCAGGGCCAGCAGGCCGGCGGCGCTGGCGATCACACCGCTGACGAGGGTGAACGGCTCACTGAGCATGCCGACCGCCAGGGCGGGGAGCAGGGCGGAGGCCAGGGCGGAGGTCAGGGCTGCACGCCGCCCGGAGCGCGGGGCCCAGATGCCGATGAGCACCGCCCAGATGCCGATGACCGACGGAATGGTGTGCGAGATGGAGGCGGGTGCCCACAGGAGGGCCTGGTAGGGGCTGGCTCCCGCGAAAAGCAGCAGAGCCTCAAGGACCATCGCGACGGCGATGAGCACTACCAGCGGTACTTGCCGTCCGAGGGCCTTCAGTGTCTCGCGCAGCAGGAGGACGAGGCCGGTGCCCAGGGCAAGGGCGAGGAGCGCGGGCAGCACCTTCGGTCCCAGCAGGCCGTGCGAGTAGATGATTCCGCTGAGGAAGGCGTTCGTCACCCGGCCGTTCTGGGTCATGTAGAAGTCAGATGTGATCCCGAGGATGCCCATGTCCCTGGCCTTCCACGCGGCGCACCAGTCGTCCGAGGTGGGACGCACCCAGAGACCCAGGAACGCGCCCATCGACAGCAGGGTGCCGCAGGCTGTCGCGAGGACCACGCTGCTGTGCCGAAAAGGTCTGCTGACGGCGTCACGGACGGTGTGTGCGCTCACGTGTGTACTTTCGTGTGGCGGTCGGGGGTACTGCCGGCCTTGAACCAGGCCGGCTTTTCGCCGGTCAGCGTCGGGGGACTGCCGCTGACCGATCGGCGTCCGATGTCGGCGAACGCGACGAAGAGCTCGCGGCACGATCGTGGCCTTGATCCCCGGTGTAGCACCGCAAGCACGCTCCGGGTGACCCAACCGCACCGGTTGCGGGCCCCGAGCTAGGCGGTCCCGCTTCCCGCACGGACTCCCGCCCGGCCACCCTCCGACCGGAGTACCAGGGGCCTGGACCGCCCGGCCAGCGCTGATTCTGGCACCCGGCTGCTGCACGCCAGCCGACCAGCGCATCCCTCAAGGTCGCAATGCGCAGCCGCCGTACGGATGCGGCTGCAGCGCCACTCATCCGTTCGGGGGGGAGGTGAGCCGCCATATTGACGAAGCGTAACGAACGGGGCGCCCCGCGCGTTCTCGGAGTACGGGAGGTCGAGGGTTCGCACTGCGAGAGAGCGCTCGAAGCCGCATTCGCGAATTCCGGTGGTCGGGAGCAACGGAAATCTATACCTCGTCTCGCGATCCGGGAACGCCCGCGACCTGCGGACGCCCCGCTGGTTGGTCACCCCAGCCAGCCTCACGTGCTAGGAAGGAATGTTGGTGCGCGCCCAGCCCGAGGTCAGCGTTATCGTCATCGTGTTCAACGATGCGGCACGCATTTCCCGTGCCGTTCACTCTGTCCTCGCGCAGACTCTCAACAACCTCGAAGTGATCATTGTGGACGATTGCTCCACAGACGCAACCGAGGAGGTGGCTCGCCGGATCGCGGCCAGCGACCTGCGGGTCCGCTACGAGCGCCTGGCACGCAACAGCGGCGGCTGCAGCGCCCCCCGGAACCGGGGAATCGAGCTGGCCCGTGCGCCGTACGTGATGTTCCTCGACAGTGATGACGAGCTTCCTCGGCACTCGTGCAAGAGCATGCTGATCGCCGCTGAGAATTCGGGCGCCGACTTCGTCACCGGCGGGGTGTCTCGACTTGACGAAAAAAATGGCCGCACGGCACCCTGGTATCCCCGTCTTTTCTCCGAACAGCGAGTGCTCGGCATCCGCGACGAGCCGGAATTTCTCTTCGATCACCTGTCCACGAACAAGCTGTACCGCTCCTCCTTTATTGCCGCTCATAACCTGGTTTTCCCTGAGGGAATCCATTTCGAGGATCAGCTTTTTTCTGCTCGCGCGTATCTGCTGGCTTCGTCGTTCGCTGTTGTTCCCTGGCCTGTCTACACATGGCGCCGCGCGCCTGAGGATACCTCGATTTCATCGAGCCGCCACAAGATTCAAAACGTACGCGATCGTCTTCGGGTTGCCGAACTGGTCGATGACTTCTTTGAAGAGAGTGGAAATTCTGCACTGCGCCCCGAGAAGGACTTCAAGTTCCTTGAGCATGACTTCAAGCTCTATCTCACGGACCTTCCCTTCCGGGAACGCGAATGGATCGGTCGGTTCGCCGAAGAAGTGCGCCCATATCTGGACGGAATTTCCGATGAGGTGTACCGGCGTCTGTCCCGGGACATGCGGATCTGCCTCCACCTGCTGCGTGCAGGACGACTCGAAGAGCTGCCGAGGGCAGCTCTCGGGATCGGCCGGCCACTCCTCGCACCGCCTGCGGTAAGCCTGGCGGGAGGGGTTCCGTACTGGGGGCTGTCTGAACCGGCCGGCGAGCAGGCCCGCACGGAGTTGGACCTGTCCGAGTGGAATATGTACGCCCTTCCCTTCGCCCAGGCCCGCATCAGGCACGAAGTGGTTTCCCACACGTTGCAGGGGACCGTCCTCACCCTGGTCATCGCCACGTACGACCCGGCTCGGCACATCACTCCGGGGACGTCTGCCACCGTCGCCATTTCACCGTGTGCCGAACCGCTGTCCGCAGAGTGCGACCTCCGCCCCGACGGTCCCGGGCGCTATCTCTCGCACGTGTCGCTCGACCTGGGGAAGGTCCCCATCCGGCTCCAAGGTGTCAGCACGGTGCGCCACCCCGTCGTCGTGCTGAAGCGTGAGGGCATCCGGCGCACCGATCCCCTGCTCGCCCCGGGAGCCCGGCTCCTGCGAAGCGGCATCACCTACCACGGTTATGCCTCCCATGAGGTGACCGTGTCGGCGGAAACAGCCGGTGCGGGCAGGCTTCAGGTCGTGTGGAAGCGCACGGGAGTGCTGCGTGTGTTGGAGTCCGCGGCGCCCCGTCTGCGAGGACCCCGACGCAGGGTTGCCAGGGTCTCGCGCCTGCTGACCGGTCCCGAAGCGAAGGCCTCCTGCTTCGATGCGTGGGCTCGGCTGCCCCTCAAGCAGCCGCTGGCGGTCTTCGAAGCGATGGAAGGCCGCGGCTATGCGGATAGTCCACGTTACGTCTATGAGGAACTCCGCCGACGAAACCTGCCGATCCAGACGGTGTGGGTACACAACGGCGACACATCGTCGTACCCGGATGGCACCGCACTGGTCCGGCGCGGTAGCTGGGCGTATGCGAGAGCACTGGCCCGTGCGACGCACTGGATCGATTCGCACAACCTGCCGTACTGGATTCAGAAGCCTCCCGGAACCCGGTACCTGCAGACGTGGCACGGGCAGACCCTGAAGAAGATGGGCCTCGACCTCGCAGCTCTCAGGACAGGCCCCCCTGCAGTGCGTGAGGCCTTCCTCTCCAGCGTGGCTCGATGGGACGCGCTCGTCTGCCCGAGCCCGGAGTTCGAACGCACCTTCGTCCCGGCGTTCGGAACTTCGGCCCAGCTGATTTCCTCCGGCTACCCGCGCAACGACGTGCTGGCCAGACGGACGGAACCTGCCCAGCAGGCCCGGGCGGAGGCTGCCCGCCGATCGCTGGACATCCCAGCCGGCCGCAAGGTACTGCTCTACGCGCCGACCTTCCGCGACGGAGCCCGGGGCACGGGAGATTCCGTCAGCGTGCCGTTCGAGGCGCTCCTGCCTCTGCTCTCCGACGACTGGACGATCGTGGTGCGCACCCACCCCTACGATCGCTTCCGCATCCCCCCTCAGCTCGCGCACGTACTTCGTGACGGCACCCCGTTCCCCGACGTCAACGACCTCGTCCTGGCGTCCGATGCACTGATGACGGACTACTCGTCACTGATGTTCGACTATGCCGTAACAGGGCTTCCGATGATCTTCTACGCGGACGACTACGCCGCGTACCGCTCCTGCGGACGTGGCACGTACTACGACTTGGAAGAGATCGCCCCCGGTCCCCTGGTGGAAACGCCGGAGGCGCTCGCGGCCGTGCTCTCAGACCTCGACGGCATCTCGCGCCGCTATAAGGACCGGTACCGCCGGTTCCAAGAGATGTTCTGCCCATACGACACAGGCCGGGCCAGCGCGGCCGTCGTCGACGCATTCTTCGAAGGCAAGAGCCATGGCTGAACGAACCCGCTTTCACAACATCTTCTTCGTGGGTATCGACGTGGACTCAATGGGCGGCTCCCAGCGCGTCCTGCACACCTTGGCCCAAGGGATGGGCGAGCACGGCCACAGTGTCGAACTGATCGGCATCCGGCCGAGTCCGGAGCCCTTCCCCTACAACGGCACGGAGCGCGCCTACGCCCACCGCACGCTCTACGAAGCACCCAAGCAGGACCTGCCCAAGCCCCGCACCCTGACGGACCGGCTCAGCCCGTCCAGGCTGTCGGCGAACCGGCGCACCCGTGCAGCGCGCGACCGGGCGCGCGCCATCCTGCGCAACCGCTTCGCTGCAGTCGGCGACGGGTACGTCGTGTTCGGCTCACCCTGGGCAGTGGACTGGGCGCTGCCGGTCGCTTGGGGCCGCTTGAAGGGGATCGGCCAGTACCACGAGTCGTTCGAACAGGCCCGGCGGTCCGCGAACCTGCGTCTGATGCAGCGCCACTACGGGAAACTGGAGAAGACCCTGGTACTCAGCGAAGAGGACGCAGCCCGGTTCTGCAGCGCGCATCTGCCCAATGTCGCCGTCATGCCCAATCCGCTGCCGTTCTTTCCGGAGCAGCAAGCCGCCTTGTCGAGCAAAAAGATCGGCGCCGTCGGCGGACTCCACCCCGTCAAGTGCTATGACCGGCTCATCGAGGCGTTCGCGCTGTGCTCCAGCCGCCGCCCCGGCTGGGAACTCCACCTGTTCGGCCACGGGCCGATGGAGGACGAACTGCGACGCACCGCCGCGGAGCACGGGGTGGGCAACCGGGTCGTGTTCCGAGGTGCCGTCCAGGACATGAGGGCCGTGTACACGGAACTCTCCATGATCGCACTCAGCAGCGAGGCCGAGGGCCGACCCATGGCCCTCGCCGAAGCGGCTGCCTGCGGGGTGCCCGCCGTCGCATTCGATGTGTCCGGCGGGGTCCGCGAAATCGTCTCCGACGGCCGCACCGGAACCCTGGTACCCCCCGGCGACGTTGCGGCGCTTGCCAACTCGCTCGGACAGATGATGGACGACGACGGCCTGCGCGCCAGGTACGCCCTCGCCGCACGCAGACACGTCCAGCAGTTCGCTCTGCCCGCGGTCCTCAACCGCTGGCACGAACTCTTCGACGAACTGGACCGCTGAGCCCCCTCGTCAGAGCTGGAACGCAGAGGAGTGCGGCAGATGGGGACAACGACCCTCGGGTCCGCGGTGGCGGCCGTGATCGAATTCGTGCAAGGGGTGACTCCCGTCGACATCACCGATGGCGACGTCCTGCACCTCAATCTGCTGCACGACCTCGGCGTCGATCCGGACAACACCGTCAAGCTTGTCATGGCACTGGAGCAACAGTTCGCGATCACGGTCCCCTACACCGACGCGTACCAGGTGTACACCATCGGCGAGATCGCCCGGCTCGTCGTCGACCTGGCCCCTCAAGCGGAGGACATCACGGACGAGGAGGACGCCGACCACTGAGCCGGACCGGTTCCAGGACCCGTTCACCGCACCGGCCCGCTGCGGATGCCCCCGCCCCCGCCCTCACACCCTCCACAACAACCACGGGTCTTCGCAGCAATCCTGCTGGGTCACCTGTTCGCCGGGCTGCGCGCCCGCACGGGAGGCCCCACGCCTGCCGCTGTTCAGGTCGAGCAACTGCCAGGCCCGCAGCGCGCCGTTGTGGCGCAGTGCCCGGAACTGGTCGGGGAACAGGCCCTGCCGGTCGCCGCACAGGTACTGGGGGCTCGTACCGGTCGCCGCACCCGGCGGGGCGAAGAACACCGGGGCGGAGGGCGGTGCGGCCACCGGCTGCACCCCAAGCGTGTGCCGGCCCCGCCCGCCTACTCCAGTGTCCCGCTGAACAGCGCCGCCGTGCTGCACCGGGTAGGCACCGGGCCCGAAGGCGGCCTGCCCACCGTCCGGCACGTGACCGTGACCGTGATCTCCTGCTTCGGGCCCGCCAGGATGGCCGAGGCCCAGTGGAAGTCCTGTTCGCGGAAGTTCTCCAGGGCCGGGGCCAGCAGCGGCTTCCCGCCCACCGAGATGGTGACCGTGCCGGTGTCGCCCTGGGGGTTCTCCAGGACCAGGTCGGTCAGGCGGAGCACCTTGTCGTCCGGGACCTTGTACGTGGCCGAGTCCGTGCCGCCCGCCGGGGCCGACGCGGTGAGCCGGGACGCGAAGAGGCTGGCCTGCGGCTGCGGTCCCGGGCCCTCGCCGGGCTTGACGGAGACCGAGGGCGACGGCGAGGCGTTCGGCCCGGGCTTGCCGCCCCCGCCGCCCCCGCCACCCCCGCTCCCGTTCTCCTTGGCCTTCTCGGCTTCCTTCTTCGCCTCGGCAGCGTGCGACTGCGCCGCCTTGACCGGCTCCTTCACCGCCTCCTTCGCCGCCGACCTGACCACCGGCCGCAGCAGCCCGAACCACAGCCCCGCCAGCAGGGCGAGCACGAGGAACAGCAGGAGCAGCGCCCGCAGCAGCCCCGGCGAGATCACCGGCCGCTGGAGCAGGGTGCCGTCCAGCGCCACCGGCGGCACCTCGGGCGCGCCCTCCGGGCCCGCGGCGGGGACCGCGTGCAGCTGGAAGACGTGCGTGACCGGGGTCCCGCGCCACAGGAGCCGCTTCGGTTTCACCGGGACCTTGACGAAGGCCGCCCGGCCGGGGTCCACCACCGTGGCCCCAGTGGGCAGCTTGAACTTCAGGAGTTCCCCTGCGTCCTTGCCCGAAAGGGCAACGGACACCGGGTAGTTGCCCCGGTTGTCGATCGCTGCCTGGAAGGTGGCGCCGCCCCGGCCGGTGCCCATGCGCGGCGACAGCTCCGCGCCGAAGTCGGCGTACGGGCGGATGTGCAGGACGCCCTCCGGCACCGTCTGGTGCTGGGGCTGTTCCCGGGGGAGCACCCGTACGCCGTACGTGAGTTCCCCTGGTGGGACGGTCGTGTCGCGGGGCGGCCGGACCACCAGCTCCACCTGGCCCGCGGTGTCCGGGTACAGCGATATCGAGGCGGGCTCCACCACCGACCACCGCGCGGCGGGCCCGAGCACCTCGAAGCCGTACGCCTCGACGACGTTCCCGCTGTTGCGGATTTCCAGCGGGATCCGGGCCTCTTCTCCGGGCAGCACCGAAGTCGGAGAGGCGTCCAGATGAGCGGAAGTGGTCATGAAAGGACGGTAGGGAGCGCGCTGAACCCCCCGCCGGACCCGTAGGGACACACCCGAGGGCACGCTGCGTTGCCCGTTGAGTCCGCGTGGAGTGCCTGCTGATTGCCCGGGTGTTCACTGGACGCACGGAGAGGTGGGGCTCTCGCGTGGGCGCGGGGGCGCTGAGCAAGGGGGGCACGTACATGCGGTACCACGGTGTGACCGGCGCGGAGCGCATCCCGGTGCGGCTGACGGCACAGGACCCGATCTCCCAGGCGGGCCTGGCCGGGCAGCTGAGGAACTGCCCGGAGCTGCGCCTGCTGGGCGAGGACGAGGAGGTGTCCGAGGACCAGCCCTGCGTGGCGGTGGTCTCCGCCGACCGGGTCGGCGACGCCGAGACCCAGACGCTGCGCCGCTTCCAGCGGGCCGGGCAGGGCCGGATCGTGCTGGTGGCCACGGAGATCGACGACGCGGGGCTGGTGGCGGCCGTCGAGTGCGGGGTCGTGGGCGTCGTACGGCGGGCCGAGGCCTCCGCCGACCGGCTCGTGCAGGTCATCACGGCAGCGGCGCGCGGGGAGGGCAGCGTGCCGGCGGACCTGCTGGGGCGCCTGCTGGACCAGGTGGGACGGCTGCAGAGGCAGGTGCTGGACCCGCGGGGGCTGGCCTTCACCGGGCTCGCGCCGCGCGAGGTCGACGTGCTGCGGCTGGTCGCCGAGGGCAGCGACACGGCGGAGATCGCGCGGGCACTGGCGTTCTCCGAGCGGACGGTGAAGAACATCCTGCACGACGTCACCACCCGCCTCCAGCTGCGCAACCGCTCGCACGCGGTGGCGTACGCGATGAGGCAGGGCTTCATCTAGGGGGCGGCCCCGGCCCCAGCCCCCGACTGCCCGGCCCCCCGGCGCCTCCGGGCACCCCCCCGGGCTGCCGCCCCGACTGCCCCGCCGGCTTCCGGGCCCGCTCGCTTCCGGGCCTCGGCGCGGCTGCCCAGGCCCCGGCCCGGCGCTTTCCGGCCCGGCGCCTCCCGGCCTCCCTGCCCGCCCGCCCCGGCGCCTTCGGCAGCCGGTCCCCGGCGGCCCCCGGCCGCCCCGCCCGCCGCCCGCTCCTGCCTCTTCGGGCAGCCGCCGCTACCCGAACCGCTGCCCGTCTCCGGCTGCAGGCGGGCCGGGCCCCGCGTCAGGGTTTTCGTGAGGATGGGGGACGCGCGTGCGACGAGGTGTACGACGAGCTGTACGGGCCCTGCCGACCGGCACGCCCACCGCCGGCGATCCCAGCGCTCCCGGGCCGGGCGCGCCGGGCGCCCCCGCCGCGGACGCCGCCGCGGACGCCGCCGCGTCCAGAGGGGCGGTGGGCGGTTCCGAGGCCGGTCGTCCCGACCGCCCCGGCCGCGTCCGCGCCGCCCTGGACTTCGTCGCCCGGACCGTGGGCGAGAACCTCTCGCCCCGCGCCGCCCGCACCCCCCGTCCCGAGCCGCAGCCCCGCACCCCGCGCGCCGAGCCGGAGCCCCGCACCCCGCGCGCCGAGCCGGAGGCGCGTACCCCGCGCGCCGCCCCGCAGCCCCGCACCCCCCGTCCCGAGCCGGAGCCCCGCACCCCGCGCGCCGAGCCGGAGGCGCGTACCCCGCGCGCCGCCCCGCAGCCCCGCACCCCGCGCGCCGAGCCGGAGCCCCGCACCCCGCGCGCCGAGCCGGAGGCGCGTACCCCGCGCGCCGCCCCGGAGCCCCGCACCCCCCGTCCCGAGCCGCAGCCCCGCACCCCCCGTCCCGAGCCGGAGCCCCGCATCCCCCGTCCCGAGCCGGAGCCCGAGCCCCGGACCCCGCGCGGCGGCGCCGAGACGTGTAGCCCGCGTGCCCGCAGTGACTACCGTTCGCCTGGCGGCGCCTTGGCAGGCCGCCCAGTACGCCCGCCCCGCCCCCCGCACCCGGCTACGCCCCCGCCCCCGCCCCCGCACCCGGATCCGCACCCCCACCCCCGCCCGCCCCTCGCACGGCGGCGCGGCTTCGTGTTGGTGGTCGCCATGGTTCTGCTGGGTGTGACGCCGGCCGGTAGCCCCGTGGTGGCCGCGGCCTCCGGGCAGCAGACCACACCTGCCCCTGCCGCCCGGTTCCCGGCCGTCGCCGCTCCCGAGGACCCGGCGGACCCTGGGCGGCTCGCGTACACCGACTACGGCACCCACCGGAGCCTCGGCACCATCGTGCGCGGGCAGCCCCCGCGTCGCCTCCTCCCCGTCGGGCAGGCCGGGCGCAACGACTGCCAGGCCACGGCCCGCGGTGACGACACGGTCTTCGTGAGCATGCGCAACGGCGAGGACGAGGGCCTGTTCCGGCGCACCGGGGACGGGCCCCCGCGCCTGGTCCTGCAGCGCAAGGGGTGGCGGATCGCCGACCCGGTGCTCTCCCCGGACCGTACGAAGATCGCCTTCGTCTCGTGGCAGGACGGCTTCGTCGACAACTACGACTGCGACGACACCCGCCGCTTCCCCCTCACCGGCAGCACCGTCGGCGTCTGGGTCGTCGGCACCGACGGCCAGGGCCTGCGCGAGGCCCTCCGGAACGCCGACTGGGCCGACTGGTCCCCGGACGGCAGCCAGTTCGTCTTCACGCGGGACGAGAAGGCGTACCGCGTTCCCGTCGCCGGCGGCACGGAGACCAAGGTCTCGTACGGCGACGAGAAGGCGTACAAGCCCGTCTGGGAGCCCTCCGACGCCGCCGGCCGCAACCGCGTCGCGTACGTGACCGAGTTCGGAGACCGCGCCGACCATGCCCTGGCCACCGTCTTCGCCACCGACGGCGGCAGCCGGCCGTCCAGGGTGCTGGCGGTCGGCGACCAGGGGCGCTGGCAGCGCAAGGGCGCTGCCTGGTCGCCCGACGGCAGGCAGCTGGCCTTCCTCACCGGCGAGCCCTACCTCGTCGACGCCGACCGCGACCCCTGTACCACCTGCGGCGCCGGCACCCCGCTCTTCCCCGACGGCGTACGGGACTTCGACACCGAGACGGTCGGCTGGTACACCCCCGCCGGGGGCGAGCCCGTCGTACTCATCGGCGGCACCGACCCCGAGTTCTTCGCCCTCGACGAATCCCGTGCCGCCGCGCCGTACGACCGCACCGAACTGCGCCCCGGAAAGACCACGGAGACCGACCTCTCCGACGCCGCGTACGCGCCCGACGGCACCCGCATGGCCTTCGTCCGCAGCACCGAGAACTCCTACGAGTTCGAGGTCGAGCGCGTCCTCGTCGGCGACACGGGGCGGCTGTCCGAGGCCGTCCCGCTCAAGTACGACCGCGAACTCGACGGGGAGGAGCACCAGTCCCGCCCCGCCTGGTCGCCGGACGGCACGAGGGTGGCCTTCAGCCGCTGGCTGGTCACCTACGAGGAGGACCCCGAGTCCGACCGCGTCCGGCGCGTCGTCGGCGACGCCCGCATCGCCGTCGTCGACGTCTCCCGCGGCGTGGAGGACGGCAGGCTGCTCTACCTCGTCCCGGAGCGCCGCGAGTCCGAACTCAACTGCTACAACGACGACCGCGACCCCACCTGGTCCTCCGACGGCACCACCCTCGCCTTCTCCCGGGCCAGCGACTGCTGGTCGCCCCTCACCTCCGGCGGCGGTTCGGACCGGCTCGCCCGCGCCGTGAACCCGTACGAGGAGCGCCACATCTGGAAGGCCGAGGCCCGGCCCCGCGGCGCCACCACCGACCTGACCCGCCTCCAGTGCGACGGCGAGTGGTGCGGGGTCATCGACCTCCGGCCCGCCTTCCGGCCCGGCACCCGCGAGATCGCCTTCACCCGCCACCAGGTGCTGTCGGGACCCGGCCTGACCGCCCGGCCGGCGGCGGCCACCCCGGGAGCCGGCCCCCCGGCCGGTGCCGTCCGTGCCACCGCTGCCTCACCCACCGCTGCCTCACCCACCGCCGCCGCGTCCACCATGGCCGTGGTCCCCGGCGGCTACGACGGCCCGAGCATCGTGCTCGACTTCCTGGACGACGCCTCCGGCTGCCGCTCCCTCGTCCCCACCGGCCTCGGCTGCCCGGCGACCGTGCCCGGCGGCGACGGCGAGGGAACCCCGGACTTCGAGTGGCCCGACAACCCCGCCTGGGCACCGGACGGCAGCCGCTTCGCCATCGACTTCCGCGTCGACGGCGAGGAGGGTACGGACGACTTCCGCATCGCGGTCTTCGACGCCGACGGCAGCGACGGCACAGCACTCCGCGCCCGGTGGAACAGCGAGCAGACCACGCCCACCTGGAAGCCCAGCTCCGACTTGCGCACCTACCTCACCACCTCCGACAGCCCCCTCCTCCTCGGTGCGACCGGCACGCTCACGCTCGTCGTGTGGAACCTCGGCATCGCCCACGCGCCCCGCGTCCGGGCGCAGTTCACGCTGCCGCCCGGGCTGGAGGCGGTCGGGCCGCCCGAGCCCTCCACCGGGACCGGGCTCGCCCCCGGCACCTGCGCGGCCGACCTGACCTGCGTGTTCGACCCGGTGCAGAGCGGCCAGAAGGGCCGCGCCACCCTCCGGGTCAAGGGCGTCGCCACCGGCGAGCAGAAGGCCACCGCCACCGCCTCCTCCGCCCTGCCGGACCACCTGCCGGGCGACAACAGCGCCGAGGCCGTCATCAACGTGGTCGTCCCCGACCTCGCCGTCACCGCCACCGCCGCCCCGCCCGTGATCGACATCCGCGAGCGGTCGACGGTCGAGTTCACCGTCCGCAACGGCGGCACGGCCGCGGCCCGGGACGTCCTCCTCAAGCTGGTCGTACCCCCCGGCCTGACCCTCGTCAGCGGCACCGAATGCCCGCCCGCCGGCTGCTCCCTGGGTACGGTCGAGCCCGGAGCGGAACGCAGGCTGTCCCTCGTCTACACGGCCGAGAACGCCTTCTCCGGCGCCATCGAGGGCACCGTCTCCGCGAGCACCCCCGACAACGACCCCGAGAACGACCGGGCGTCGGTCGACCTCACGGTCGTGGACCCGCGACTGCCCGACCCGGCCGTCACCGTCACCGCCACCCCGGCCGTGATCCGCACCGGCTTCCTCTCCGACGTCGTCTACACGGTGCGCAACCTCGGCGAGGCCCCGGCCAGGGCCGTCACGCTGACCACCCTCCTGCCGCCGGGCATGCGCGTGGTCTCCGCGGCCCCGGCCTGCCCGGACACCGGCTGCGCCCTCGGCGACCTCGCCCCCGGCGCCTCGGTGACCGTCACGCGGAAGGTCACCGCCGACGCCCCGCTCGTCGGCGAGGCCGTCGGCACGATCACCACGCCCGGTGCGGACTCCAACCCGGGCAACAACACCGCCGCCGCGCCCGTCACCGTGCTCAAGCGGGACAGCACACCGCCCGACAACCCCACGCCGCCGCGGCTCCGCGCCGACCCGTCGGTCACCGTGGACGCCACGCCCCGCACCGCCTACACCGGCGGCCGGATCAGCGCGCGGATCGTGGTGCGCAACGAGGGCGTGGCCAGGGCGACGGGGCTGCGGCTGGTGGTCGCGGTGCCGCGCGGGGTGGACGTCGTATCGGTGTCGAAGCCGCAGTGCCTGACCCCGGCCGGCTGCCCGCTGCCGGACCTGCGGTCCGTGGACCGTACGGACGTACGGCTGGTGCTCGGCGCGAACCACGGGCTGGCCGGTGCCGTCACGGCCACGGTCAGCACGACCGGTACGGACTCCCGGCCCGCCAACAACACCGCGCGGGCGCCGCTGACGGTGAACGAGCCCACCCTGACCCTGATCCCGCCGCTCGGGCCGCCCGGTTCGGTGACCCAGGCCACCGGCACCCGGTTCCCGCCCGGGGCCACGCTCCGGCTGCGCTGGAGCCGGGGCGTGACGGTGGCGGCCGCGCCGGTGGTGGTGCGGGCGGACGGCACCTTCTCGGCGCCGATGCTGATCCTCGTCCAGGACACGCTGGGGGAGCGGGAACTGCGGGTCGCGCAGGCCGGCGTACGGACCCCGCTCTTCCGGGAGCTGACGGCGCCGTACCTGGTGGTGCCGGGCGTGCTCCAGCCGTCCGACTTCCAGTGGCGCAGGTGAGGTCGATGACATGTGAGCTGCGGTTCTGATGATGCGTGAGGTGCGTGGGTGATCCACGAGGTGGACGAGGCGCTGCGGGCTCTGGTGCGCGGCGAGGCGCTGGGCGAGGGCGCGGACGTGGAGGTCGTCTTCGACGCGCCCACCCGTGACTGGGCGGCCCGGCGCAACACGCCGACGGTGAACCTGTACCTGTACGACATCCGCGAGGACATGCGGCGCCGCTCGCGCGGGCGGCGGAACCTCTACGACGAGCAGGGGCGGGTGACGGCGCGGACGCTGCCGCCGCGCTACTTCAAGCTGTCGTACCTGATCAGCGCGTGGACGCAGCGGCCCGAGGACGAGCACCGGCTGCTGTCGGCGCTGCTGGCCTGCTTCCTGCGGCACGAGGCCCTGCCGGCCGCGGCACTCGGCCCGGAGCTGGCGTCGACCGGGCTGCCGGTGCCGGTGTCGATCGCGCTGCCGCCGCCGGAGGACCGGGCCTTCGCCGACGTCTGGTCGGCGCTCGGGGGCGAGCTGAAGCCGTCGCTGGACGTGGTCGTGAGCGCGCCGGTGGCGACGGCGCCGGTCTGGGAGGCCGGGCCGCCGGTCGAGGAGGGGCTGGCCGTGAACATGTCCGACGTCCACGGGGACGGCCCGGCCGGGGACCGGGATCCCGGTGGGGGCGCGGAGGGCGAGGGGGTGCCGGGCGACGGCGCGGGGGTACCGGCTGACGGCGACCCCGGGGTGTCCCGCGTGCCCGGGCCTCGGGCGCGGGCCCGGCGGCGGCGCTGATGGACCACCTGCTGGCGCGGCTGGCCGTCGTGGAGGCGCGGGTGCGCCGGGCCGTGGAGGTGCGGCGGGCCGGGGACCCCGAGCCCGACGACCCCTTCCGGGGGCTGTACCTGTCGGACGAGGCGGTGCGCCGGATCCTGGACGAGCCGGATGCGCTGCCGGAGCCGGACGCGCTGCCCGGCTGGGACGGTCCGGCGCCCGAGGGCTCCCGGCTGGCGCTGCTGGCCCGGAACTTCGGGCTGGGCGGGCTGGACGTGGAGCTGCTGCTGATCGCGCTCGCGCCCGATCTGGACCGCCGGTTCGAGCCGCTGTACGGGTACCTCAACGACGACGTCACCCGGCGCCGGCCCAGCGTGGGGCTGGCGCTGAACCTGTGCGGGGTGCCGGCGGTGTCCGCGGGGGCGCGGGCCCGGCTGTCGGCGGCGGGTCCGCTGGTGGCGCGCGGGCTGCTGCTGGTGGAGGAGCCGGAGCGGCCGCTGCTGAGCCGTTCGCTGCGGGTGCCGGACCGGGTGGCGGCGTACCTGCTGGGTGACGACACCCCGGATCCGGTGCTGGTGGACCTGCTGGTGCCGGGGCGGCCGGGCCGACTGCCCGCGGGGGCGCTGGGGGACCTGCCGGAGCGGCTGGCGGGGGCGCTGCGGGGGGACGGGGCGGGGGTGGGGTCCGGGGTGGGTGCGGGGTCTGGGGTTGGTGTGGTGCCCGGGGTGGGTGCGGGGTCCGGGGGCGAGGCCGTGCCCGGGGCCGGCGCCGCCGTGCGGCTCGTGTACGTGCGGGAGGCCGCCGGCGGGGTCGCGCTCACGCTCGGGGTGGAGGCGCTGGCCGGGGCCGGGTGCGGGGCCTTCGTACTGGACCTGGGCAGGCTGGCCCGGCAGGCCGACGCGGGGGCGCTGGTGGCCGCCGCCGGGCGGGAGGCCGCCCTGGCGGGTGCCGGGCTGGTGGCGGGCCCGGTGGAGGAGCTGGGCGAGAAGCCGGAGCTGCTGCGGGCGGTGGCGGGGCTGCCGGTGCCGGTGCTGCTCGCGGGGCGGGCGGGCTGGGACCCGGCCTGGTCGGACCGGGTGCCGCTGCTGGTGGAGGTCGAGCGGCTGGGCGCGGCGGCGCGGGCCGCGCTGTGGGAGGCGGTGCTGGGTACGGGCGTGGGCGGCGCGGTGTCGGCGTTCGCCCTGACGCCGGAGCAGATGGAGCGGGCGGCCGAGACGGCGCGGCAGCAGGCGGTGCTGGGCGGCGGTCCGGTGTCGGAGGCGCACGTGCTCCAGGGGGCGCGGGCCCAGAACACCTCGGGCCTGGAGCGGCTGGCCCGCCGGATCACCCCGGGCGTCGGCTGGGAGGACCTGGTGCTGCCGCCCGTGGTGCTGGGCCAGCTGCGGGAGCTCGCCGCGCGGGCGCGGCACCGGGACCGGGTGCTCGGGGACTGGGCGATGCGGCCGGGCGGCGGGCGCGGGCGCGGTGTGATGGCGCTGTTCGCCGGGGACTCGGGTACGGGCAAGACGATGTCGGCCGAGGTGATCGCGGGGGCCCTGGGCCTGGACCTGTACACCGTCGACCTGGCCACGGTGGTCGACAAGTACGTGGGCGAGACCGAGAAGAACCTGGAGCGCATCTTCACCGAGGCCGCGGGCGTGAACGGCGTACTGCTCTTCGACGAGGCGGACGCGGTCTTCGGCAAGCGGTCCGAGGTGAAGGACGCGCACGACCGGTACGCGAACGTCGAGAGCGCCTACCTGCTCCAGCGGATGGAGACCTTCGACGGCCTCGCCGTGCTGGCCACCAACCTGCGGGCCAACCTGGACGAGGCGTTCACCCGCCGCCTGGACCTCCTGGTGGACTTCCCGCTGCCGGACGCCGTGCAGCGGACCGCGCTGTGGGACCGCTGCCTCGGGCTCTCGCTGCCCCGCGGGGAGGACCTGGACCTGGAGTTCTGCGGGAGGGCCTTCGAACTGGCCGGCGGCGACATCCGGTCGGCCGCGGTGACGGCCGCCTACCTGGCGGCCGACGCGGGGCGGCCGGTGGCGATGGCGGACCTGGTGGCGGCGGTGGCGCGGGAGTACCGCAAGCTCGGACGGCTGTGTCTGGAGAGCGAGTTCGGCCCGTACGTGCGCTGGGCGAGGTGACCTCCGGCGCTGCGCACGCCGGGTCGGGGGTCCGACGCGGGGTCAGGAGCCGGACGGGCTCGCCGTCGACGGGGCCTGGTTGGCCGCGGGCAGGAAGTACACGTGCTTCGGCGACACGACCTGGGTGATGGCCTGGCCGAACAGGGTGGTCGGCTCCTGCCCCTGGTACGTGATGTCGGTGTTGATCAGCACGACGATCGTGGCGTCCGGGCCCGGCAGGTAGATCGTCAGGGACTCGTACCCCGGCAGCGAGCCGTTGTGCCCGATCCAGCCCTGGACGTTGAAGATGCCCAGCCCGTAGTAGGCGCCCGGGATGGTGGTCGGCGGCGCCTGGAGCCGCTGCGCCTGTGTGGCGGGGGTCAGCAGGGTGCCGGTGGCGACCACCCGGGCCCAGCGCGTCAGGTCGTCCAGCGTGGAGATCATGGCGCCGGCCGCCCAGCCCCAGGAGGGGTTCCAGTCGGTCGAGTTCTCGACCTCCCCGCTCAGGGTCTGGTTCGTGTAGCCCTGGGCGTGCGGCGACGGGAAGGCCGCGTTCGTCGGGAAGCTGGTGTGGTCGAGCCCGGCGCGCTCCGCGACGTCCTTCTCGATGACCTCGTCGAGCGGGCGGCCGGTGATCTTCTCGACCACCAGGCCCAGCAGGATGAGGTTGGTGTTGCAGTAGTCGAACTGCGCCCCGGGCTGGAACGACACCGGGTGCTTGAAGGAGTATTCGAGCAGTTCCTGCGGGGTGAAGGGCCGGTCGGGGTTGCCGAAGAAGGCCTTCTGGAAGTCCGGGTCGAGCGAGTAGTTGTACAGGCCGCTGCGCATGCCGGCGAGGTTCCGCAGGGTGATCTTGTCGCCGTTCGGCACGTTGTCGATGTACTTCGAGATCGGGTCGTCGAGGCCGATCTTCTTCTGGTCCACCAGCTCCAGCACGGCGGTCACCGTGAAGGTCTTGGTCTCGCTGCCGATGCGCATGTACAGGTTCGGGCTCATCGGCTGCCGGGTGGACTTGTCGGCGACGCCGAAGGTCTTCACGTACGTGCCCTTCCCGGGCGCCGAGACGTGGACGATGACGCCGGGGACGCTCGCCTTGCGCATCACGCGCCTGATCTCGGTGTCGAGTTGGCGCATGACCGCGGGGGTGAGGGTCGTGAAGTCGCTGTCGGGCACGTCGGACGAGGAGTCGCCGGGCACCGCGGAGGCGGAGGGCGGGAGACCGGTTCCGGCCTGCGCGGACGCGTTTCCCGCGGTCGCCGTCACGGCCGGTACGGCGATCAGTCCGGCGGCCGCGACGGCCGGCCAGGTCCTGCGCAGACGCTTTCCCCAGTACCGCACGGCGGTCTCCTCTCCACCAGGGACAGGGCTCCGTCCTCCAGCGTAGGCACGCCCCCCGCGAGGCCGCACGACGAGCCGTTCACCGCTGGTGGGGGGCCGTCAGGCCAGTGTGTGGTGCCAGAAGAGCCCCCGCCGCAGCCGTGTCCCGGGGGGAGTGGCGTGCCGGGCATGGGCCCATGCCCGGCAGGGGTGGCGTAAGGAAGGGGTAGGGCGACTGCCTCAAAGGGCAGTAAGCGGTGCCCTCTTGGGGCTGCGCGGGTGAAGGACCCGGCGGGCGGGCGGCGGGATCGTGGTCCGGGGAGGCGACGACATGCGTGAACACGAGCACGACGGCGAGTGCTCCGAGGGCCCCCGGCCCAAGGCGGAGCAGGACCAGGACCGTGCCCCGGACGCGCTGCTGCTCAAGGCGGCGGCGGGCGGACGGGCCGACGTACTCGGCCCCGGCGGCATGCTGCGCCTCCAGCGGGCGCTCGGGAACAGGGCCGCCTCGGCCTCCGTGCAGCGCTCCTCCGTGCACGGCGTGGTCGGCTCCGGCGGCCAGGCTCTGGACCCGGAGGTGCGGTCCGACATGGAGGCCCGGCTGGGCCACGACTTCGGCGACGTACGGGTCCACACCGACGGCGCCGCGCACGACTCAGCCAAGGAGGTCGGCGCCCACGCCTACACCGTCGGCTCGCACGTCGTCTTCCAGCGCGACGCCTACGACCCCGGCTCCCACCAGGGCCGCACCACCCTCGCCCACGAGCTGACGCACGTCGTGCAGCAGCGCTCCGGCCCCGTCGACGGCACCGAGACCGCGGGGGGCATCACGGTCAGCGACCCGGGCGACCGCTTCGAGCGGGAGGCCGTGGCCAACGCCGAGCGCGTGATGGCGGCGCCGGCGCCCGTGCAGGCGGTACGGGAGGGCGGCGGCACTCCGGCCGGGTCCGGCGCCGTGGCGGCCGTACAGCGGGATGCCGAGGAGCCCGTACAGCGCGCTGCCGAGGAGGGCGTCGAGGAAGCCCCGGCCGTGCAGGGCCTGTTCGTCCAGCGGGCCGGCGCCGAGGAGGCCGAAGAGGACGAGGCGCCGGCGGAGTGAAGACCGCCGCGGACCGGTCCCCGGGTGACGAGCCGGTACGGGACGGCGCCGGACCGCGGCGGCCCGTACAGTCCGGCACGCCCGCCGGGGCCCGCCCGCGCCCCGTGGACGCCCGTACGCTCCAGCGCCTCCAGGCGCGTGCGGGGAACGCGGCGGTGTCCAGGCTGGTGGCGAAGCCGGCGGCCGGGGGCGGCACGGCCCCCGGGGCCGGGCCGGCGGCGGGGCCCGTTGCCGCGGCCGCCGCAGGGACGGCCGCCGCCGCGCGGGCGCCGGATGCGGAGACGGTGCCGGACACGGGGAGGGCGCCGGACGCGGGACGGGTGCCGGACGCGGGCCCCGTCGTACAGCGGCTGGACTCCCTGCCCGCGCCGCCCGGCGGGCTGACACCGGCCACCGACCCGCGCTTCAGGAGGGTCGCGGACGACCTCCGTGCCAAGAAGGCGCTGCTCACCAAGCATCCGACCGCCGCCTCGCAGGCCAAGGCCGCCCAGGATGCGGCCAAGCCGCCCGCCGACGACAAGGAGGCGCAGGCCAAGCAGGCCCAGGCGGGCGAGATGGGCGCGGCGAAGCCCGGCACGTTCGACAAGGCGGCCTTCGTCGCGGCCGTGTCGGCGGCCATCGCCGCCAAGGCCCCCAAGACGCTCGACGAGGCGGACAAGTTCACCGAGTCCGGGAAGACGGACGACATCAAGTCCCAGGTCTCCGGCCAGGTCAAGGCGGGCAAGGAGGGTTCGGCCAAGGACATCACCGACAAGACCAAGGCGGCCCCGGACCCGTCGAAGGCGGTGGAGAAGCCGGTCACTCCGCTGCCCGGGCAGCCGGCCCCGCCGACGCTCGCGCCACCGGACCCCAAGGCGGCCTCGGTGGCCCCCGCCCCGGCCGCGCAGACCGATCTGAGCACGGGGCCCAAGGAGACCGACGGCATGCTGGCGGAGGCCAAGGTCACCCCGGACATGCTGGCGAACTCCAACGAGGAGCAGTTCAGGCAGACCCTGGACGCCAAGAAGGAGGCCGACACCCACGCGGCCACCGCCCCCCAGCAGTTCCGGGCGGCGGAGGCGGCCCGGATCGCCGCGGAGCAGGGCGGCGCGGCCGCGGCCGGGCCGGCCGGGGTGCAGGCGATGACGGCGGCCCGGGCCGGCTCGGCGCAGCAGGTGGCGTCGGGGCAGGGCGCGGCGCAGTCGAAGGAGGAGCAGGAGCGGGCCCGGGTCGCGGCCGAGATCAAGGGGATCTTCGACGCGACGAAGAAGGAGGTCGAGGACCTCCTCGGCGCCCTGGACACCGAGGTGGACCAGGCCTTCGAGGCGGGCCAGAAGGCAGCCAAGGCGGCCTTCGACGCCGACCACCAGACCAAGATGAAGGCCTGGAAGGACGAGCGGTACTCGGGCATCGCGGGCGCGGCCCGCTGGGTGGCGGACGCGGTGCTGGACCCGCCGCCGCGCGCCAACCAGATCTTCGCGGAGGCGCGCGGCGTCTACGAGCGCGAGATGCGCAACGTCATCTCGAACATCGCGGACCTCATCGGCAAGCGGCTCGCCGACGCCACGAACAAGATCGCGCAGGGCAGGCAGAAGATCGCCGAGAAGGTCGCGGAACAGCCCAGGAGCCTGCGGCAGTTCGCGCAGCAGGCGGCGAACGACATCGGTGGAGAGTTCTCGGCGCTGGAGTCCTCGGTCGCCGAGAAGTCGCAGTCCCTGGCGCAGGACCTGGCGGACAAGTACGTCGCGGCGCGCGACGAACTCGACAAGGAGATCGAGGCCCTCCAGGAGGCGAACAAGGGCCTGCTGAGCAAGGCGAAGGACGCGGTCGCGGGCACGGTCGAGACGGTCCTGAAGCTGAAGGACATGCTGCTGGGCGTGCTGGCCCGGGCGGCCGGCGCCATCGACAAGATCATCGCGAACCCGATCGGCTTCCTCGGCAACCTGGTGAACGCCGTCAAGGCGGGCGTCATGGGCTTCGCCGCCCGCATCGGCGAGCACCTGAAGAACGGCCTGAAGCAGTGGCTGTTCGGCCAGCTGTCGGCGGGCGGCATCGAGATCCCGGAGACCTTCGACGCCAAGGGGATCATCCGGCTGATCCTCTCCATCCTGGGGCTCACCTGGTCCAACATCCGCACACGGATCGTGGCGCAGATCGGCGAGCCGGCGATGAAGGCCCTGGAGACCACCTTCGAGATGGTCCAGGTGCTGGTCACGGAGGGGGTGGGCGGCCTCTGGAAGTGGATCGTCGACAAGCTGTCCGACCTGAAGGACACGGTCGTCGGCGCGATCAAGGACTTCGTGATCGAGAAGATCGTCACGGCCGGCATCACGTGGATCGTCTCGCTGCTGAACCCGGCGTCGGCCTTCGTGCGGGCCTGCAAGGCGATCTACGACGTGGTGATGTTCTTCGTGAACCGCGCGGCGCAGATCAAGTCCTTCGTGGACTCGGTGCTCGACTCCGTCGAGGGCATCGCGAGCGGCGGCGGTGGCGGCGTCCCGGCCCTGATCGAGGGCGCCCTCTCCAAGGCCATCCCGGTGGTCCTGGACTTCCTGGCGAGCCTGCTGGGGCTGGGCGGCATCTCGGCCAAGATCAAGGAGATCCTGACCAAGGTCCAGGCCCCGGTGATGAAGGCCGTCGACTGGGTGGTCGGCAAGATCGCGGGCGCCGGCAAGAAGCTCCTGCGCAAGCTGAAGTCGAAGGTTCAGGGCGGCGACGACTCTCCCGAGGGGAAGCAGGCCCGGCTGGACAAGGCGATGGCGGCCGCCCTGCGCGCGGTCAACGCGCTGCCGGGGCAGAAGGTCCCCAAGGCCGTGCTCACCCCGGTGCTCGCGGCGATCCGGATGCGCTACGGCCTCACCAGGCTGGAGGCGGTGCCCGAGGGGCGCGTGTGGTCGATCGAGGGAGAGATCAACCCGAAGTCCAAGCAGAACGCGAACAAGGCACCCGCCAGTCCCGACGAAGTGGCCGTCGAGGCCGCCAGGCAGGAACTCCTGACCCTGGGCGGCAAGCCGACGACGCTCAAGGAGTTCAAAGAAGCCACGTTCGCCATGGGTGGCAGGCACAAGCTGGCCCAGACCATGCTCGGGTCGGGACCCGCCCCGTGGCGGGGGGAGGCCGTCCTGGCCAAGGGGACCGAGCGCAAGGCGGTGCCGTACCACGCGGTGGTCGAACGGGCGGGATCGAGCGGGTCGGGTGCCTCGGCGGCCAACCCGGCGAGTCACCTTCCGAACCAGCGGGGTGACGGGGTGAAGGGCGTGTCGATGGCTGTGCGGGCGCAGGCGGCCCTCACCTTCGACAGCGCGATCGACCCGGCCAGGATGCCGCGTTCTCCGGACGGGACCGTGAACCAGCAGCCGGTGCCGCCGCCGCGTACGGTCCACGACGGGCCGACGAGCCGGTTCGCTCCGGAGTCCGGCCGCTCCAGCGCCGCCGGTCGGGCGGAGCTCGGCACGCAGGGCGGAAAGTTCACCGAGCGGCAGGCGTTCGTGCACTCGTGGAACATCGGTGACGGGAGGAAGGACGACCACGCCACCCACGCCGAGGCCCAGGTCGTCCACTGGATCGAGTCGGTGACCTCGAACAACGGCCCGAAGCTCGTCGACATCCACCTCCGGGTCACCGGGACGTTCGAGCCCTGCCGACGGTGCTCCGAGGTCCTCCGGCAGGCGCTGGAGAGGGCGAACGAGCGCCTCAAGGGCACGGGCACCCGGGTCGCGTCGACCCTCGACTACGGCGACGTGAGGAACCCGTACTCCTTCGGCGCGCACGGCACCAACTCGCAGTGGTCCCCTGGACAGAAGGGGGAGGACGAGCGCTTCGCCCCGCTGTCCGGGCAGCACCGCGAATGGGGCACGGTCGTCACGCCGGCGTGGCACCAAGGGGACGAGAACGCCAAGGTCACCATTCGCTTCGGCTGAGCCGGCCAGGCTGCGGCGCCCCGGTACCGCGCCCGCCCCGGAACGCACCGGGTTTGCCCGAAGGGGCAGATCGGGATTCCCCGGCGGCCGTACGGGAGGTCATGACCCGCCACCCGGCCGGGGCGGAAGGTGGGGGCGACCGTCACGTCCCAGGGGAGGGCCCGGATGCCGTCGTACAAGTCGCCAGGCGTCTACGTCGAAGAGGTCGAGGCCGGCTCGCGCCCGATCGAGGGCGTCGGCACCGCCGTCGCCGCGTTCGTCGGACTCGCCGCGGCGGGCCCGTACAACGCCCCGACCCTGGTGACGAACTGGTCCCAGTTCACCAGCACCTTCGGCGACTTCATCGAGGGCTCCTACCTCGCCCACGCGGTCTACGGCTACTTCCTGAACGGCGGCGGCACCTGCTACGTCGTCCGCGTCGGCGGCACCGGTGACGAGCCCGCGCCCCCGGCCGCCGTACCGGCCCCCGCATCCGCCGGCGGCAAACGCGGCAAGGCCGCCCTGCCCGCCGGCCCCCGCGCCGCGCTCGGCGGCTTCCAGGTCGCGGCCCTGGAGGGCACCGGCGAGGGCATCAGCGTCGAGGTCGCCAACGCCCCCGGCGACTCCCCCGCGGAGGACGCCTTCACGCTGAACGTCAAGCGCGGCGACCGCGTCGAGGAGACCTGGGAGGTCTCCGCCAAGCGCAGCCAGCGCAACTACGTCGTCACGCTCGTCCGGGAGCGGTCCCGGCTGGTCCTCGTCGAGGACGCCGGCCCGGCCCAGGTCCTGGCCCGCCCCGAGAACCAGACCGTCGAGGTGCCCCCGGCACCGGCCCCGGCGGTGCCCGCCGTCCCCGTCTCGGCGAGCCCCGGCGACTACATCGGCAGCGCCGACGAGCGCACCGGCTTCGCCGGCCTGGAGACCGTCGACGAGATCACCATGCTGGCCGTGCCCGACCTGATGAGCGCCTACCAGCAGGGCGCGCTCGACGCGGAGGGCGTGAAGGCCGTGCAGCTCGCGATGATCGCCCACTGCGAGCTGATGGGGAACCGCGTCGCGATCGTCGACCCGCTGCCCGACCTCTCCCCGCAGCGGGTGAAGGAGTGGCGGATGGTCGGCGCGGGCTACGACTCCAAGTACGCGGCCCTCTACTACCCCTGGATCAAGGTGGCCGATCCCGCGGCCCCGAACCAGATGAAGTTCATCCCGCCGAGCGGCGCGATGGCCGGCGTGTGGGCGCGCAACGACGAGAGCCGCGGCGTGCACAAGGCGCCGGCCAACGAGGTGGTCCGGGGGGCCGTGGACCTCGCCGTGCACCTGACGAAGGGCGAGCAGGACCTCCTCAACCCGAACGGCGTCAACTGCATCCGCGCCTTCCCCGGCCGCGGCATCCGGGTCTGGGGCGCGCGCACCCTCTCCTCCGACCCGGCCTGGCGGTACCTCAACGTCCGCCGGCTCTTCAACTACATCGAGGACTCGATCCTCATCGGCACCCAGTGGGTCGTCTTCGAGCCGAACGACGAGGCGCTCTGGGCCCGGATCCGCCGCACGATCTCGGCGTTCCTCGTCAACGAGTGGCGCCGGGGCGCGCTCTTCGGGCTCACGCCCGACGAGGCGTTCTACGTCAAGTGCGACCGCGAGACCAACCCCGCGGAGGGCATCGACGCCGGCGAGGTGGTCTGCGAGATCGGCATCGCGCCGGTCAAGCCGGCCGAGTTCGTCATCTTCCGGCTCGCCCAGTTCTCGGGCGGCACGAGCCTCGTCAACGAGTGAGTCAGGGCTGGTTACTTAAGGGGTTAGGGGTACTGCTGTGGCGCTTCCCGACATGGACACCTCCGTCGGTCACTCCTTCGGGCTGGAGATCGACGGCGTCGTGATCAAGCAGATCAACGAGGTGTCGGGCCTGAAGATGGAGCAGGACGTCATCGAGCTGAAGCAGAACACGGCCGACGGCAAATACGTGATCAAGAAACTGCCGGGCCGCGCGAAGGCCGGCGAGGTCACGCTGACCCGCGGCCTCACCGCCGACAACAGCTTCGAGAAGTGGATCAAGGACGCCCGCTTCGGCAAGATGGCCACCGCCCGCAAGGGCGGCGCGATCATCGTCTTCGACTACGAGGGCGTGCCGATCAAGCGGTACACGCTGGTCAACGCGTGGCCGAAGAGCCTGGAGATCAGTTCGCTCAAGGCCGGCGACACGAGCGTGCTGACCGAGAAGCTCGTCATCACGTACGAGCAGATGGACGTGGCGTGACGGCCTGGGCGCGGCGGGGGTGCGTGCGCTGATGCGCCGACAGTTTGCGCCCGAGCCGGGTCCGGTGGCCCAGGAGGGTCCGTTCGCCGGGGCGGGGCAGGGGGCGGGGCAGGGCGTGGGTCACGGGCCGGCCGGGGCGGGCGGTGCGGCGGCCGTGCCGGCCGCCGTGCCGGGGGCCGTGCCGGGGGCCGTCGCGCCCGTGCACGAGACCATGCGGACCGAGTTCACCTTCGAGCTGCCGCGCGGGTACGTGGACGGCGCGGGCCAGGTCCACCGTACGGGCGTCATGCGGCTGGCCACCGCCCGCGACGAGCTCGTGCCGCTGCGGGACGACCGGGTGCGCGAGAACCCGGCGTACCTGTCGGTGGTGCTGCTGGGGCGGGTGGTGGAGCGGATCGGTTCCGTGACCGACGTCCATGCCGGGGTCATCGAGGACCTCTTCGCCTCCGACCTGGCGTTCCTCCAGGACTTCTACCGGCGGATCAACGCCGAGGGGCACACGCGGGCCCAGGTCACCTGCCCCTCCTGCGCCACCGGCTTCGCGGTCGACCTGGCAGGTGGGCGCCTGGGGGAATCGTGACGTACGCGACGGACGCCCTGTACGACGAAGTCGCGTACATCGCCTACCACTTCCACTGGGGCATGGACCCGATCCTGGACCTGGAGCACGCGGAGCGCCGCCGGTACGTCGACCGGATCGCCCGCCTGAACCGCCAGGCGTCCGGAGGGCGGTGAGCCGTGGGGGTGTGGGGGTGGCTCAGGGGGCGGTTCTCGGTCGAGGGTCCGGGCGGGGGCTCGGCGGAGGGTCCGGCCGAGGGTCCGGCCGAGGGTCCGGGCGAGGGTCCGTCGGGGGGCGATGCGGGTGCCGGTGCGCGTGCCGGTGTGGGTCCGGATGGCGGGGGCGGTGCCGGCGGGGTCGCGCGTGAGTCGGGTGGCGGGTGGCGTGAACTGCCGGTGCAGCGGCTGACGTTCGGCGCGCCTGGGCTCGTCACGGACCCTGAGGGGTTCGGATCCGCGCTGGCCAGCTGGCAGAACCCCTCCCTGTCGCGGGCGCTGGGTCACGCCGTGACGCCGGAGGCGCCGTCGGGGGTGGTGCACGGGGTCACGGAGCCGCGGCCGCCCGTGCCGACGGCCGTCCAGCGGTGGGCTGCCCCGGGGTCGGGGAGCACGGCTCACGAGATGCCGGTGGCGGGGGGTGCTGCTGGGGTTGCTGGGGTGGGTGAGGTGCCTGGGGCGGGTTGGGTGCCTGGGGTGCCCCGGGGGGCTGTGGAGGCCGGGGCCGGGGCGTCCGTGCCGGCGGTCGTGCGGGTGCAGCGTGCGGCGGAGCTTCCGGGCGGTGAGGGGCCCGAGGTGCCGGGTGCACAGGCGCCGGAGGACTCGGGAGGTGCGCCGGAGGCGGTGCCGGACGTGGCCGGGCTGCCGGTGCAGCGGGCCGCCGGGGTGCCGGATGCCGACGGGCCCCCGCTGCGGCCCGGTGCCGCGGTGCCGGATGCGCCCCTGCTGGGCGAGCGCGGGCCGGTGGGCGTCGTCGGGGCCGGAGTGGAGTCCGGGGCCGGTTCTGGTGCTGGTGGCGGGGACGGGTTCGGGGCCGGGGGCGGGGCCGGGGCCGGGGCGGACGGTGGGCGCGTGGTGGTGCCGGCCGAGCCGCCGGTGCCGGTGTTCACCGTGGCCCGGGCGGTGGAGCTGCCGCTGCGGTGGCTGCCGGTTGCGCCGCTGCCGCCGGTGCGTGAGGCGGATGCGGGGGCAGTGGCGGAGGTGCCGGCTGCCGCTGCCGGGGACGTGCCGTTCGCTCCGGCTGCCGAGGCCGGTGGGGCGGAGCCGGCCGTGCCGTCGGTGCAGCGCACGGCCGCGGTGCCGGATGCGCCCGGTGCGGCCGGGGAGCCGGCCGTGCCGCGGGATGCGGGCCCGTCGGTCCCGCCCGCGCCCGAGGTGCGGCCCCTGGTCGGGGAGCGGATGCCGGCCGCGGAGGCGGAGGTGCCGGTCCAGCGTGCGACCGGTGGCGCCGCTGTGCCGGGGGGCGAGGGGCTGAGCGGCATGCCCTCGGCCTCCCCTGCGGGTGCGGGTGCGGGCACGGCGGCAGGCCCGCCCGTGTCCGCCGGTGCGGCCGCCGCGCTGCCGGTGCAGCGGACCGTGCCGGACCAGAACGTGGAGCCGGGCCCCGTGGATGCGCCCGGCCCGGGGGCCGTGGCGGAGCCGGAGGTGCGGCCGCTGCTCGGGGAGCAGCCGCTGGTTCCCGGGGTGGCCGGCCCGGAGGGCGGTGCGGATCCGGGTACGCCGCTGCTGACGGGTGCGGGCACGGAGGCCGGTTCCCCGGTGCCGCCCGCCGTACGAGGGCCCGGCGCGCCCCTACAGCGCGGGTCCGGGCCCGTACCGCCGGTGCAGCGCGAGACCCGGCCCGGGGCGCAGGTGCGGCACGAGACGGGGCCCGAGCCGACGGTGCAGCGCGCCTTCCAGGCGCCGGAGCCCGGGGTACGGGAGGCGCACGGGCCGCCCGCGCCCGTACCGTCGTACGCCGACCCGGGCGCACCCGAACCGACCGCAGCCCCCGCACCCGTGCAGCGGTCGGCAGCGGACCACGACACCCCGACCGAGGTACGCCCCCTGCTGGGCGGGCGCGGCTTCGAGCCGGTGACCGGCGACCAGGACCCGGGACAGGCCCCGGCCCCGCACCCGGCCGCCCCCGGAACCGGCAGCTCGGCGCCCCTGCCCCCCGCTCCGGTCCAGCGCGCCACCCGTCGGCCGGGCCTCGGCGCACCCCTGCCCGCGGTACCGGAGGTGCAGCGCACCACCGCCCCCGGGGCCCCCGCCCGCCCCCGCACCGGACGCATCGGCCCCCCGCTCCCGCAGGTCCCCGCCCCGGCACTCCAGCGCACCCAGGACCCCGCGCCCCTCCCGTCGGCGGCCCCCGCCCCGGAAGCCGCACCGCCCGCGCCCTGGCCCACCACCCACCCGGCGGCGCCCACCGTACCCACCGCACCCACCGCGCCCCCCGCGACGGCAGGGCCCGTAGCCCCCCTCCCCGTCGTCCCCGCCCTCCCGCTCCAGCGGACCCCGCCCCTGGTCCCGCAGCCGACCGACGACCCGGTCGCAGGGCTGGTCGGCGACCGCCCCCTGCAACTCCACGCCGCCCCGGCACCCGAGCACCCCGCACCGGGAGCCCCCGCTCCGGACGCCGCAGAACCCGTGGTCGTACCGGTCACGTGGAGCACCCCGGCACCCCCCGGAGGCCCCGGAGGCCCCGGCACGGTCCAGCGCTCGGAGGCACCGCGGCCGGCCACGGCCGCACCGCCGAGCCCCGCGTCCGCGGGACTCGCATCCAGCAGCCCGGTACCCGTAGGCGCCATGCCCGTAAGCCCCGTAAGCCCCGTAAGCCCTGTAAGCCTCGTGAGCCTCGACGCACCGGCACCCTCCACCGCACCCGGGCCCCCCGCACCGCAGTACCTCCAGCGCGAGCCCGCCGGATCCCCCACCTCCACCCCCACCCCAGAAGCCACCGCCTTCATCTGGACCCCGCCCACCCTCCAGCGCGAGCCCGACGACGCCGCACCGACACCCCCACCCCCACCCCCCACCCCGGAACCCGCGGAAGCCCCCAACGCCCCACCGCCGAAGGAGGCTTCGAAGGAGTCCACCGACGAACTGGTCCGCCGCCTCATCGGCCCGCTGAGCCGCCTGCTCCGCGCCGAACTCCGCCTGGACCGCGAACGCGCCGGCCTCCGCATCGACCCGCGCCACTGAGCGCCACACGAGGAACCCAAGGACGAGGCAAGGACAAGGACAGGACAACGACATGGCCCGAGACCCCGACCCCGCCGTCAGCGTCTGCTTCATGGTCGAGATCGACAACATCAGCCTCGGCGCGTTCAACAGCTGCGAGGGCCTCGGCTGCGAGGTCGTCATGGAGCAGCGCGAGGAGGGCGGCAACAACGGGTACGTCTGGCAGCTCCCCTCCCGCATCAAGTACTCGAACATCAAGCTCAGCCGCCCCGTCACCAAGGACACCGAGAAGGTCACCGCCTGGCTCTCCGGCATGATCAACGGCGTCGCCCGGAAGACCGCGCACATCAGCGCCATGACGGTCGACGGCACGGTCGTGGCCCGCTGGAGCCTGATGGACGTCGTGCCGGTGCGCTGGACCGGACCGCAGCTGAACCCCGAGACGGTGAAGGTCGCCACCGAGACCCTGGAGATCGCGCACCACGGCTTCCTCAACGCGGGCGGGGGCAGGTAGCCATGGCTCCGCCGCCCGGACAGCCCGTCGCGTTCATCGCCTCCGCCCCGCCGGCGGCCCCGTCCAACGACCCGAACGGCAACGGCGCGAGCGGCTCCCGCCCCAAGCTGGAGCGGGCGTACCTGGAGCTGCGCCAGCCGCCCGCCGACGGCGGCACGACCACGCCCGGGCCGCGGATGGGGCAGATCGACTTCCAGTTCAACCCCAAGGAGCTGACCCTCGCCAAGACGGCGAAGTGGGAGCGCAAGACAGCCAAGGGCGCCAAGAAGGCCGGGCCCGCCGAGTTCAAGGGGGCCGGGCCCTCCAAGCTGACGCTGGAGATGTTCTTCGACGCGACCGGCGTGCAGGACGACCGGGTCGTGAAGTCGGTGGAGGAGCTGCTTGGCTGCTGCGTGCCCACGGACCAGACCCACCAGAAGCAGCAGGGCGTGCCGCCCTGGGTGATCTTCCACTGGGGCGGGCTCACCGGGTTCGTCGGATACGTCAGCCAGGTCCAGGCGAAGTACACGCTGTTCACCCCGGGCGGCCTGCCGATCCGCGCCACCTGCCAGGTCACCCTGGAGGAGATCAGCGGCCCCATGCCCGGCCAGAACCCCACCTCGGGCGCGCTGGCCGCGCGGCGCGTGCACCGGGTCGTCACGGGCGACACGCTCGCGCTGCTGGCCTGGCGGGAGTACGGCGACCCGGCGGCCTGGCGGGACATCGCCGAGGCCAACGGCATCGACGACCCGATGCGGCTCGCCCCGGGTACGGAACTCCTCCTCCCGGGAGCCGAGGAACTCGGCGCCCAGTGACCGTACGCAGGCGGATTTCCTCCACAACCCCAGGGAGAAGCCCCCATGGCCGGTGAGACCTTCGCCAACACCCTCGCGGTCGAGGTGGACGGCCGGCCCCTGCCCGGGCCCGTCGCCGAGACCATCGTGTCCGCGTACGTCGACGACAGCACCCAGCTGCCGGACCTCTTCCTCATCCGGTTCCGCGACCCGCACCACCTCGTCCTGGAGCAGACCGGCATCACCATCGGCACCAAGGTGAAGCTCTTCGCCCGCTCCGGCGACGACCCGCAGCGCGTGCTCCTCGTGTCCGGCGAGGTCACCGCGGTCGAGATCGACCTGGACGCCACCGGCACCTTCACCGTGGTCCGCGGCCTGGACCACGCGCACCGCTTCTTCCGCGGCCGGAAGGTCGCCGGGTACCGGCAGATGACCGCGTCCGACATCGCCGTCCAGGTGGCCCGCAGGGCCGGGCTGCCGGTCGGGCAGGTCGACGCGACGACGACGGTGTACGAGCACGTGGCGCAGCCCGGGGTCACCGACTGGGAGTTCCTGCACCGCCTCGCCGACCTGGCGGGCGCCGAGGTCGCGGTGGTGGACGGCAGGTTCGTGTTCCGGGTGCCGGCGAAGGCCGCGGCGGCCCCCGCCACCTCCACCCGCCCGCAGGCCAGCCCGTACGTCCTGGAGTTCGGCCGGAACCTGCTCCGCTGCCACGCCTCCGTGACCGCCGCCGACCAGGTCCAGCAGGTCGAGGTGCGCGGCTGGGACGTGCAGGCGAAGGCGGCGGTGGTGGGGCGGGCCCCGGCGGACCGGAGCGACCGCCTCCAGCTGGGGCTGACCCCGGGCCAGGCGGCCGACCCGTTCGGCAAGGCGGTGTTCCTGGCCACGGACACCCCGTACGGGACCCAGGCGGAGGCCGACCAGGCGGCGAAGGCGCTGGCCGCGGACCTGGCGGCGAGCTTCGCGGAGCTGGACGCGGTGGCGATGGGAATCCCGCGGCTGAGGGCGGGCACGGCGGTGACCCTCGCGAACGTCGGCAAGCCCTTCGAGGGCAAGTACACGGTCTCCGCGAGCCGGCACGTCTTCGACCCGGACACCGGCTACCAGACCTGGCTGACCGTGGGCGGCAGGTCCAACCGGTCGCTGTACGGGCTGGCGTCGGGCGGCTCCGGCGGGCCGTCCCAGGACCGGATCGGCGGCCTGGTCAGCGCGACCGTCACCGACACCCGCGATCCGGAGGACCGGGGCCGGGTCAAGCTGGCCTTCCCCTGGCTGTCGGGCGAGTACGTGAGCGACTGGGCCCGTACCGCGGGCGCGGGCGGCAAGGGCGGCGGCGGGGTGTTCGGGCCCGAGGTGGGCGACGAGGTGCTGGTCGGCTTCGAGCAGGGCCGGGTGGACCACCCGTACGTCGTTGGCGGGCTCTACAACGGCCAGGACAAGCCGTCGAAGCACGAGGGCCCGCTCGTGGACCCCACCAGCGGCAAGACCAACCGGCGCTCCCTGGTGACCCGTACGGGCAACCGGCTGGAGCTGCTGGACGCGGCCAACGGCCCCCAGGGCGTCCGGCTGGCCACCGGGGACGGCAAGCTCACCCTCCACCTCGACCAGAAGGCCACGTCGGTGGTCGTGCACAGCGACGGCAAGGTGGAGATCACGGCCAAGGAGAAGGTCACCGTCAAGGCGGACCAGGGCATCAGCGTGGACGCGGGCACCGGGAAGCTCGAACTCTCCGGCCAGTCCGTCTCCGTGACCGCCAGGACCGGAGTGGAGGTCGACGGCGGCGCGGGCGCGCTGAACCTCAGGACGAACGGCCAGGTGGACGTGAAGGGCACCACCGTCGGTGTGAACGGCCAGGCCGGCACCGAGATCAAGGGCGGGGCGAGCTGCTCGATCAGCGCCGCGCTCGTCCGCATCAACTGACACGTCACAGAAGAGGAGTTGGAGGACATGCCCCCTGCCGCGCGTGTAGGCGACCCCACCGGGCACCCCGGGGTCATCGGGCCGCCCGGGGTGCCCACCGTGCTCATCGGCGGGCTGCCCGCGGCCGTCGTCTCGACCCCGCACATCTGCTCCTTCCCGCCCCCGGCCGTCCACCCGCCCAGCGTGATCGCCCCGCCCGGCTGCCCGACCGTGCTGATCGGCGGCATGCCGGCGGCCCGGGTGGGCGACATGGCCGCGTGCGGGGCGCCGATCATCCTGGGCGCGGTCAACGTGCTGATCGGCGGGTGAGCGGGCGTGGGTGAGCAGTTCATCGGTGCCGGCTGGGGCTTCCCCGTGCGCACGGACGCGACCGGCGCGGTCGCGCTGGTCGGCGGGGACGTGGAGATCGAGGAGAGCATGCGGCTGATCCTCGGCACCGCGCCCGGGGAGCGGCCGATGCGGCCGCAGTTCGGGTGCGCGATCCACGACTTCGTCTTCGCTCCGGCCGACGCGGCGACCGCCGCGCACATCGCGTACGAGGTGCGGCTGTCGCTGGAGCGCTGGGAGCCCCGGATCGAGCTGGTCGACGTGTCGGTCACCTTCGACTCGGGCGACGAGGGCACCCTCTACATCGACGTCCGGTACGCGCTCCGCGGCACCAACGACCCCCGGAACCTGGTCTTCCCGTTCTACGTGATCCCGGAGCACGAGGCGGACGGCGGCCCGGAGGCGGCGGTGACGGGATGAGTCTGCCCCAGCCCAACCTGGACGACCGCCGCTTCCAGGACCTCGTCGACGAGGCCAAGCGGATGGTCCAGCAGCGCTGCCCGGAGTGGAGCGACCACAACGTCTCCGACCCCGGCGTCACGCTGATCGAGGCCTTCGCGCACATGACGGACCAGCTGATCTACCGGCTGAACCGGGTGCCCGACAAGAACCACCTCGCCTTCCTCGACCTGATCGGCCTCACCCTCTACCCGCCCGCCGCCGCCTGGACCGACGTGACCTTCTGGCTCTCGGCGCCCCAGCCGGAGACCGTCCTGGTCCGCGAGGGCACCGAGGTGGCCACCCACCGCACCGAGACCGAGGAGGCCGTGGTCTTCTCGACCGTCGGAGACCTGGCCGTCGTCCCCGTCGAACTCGCCGTCCTGGCCACGCAGTCCGCCGAGCCGGGCGCCCCGGCCGCCGAGCGCGGACCGGAGCTCGCCGGCGGGCGGGGCGTGCCGTGCTTCCAGCCGGTGCCCCGGCCGGGGGACGCCCTGCTGTTCGGCCTGTCCCGGCCCGCGCCGGCCTGCGTGGTGGCGCTCCGTCTGGACTTCCCGGTGGCCGGCCACGGCATCGACCCCGAGGACCCGCCGCTGCGCTGGGAGGCGTGGACCGGCGAGGAGTGGACGCGCTGCGAGGTCGACCGGGACGGCACCGGCGGCTTCAACCGCCCCGGGGACGTGCTGGTCCAGCTGCCGCCCGGCCACACCGCGTCCGTCGAGGCCCGGACCCGGGCGGGCTGGCTGCGCTGCGTGGTCACCGACCGGGTGCCGGGGCGGCGGGCGTACTCGGCGACGCCGGAGCTGCTGGCGGCCGAGGCGTTCACCGTCGGGGGGACGGCGCCCGCGCTGCACGCGGAGAGGCTGGGCGAGGAACTGCTGGGAGTCTCCGAGGGCGTGCCCGGGCAGGTCTTCCGGCTGGACCGGGCCCCGGTGGTCGAGGGCGGGCCGCCGTTCGTGGTGGAGACGCCCGGCCGCGAGGGCGCCTGGGAGAGCTGGGAGGTGGTGCCCCACTTCGCCGAGTCGGGGGAGCGGAGCCGGCACGTGCGGCTCGACCGGGCCACCGGCGAGGTCTCCTTCGGGCCCGCCGTGCGGGAGCCCGACGGGCGGCTGCGCCAGTACGGGGCGGTGCCCGCCAAGGGGGTGCCGGTCCGGGTGCGCGCGTACCTGGCGGGCGGCGGCCGGCGGGGCAACGTGGCCCGGCGCGCGCTGTCGGTGCTGCGCAGCTCCATCCCGTACGTCGCCCGGGTGGAGAACCGCCGCGCGGCCTCCGGGGGCGTGGACGGCGAGGACGTGGCGAACGCGCGGCTGCGGGGGGCGCTGGCGCTGCGCAGCCGGGAGCGGGCGGTGACGGCCGAGGACTACGAGTACCTCGCCCGGCAGGCGGCCCCGCAGGTGGCGCGGGTGCGCTGCGTGGACGCGGGCGGCGGCGGGGTGCGGGTGCTGCTGGTGCCGGCGGCCGAGGACGACGGGGAGAGGCAGCTGGAGTTCGGCCGGCTGTTCTGCCCGCCGGCGCTGCTGGCGAAGGTGTCGGGGCAGCTGGACGAGCGGCGGATGCTGGGCACCCGGCTGGTCGTGGAGCCGCCGTACTACCAGGGCGTGACGGTGGTGGCCGAGCTGCTCGCCGTGCCCGGCCTGCCGCAGGCGCGGGTGCGGCGCGACGCCCTCGCGGCGCTCTACCGGTACCTCAACCCGCTGACCGGCGGCCCGGACGGGAGGGGCTGGCCCTTCGGGCGGGCCGTGCACAGCGGGGAGGTGTACGCGGTGCTCCAGCAGGTGCCGGGGGTGGACGCGGTGGAGGGCGTCCTGCTGTTCCCGGCCGACATGGAGACCCTGCGCCGGCTGGACCAGGTGGAGCGGATCCCCCTGGACGCGGGCTCGCTGGTCTTCTCGTACGACCACCAGGTCCGCGTGGGCGGCGGCCGGTGACCGCGGGGGGCGCCCGGAGCGGGCGGCGCGCCGGGGCCGGGGCCGGGGCCGCCGGGGGGCCGTCGTGAGCGGGCGGCGTCTGGTGCCCGGGCTGGTGTCGCGGTACCCGCTGGGCGCGCAGCTGCCGGCCGTGTACGCGGACGACGACAATGCCCAGCGGATCACGGAGGGCCTGGACGAGGTGCTGGCGCCGGTGCTGGCCGTGCTGGACTGCCTGCCCGCCTACCTCGACCCGCGCCTGGCGCCCGAGGACTTCCGCGCCCTGCTCGGGGCGTGGGTGGGGGCGGAGGGCCCGGAGGTCGCGGGGGCGGTGCGCGGCCACGCCCGCCGTGGCACGGCCGAAGGCCTGGCGAAGGGCATCCGCCAGGCCTTCGGGGTGGAGCCGGAGATCGAGGAGAGCGGCGCGGCGGCCTGGTCGGCCACCGCCCGCACCCCACTGCCGGGGGCGGACCGCCCGTACGTCACGGTCCGCCTGCGCGTCCCGGACCCGGCGGCCCTGGACGTGGCCGCGGTCACGGCGTACGTCGACCGCAACCGCCCGGTCCACCTCCCGTTCCGGGTGGAGGTGGTCCCCCTCCCGCCCCGCCCCCCGGACCCGCCGCGCGCGCCGGACCCGCGGGACCCCAGGAGCCCCGTCGGCTGAGGCCGCCCGGGGCCGGCAGGGTGCCGGCCGGGCCGATCCGAAGGACGCGGCCTACGAGATGCGGACGTACTCCAGCGTGGCCGCGCCGCCCATCGCCGTGCGGCCGCCGAAGCCGCCGGTGCCGTTGCCCGGGTTGAGCCAGGGGTGCCCGGTGCTGTCGCGGGAGACCAGGTCCGGCCTGCCGTCGCCGGTGACGTCCAGGCCGCCGACGACGTCCTTGTACGAGGTGCCCCAGTCCTTGAAGACCAGTGCCCGCGGCTTGAAGGTGCCCTTGCCCGTGCCGCTCAGGCGCCACAGCTCGTTCGAGGAGTCGAGGCCGAGCAGGTCCGCGCGGCCGTCGCGGTCGAGGTCGCCGGCGGCGATCAGCTTCCGGTACCCGTTCCAGGCGGAGGCGGCCTTGACCCGGGAGGCGAAGCCGCCCTTGCCGTCGTTGGCGTACAGGTAGACGTCGCCGGACGCGGCGGACCGGGCCAGCAGGTCGGCCCTGCCGTCGCCGGTCACGTCCCCGGGCGAGACGACCGCGTCGTAGCCGCTCCAGTCCGACGAGACCTTCCGGTGCGCCGAGCCGGGTGAGGGGAGGCCGCCGCAGACCGGCGTGTACATCCGGGCCTCGCCGCCGGGCAGCCGGACGAAAACGTCGTTGCAGCGGTCGCCGTCGAGGTCGCCGAAGGGCAGCACCAGCGCGTCCTTCGACCAGCCGGGCACGGTGTGCGCGGTGGTGACGCCCTTGGTGCCCGGCTTGAGGATCCTGAGGCTGCCGCCCGTGGAGAGGCCGAGGAGGTCGGCCCTGCCGTCGTCCGTGAAGTCGCGCCACGCGGGCAGGCCGCGCGGGAGGGTGCGCGCGGTGAACGGGACGGGCCCGCTGTGGCGGGGGACGATCAGCTCGAAGTAGACGTACGGGCGGCCCGCCCCGTCGCTGCCCAGCGCGAGCTTGCGGTTGTGCTGGCCCTTGCCGTTGTTCAGCACGGTGGGCACGGACCAGCTGCCGTTCCGGTACGTCGAGGTCTTGGCGAGCCAGGGGCCGCTGCTGCCCTGCGACCACGCGACGACCACGGAGCCGTCCGGGCCGGGCGTGCTGCGCATCGTCCCGCTGACGGCGTACGTGTCGGGGAAGCGCTGGCCGGTGGTCCACCGGCCGGTGGCCGCCGAACGGACCCGGTGGAAGGGCTTGCCGTCCGCCCCGACGACGAACACGTCGCCGTTGGGCAGGACGAGCGGGGGGTTCGCCTGGGCGGAGTTCCCGGCGCCGATCGCCTCGGCCGCGCCCCAGGCGGTCGCTCCGGCCGCCTTGCGCCCGTACCGGAACCCCGCCTGGTTCTGCCAGATCATGTGGAAACCGCCCTCGGGGTGGGCGACGGCTCGGACGTCCACGGGGTCGGTGCCGAGCGCCAGGTCGGCGGGCTTGCCCCAGCCGCCGGCGGCGGTGTTCTCGATGGCCCGGTACTGCCGGGTGTACGTGCCGTCCGGCTGGTTGACCCGGGCGTCCCAGGTGACCAGGGCGGTGCCGTCCGGGGCGACGGCGAGCGAGAGGTCGGCCGTGCCGCGGGTGATGCCGTGCGTGTCGATCATGACCGGCGCGGACCAGCCGCCGTCGGCGGTGCGTTCGGCGGCCCAGACGCCCTTGTTGGCGTACCAGGCGGCCATGACCCGACCGGCGGCGTTGCCGGCCACCACGGGCTTGGGGCTGTTGAGGGTGTGGACGAACTCCTCCGCGGACGAGAACTGCGTCGCCCCGGGCGCGAGCACCGCCGTCTTCAGGCGGTTCCAGTAGCTGTCCGACCTGTCGAGCCAGGTGAGCTGGACCGAACCGTCGGGCAGCGCGAAGAGTCTGACCTCCCACCAGTTCTCCAGCGGCGGGTGGAAGCCGGTGTTCTGCCAGTCGGTGGCGCCGGGTCGGCGGATCATGACGCCGACACTGGCGAGCACCACCTGGGTGCCGTCCTCGGCGACCACGGCGGTGCCGGGGTCGGCGTGCCCCTGGTGGATCGTGGGCGTCTCCCAGGGGCCGTGCTGTGCGGGGACGGTGGCGGCGGCGGTGGCGCTGGCCCCGGTGGTGGCGGCCGCGTCGGGCGTGGCCGCCCGGGCGACGCCCGGCGCCGTGCCGGCTACGGCCGCGGCCGCGATCAGGGCGGCGAGGCCGCGTCTTGAGCGTGCAGGGACGGGCAGTTGCATGTTTCCCCCGTGGAAAGAAGACGATCAGTCCGCAGAGGAGACATTCGGGGACCCCGGGAGGTTGTACGGCGGATCCGTACCGGTGAGAACCGGCGGAACGGACGCCGGGCCGGGGTCCCCGGGCCCGTCAGAGGTACTGCGCCAGCTCGTCCAGTACCCGCAGCACCTCCGGTTCCTCCGCCGCCGGGAGCTGGGCCACGACCTCCTCGATGCCCAGGTCCGCGAAGTGGGCCAGCTTCCCGGCCGTCGGGTGGACGGCGTACGGGACCACCTGGAGGTCCTTCGGGTCGCGCCCGGACCGCTCCCAGACCGTGCGCAGCACCGGCAGCGACTCGGTCAGGCCCCGGCCGCCGATCGGCATCCAGCCGTCCGTGTACTCGGCGATGTGCGCGAACAGCTTCGGCCCGGCTGCGCCGCCGAGGAGGGTGCGGGGGCCGTAGAGCGGGGCGCCGCCGGGCAGCGCGCGCGGGGCCCGTACCGGCTTGGGGAAGGCCGCGGAGGCCCGTACCGAGCCGAACTCCCCTTCGTAGGCAGTTGGTTCGGGTGCCCAGAGGGCCCGCATCAGGGCCATCCGGTCGCGCACCAGCTCCCGCCGGGTGCGCCACTCGACACCGTGGTCGGCGGCCTCCTCGACGTTCCATCCGTAGCCGAGGCCGAGCGTGAAGCGGCCGCCGGAGACGTGGTCGAGCGTGGCGATGCCCTTCGCCAGGTCGATCGGATCGTGCTGGGCGACCAGGGTGATCCCGGTCCCGAGGGTGATCCGCTCCGTCACGGCGGCGGCCTGGCCCAGCGCCACGAACGCGTCCAGCGTGCGCCCGTACTGCTCCGGCAGCTCCCCGCCCATCGGCGCCGGCGACTCCCGGCTGACCGGGATGTGGGTGTGCTCGGGGAGGTAGAGGCCGTCGAAGCCGCGCTGTTCCAGCTCGCGGGCGAGGCGCACCGGGGTGATGGTCCGGTCGGTCAGGAAGATCGTGGTGGCGATGCGCACGTGCTGACACCTCCGTCGGCTGGGGAGTCGGCTGGGGAGCACACAACGTACGGGGTGCGCGTGCAATTGCCGAGAGGGGCGCAGATGTTGTCAGCCGTGCGCCGATTAGGTAATGAGTTACTCATCCATTGCGGAGAGTGAGCACCAATCCTTGACCTGCTCGTCGGCGGGGGAGGAGGTCATCGATGACCGTGCGGGACCGGCTCGTGCCCGGACTGATCGGCGGGGCCGCGCCGTTGGCGCTCCTGGTCGCGCCCGCCGGATACGGCAAGACCACCCTGCTCACCCAGGCGGCCGCCGCCTTCTCCGGCAAGGTGCTGCACTGGCACCCCTGCCGGGACACCCGTGGCGCGCCCGCGCTGCTGGGCCGGCTGGGCCGCCGGCTGGAGATCCCCGATCCGCCCGAGCAGGTCACCGTCGAGTCCGTGCTGCTGGCGGTGGAGCGGTACGCGGAGCCGGTGCTGCTGATCGTCGACGACGTCCACCTGGTGCACGGCAGTCCGGCCGAGGGGGTGCTGGAGGAGCTGGCGCGGCTGGCCCCGGAGAACCTGCGGCTGGTACTGGCCGGCCGGCGGATGCCCGCGCTCAGCCTCGCCCGGGCGGAACTGGCCGGCACCCAGGTGTTCACCGCGCTGGACCTCCGGCTGCGGGACGCGGAGATCGCGCGCGCCTTCCCCGACGCGAGCGGCGAGCTGGCGGAGCTGACCGGCGGCTGGCCCGCCGTACTGCGGCTGAGCGCACCGCTGGTGCTGGCGGGGCGCGACCCGCTGGGTTCCGGCGCGCTGCGCACGTACCTGGAGCGGGAGGTGCTGGGCGGCCTGCCGTCCGGCTTCGCCGTCGAGGCCCCGGAGGCGCTGGAGGAGTACGGGATGACGCCCGTGCCGCTGCTGCGTGCCTTTGCGGAACGGGCGGGGGCGGGGGCGGGTGCGGGTGCGCAGGGGGTACGGGGCTTCGGGGGGCCGGGAGGGGCGGTGGGCCCGGGCGGCTCGGGTGGCCCCCACGGGGCAGCGGGACCAGGGGGCGGAGGGGGAGCGGCGAGCGGGACCGGCCGCCGGCCCTGTGCCGGGCCGGTACGGGCTCCGGCCGCCCCCCTGTCGGTGCGCTGCTTCCGGCGGTACGAGGCGACGCTGGGCGGTCAGGCGCTGGACTGGTCCGCGACGCGCCCCCGGGTGCGCACGCTGGCCCGGCTGCTGTCCGTACATGCCGGACGCCCGGTCCACCGCGAGGAGTTGATGGCGGCCCTGTGGCCCGAGAGCCCGGCGCGCACCGCGGGGCGCGGGCTGCAGGTCGCGGTGTCGGCGCTGCGCACCTTCCTGGAGCCGGGTACGGACCGGGGGCGGGCGCAGGTGCTGGTGCGCCAGGGTGAGGCGTACATGCTGGTGCTCGACCCCGGCGGCAGTTCCGACGTACAGGCCTTCGAGTCGGCGGTGGGGGAGGGGCTGCGCGCCGCGGCGCGGGGCGAGGCCGACCGGGCGGCGGCCGCGCTCGGGCAGGCCCTGCGGCTCTACACGGGCGAGTTGCTGCCGGAGGACGGGCCGGCGGAGTGGGTGGTGCCGATCCGGGAGAGGTACCGCGTGCAGGCGGTGCAGGCCGCGCAGGTGCTGGCCGAGGTGGAACTGGGCCGGGGGCGCGCGGAGGCGGCGGTGGTCGCGGCCTCCCACGCCCTGGCCGTGGATCCGTTCCAGGACGCGGTGTGGCGGCTGCTGATCGCCGCCCACCTCCGTGCGGGTGACCCGGTGGCGGCCGCGCAGGCGGAGCGCCGCCACGCCCGCATGCTGGAATCCCTGGGCGTGACACCCCCGTAGGACCGGCCCGCCGGTCTGCCGGCTCACCGGCTCACCGGCTCACGGTCCGCCGGTCCGCCAGCTCCGGTCCGTCGCCGGCCGCCCGTCGGTGCCGGTCCGTTGCCGGCCGCCCGCTTGCTCACCCGTACGTCGCGGACCGTTTGCCGGCCGCCCTCTGGTGCCAGTGTGTTTACCGACCGAGCGACCGCCGGCTGCGCCCGCCCGCCCGCGGCGCCCACCGGGCCCGGTTCGTTGCCGCCCACCAGCCACCAGCCACCAGCCACCAGCCACCAGCCACCAGCCGCCAGCCGCCCGCCGGGGGGCGGGGGCGGCGGTCAGCCGGTCAGGAGGTCCTTTTCCAGGCGCTTCCGCTCGTGACGGTTCAGGCCGATGCCGTCGCCCAGGTACGTGTCGAAGTCACCGAACCGCGCCGCCACCTCGTCGTAGCCGGCGTTCAGGTACTCGGGGCGTACGTCGAGCAGCGGCTTGTACACCGCGGCCTGCGCGGGCGGCAGGTGCCCGAGGATCGCGTCGTTGGCGGCCTTCCGGTAGTCGTTGCTGGCCAGGTAGTCGGCCTCCACCGTCGCGCGCGGCACGCCCAGGCCGGTGAGCAGGGCCGCGGCGGCCCAGCCGGTGCGGTCCTTGCCCGCGGTGCAGTGGAAGAGGACGGCCTCGCCGCGGGCGTCCGCGGCGGCGAGTCCGTCGGCCACCTGCGCGTAGGCCTGCCTGCCGGCCGGGGAGGAGACCATGGCCTTCTCGGCGTCGATCATGGCGCGAACCGCCTCGTCGGGCGTGCGCGGCATGGTCGAGAACGCGCCGGAGTCCGCGAAGACGTCCGCGAAGGTGTACGTGGTGCCGGCCGGGACGCGGTCCGGGTCCTTGTCGCGCTCGCCCTGCATGCGCAGGTCGAAGACGGTGCGGATGCCCAGGCGCTGCAGCTTGTCCTGGTCGTCGGCGGTGAGGCGGTTCAGCGCGTCGGAGCGGTAGACCTCGCCCATGCGGACCCACCGGCCGTCGGAGGTGCGGTAGCCGCCCGCGTCGCGCAGGTTGACCGTGCCGTCCAGCCGCACCAGCCGGTCGGCGAGGCGCAGCGACTGCCCGTGGTCGGCGCGGAAGTCGAACCACTGGCGGTCGGCGGAGGGCAGGCCGGTGACCCGGGCCTCGCCGCGCTCCGCACCGCGCGCGACGACCCGGCCGTCGGCGCGGATCTCGACCCGGCGGACGCCCTCCGCGGCCCACTTGAGCGTGTACGAGCCGTCGGCGCCGGCGGTGACGGTGGCCTCGGTGAACGGGATGCGGGCGGGGTGGGCGCCGGGACGTCCGTGGTGGGCCTCGGGGCGGCCGTGGTCCCGGCCCGGTTCGCCGCCGTACGCCGGGGCGGTGGCGGCTGCGGCGGTGAGGGCGAGGGCGAGCGCGGTGGTCGCGACTGCTGCGGTCTTCATGGAGGTGACAATCCGTGCCACGAGAGAACCGGCGCTGAACGGGACGTGGCCGAAACCGACCGGCTCGATGACCAGCAAGGTGGCAAAACGTGCCACCCCACCACCCGTGCGCCCGCCGATATTCGCATTCCAGCCGTTCTCCGCTCACTTACTCGCCGCCTCCCCACCACCGAACGAATCCGGCCGCTCCGGTCCACTAACCTGCTGCGTCCAGAGACGGTTGGGGGGTTCAGTGAGCTCAGCGACAGTGGCGAAGACGCCCGTGTGGGGGCGGACCGAGCAACAGGACTTCCGCAGCAGGGTGCGCGGCACGCTCCTCGGGGGCGCCATCGGGGACGCCCTCGGCGCGCCCGTGGCCGGCCTCTCCCTCGACGGCATCCGCGAGAAGCACGGCCTGGAGGGCCTGACCGAACTCGCCCCCGCCTACGGCAGGCGCGGCAGCGTCACCGCGTCCACCCAGCTCACCCTCTTCACCGTCGACGGCCTGATACGGGCTCACGTGCGCCGGGACACGGGCGCCTGGCACCCGCCGACCGACGTGCACCGCGCGTACCTCCGGTGGGCCGCCACCCAGCACGACTGGGGACCCGACGAACGGCGCACCGACAACGGCTGGCTGGCCCGTGAGGAGTGGCTGTACGCCCGCCGCGGCCCGGACCGGGCCTGCATGACGGGCTTCGGGGACGAGATCCTCGGCACCCTCGACAAGCCGAAGAACCCGACGGCGCGCGACGCCGGGGCCACCGGGCGCTCGGCGCCCTTCGGGCTGCTGGTCGGCTGGGAGCCGGACCTGGTGCTGCAGCTCGCCGTCGAGTGCGCCGCGCAGAGCCACGGGCACCCCACGGCCTACCTCTCGGCCGGGGCCTTCGCGGTGATCGTGCACGGGCTCGCCCGCGGCGACGGCCTCGACGCGTCCGTACAGCGCGCCCTGGGCATGCTCGGCAGCCGGCCGGGCCACCAGGCTGTCACCGACGCGCTCCAGCGGGCCCTGGGCGCCGTACGGCAGGGGCTGCCCTCGCCGAAGCTGGTCGAGTCGCTCTCCCCGGGGGACGGGCGGGACGCCGAGGACGCGCTGGCCGTGGCCGTGTACTGCGCGCTGGTGGCCGAGGACCTGCGGCACGGACTGCGGCTGGCCGTGAACCACGGCGGCGACTCCACCGCCACGGGCGCGCTCTGCGGGTCGCTGCTGGGTGCGCTGCACGGCGAGACGGCGCTGCCGCCGGCCTGGCTGGCGGAGCTGGAGGGGCGGGCCACGGTGCTGGAACTGGCCGACGACTTCGCGATGGAGATGACCCAGGGCCCGGCGCTGCACGGGCCGGCCGTGACGTCGCCGGGGTGGCTGGCGCGGTATCCGCGGTCCTGAGCCGCCGCCGGTTCTTCTCCGGTCCCGTCTCCGGTCCCTTCTCCCGTGGCCCTTCCCTGGTCCCTGCCTGAGTCGCCCCTGCCTCGCCCCTCAGGAGCTTTGCCCGAAGGGGCAGAGTGCGTCCCCGTCCTGCCTGCCCTTACGGGAATGGCCCGCCCGGTGCGCACGGCGGAGCATGGGCCCCGGGAAGGGGTGAGGGGCGCGTGGTCAACTGCATGCGGTGCGGTCAGCGTTGTGGGGCGGACGAGAAGTTCTGCGGCAACTGCGGGGCGTTCCTGAAGTTCGAGGGCCGGCCGGCCAGGGAGGCTGCCGGGGGCCAGGGGCATTCTGGGGGTTCGGGCGGTACGGGGTCGCCCGGCGCGGGGTCGGTGGGCGCGGGTCCGGGTCGTACGGGGCCGCCTGGCGCGGGAGCACAGGGTGCCGGGACCGCCGGGGCGGGGGCGGGTACGAGTACGGGCGCCGGCGCGTCCGGGGGCTCCGGCGGCACCACTGGAACCCCCGGGCCCGGAACCCCCGGGCCCGGGCCCGGGCCCGGCGCCCCGGCCATCCCTCCCCGGCCCACGCACGAGCCCCTTCGCGCCGTCCAGCCCACCGCCGACCCGCGGCCCACGCCCTTGCACCGCGAGCGGGATCGCGACGAGCCGCCACCCCAGGCGGGCGACCTGATCTGCGGCGAGTGCGGCGTCGGCAACATCCCCACCCGGAAATACTGCCGCGGCTGCGGGCGCTCGCTCATCGACGCCCGGGTCGTGCCCGAACCACCCTGGTGGAAGCGGCTGTTCACGCGTCGGCCCAAGCAGAAGCCGAATGCCGGCGACCGGCCCGGGCGGCGGCAGTGGCGGCGGCCCGGCTGCCTCGTGCCGCTGATCGTGATCGCCGTGGTGCTGGGCGTCGGCTACGCGCTGCGCTCTCACGCGGAGGGGGCGCTGGAGTCCGTACGCGACCGCACCTCGAAGACCGAGCAGGTGCACGCGGTGAAGGTCACGGCGTCCAGCGCCCAGGAGGGCCATCCGGCCTCCCTGGCCGTGGACGGCACCACGGACCGGTACTGGGCGCCCGCCGAACCGGGTGCCGGGGAAGGGGAGTTCCTGGAGGCCGTCTTCGCGGAACCGGTGCGGCTGCTCGACCTGGTCCTGTACCCGGGTGTCGCGCCGGTCGCCGAGCGGTTCCTGACGCAGGGGCGGCCGCGGGAGGTGCTGGTCGCCGTGACGGCGGAGGACGGGAGGGTCACGACGAAGACGCTTCGCGTCGCGGACGAGCCGGGCAAGCAGACCTTTCACGTGCCGGTGAGCGACGCGGTGCGGGTCCGCCTGACGGTCCGGTCCGCCTACGGCGCGGGGCCCGCGAAGCGGGTGGCTCTGGCGGAGGCCGAGTTCTTCAAACGCCGGTGACCGGTCCCGCGCCGGTCCCGTGCCGGTCCCGTGCCGGGTGCCGGTCGTTGCCGGGGGCGCGGTGTGTGTGTCGTGTGCGGCGCTGTGCGTGCTGCGGGCCGTTGCCGCTGCGCGGAGCCGTTTCCCCACCCTGCCCCATCCCGAACTGGGGGCTCTGCCCCCAGACCCTCCCCCAGCTACGGAGGGGCTGGGTTCGCGCGGCGAAGTCCAGCCCCTCCGGCGTTTGAGGAGCTGGGGGCACCCCCAGCGGTAGCTGGGGGAGGGTACGGGGGCGGAGCCCCCGCAACGGGTCCGGGCGG
>NZ_JBITRX010000036.1:0-46484 GCF_044540325.1 Streptomyces sp. NPDC086023
GCCGGAACCGGACGGGCCGATCACGACGACGACCTCACCGCGGGCGATGCTCAGGTTGATGTCCTGGAGCACGTGCAGCGCGCCGAAGTGCTTGTCGACGTTGCTCAGTACGACCAGGCCGTCAGTCGCCCGGACCGCTCCCGGGTCGTTCTTGGTCATTGCCACCACGTTCATGGCCTTTTCGCTCCGTCCTGTCGGGAATCAGGACCCTAGGAGGAGACGGGCCGGAAGTCATCAGAGCTGAGGATAAATTGAGCTTCATTTCGGAGGTCTACCCTTTGGGGCAGTTCTGATCTCCGAAGTTACTAGTACCTTTCTCGAAGCCATCGCCCGTGCTTTTCACAGGCCTGTGAGGACCGCGGGGCCGGCGGCCGAGCCGATATGCCCCGGCACCGGCCGGGGCATATCGGAATCCGTATCACCCCTCGAACCAGAAGGTGTCGTTGCAGTCGAGGTCCTTCTGGCCGTTGGCGCGGTTCCAGAAGGCCACCTGGAGTTTCACCAGCTCCGGCGCGTCCGCCTTGGCGGTCCGGACGTACTCCACGCCCGATCCGCGGGTTGTGGTGGCGTCCGACCAGGCACCCACCAGGTCGCACAGGGCGGGCCACTGCTGGTGCGTCTGGTCGGTCAGCTCGATCTTCTTTTCCGTCGCGATCTTCAGGAACTGGGCGTCCAGCGCCTGCTGCATGTCCGCCCACTGCCGACAGGCCTCGTCCACGCCCTTGGCGTAGTGATCTGACGTCCAGTCCACGCGGCTGAAGTACCGGGGGAAATTCGGGTCACGAGCCACCAGCTCCAGCTGGTACGCCTTCGCGACGATCTTGCGGAAATCGTCACCGGCGTTGTAGATGAGCATGCTGCGCCGGGGGCTCAGCTCGAAGTTCTTCGGAGCGCGCCAGTTGTCCTCGACGCCTTCGATCTGGACGAACCTGCCTTCCACCGTGCACGTCCAGACCATCCGCTTGACGATCCCGTCGGTGGTGTACTTCCCCAGGCTTCCGCCGCCCTCGTTGCACTGGACGTCGTGGCTGGCGAAGACGAAGTGGTCCCCCTTCCTCCCCACGCACTCGGGCCACGCCTCGCGCGCGACCAGGGCCCGCAGGTCGGTCACGAAGAGGATCTCGCCCCTGCGGAACCTGGCCTCCGGGTTGATCTGCTTGTCCAGACCCGCGCGGACGCTGGCCAGTACGCTGGCGCCCGAGTCGACGGCCGCCTTCGCCCGCTTCAGCTGGTCGACACGGGTCGACTTCCTCTTCTCGCCGCTGCTCCTGGCCAGATCCGCGACCCGCCGCTTGACGTGGTCGGGGAACTTCTCCTCCGTGGTGAAGTCGACCGCGGCCCCGTAGATGCTGTTGGCCATGCCGGCGACGCCGCTGATGGCCGCGAGCGGGAGGCTCGCCTCCCCCAGCACCTGCCCGATGGGACCGACGGCCTGGGCGCCCTGGGTCATCGTCGCCGCCATGTGCCACTGCTCGGCCTGGGTGAGCAGCCCCTCCGCCTTGTTCGTGGCCGCTGCGCCGATCTTCGTGGCCTTGAAGGCGTTCTTGATGGGGTCGACCCTCTTGATCTTCATCGTCACCCCCGTGTCGATCCAGGCGTCTCGGTCCTTGAGGGCCTGCTTCGCGCCCTTCTTCTCGACCTTCGCCGCGCCCTTCTCCAGGGCCGCCGCGCCGAGCCCCACCAGCATGGAGAAGGGGCCGATGATCGGACTCACGGTCGCCGCGGTGACGCCGGTCGCGGCGGCCGCACCGTGCAGGGCCAGTGCGGCACCCGCGTACGTCGGATTGACCTTTCCCAGGACCTTCACCACCTGCTTGGTGGCGATCTTCTTGAGCTCCTTGTCGTAATCCTTGGCGAGGGCATCCGCCTGTGCCACGAACACGTTCATGGATCCCTGCATCAGGTCGTACCAGTCCGGCAGCTTCGGCATGTGGACCTTGATCAGCTTCTCGTACTGCTCCGGCAGCACCTTGCCCGCACTCTTGAGGTCGGCCTCCTTGTGCAGCTGCCACACGCGCAGGCCGCCCTCCTCGGCCCGGTACAGCCCGTCGAGCAGCCTCCCCTGCTCAAGGGAGATCTTCCTGAGGGCGTCCGCGATCGGCACCAGGTTCCTGAAGTGCTTCAGTTCGGCCGACTTCAGCGAGATGCCGTCGTCCGGCTGCGTGGAGTCACCACCACCGAGGCGGTCCCGGAGCGTCTTCTTCTGCACCACGTGGTCCAGCACTTCCTGGGGGACCTTGCCCAGCTGGTCGGCGAGCTGCAGGTACTGGACCACGTACGCCTTCGCGATCAGATGGCTCTCCTTGTGGAAGGAAAGCTGCTCCCAGACGCGGTCGCCCTGGTCGGCCATGCGCCGGGCCGGGGAGATGTCCGTGTAATTCCGCTTACAGAACTTGGCGAAGTCTTCGATGAGAGCCGAGACCCGGTCGTCCGCCGCGCTGTACATGCGGACGAACTCCTTGTCCTCGCCTTCGGGCTTTCCGGCGCACAGTTCGTCGAACAGCCGCCGATAGGAGATCAGCCAGTTGATGTCCACGGTGAGCCCGGGAGCGAAACCCGGGTTTCCGGACTCTATCTGGCCCTCGACCCATTCGGCGAAGATGGGGTTCCAGTCGGAGCAGACCAGATCCCGGCCGTGCTTGAAGTCGGTGGGCTTCCCGGCGGGAACCTTGTTCCCTCCGATCCATCGAGCCCTCTCGAATTCCATGGCTTCCATTCACGTCCCTTTCCTTGGAGACGTCATGCTCCCCTGCCCGCGCACCCCCTCGTATCCCAAAGGGGCGGACCTTGGCACAGGGGTGAGTGAACGCCCGGCCGCCCCGCGCGCCGCTTCCGTCGGCACGACGCGGGGCGGACGGACGGCCGATAATGAGGGTTCCCGACCGGGGAGGTCACATGGCGGGCAACGGCCACTCCATTCGGTTCGCGCCGCCGACGTTCCGGCGCCCGGACGTGCCGTCCGGGGCAACGGTGTCCACCCTGATGCGCGACAACGCATGGCTCGCGCTGCGCATCCAGAGCGCCGTACGGATCGGGGTCACGCTCGCGCTCTTCATCATGAACATGACAGTCTTTCCGCCGCGCGACCATCCGTCGATCGTCTACGCGATCATGTGGTCCTACGTGGCGGTCAACGTGTTCCTGCTGTTCGCGCAGTGGGACCGGATGACGCCGTTCCGCGCCGCGCTCTGGCCGATGGTGCTGGACCTCACCGCGATGACCACCGTCCTGGTGCTCTCCGGCGGGTTCCCCAAGGACACGTCGAACTACATCACGCTCTTCGACGACCTCTATTTCCTCGTTCCCATCGTCGTCGCCTTCCAGCTCGTCCCCTACGTGACCGCGTTCGCAGGCATCGCCTCGGTGGCCGTCTACATCGGGGCCGCGGTCAGCGCCGCCCCCGCCCCCAACTGGGTGTACCTGATCACACACGCCTGCTTCATCGCCATGGTGTCCCTGTGCTGCGTGCTCTTCTCCGCCCTCCAACGGTCCAGGGTCTCCACCATCGGAGCCCTGGTCCAGCAGCGGTCGGTGCTGCTGAGCCAGGTGATCACCGTGGAGGAGGACGAGCGGCGGAAGATCTCGGAGGTCCTCCACGACGGCGTCCTGCAGAGCGTCCTGGCTGCCAAGCTCGACGCGGAGGAGATCAGCCAGGCCGCACCCGGCGAGGACGTCACGGAGCACCTGCGCCGCCTGGAGTCCGCCCTCGCCGATGCCGCCCGCCGGCTCCGTTCGTCGGTGACGGAGCTGCACCCCGAACAGGTGGAACTGGCCGGGCTGGAGCGCGCCCTGCGGTCGCTGTTCGAGGAAGGGGCGCGCAGGGGTGGCTTCGTACTGGACTTCGCCTGCCGGCACAACGGCCCCACTCCCGTGGACGAGCTCGTCTTCCGGGCGGCCGGCGAGTTCCTGTCGAACATCGTGAAGCACGCGGAGGCGCAGCAGGTACGGGTCCGGCTGGACATGTCCGGAGAGGTGGTGCGGCTGGAGGTCACCGACGACGGCAAGGGCATCGCGCCGGGCCTGCTGGACACCAAGGCCAGGGAGGGCCACATCGGGGTGTCGTCGCAGCGGGTGAGGGTGGAGGGAATGGGCGGACGCTTCACTCTGGAGAACGTGCTGCCCCACGGAACGTCCGCCGTCATCGAGCTGCCGGCGCACCCGGCGGACGCACCGTGAGCGGACGTCCGCGCTGCTTCTCCTCGCCGACGTCTCCGGGCCTCCGGCGCGGCCGGCCGCGCCGGAGGCCCGGCGCCTCAGGACGGGGACACGGCCGACACGGCCCTCAGTCGCCCGGAGAGCGGAAGGCGACCTCCCGGCGGGTGGCCTCGTCGATCTCGGCCAGGGTGAGCAGAGGGGTGGCCTGGGTCAGGAGACCGCCGCTGGCCTTGACGGCGAGGCTGACGGCTGCCATGGAGACCAGGTCGGGGAAGTCGAGCACGATGACGACGTCGTGTTCCCCGAAGGCGAAGTACATGGCCTCGACGGTCCCGCCGAGGTCGGTGACGACCTGCTCGACAGCGGCCCACCGGCCGCTCCCGCCCTCCTTGAGCAGACCCGTGGCGCCCTCGGGCGTGTAGGTCGCCTGGATCAGGAATTTCGGCATCAGGACGCTCCTTGGCCTTGCCGGTCCGGTACGTACGAGGTCCTTCCCGCCGTCGCGGCCGCTGCCGTCCGCCGCGGTGCGGATTCACCTGTTCGCGCGCGGACGGGGCACCGACCGGTACGCGGCACTAGGTCGTCCGAAGGACCGGAAGTCCGTCCTCGGCGTGACCGGAGGCAGGAGGCCGGACAGGGAAGCGGGTGAAAGGCTCGCGGTCCACCCAGTAAGGAATGTGAAGATGAGCCTTCCCAGGATCGTTCTCGTACACGGGGCCTTCGCCGACGCCTCCAGCTGGAGCGGCGTGGTGCGCAACCTCCAGGACGCCGGTTACGAAGTGACCGCCCCCGCCAACCCGCTGCGCGGCCTCGCCCAGGACTCCGCCTACCTCGCCGGGTACCTCAAGGCGCTCGACGGCCCGATCGTCCTGGTCGGCCACTCCTACGGCGGCGAGGTCATCACCAACGCCGCCGAGGGCCTCGACCACGTACGCGCCCTGGTGTTCGTCGCGGCCATCGCCCCGGAGGTGGGTGAGAGCGCGAACGACATCCTGGAGCTCTTCCCGGGCAGCGAGCTGCCCGCGGCGCTCGACGCCCTGCCCTACGCCCGGGGAGGCGGCGAGGAGGGCACCGACCTCTCCATCAGGCCGGGCTCCTTCCGCTCGGTGTTCGCAGCGGACGTCGACCCCGCCACGGCCGCCGTACTGGCCGCGGTGCAGCGCCCGGTGGAGGCGGCCAGCCTGTCCGACGACAGCACCGGCGCGGCCTGGAAGGACATCCCGTCCTGGTACCTGGTGGCCACGCAGGACCGGGCCATCCCCGCCACCGCACAGCGGTTCCTGGCGCGGCGGGCCGGTGCCGACACCGTGGAGGTGGACGCCTCGCACGCGGTGGCCGTCTCCCGCCCGGACGAGGTCGCCGACCTCATCGTGACCGCCGCGAAGGCGGTCGCGTAACCCCTGGCGGCGATGCGCAGGAGCGTCGCCAGGCACCCGGCGACAGCCCACCGCACCCGACGCGCGGTGTCACTCGGCGGCCGGCCGGGCAGGCGGGCGGGGCGGAGCCTGGCGCGGCACGCACCGAGCGGCCAGCCCGGCCGCGACGAGGTACGCGGCCGCGCCGACGGCCATGCTGAGACGCACGCCGTCGGTGAAGTCCTGGGCGGAGGCGAGCAGTGACCCGCCCAGCGCGACTCCGGCCGCGCTGCCGATCTGGCGCGTGGTGTTGAACAGGGCGGAAGCGGTGCCGGCGTGGCTCTCCGGCGCTGCCGCCATCACGGTGGAGGTGGCCCCGGTGAGGGCGAACGACGTGCCGAAGCCCGTGGCCATCATGGGGACCACCAGCAGGAGGTACGGCGGGTCCGCCCCGGCCGCCACCCAGCCGGCCAGGCCCGCCGCGCCCACCAGCATGCCCGTGATCACCAGGGGGCGGTGGCCGGTACGGCGGGCAAGCCGTCCCGACAGCGCCGAGGCGAACATCGACATCGCGACGGCGGGGAAGAGCGCCAGGCCGGTGTGCAGGGCGCTCAGGCCCCGCTCGTGCTGGAAGTACAGGCTCGCGGTGAACACCATGCCGTAGAAGGCGAAGTTGAAGAGCAGGCCGATGGCGGCCCCGCCGGCCAGCGGCCGGGAGGCCAGCAGCGGCAGCGGCAGGGCCGGCGAGCGCGCCAGGTGCTCGCGCAGGGCGAACAGGGCGGCCGCCACCGGGCACAGGGCGGCGGCGGTGAGCACCAGGGGCGCCGTCCAGCCCAGGCGCCCGGCCTCGTTGAGTGCGGTGGTCAGCAGGGTCACGAAGGCGACCAGCGCGCACTGGGCGGGCCAGTCCACGGAGCGGCCCGGGTTGCGCGGCGAGGCGGGCACGTGACGCAGTGTCAGCAGAATGCACAGGACCCCGACCGGCAGGTTGACGAAGAACACCCAGCGCCAGCCCACCGTGCTGACCAGCAGGCCGCCCAGGAGCGGCCCCGCCGACGCGGCGATGCCCGCCATCGAGCCCCAGAGTCCGAACGCCCGGGCCCGGTCGTCCGGCGAGCGGTAGACCTGCTGGAGGAGGGCGAGGGAACCGGGCACGATGAGCGCGGCCCCGACCCCCTCCAGAAGCCGGGCCACGGTCAGGACCACCACGTCGGGGGCCAGGCCGCAGGCCGCCGACGCGGCGCTGAAGAGCACGACTCCGGCGCAGAACACCCGGCGGTTGCCCAGCCGGTCTCCCAGTGCCCCTCCGGTGAGCAGGAGGGCGGCGAAGGTGAGGGTGTAGCCGTTGGTGACCCATTGCACCGCGGTGAGGGAGGTTCCCAGGTCCCGTTCCAGCACCGGTACGGCGACGTTGACGGCGGTCACGTCCAGGATGACCATGAAGTAGCCCACGCAGACCGCGAAGAGCGGTGCCAGCCTGCTGTTCCCGGGGGGCCGGCGCTGCGCCGGCGGGCTGGTTCCACGCGTCATTGGGGCATGGTAGGACGATCACCGGCCCGCATCCGAGCACGCCACATGGCGCCGGCCGTTCGCCTTCGGTACGGATCACGGCCCCCGGTCGGCGGTCGCCGCGGGGCCGACAGCCATCCGGCCGCGGAAGGCCCTCTCCCCGGTCCGCGCGGGAAGCCGATCACGCTTCCCGCACAGACCGTCCGACCCTACGGAGGAGGCGGCGTCGGGTCGGCGGGGGTGTACGCGGCGTCCCGTCCCACCGGTTCCGCGTTCTGCCTTCACGCTATCGACGCCCGTACCGCCGGGCGAGGGGGAGCCCCGGAGTCCGGCCGAAGGGGGGACGGGCGGGTCCGCGTACCGCGTCGTCCCTGCGGCCGCTCGGACGGGGTGCCGCGTCCGTACCGGCCGCCGGGACGGTCAGAACTTCTCCCCCGGCGTCGCGGGTACGGCCTGGCGGCCGGGCTGGAGGAGCAGTCGGTAGCTCTTGGGCACGTGGGTCTTCTCGTCGACCGTGTACGCCGGGGAGATGACGAGGAGACAGGGGAACGTCCACATCTGGCCCCCCATCACTCCTCTGAGGTCCTCCATCCCGAACGCCAGCGTGCGGTCCTGTGTGGGCCAGGCGACGGCTTCGGTGCGCATGCGCTCCCACCCCTCGGCCGGGACTTCGACGTCCCCGAGATAGTCGGTGCCGTCCCACATCTGCACCTGGAGCCGGCTCGCCAGGAAGGTGACCGCGGCGGCGAGCTCGCCCTCCGGGGTGGCGGGCGGACAGGCGGGCGCGGGGTTCTCCCGGGTGGCCGGGGGCCGGTTCCGCATCTGCACCTGGAGCCGGCGCGCCGGGAAGGGGACCTCGGCGGCCGCCTCCCGGGTGGCGGACGGGCGGGCGACCGCGGGGTGCCCCGGCGTGGCCGGGTACCGGTCCCGCCCCGGCTGCACGTACAGCCCGGCCGTGACGGGTACCGCTTCCGGACGGATCACGAGCAGACAGGGGAACGTCCACATCTCACCGCCCATCGAGCCCCGGAGGTCCTCCATCGTGAACACCAGCTCCTGCCCCGACGTGACGAGGGTCGCCGTCGTGCGAAGGCGCTCCCATTCCTCGTCGGAAACGACGACGCCCTCCAGGACCTCGGAGTTGTGTCGGATCCGCACGCCGGCCCGCTTCTTGAAGGCGTTGACCGCTGTGTTCAGCGCGGTCCGAGCCCCGTCATCCGCGCTGTCCGCGGTGCGCTGCCACTTCGTCGGCCCCCTCTCCTCTTCTTCCGGCCGGCTCTGGCCCCGCTGCGCCCGGAGTGCCTCGCGGACGGCGCTGATCTCCCGGAGTCCGTCGATGCCCTGGTAGAAGGCGCACCGCCGGTGGAAGGATGCCCAGTTCTCCTTCACGGGGACGCGCTTGTACTCCACCGCCGCCTCGATCACCTGGAGGAGGTCCTTGTAGGGCTTCACCAGGTCGGGGACGTTCTCGTCCAGGAAGCTCCAGAGCGCTGCCGACGGCTTGTGGCGCTGCTTGCGCTTCTCGTAGCAGAGGCGGAAGGCCACGTGCGCCTCGGGCATGTGCCAGGGCACCTGCCGGACGGCCTCCATCAGGGCGTTGCGGGCCGTGACCGCCGCCGTGCGGATGTCCGACCTCACGTCGTTGTCCTCGGCACCGCCCAGGATGCAGAGCACGGCGCGCTCCTCGGCGTGCCATATCGCGTCGGCCACCGACCACAGGTGCTCCACGCCGCTGCCTTTGATCGCGGCGACCTGTTGGGCGGTCACCGCGATCGATATGTTCTTGAACCCCATCAGCCCGTCCGGATCCTTGGAGTTCTTCACCAGTTCCAGGGCGGCGTCGGGATCGAGCGCGTACTGCTCCATGATGCGCTTCTCCTCCCGGGCGAGCTGCACGTCCTCCACGGAGCGGATCTTCTTGTCGGTCCGCCGTCCCGTCGACGAGCAGCAGATCAGACGGAGTTCGATGTCGTCCTTCGCGCGGGCCAGCTTCGTCACGAGCTCCGCGAGGCTGCACTCCGTGTCGAGGAACAGGGTGCCGCAGCCCTTGGTCTTGGTCCGGGCCTCTGTGCGGAGGGTTCCCCTGAGCGGGACCAGCCGCATGTTCGGAAGAGGCGCTGCCGGAGGGTAGGTGTGCGGCAGCCCGGAGGCGTCCTTGGCGTACTTGATGGCCGCCTGCGGACCGATGGTCTGGCCCGGCTCGGTTGCCATCGTGACCGTTACGTTGGCGGGCACCAGGTACGTGGGCGGGCCCGGGACGCCCTCGTCCGACATCACCACGCCGTCGTCCATCTTGCCGTGGCAGAGGAAAGTCAGAACCTTCATGTCATCCGTTGTCTCGTTCGGGGTGTCTGCAGGGTCGACCGACCGCGGCGTCGGTTGCACGGTACGTTCCGGGCCTCGCCCGCCCACGTGCCGAAGGGGAAGGCCCGCAGGCAGACCTGCGGGCCTTCCCCGATACCCCTGACGACGCTGCGACAGGGCCACGCCGGGCGTGGGCGGAACTCAGGACGAAGGAGGAAGAGGAGAAGAAGGGGAGGGATCGGCGGGGGCGCGGACATGACGTCCTTCGGACGTCACGAGGGTGCCGGGGGCGCGCAACGGAGTGGCACCACCTGCGGAGCCGGGGCCACGGGCCACCATGGGCGCGCCGCCGTGCAAAGGAGTCCCCGGATGTCCCGTCCTGCCTTCTTCGACGCCCATTTCCACATCGTCGACCGGCGGTTCCCGCTGTTCGAGAACGACGGCTACCTGCCGGGGGAGTTCACCGTCGCCCAGTACCGCCGGCGCACCGCCGCGCTGGGTGTCACCGGCGGCGCGGTCGTCTCGGGTTCCTTCCAGCGCTTCGACCAGGGCTACCTGCTCGACGCCCTCGCCGGGCTCGGTCCGGGCTTCGTCGGGGTCACGCAGGTTCCGCACGACGTCCCCGACGCCGAGGTCGTCCGTCTCGCCGCGGGAGGCGTGCGCGGAGTACGGTTCAACCTGCGGCGCGGCGGCTCCGCAAGCGTCGAGCACCTCGACCGGCTGGCGCGCCGCGTGCACGACGTGGCGGGCCTGCACACCGAGCTCTACGTCGACGCCCGCGACCTGCCCGGCATCGCGGACACCCTGGCGGCGCTCCCTGCGGTGAGCATCGACCACCTCGGCCTGCACGCCGACGGCCTGCCGCACCTGTTGTCGCTGGTCGAGCGCGGGGTGAAGGTGAAGGCAACCGGCTTCGGCCGGGTCGACCTCGATGTCGTCGAGGCGATGCAGGCGGTGCTCGCGGTCGACCCGACCGCCCTGATGGCGGGCAGCGACCTGCCCTCCACCCGGGCCCGCCGGGCTTTCGCCGACACCGACCTCGACCTGGTGGCGCGAGCGGCGGGAGAGCACGTGGCCGCCGTCCTGCACGACAACGGCAGGTCGTTCTACCGGGTGGGGTGAGCGGGCCCGGCCCGTCGGGGTCCGCGCGGCCCGGCGGCCGCGGCGCCCTGCGCGAGGACGCCCTCCACGATCAGCCACTGCGCCGCGTTGTAGGTGGCCAGGACGAAGATCTGGGCGGCCCCTCTGGCCCTCGTGCCCGTCAGCAGGGTGCGGCGCAGCAGGATCGCCGTGTCCGAGACGGCGAACAGCACCACACCGGCCGGGAGCCAGGTCCGCCGGTCGGCGGCGGGGCGGACCAGCGGGGCGACGGCGTTCGAGAGACGGGCGGGGCGGGGGTCCTGAGCCAGTGTCAGCGTACCGGCGAGGGTTGCGGCGTAGCCGGCCAGGACCGCGGGCACGCGGGTGCGGCCGGGCTCCCGCCGGGCCGCCAGCAGGCCGGCCGCCGCCGCCCATGCGGCCGCCGGCAGGGCCGCGCTGCGCGGGTGCGGTCGGCCACCACGGCGTACCAGGAGCGCGGTGTAGAGGAGTTGCATCGCCCCGAAGGCCGTCGCGCCACGGATGATCTGGTCGTCCTCGTCGGACCGGGACATGTAGTAGTCGCCCACCCCGGCGGCCAGCAGGCCGGCGAGGATCAGCCGGCGCTCTGTCGGCGCCAGTCCGCGCCCGCGGCGGAGCGCCTTGAGCCCGAGGAGCGGGACGGCGACGGGCTTGGTGAGCAGTTGGAGGGTCCGGTTGCCGGTGTGGGCGGCCCAGATCTCCCCGAGTGCGGCGGCCTGGAAAAGGCCCTCCTCCACCACGCGCCTTGCTCCGCCGGGCAGCTTCACGCCGTTCTCCCTTCCTGGAACGTCACGGCTTCGATGACGCAGGGGGCGCGGGCCGCGCGGAACGCCGTGGGGCCGGCCGTCCGCGCAGCATCGTCACACACCGGGGCCGGCACGCCGTACACCCTTTCGAGCCAACAGGATCACGCCGCAGGGCGGCATTCCGGTCTGCCCTGACGGCTGGCCGTCCGCTGCTGACCAGGAGGGGCGGCGGGGGCAGGGTACGGAAGGCATCCGTTTCCGGACCCCAGCAGGAGGCAGCCCCCACCATGACAGACCTGTACGTGCTGACCCACGGCGGAGGCCCGTCCCTCGGAGAGCGCCCGCGCGTTCCTGCCGGGATGAGTGTCGTCCTGTACTCGGCTCCGGGCGTCAGCCTGTCGCTTCACGAGAGCCAGCTCATCGTCTCGGGGGGCGCCGGTGCACCCGAAGGGCGGACTCGTGGGCCGGGCTCCTTCCTGGCCAACCAGTCGATCGGACCGGTCAGCGACTTCGAGCTCTCGACGGTCCTCGCGTTCCTGAGTGATTGCCGCGGAGAACTCGTCACCGTGCCACGCGAGATGAGGCTGTGCGACGCACCGGCGAAGTGCAAGGACAAGCACACGTGCCGGGGCCTTTTGGCCTGGGCTGCAGCCCAGAACAGGACGGTTCACCTCCTGGGTTGCCGGGGAGAGAGCGAGTCCGACGCGTCCCATGCAAACCCGCTCAAGCACAGTACCGACCAGTTCCTGGCGAAAACCTACGCGGAAAGCTGCTCGTCCTGGCATGCCATGGGGGAGACAGACAGGGCGGCATACCTTGGATTCGAGGGCGTTCTGTACTGGTACGAGGTGCACTGTTGCATACTCAGAGCCGGGGCACACCCAGGGGAATTCGGGATGCTCATGGAATACCAGACGTCGATGCCGAGAACTCAGCGGGACGCATTCTCCAGCCCGAACATCGACTGGAGCGGGTGGCCTTGGGCAGAGGAATTCAAAGCACAAATCAAGAAGGAACAAGAATTCCTGAGCGGACTGGAGCGCGACTTCTCTGCGACACAGTGGGAAACCCTGAGCGAGTTCGGAAAGGTCTCCGCCCTGCGGATACTCCAGCAATGGGGCCCCGACTACGCCAGAAACCTGCGGCAGCAGATCACCGAAGCCGGCCTGAGTGTCCCTGATTGTTGAACCTACCTGCCCCGAAGGCACCCGACAGGCCGCAAAATCCTGCCGAAGGGTTGGCCGAAAGAGCGCGTGGACTGCGACTCCTCGGCCGTAAAGTAGCTTCGCGGTTGAGATCCGAATGTTTCCGGTTCAGCCTCCAGCCCGCTTTACCCATCGGACCTCTGAACAACAACAGAGTCCCCGGCCGTTAGGCGCCAAGTTGATCCAGATCACCGAATTCAGAGCCGTCATGAACTTCGCCCTGCGCCGATCTCATGCTTTCTCCAGCATTTCCGGCCGCGACTTCCTGGCGAGATTCCAGACGAACGGAGACCAGCTCACAGACGAAAGCGCATTCAACGCGTTCTCCGATCAGGTGTACTACGCCCTCGTCGGCTACCAGTTCCAGGGCGGCTTCTATTCGGCGAACCTGCTGCAGGGCGCGCAGGAATTCTTCGCACAACGCGTTCAGACCGACGCGTATGACGACGACGTGATCAGCCCCTGGTTCCACGGCGTCGCAGCCGTCATCCTCGACCGTGGAGAAAAGAAGGGGGAAGGCGGTCCCACGATCATCCACCAGGTCGGCGACGGGCAGGAGCAGTACCTCGTCGTCGATCCGTTCGAGGAGACCCGTCGGCTCCAGGAGCAGGAGGCTCTGGCGAAGAAGCAGCTGGCCGACGCCCGGCGCCGGGAGCGCGACGAGGCCAAGAAGAAGAGGGACGGCAACGAGGCCGCTTTCCGCCAGGAACGGAAGGGCTGCAAGGGCTACCCGGGTTACGACGAGACACTCGACGCCCGGGCCATGTCCATCCTGTCGACCGCGGGCGCGAACAATGTCACCCTCGACGACATCGTGGTCATGCCGGACGCCACAGGACTCGGTGTCGGCGGCAACCCTGCCATCGCACTCATGCTGCCGGAGACGATCGACACCATCCGCGACGTCGTCATGAGCACCCATTACCCCAAGCTGGTCGAAGGGAAGAACCCTCACGAGGTCAACATCGACGTCAACGGCTGGCTCGACCGCTTGAAGATCGGGACGATCGTCATCGCCGCTTCAGCCCTCGACGACGACTTCGGCCTGGGCGTCATGTATCACGAAGCCGGGCACAAGGTGACCGGGGAAAAGGGCGAGTGCGGGATGGTGTTCGCCTGTGAACTGACGCTGATCGAGAGGCACCTCGGCAGGCCGTTCGCCGTGGACTGGTTCACCAGGGTGCGCCAGCCCGGCTACCTGCGCCAGCACGGCCTGAGCACACAACCGGGCTGCGACGTCTTTGCCGAGAAGCTGAGGAAGCTGCTGCCCGAAGTCCATTTCTACAAGGAGTTCAAGCAGGTCTACGAAGCCGCCACCGGAAAGGATCTCGTGCTGTCCGAGGAGGCCCAGCAGAAGTTCGCGGAGGAGAGGGCCGCGCTCGCCCTGCCCGAGGTCGGAAAGACGGTGACGGGCAAGGTCCCGGCCCTCCTCTCCTTCTTCCCGAAGTGCGAGAAGTCCCAGCAGTCCATCAAGCCGGCCGGTTCCAAGAAGGGCGATCAGGTGACCTTCGCCGGATACACCTGGCTGGTGGAGAACAAGACACCGAGCGGCGAGTACACGCTCAAGCGCCTGACCTGATCTCCGTCCGAGGGGCCGGTCCGGCCGGGCCTCGGCTCCGGCCAGACCCCACCTCGCGGAGAACGACGGAAACAGGACGCCGCCTGCGGTGGCTCCAGGACCCCCTCACCCGTACGCGAGCGGGGGATCCAGCCTGTTCGGCCTGCGGCCCGAACGTTCGGAACGGGGCCACCGGTGACGGTGGTACGCGGGTCGCGAGGGCCGTGGGCGGTCCGGCCCGGCCGGGGGCGGCCGGGCCGGGCCCTACATTGGCGACACCGGCGTCCGTACTGACAAGCGAACGGACCGCGCATCCAGAAGGAGCAGCCCATGGGACGCCACAAGACCCCCATGACCAAGGGATCGCACGTCCTGCCGACAGGGAGCCGGCTGGTCGCCTCCGTCGCGGTCGCAGCCGCGGCAGCCGGTGCCCTGGCGGCTGCCCTGGTGCCGGCCGCCACCGCGCAGCCCGCCCGGGCCGCCGCGCCCGCCCCGGCCGTCGCCGCCGCTCATGCCGCCGCGGCCCCGCCCGCGCCGGAGGCCAAGGCCGCGCCGGCGGTCCCCCGAAAGGCGGCCGTGGTCCCGGCCACCCACACGTCCCCCGCCGCCGCGGCCACCCCGCAGATGAAGCCCGCCGCCGCGGCCACCCCGCACGAGAAGCCCGCCACCACCGCCACCCCGCACGAGAAGCCCGCCGCCGCGGCCGCCTCGCGCGCCACCCGGACGCGCGCCGCCGCCCCGGCCGGCCTGCGCGGTGACGGCGCTGCGGCGATGTCCCCCGCCGAGCAGCTCAGGCGCGCCGAAGCCCTCCAGCAGAAGCTCGGCTCCTTCTCCCCCTCCGAGGTGCTGAGCCTGGTCAACGAGGCCCGCAAGCAGGCCGGCAGCCCCCCGCTGAGGCTCGACAGCCGCCTCCAGGCCCAGGCCGAGAAGGCCGTCGGGTCGATGCCGGACCAGCCCACGAAGGCCGGCGCCGTGCACGGCACGCAGGTGCAGCAGCCCGGCGCGACGGATGCCGCTGCCGTGAACGTCAGCAGCAACCAGGTCGGTGCCCAGGCTGCCGTGAACGGCTGGCTCAAGGACCCCGCCGAGCGTGCGAACCTGCTCAATCCCGCTTTCCGCACCATGGGCGTGGCCGGCTCGACCAAGCCGGCCGTGATCTGGTGGGTGCAGCTCTTCGGGAAGTAGTCCCCAGGCCCCGCAGCGCAGCTCCGCCCACCTCACGGACCCCGGCGCTCGTCCCTCGGCCCCCGCTCCGCCGCTCTCCGCGGCCGGGCGGGGGCTTCCGCGCAGGTGGGGGCCGGCCGTCCGCCGATCGGCGGACGGCCGGCTCCTCCGCTCTCCTCCCGTGACCGGCCGGTCCGCCCCCGCGGCCCCGCGCCTACGGTCGGACCAGATGGCCTTGCGGAGCGGTGTGAACCTCCCGCCCGGCACGGCCCCCGCCCCGCCGGCCCGGCGGAGGCTGTCCGCTCCGTACGCGCCGGTCCGGCGCCCGGGGCTCCGAGCAAGCGGAAGTGACGACAGATGCGCGTGCAGCGACAAGGCCGGCCCCGGCTCCGCAAGGCTCCCCCGCGGCCCCATCGCCCCGGTGGGCCGGCGCAGCAGTCGGTCCGGCCGGGAGCGGCCGAGACCGACGGCGCCCGGCAGAGCGGTCCCGAGGCATCGGAATCCCGGTCCCCCCAGGCCCCGGGCAGGCGGTTCCCGCGGCTGGGGGACCTCCGGGTGCGTACCCGCCTCCTCGCCGTCATCGCCATCCCCCTGATCGTGGCCACGGTGCTGGGTGCCCTGCGGGTGGACGGCGCCCTGGGCGTCGCGGCCCGGTACGAGCAGTTCCACGAGGTGGCACAGCTGGCCCGGACCGGCACCACGCTGGTCCAGCAGCTCCAGCACGAGCGCGACGTGACCATCGACCCGGCCGCCCGGAGCGCCGCCGGCGAGAACGGCCTGGCGACCGTACGGCAGCAGACCTCGAAGCTGGAACGGCAGTTCCTGGACGAGAGCGCGCAACTGTCGCAGACCGGGCAGCTCAAGACCCGCCTGGCGGCGGTGAGGGAAGCCTTCGCCGCCCTGCCCCAGATCCGTGCGCAGGCCGACCGCGACACCTCGGGATCGGTGACGGACACCAACTACCTCGGCCTGGTCATGTCGCTGCTCGGCATCGACAACGAACTCGACGGACAGCTGGCCCAGTCACACTCTCAGGGCTGGGGCCTGTACACCCTCTCCCTGAGCACCTCAATGCTCTCCAGTGAGCGGGCCCTGATGTCGCAGGCCGCGGCGAACGGCCAGCTCAACCCGACCGAGCGGGCGTCGCTGCTGGCCACCGTCAAGATCCGCGACATGGCCCAGCGCGAGTTCACGATGGCTGCGCCGCCCGCCGACCGCGCGGCCTTCGCGAAGATCAACGGCTCTCCGCAGGCACAGGCCGCCGAGAAGGCCCTCCAGCAGATGCTGGCGGCGCCCCAGAAGCTGGAATCCGGACCCGCCCTGCCGGACACCTGGTACAAGGACTTCGGCGGCCGCGTGCACGCCCTCGACCAGCTGGCCGTCAACGTGTCGGACCGGCTGGTGTCGGAGAGCAAGGCACAGTACGACGACGCCATGGACCAGGCCCGGCTCGACGCCGGCGTCACCGCGGCCCTGCTGGTCGCCGCCCTCGGACTCGCCTTCGCCGTGTCGCGGAGCATCTCGCAGGGACTGACGCGGCTGCACGAGGCGGCGACCGACGTGGCCGAGGTGCGGCTCCCGCACCTGATGCGCGACCTGCAGGACAACCCGCTGGCGACCGTGGACCTGAAGGCACCGCCGAGCGGCATCACCACCCGCGACGACATCGGCGACGTGGCGCAGGCCTTCGACGCGGTGCACCGCGAGGCCGTCCGGCTCGCGGGTGACCAGGCACGACTGCGCGAATCCGTCAGCACGCTGTTCCGCAACCTCTCCCACCGCAACCAGAGCCTGGTCCAGCGGCAGCTGTCCATCCTGACGTCCCTGGAGCAGAACGAGGACGACGGCGCCCAGCTCAAGCGGCTGTTCGAACTGGACCACCTGGCGGCCCGGATGCGCCGCAACAGCGAGAACCTCCTCGTCCTGGCGGGCGGTCACAGCATGTCCCGGGCCTCACGCCCGATGTCGCTGCTCGACGTGGTGCGCACGGCGATGTCCGAGGTGGAGCAGTTCGAGCGGGTGGGCACCCTGGCGCTGCCGCCCGTGTACGTGGCCGGATACGCGGTGAGCGACGTCGCCCACCTGCTGTCCGAGCTCCTGGAGAACGCGCTGATGTTCTCCAGCCCGCAGACGGAGGTGCAGGTCGGCGCCCAGCAACTGCCCGACGGACGCGTCCTGGTGGAGATCCGCGACCACGGCATCGGGATGGACGCGGCCCGGCTGGAGCAGGCGAACAGCCAGTTCGCCACGGGCGAGACGCTGACCCCGGACGCCTCCGAGCACATGGGCCTGTACGTGGTCGGCCTGCTGGCCCGCCGGCACGGCGTCGAGGTCACTCTGCGCGCCGCCGCACCGGGAACCTCCGCGCTTGTCATCCTCCCGCAGGAACTCGCCGTGCGGCTGCCCGCAGCCGCGCTGGAGGAGGCGGACGGGGACACCACCCAGCAGCTCCCGAGGATGCGACCCGTGACTCCGGCCGCCGGGGGCCCGACGGCGATCGGTGACCCGATGCCCGAGTACCCGGCGTTCGTGACGGCGCCGGCGGTTGCCGCCGACGACGCGGACTTCGGCCCGGAGCCGGACTTCGGCCCGGAACCCGACTTCGACCCGGCCACGGATTTCGACCCGGAACCCGACTTCGACCAGGAGCCGGACTTCGACCCGGAACCGGACTTCGGCCGGGCCCGTGACTGGTCCGCGTCGGCGCTGCCGCCGCTGACCGTCCCCGTCCCCCTCGCCGGCCAGGCGGAAGGTCCGCGGGACCACGCGACGGACGCGCCGGGCGCCGGCGCGGCCTCCGTGCCGGAGCCGCAGGGATACGCGCCGCAGGCCTCCGCGGCCGGCCGGGCTGCCCCTGGAGGTCTGCCGCGCCGCGTCCCGATGGCCATGCTCAAGCCCGGCAGCGTGGCAGCGCCCGAGCCCTACGCCGCGCGGCCCCCGGAGCCGCAGGCCTTCGCCCCTCACCCGCGCGAGGCCGCGCCCGACGCGCCGGCGTTCCCCGACACCCCCGCCACAGCGCCCTTCCCGGCAACCTCCGAGCGGCTCCGCAGCCGCCTCGGCGCCCTGCACCAGGGCATCACCCGTGCCGACGACGAGGACGCGCCGCAGACCCCGGAGAGGGGACAGGAATGAACGGCACCCCCCGCACCGCCCCGGCCTCCGGCGAGCCGGCCGTGCCGGCCGCCGAGAGCCTGGACTGGATCGTCAACCGCTTCACCGAACGGGTCGTGGGAATCCGCTCCGCCGCCGTGGTGTCGGCGGACGGGCTGCTGCTCGCCTCGTCGGCCGGACTGGCCGACGAAGCCGCCCGGCTGGCGGCCGTCAGCAGCGGGATCGTGGCCCTGAGCAGCGGCGGGGCACAACTGCTCGGCCGGGGCCGGGTGGCCCGTACGGTCGCGGAGATGGCCCACGGCACCATCGTGGTCATGGCGATCTCGGACGGATCGCTGCTCGCCGTGCTTGCCTCCCCCCACTGCGACCTGGGCGTCGCGGGCTACCACATGGCCCGTCTCGCCCGGCAGTGCGGCGAGGTCCTCACCCCCGCCCAGCGGGGTCCGGCCGCCGGCGGTGCCACCGCGCCGGCGTCCGGCCCGCCACCGTACGCCCCCGGAGCCGCGGCATGAACACGGCCTTCCCGGGCCCCTCCGGCCCGGACGCCGAGGCCGAAACCTTCGGCCCACGGCCCTACACCCTGACCCGGGGCCGCATCCACGCCAGCCGCCGGCTGCGACTGGAGACCCTCGTACAGACCGCGCCGGGACTGCAGGACCACCGCACCCTGCTGCCCGAGCACCAGCAGATCCTCGCCCTGTGCGGGCACCCTCGCTCGGTGGCGGAGGTCTCGGCGCTCCTGGGCATCCCCCTCGGCGTCGTCCGCGTCCTGGTCGCCGACCTGGCGGACCACGGCCTGCTCCGGGTCCACGAACACGACGATCGCAGCGCTTCGGCAACGATGCTGGAGCGGGTGCTGCGCGGACTCGAACGCCTCTGATGCCGTACCCAAGGAGAACCCAGTGAACACGACGGGCAGCCGCCTGATCACCAGTGCCAAGATCGTCGTAGCCGGGGGCTTCGGCGCCGGCAAGACCACGTTCGTGGGGTCGATCTCCGAGATCGAGCCGCTGCGGACCGAGGCCGTGATGACCGCGGCGTCGGAGGGGGTGGACGCCCTGGGGCACACCCCGCACAAGCGCACCACGACCGTCGCGATGGACTTCGGACGCATCACCCTCGACGAGGAGCTGGTGCTGTTCCTGTTCGGTACGCCGGGCCAGGACCGCTTCTGGTTCATGTGGGACGACCTGGTGCGCGGGGCGGTGGGCGGTGTGGTCATCGCCGACACCCGGCGGCTGGAGGACAGTTTCGCCGCCGTCGACTACTTCGAGAACTGCCGGCTGCCCTACGCCGTGGCGCTCAACCCCTTCGACGGGCGGCGCACCCACTCCCCCGAGGAAGTACGCGCCGCGTTGGGCGTGTCCGGCTCCGTGCCCGTGCTGTACACCGACGCCCGTGAGCGTCGGGACGTACAGCAGATGCTGATCGAGGTCGTCCGGCAGGCCATGCGGGCGCACGCGGCGCACGTCTAGGCCATGGGCGCCTGGATCCGCGACCGCGCGCCGGCGGCAGTGACCAGAGGGACCGAACGGACCGACATGGAGGAGCTCCAGTGAACAGCACAGCAGCCGTGACCGCCGACCTGCAGGCCGGCTTCGCGGGCTTCGTCAGCCGTACCCCCGGCGTCGAGGAAGGGGTGGTCGCCTCCGCGGACGGGCTGGTGGTGGCCTCGTCCACCGGCCTCCCCCGGGACCGGGCGGACCAGTTGGCCGCGCTCGCCACCGGCCTGGCCAGCCTGGCCGCGGGCGGATCCGCCCTGCTCGGCGGTGGCGAGGTGTTCCAGACCCTGGTGGAGATGGACGGCGGTGTGCTGTTCGTGACCGCTCCGCCCATGGGCGGAGCGGTGGCGGTGGTCGCCTCGCCCGGCTGCGACCCGGGCGCCGTGGGCTTCGAGCTGGCGCTGTACGTCCAGGACCTGCCGGTGTTCTGACCGACTGCCGGCGTGACGTCGCACGCGTGATCGCCGGACGGCCGCCCTGGAGCGGCCGGCCGGCGATCGCGCGTGTGCGGTCGCCGTCCGGATACCCGCCAGCGGCGCCGGCGGCGGACCGCCCGCGGTCAACCGATGCGCACTCCGTGCTGGGGGACGGGAGGCTGGATTCGCCCGTTGGGTGCGGGCTCGGGTTGGTTGCACGTCAGCGCGATGTCCGTGACGCGTGCTGCGGGCTTGCCGCCGATGCGCACGGTCGCGCTGCCCGTCGTGACGGTGCCCGTGTTGGTGGGGGGAGGGAACTGGGGTGCGAACGTCTGCGGAGCCGGCGGAATGTGCGGGGGGCTCAGGGTCACCGCGGTGCCCAGCGTCGCCGCCGGCTTGCCGCCGATGCGCACGGTGGGGCAGCAGCCTCCCGTGAGGGTGGCCTGGTACGGGAACGTCATCGGCACCGGGACGGGGGGGTTGGGCGGCGGCGGGATCAACGGGTGGAGGTGGCTGCCGGTGACCTTGTCACCGAGCCGGGCAGCGGGGAATCCGGGCACGTCTGGCCTGCCTTTCTGAAGGGGGATCGGATCGGGGGCGGAACAGCCGACGGGACCGGAGGCGACGGGCGCCTTGAGGCCGCGGCTGCGGGGGGTCAGCCGTGGGTGACCTTGGCGGGGAACAGCGCGGTGGGCGTGCAGCTGCTGCTGGAGGACTCGCACTGGACGGCTACCACCATCGTGTCGCCGGGCTTGAACGTCACGGTGCCGGAGAAGCGGGCGCGCTCGGTCGTCGGCATGGTCGCCAGGTTCCGCTTGAGCAGCACCGTGCTGTTCTTGCGGATCTCCAGGGTGCCCTCGGCCCCCGCCTGCTTGGTGAGGATCACCTCGCTGACGGCAATGGTCTGATCCGGCGCGACCACCCGGCTGCTCGTGAGGAAGCCCGGGCTGTCCTCGCTGCCCCGAGCCTGGATGCGGATGTTCTCCGAGGTCGGCTCGTCGTCCTGGGCCGGCGGCTTGGCGTTCGGGGCGGCCGGCGCCTGGCCCCCGGTCTGCCCCTGGCCCGACCCGGTTCCGCCGCCCGTCCCGCCCTGCTGCCCCGCCGGCGGGGCAGCTCCGCCGCCCGACGGCGCCTGGCCCCCGTTCTGCCCCTGCCCCGCCGCGGCTGCGCCGTCCCCGCCCTGCTGGCCGGGCGGCGGAGCGGAAACACTGGGGGACGGCGGGGTGGCGCCCGGGGAGGGCGGGACCTGGCCGGTGCCGGCTCCGGTCTCCGGGTCGGGGCGCCCCCCGGTCACGGCCTTGGACGTCGGCTTGTCGTCGAAGAACGCCGGCCCGAGCACGGCCAGCAGGACCACCCCGGCGATACCGAAGGTCACTGCCTTGGGGAACCAGCGCGGCAGCATGGCCGGTTGGATCACCACTCCCGCGGTCTCCAGCTTCGTGCCGTCCGAGGCGGTCAGGCCGATCTCGACGGGGACGGTCTTCGGCTGTCCGGTCAGGAAGCGGCGCTTCATCTTCATGCGGACGGGGATCAGCACAGTGGTGCCGCCCTCGACCACGGTCTGCACCGGTTTGAAGCGGAAGGCGACCGCCCCGCTCTCGTCCTTGCCCGTCAACTGGACCGTGACCGGTCCGTTGCCCAGGTTGTCGACGGCCAGCTTGGTCCGTGCCACCCGCGCGCCGCGTGCCGTGCGCGGCACCAGCTCGGCGGCCACCTCCGAGAAGCCCAGCACCTCGACGGTGCCCTCCTCGATCACCGAACCGTCGGTGTCCTCCTGGGCCATGACCCGCAGGGCGAAGGCCTTCGTCCCGCACGGCACCTCGGAGGAGCGCGGGGGCGCGAAGGTGAGGACGGCCACCGCGTCGTCGCCGGGGAAGACGTTGACGGTCTCCGGTTCCACGGACGCCCATTCGGCCGCGTCCCCCAGCACGTCCAGCGTGAAGGTGTCAACGGTGCGGCCGTTGTTGTGCAGGCGCACCGTGCAGGTGGCACTCCCACCGGCCTCCACGGCGACGTCCCGTTCGTCCAGTGACGCGATGACTCCCATGCACCCACTCTCATGCCCCCTCCCCGGTACGGGCACCGGCCACCGGTCAGGACGAGGGGCAGATCCGCTTCGCGTTCGTGCAGACCTCGGACATCGCCGGGCCGAGGGGAGCGCCGGGAGCGGAGAATGGCGCCATGGATGTCAGAGAAACGACCATCACCCCGCCGGAGCACTGGAACGGGCACCAATTGCTGGAATTCGACATCGGATGCAACGAGATCAGGGACGGCCTGGTCTCCTTCCGTCCGGACACCCTCGCGTTCCGTTTCACCCCCCGTCCGCTGACCGGACGCCTGGAGTGCACGGTGGAACTCAGGGAATACCTGGGAGGCGCCTTCGGCGGCAAGGTGCTCACGACGGCGACCACGACCATCGATCCCGACCAGACGTTCGACACCTGGCTGAGCTTCAGCGGGTTCGGCTGGTACGACGCACAGATGACCCGGCCGATCGGAGCGTGCCACTACCGGGTGTCGCTCGACGGCACCGACACGGTGCGGGTGGCGATCGACGCCACCGAGCGCCTGGTCTGAGGGCCTCCCGGCAGCCCGCCGTGCTCCGTTCCGTGCCCTTTCCGCACACGTCGGCGTCCTGAACGGACAGTCCTTCGCACCGGTTCCTCTAGCCCTTGTTTAACCTCCTCCGGCACACACTGAATTCACGAACCCCACCTGGGCGCCCCGCAGGGAGTCCCTCCGGGGGTCTCCTCACTTCTCCGCATCGAAGAGGGAATTCATGTCGAAGAGGATCACTGTTTTCGTTCAGGCTCTGGACTCCATTTCCGAGCTCGGGGTCATCGCCGCCCTCCGGATCCGGCCCGAAGTGCACATCGTGGATCGTCAGGACGCCGACGCGGAGGCCATCGCCGTCCTCGTGGTCGATGAGATCGACGACGACGCCATCAGCCTGATCAAGGCGACGCGGGGGCGGGGCGTCCGGCGCATCGTGCTCGTCGCCTCGTCGCTTGAGGACAGCGGCGTGTTCGCCGCGGCCGAGGCCGGCATCAGCGGCCTGGCCCGACGCAAGGACGTCACCGCCGATGGGCTCGTCCAGGTGATCAGCTCGGTCGACCGCGGAGCCGGGGTGCTCCCGCCCGACCTGGTCGGCAGCCTTCTCAAGCAGGTCTCCAAGCTCCAGCACCAGGTGGCCGCCCCCCGTGGTCAGCGCTACTCGGGCATCACCGACCGCGAGGCGGACGTCCTGCGCCTGGTGTCGCAGGGGCTGGACACCAACGAGATCGCCCAGGAGCTGTGCTACTCGGAACGGACCGTCAAGAACACCCTGCACGCCATCAACAACCGGTTCAACCTGCGGAACCGCCCGCACGCGGTCGCGTACGCGATCCGCGAGGGCCTCATCTGACCGGCGTGGAACAGCTCGGTGCCCGCCGCGGCCCGTGGGCCGCGGCGGGCACGGTGGTGACAGGTGCTGTCACCCTGACCGGACGCACCGGAACGGAACCCCTCAGGGCCGTCGGTCCGCCGCCTGCCTCCTGCGGAACCTGCGCAGTTCGCGACGGGACCTCCGACAGGTACGCCAGTGACGGTAGATCAGGGACAGCATGACACCCATCAGTTGCTCGCAGTCTCGTCGGGGGGCGGGAGGGACGGGGTGGCCTCAAGCGCACCCCGGGGTCCGCAGCGAGACCCGGCCGACGGCCGCCCCGGCGGGCGGCGGGACCCGGCGGGCCCGCCGAAGGACACGGTCACGCGCGCTCCCCCGGAGGGCGACGCGCCCAGCACGAGGCGACCGCCGGAAATGGTCGCCGTACGCCGGGCGATGTCCAGACCGAGGCCGCTGGACTCGCCGGTGCTGCGGCCCCGCTCGACCACCCGGTGGTCGGAGAAGCCCGGTCCGTCGTCGTCGATGGTCAGTTCGGCCCCGCCGCCGGGGAGGGCGCACACGGTGATCCGCATGCCCGCCGCTTCCGGAGTGTGGGCGAACACGTTCTCCAGGAGGACGTCGACGGCGGCCTCGAGTTCCGTCTGGGGTACGTAGACCTGGCAGTCGGTGTCCCGGACCGTCAGCTCACAGACCCGCCCCTGCTCTTCGGCGAGGACCGCCCAGAAGGCCACGCGCTCCGAGATCACCGTGTCCAGGCACGCCGTCAGACCTCCCTTGGCGGCGATCGGCTTGCGGGCGTGCCGGATGACGCGGGTGACCTCGCCGTTCAGTTCCTGGAGGCTGTCGAGCAGCCGGTCGGCGCCGGGCTGGTCCTTGAGCGCCTCGGCCTGGAGCATCAGCGAGGTGATGGGGGTGCGCAGCCGGTGGGACAGGTCGGCCAGGGATTCGCGCTCGTTGGTGACGAGGGCTCCGATACGGGCCGCCAGGGCGTTGAGCGTCCCACCGAGCTGTTGCAGCTCGGGTGGGCCGTCGCCGCTGTAGCGGGCCTCCAGCTGTCCTTGGCGCAGGCTGGCCGCCACGTCGGTGAGTTCGCCGGCCGAGCGCACGACGGACCGGGCGAGCCGGTCGGAGAGGAGCACGGAGACGGCGGGGAGGACGAGGGCGGCAGCCCCGAGGGCGCCCACGACGCGCAGCGTCGCCGCGGCCGCGCCGGCCTCGTCGACCGCGACGTCGATCTGGGCCTGGCCACCGGGCACGGCGACGGCCAGGCTCGCGACCCGCGCCTCGGCGCAGGTCCACTGCTCCAGATCGCCCGGCCGGTCGGGGTCCGGCTGCGGGAGGCAGGGCACCGCCTTCCCGTAGCGTGCTCCTGAGGGCATCACGACGGTGGCGCGGACATTGGGCCGCTGGTCGGCGATCCAGGACCTGATCTGGCCGGTGTCCGACCCGGCCGACTCGCGCGTGAGGGTGGCCAGGGTCTGGGCCTGCATCACCGCGTCGTGGTCGGCCTGGGCGAGGTGGGCGTAGCGTGCGTAGAAGATCAGGGGAATGCCCAGCAGGATCACCGCGAGCAGGGTGCTGAGCGCGCTGACGAGCGCGAACTTGCGGCGCATGCTAGGCCGCCGGTTCGACGATCTTCACCCCGACGCCGCGGACGCTGTGGAGGTAGCGCGGCTCGGCAGCGGTCTCGCCCAGCCGGCGGCGCAACCAGGACAGGTGCACGTCGATGGTCTTCTCGCTGGCGCCGAAGGCGTCGTTCCAGATCTCGCCGAGGAGTTCGTCCTTGCTGACCACGCGCCCGGCGTTGCGGGTGAGATAGGCGAGCAGCTTGAACTCCTTGGGCCGCATCTCCAGTTCCTGGCCGTCCAGGGTGGCGGTGTGGGCCTGCATGTCGACGGTGAGCCCGCCGACGTGGTACGTGCTCTCCCGGCGCCGCTCGCCCGTGCGCCGCAGCACGGCGCGGATCCGGGCGTCGAGGTGCTCCGCGGAGAACGGCTTGATGACGTAGTCGTCCGCGCCCAGGTCCAGGGCGCGGACGATGTGGCTCTCGTCGTCCCGCGCGCTGGCGACGAGGACGGGCGTGTTCACCGTGGCGCGGAGCATCTTGAGGACGTCCAGGCCGTCGATGTCGGGGAGCCCGAGGTCCAGGACGATCACACCGCCCGGGCCGGCCGCTGCCGCGTGGCTGAGGCCGTCGGTGCCGCGGGCGACCGCGTGGACGTCGTACTTCAGCTTCCGCAGGGAAGCCGAGAGGAACTCACGGATCTCCGCGTCGTCCTCGATCACTGTCACGCGCGTCCAAGCCATGTGCCCGTCTCCGTGCCTCGGTGGCACCGGTCCGGTGCCCTCGTACACCAGAGTGCGTCCGAAGCGGGCCGACCCGAATCCGTTGAACGTCGGACCGGCCGGAGCACGCCCGCCCTCCGATCGGGGGACCGGACGGGTACGGATGGCGGGCGGTGTCAGTCCAGCAGACCGCGGCGCATGCCTTCGGCCACCGCGGCGGCCCGGTCGCTGACGCCGAGCTTCTCGTACAGGTGCTGTGCGTGGGTCTTGACGGTGCTGGGCGCGAGGAACAGCTTCTGCGCGATCTGGGGGATGCTCATGCCCTCGGCGAAGTCGCGCAGGACCTCCAGTTCCCGGGTGGTGAAGACCGGGCCGCCGGACTGGGCGCGCATGCGGATCTCCTCGGCGACGCCGCCCGCGAGCTCCGGAGGGATCACGGTCTTGCCCGCGGAGGCCTGCCGCACCGCCTCGACCAGCTCGGTCCGCTTGGCGTCCTTGAGCAGGTAGCCCGCAGCACCTTCCTCCAGGGCACGGAAGACGAGTTCGCTGTTCTGGAACGCGCTGACGATGACCACCCTGGTGTCGATCTTCCCCTGGACGACCGAACGCGTCACGGCGATGCCGTCGAGGTCGGGCATCCTGAAGTCGATCAGGGCCACGTCCGGCGTCAGATCCCTGATCATCTTGAGGGCCTCGCGCCCGCTGGACGCCTCGCCCACCACGTCGATGGTCCCGCTCCAGGCCAGCGCCCTGCGCACACCCTCACGGTAAAGAGGATGGTCGTCCGCGATGACGACCCGGATGCGTTCCGTCATGGAGGGATCACCTCGGGATCCGGAGGTTCCGCCAAGGCATGGGCCACTCTCCCGAGGATAGTCGCGAGATCGACGAACGGCCCGGCGGCAGGCGGGCAGGTCAGGGCCATCCGCGCTGCCGGGCGGTCAGGCCGCCCCAGATGCCGAACGCTTCTTTGTTCGATTCCGCATACTCCCGGCACGCGTCGCGCACGGGACACCCCCGGCACGTCGTGAGTGCGAGCGCGGACCTGGCCGTGCCCTGGACGTAGAAGGCCTCGACGTCCATGCCGCTGCACGCGGCGGCATCGGTCCAGTCCCCGATGCGGCTCGTGCCGAACCCCATGACGGCTCCTTCCTGCTGTGCCCTGTACGGCCCGGCGTGCCCGCCGTACACCGGATCCCGCGGGGGCCCGCGGCGTGGGCGCGGGGTCACCGGCCGCGACGCTATGGCGCCGGGCCGGAGCCGGCATCGCCCGGACGGCGCCCCGTCCGGCCAGGGACCGGCCGGACGGGTGGCGTAGTCACAGAGGCCGGGAACGCTTCCCGTCCAGCAGCGGCGGCAGCAGGTGGATGCGTGGCCTCGGCTCCGGGGCGGGGGGCTCCGGACGCAGGCCCAGCATGTCCAGGAGCACCGCGCAGTCGGCGGCGTCCCGGGACCGGGACGCCACGACCACCCGGGCGGCCTGCTCCTCCCTCTCGTCGGCGGGGGAAACGCGCAGCATGTCCTGCTGGAAGATGTCGTGTCGGATCATCGCGTGCCACCCCTCCGTCAGGCCTCGGTGAACGCACCGCGCAGGAGCGCGTACGGGTTGATGTGGCTGGAGTACGTGTCGGGCGCCGTTCCCAGCTCGAAGTGCACGTGCGGACCGGTGCTGTTGCCCGTGCTGCCCACGGTGCCTATCTGGGTGCCGGCCTTCACCTTCGTGCCGGGCGTGGCGGTGATCGAGCTCAGGTGGGAGTAGGACGAGTACCAGAGCTGCTTCTCGCCCTTGACGACGACGCGGTGCTCGATGACCACCTGGTTGCCGAAGGCTCCGTTCCATCCCGCCTTGACGACGACCCCGCGCGCCGCGGCCTCGACCGGAGCACCGTGCGCGGCCGCGAAGTCGACGCCCGAGTGGTATCCGCGCGCCCAGGCGCCGCCCTGCCGGTAGTCCGCGGTCACGTGGCCGTCGACCGGCTGCACGACCTTCGCCTCCTCGGGCTTGGCGGGCTTGGCCGGAGCGGGCTTGGCGGTCGCCTTGCCGGGGATCACGAGCTTCTGACCGATCCTGATCAGCCCCGGATTGTCGATCTGGCCCTTGTTCGCCGCATAGAGCTGCTGCCACTTCAGCCCGTGGCGCTCCGCGATGCCCGCCAGGGTGTCACCGGCCTTGACCGTGTACGTGCCACCACCGCGGCTCACGCCGGCACCGGGTGCCTTCGCCTGCGGCTTCGCCGCCTTCTTGGGCTGGCCCGCTGCCGCGGCCGCCGCCTTCTCGGGTTCCGCCTTGTGCCCCGCGATCCTGCCCGCACACGCTGCCCACGCGTCCGGACCCTGCGCGGCGAGGACCTTCTCGGCAATGGCGATCTGCTGTTCCTTGGTGGCCAGGTGGGCCACGGGGGCGTACTCGTCGCCGCCGAAGGCCTTCCACGTGCTGGGGGCGAACTGCAGACCACCGGAGTAACCGTTGCCGGTGTTGATCCGCCAGTTGCCGTTGCTCTCACACTTCGCCAGTGTCTCCCAGGCGCTCAGGGGCGCTGCCTCGGCGGTACCGCTGAAAGCGAGGGGCAGGACGATGCCCACACCCGTCGCCCCCGCAGCGGTGGCCACGCGCTGCGTGGGAGTGGGCTTCGGTCGGCGCCGTCGGCCGGTCCCTTTTCCGAGCATCGTTCTTCCCCTCTGCGCGCGGCGCGCGCAAGCCGTCTGATGGTTTGTCACCTCCTCACCGCGGCGTCCGCAGTACATGGGAAGAGGCACGGGACCACGCTAGGTTCCGCTTCCTTAAGGGCCGCCTAGCCGTGTGCCGTCCGCTCCTCAACGCCCGCGCTGCCAGGGGCCCAGGGACTCAGAACAGGTATCCGCGCACCGCGCTGTAGAACTCCAGCTCGGAAACCGCGACCGCATTGCCCGGGCGGTCGCCGAAGGCGCCCGTGACCCGCAGCTTGACCCAGGTGGCCCTGCCCCGCGGGTCGAGCTTCAGCGACTGGGGGTCGGCCTTGTCCTGCAAGGTGACCGTCTGCTTCTGGCCGTTGGAGTACTCGACCTCCAGCTGCCGCGCCCGGTCGTAGGACTTGAAGTCGGGCTGTGCACCGTTGCGCACCACCAGGTGGGTCAGGTCCACCGGCTGGTCGAACTTGAGCATGAGGCCCTGCGCGCTCGCTGCCGAGGTCAGCCAGAAGGTGTCCGACCAGTTGTCGAAGGCCAGGGACCCCGAGTGCCCGGGATCGCTGGCACCCGGAAGGTCCTGGACGTCCACGGGGTTGACGGGCGAGAAGTCGGGTTTGACGGTCGCCTTCAGCCGGGTCTGGACCTCGGTCGCCTGGGACGTGACCGCATGGCGGAAGGGGTCGTGGACCAGGTACAGCGTGGTCGCCGTGAGGAGAGCGGCACTGCCCACGAGACGGGCCGGTCCCACGAGCGAGGTCACGCTGAAGCGCCGCTTGTCCCGTACGCCGGCCTGCCCGGGCCGCTGACCGGCCTCCAGGACGACCGGCCCCGGGCGCAGCCTGGCCAGCAGCCGTGGCCACCAGGGCTGGGTCGCCAACTCGGCCTCTTCGAGCGACGATCCGCACCTGCTGCAGAACTTCCGCTCGTCGTCGTTGTTCTCGCCGCAGTCGGGACAGACGAGGTCGCCGGGCAAGGCGGCCCGGCTCGCCCGCTGTCGCTGCGGGACGGGCCTCCGCGCCTCGGGCTCGGCCGGCGCTACGAGTCCCGGTTCGGTCTCTTCCTCCTCGTCTTCCTCCTCGTCTTCCTCGTCCTCGTCGTCGTCCTCGTCGTCGTCCTCGTCGTCCTCGTCGTCCTTCAGCAGATCGGCGAGCCAGTCGTCCTCATCGTCGTCACTGTCCTCGTCGTCCGCGTCGTCCTCGTCGTCCTTCAGCAGATCGGCGAGCCAGTCGTCGTCGTCCGCATCCGCATCTGCCTCACCGTCCGCGTCGTCCTCGTCGTCCTTCAGGAGATCGGCGAGCCAGTCGTCCTCGTCGTCCGCGTCCGCATCCGCGTCCGCATCACCGTCCTCGTCGTCTTTCAGCAGACCGGCGAGCCAGTCGTCCTCGTCCTTCTTGCTCTCCCCCTTCTTGCCCTTCTTCTTGTTCTTCTTCTTGTCCTTCTTCTTCTTGTCCTTCTTCTTGTCGTTGCCGTCCTCGTCGTCCTCGTCGTGCTCGTCGTGCTCGTCGTCCTTCAGCAGATCGGCGAGCCAGTCGTCCTCGTCGTCGTCGCCGTCCTCGTCGTCCTCGGGCGCGGCCTTGCCGCCGGGCCCATCGTTGTTCTTGAGCAGGGACGCGAGGAACTTGTCGTCCTCGTCGTCATCGTCGTCGCCGATACCGGGGAACCCCGCCATGCCAGGAGGCCTGCCCATGCCCGGTGGACCGCCCATGCCAGGCGGCCCCATGCCCATGCCGGGCGGCGGACCCATGCCCAGGCCCGGAGGCGGCCCCATGCCGGGGGGCGGGCCCATGCCCATGCCGGGGGGACCCATGCCCATGCCCATGGGCATGCCGGGGACGCCGGCCGGTCCGGTGCGGCCCGGCAGGGCGTCGCGCTGTCCGACGTCGGCGTACAGACCCCGCTGGAGCCGTTCGAGCGCCGACGGCGGAGGTCCCTGGGCCTTCTGCTCGGCCTCCTGCCGCAGGTCGTCGGGGAGGTCGATCTTCTGCTTCTTGCCGGTCCATTCCAGGAAGGAGCCGCACGAGCCGCAGAACGTGTCGGTCGCGCCGTTGTTGAATCCGCACTTACGACAGGTGGTCATGGTCCGTCAGCTCCACGGCACGGTGGACGTGCGCCGGTACCGCGCCGGCCACCAGCGCCTCGACCGTTTCGCGGTGGGCGGCCAGAGCCCTCGGGAGCCTGACGACGACGGCAGGCTCCGCGCCCCGGGGATCGCACCCCCCTGCCTGGTCGGAGAAGCGCACCCCACCGCTCTCGCGCACCTCCAGCCACGCGCCCGTCAAGGTGTGCAGCGCGCTGCGCAGGCCCGCGCAGGTTCCCCGGACCACGAACGACTCCGCTGCGTGCTTGACGCGGGCACGCCGGGCTGCTTCGGGCAGGGTCTCCTCCACCGCGACGCCCAGCCATCCGGCGAGCCAGGGCAGGAAGTCCACCGGTGTGGTGTCCGGGTCCGCGTACGCCTCCAGCGAGTCGAGGACGGCGACCGCCGGGGCGAGCACGTCGTCGAGGCCGGCGGTGAACCGCTGGGCGAAGTCGTCCTCCTGGTACACGGCCGGCAGGTACCTGCCGATCGGGTACGGGGTGACCAGATCGGTGACCGTTCCCCTCATGCCCCGCTGCTTTCCACGAGGACCTGGTGTTCGAAGGAGAAGACCAGGCTGTCCCGGTCGAGCGTGACCCGGTCGGTCTCCTCACCGCGTACACCGGTGACGGGGTTGGCGTTGAACAGGCGCACCTCCTCGACGATGCCCACGCCCTCGACCCGCTGGAGGACGGCGTACAGGTCGCCGGCCTGCACCGGGCGGCCGAAGGGCCAGCCGGTGCCGTCGGGGCCGCCGGTGACCGGGTTGAGGTAGCGGTAGAGGGCCGTCAGCGCGTCGTCGGTCACCCGGTCGGCCTTCGCGCCCTGTACCGCGCGCAGCCGGGCCACGGCCGTCACGCCCCGGTACAGGGGCGGCTCCACCAGGACGGTGGTGCCGACGAGCCGTCGCTCGTCCAGCCGACGGGCGACGGTCTCCAGCGTGCTCTGCCGGGGCTTGAGCGCGGCGAAGCGGGCCGGGCCCGGCTCGTCGGGCATCCCGGGCACCACGAGCACCTTCACGGTCCCGGCCGGCAGCCCGGCCTCCTGCGCCGTCAGGCAGCGCACGCGGGCCAGTTCGGGGGCCGCCTCACGGGTGATGACCTCGAAGTCCTCGGCGGTCACCGCCCTGCCGCGGGTGTGCATCAGCATCGGGGCACGGGACTTGACCTCCTCGACGGTCTCGCCGTCGACACCTCCCGTGGCAGGTACGAGGTTCTCCACGCGGGCGATGAAGGGGATCGAGGACTTGAGGGTCTGGATGGCCCCCTGCCCGACGTTGCCGACCGCGCCGCCGCCGGTGGCGTACCGGCTCAGCCGCACCGTGGAGTCCTTCGGGGGCACGGCGCCGTAGCGACGCATCGTCCCGTCCGGCTGGCGCACCACGGGTCCGAAGCAGACCGTCCCGTGGGTGCTGTCGATGACGTAGTGCGGGTCATCGGGGCCGCTGTCGGCGAAGTGGTCCACTTCGGTCCACCGCGTCCAGCCGTCATCGCCGCTGACCTCGACGACGGCCGGCACGGCCGTGGCGAGGATGGGCGCGTGCGAGGCCTGGAAGCGCTGGTTGCTCGTACCGTCGGAGACGCCCAGCTCGTCGTCGTGGACGATCTCGGCGTGCACCGCGTCGACCGTTCCGCCGATCACCGACACGTCCATCGCGTCGATGACCGGAGAGGTGCTGTACGCGGGGCAGTCCTTCCGGGGGGCGGTCACCCGTGCGCGCAGCCAGCCCGCGCGCCGCCCGTCGAGGATGCTGGCGTGGTGTCCGGCCGGCACCTGCAGGACGATCGAGCCCGGGCGGTTCAGGCCGCCCGTGGCGTCGGAGTGCACCCGGCACGCCTGCCAGTCGTCCCCGTCCCAGGCCTCCCACACCAGCGGCGGGTGGTCGGGGTCGACGCCCACGCCCTGGATGGTGCAGGTGAAGTCCAGGCTGACCAGGGCCCGCGGGACCGCGTCGGTCAGGCCCACCAGGAGGCAGTCGTCCACCGCGGGACTCTGCGCGCCGAAGGCGGGGAAGCCCAGCTGGAGGCGGTGCTGCTCGTCGCGGGCGAGCAGGGTTCCGGCTTCCGACTCCAGGGTCATCAGGTGCTGCAGGCCGGCCGCCGGCAGGCGCAGCTCGTGCCGCGTGGCGAAGACCACGGACCGCTCGGTTTCCGTGCGCAGGGTGGCCACGTTCGTGCCGGCCGGAACGGACACCGTCGCTGCGGGCGGGGCGGACAGCCAGAAGGTGACCGGAGCCTGCGCCGGAACGGGCGGCAGCAGCCGGGCACCGAGCAGTTCGAGGAACTTCACGTACATGCGGTCCGGCACCCGGTTGAGCCGGAACAGCAACTGGTCGGTCATGAAGGCGAAGGTCTCGATGAGGGTGACGCCGGGGTCCGAGACGTTGTGGTCCGTCCATTCCGGACAGCGGCGCATCACCATGCGCTTGGCGTCGTCCACCAGGTCCTGGAACCGGCGGTCGTCGAGGTCGGGCGACGGAAGCGCCATCAGTAGTCCTCCTCCTCGTCGGGGATCGTGTAGAACGGGAACACCAGGTTCCGGCGGTCGTTGGTCGCCTTGATGCGGTACACGATGTCGATGTAGACGAGGCTCGGGTCGTCCGGGTCGCTGGTGGCCCGTACACCGTCGACGTCCACCCGGGGCTCCCAGGCGATGAGTGACGTACGCACCTCCTCCGAGAGCATCGCCATGGTCTGGTAGCCGGTGTCGCGGAAGACGTAGTCGCGCAGCCGGCAGCCGAAGCCGGGGCGCATGGGACGCTCGCCGGGGTACGTCGACAGGATCATCTTCATCGCCTGTTCGAGCTCGGTGTCGCCCCGTACCAGGGCGATGCCGCCGGTGGCGCCCACCCCCAGGGGGAAGGCCCATCCGGCGCCTATGAAGTCGTCAGCTCTGTTCGCAGCCATGGTGTCCTCGTGTCACGGTGTCAGTTGAGGTCGATCGTGGTGCCGGTGACCTTGACCTTGGCGCCCTTGATCTCCAGCTCGCCGTTGCTCTGCAGCGCCAGCTTCTTGGAGGCGTTGACGCTGATGTCGCCGCCGGTGACGTTGACCGCACCCTTGGGGCCGGCGTCGACGGTCACGGTGCCGCTGCCGTCGGTGGAGATGGTCACGGTGCCGCGGTTCCTGCCCTTGCCGGTCTGCGGCTTGCAGACGAGCTGCACCTGGCCGGTGGTCCTGTCGATGGTCAGGCCCATGTCGTTCGCCTGGGTGGCCAGGACGATGGCGGACTGCTCCGTCAGGGGCGACCGGTTGGGCGGGATCTCGACGAACGCGAGCCTGTTGCCACTGCTGCTGACCAGTCCGCGGCGCATGACCGAGGCCGTCTCCCCCTTGCGTTCGACCGCGGGGCCGCCCAGCGTCAGGGTGCTGGCGCCGTTGCGCATGCCGCCGATGACGACCGGCCGGTTGATGTCGTCCCATTCGAAGGCGACCAGGACCTCGTCCCCGACCTCGGGCACGAACATGACGGCGCCCTTGTTGCCGCCGGGCTGCACCACGCGCACCCAGTCGGTCTCGAAATCCGCGGAGAGCAGGGGCAGGCGCACCTTCACGCGGTTGCGGCCGGTGGGATCGGCCACGCTGGTGACGATGCCGCACATCATGCCGCGTGCCCGCCGGTCGGCGTCGTTGTCCCGGCTCACGGCCCCGGGCATGGAGTGGTCGTCCCGGCCGGTGACGAAGAACTCGGTGTAGTAGCCGCCCTCGTCCTCACAGAAGATGTGGCGCGCATTGGTGACGACCCAGCTTCCGCCGAACGGCTGCGGCACGCCGTCGACCTGGACGACCCGGCCCGCCTGGATGGCGCTGTCGCCGAAGGCCCGTCCTTCGGCCTCGGCCGAGGCCGCGCCGACCCGCGCGGCGACGCCCGCCGCAAGTGCCTCCGCGGCAACGGCGATGTCGGCTCCGGCGCCCACCGGGCGGTCCACGAGGAGGTGGGCGTCCTGGGAGCCGGCGAGGCCGCCCAGCCCGCCGGCACCGGCGAGCGCGCCGAGCGCGCCGCCGCCGGCCGCGGGATCCGGGGTCACGGGCCGCACCGCCGCGGTGGCGACCACCACGTCGGTCTTCTCCTCGTCCCAGGTGCGGACCTCGACCTGGGTGGGGAGGGTCTGCGGCGCCGACAGCCGGGTCTGGAAGGAGATGAGGTTGTCCCGGAAGGTCAGGACGGCCGGGCCGGTCGTGCCGGCGGCAGCCGAGGCGGCCGCGTCCTTGATGCCGGAGAGTGCGGACGGCCGCTTCCCGCCGGGGGTGCCGGTGGCCGTCTCGGGCGCGCGGAAGTGGAGCTTCTTCCCCGTCACCACGACGTCGAAGCCGTTGGCCCGGGCGCGGGCCTGGAGGAAGTCCCAGTCGGTCTGGGCGATCTGCGCCAGGTGCCGGTGGACGTACTGCGTGTCGTGGATGGTTCCCGGCTCCAGCTTCGCCTCCGCCGCGATCCGTTGGACGATGTCGGAGTCCTTGGTGTTCACGAAGGTGCGCGTGCGGCGGGCCCGCTGCAGGACGTGGGACAGGTCGTACCCGCGGACGACGATGTAGGTCATCATGTCCTCGCAGACCGCCTCCAGCGAGGTGACCTCGCCGCGGATCAGCGGGGGCGCGGTCAGCGGGTCCGCCCCGCTGCGGATCTCGACCTGGTGACCGACCGTGAGGTCTTTGGCAGGCAGGCCCAGGCCCGTGCTGTCCTGGAAGGTGATCTCGAACATGTCGGGCAGGTGCCGGTGGGTGTCGACCACCACCCGGATGATCATCTGCTCCAGCTGGGCGGAGACCGGCTGCGGTGAGAGGGCGCCCGCCTTGACGATGGCGCGCACGGTGGCCGGGCTGGTGACGGGGGACGTCGCCCCGGGCGCGGCGGCCGACGGCTTGGGGATGGGCACGTGAACCTCCGCTGTCAGTCGAGCTCGTGCGGGCTGGGCAGGTAGACGGTGGTCCCGGGCCGCATGCGCAGGGGGTCGTCGATGGCGTTGGCGTCGGCGAGCCGGCGCCAGTGGGAGGTGCTCCCGTACTGCGTCCTCGCGAGGTTCACGAGGTCCTCGCCCTCGGTGACGGTGTAGCTGCGCCGGCCGGGCAGACCTCCCGAGGTGGGGTTGGTGGGGAGCGTGCCCAGCAGGCTGGGCTGCTCCTTCATGCTGATGGTGACGCGCGCCCGGATCGGCACCCCGGCATGGCTGAAGCGCGTGTAGTTGATCGACACGCTGAGGAGCACCACGTTGTAGCAGAAGCCCTGCATGGGGGGTCCGTAGATGAACCGGACGACCGGGAGCCGGTTGACGGCACCCGCGTCGACCACGCCGGCCTTCACGAGCGAGCCGCCCTTGGCCAGGGCGGCGGCGCCGGCGACCTGCCCCAGGGCACCCGAGCCCGGGCTCATCCAGTTGAGCAGCTGGTCGCACAGCTCCTTCGTCTCCGAACCCGAGAAGACCACGTCGCTCACACTGATCTTCAGGGCCTCGGCCCGCTGGAAGGACGTGCCCGTCTCGCCGTTCTTGTTGCCGTTCTGCGAGCTGCTGCCGTGGGACCGGTAGGCGACCTCGCGGCTCATGGTGATCTTGTCGGGGTTGAACAGGAACGGGACCGCGCCCGGCATGGGCGGTTCCGAGCAGATCAGCACCGCGGTGGTGTTCGTCATGGCCGACTCCTAGAGGAACCCCTGGTGGGCGAGTTCGAGCGTCTCAAGGGCGATCTTGTTGGTATCGGCGTCGAGGTCCGGCCCCTTCCAGCTCTTGGGGAAGACGCTGCGCAGCTGCCACTGGTAGACGGGCTTGTTGTGGGCGTCCATCAGCTCGATCTGCATGCCGGTGCCCTGGTACTCTTGCTGGCCGAACTCGTAGCCGTACCAGTCCTTGGTCACCTGGCGCAGCCAGGTCTCGACCTTCTTGGTGTCGTCCTTCTGCACGGCGCGCACGAGGGTGATCGAGCCGTACTTCAGCCGCTTGGGCAGCAGGACGACGTTCTCGTAGTTGCCGCCGCACTCGATCTCCTCGTGCTCGAAGGAGACGTTCAGACCGCGGCACGAGGACCAGTACCCGAGCTCGCCGAAGGCGTCCACGGTGACCTTGAAGCGCATGGCCATGCCGAACATGGCCTTGTCGACGTGCCATTCGCCCTTCGCCCAGCGGGTCCCCGAGCCGGTGGGCGCTGTCGCCATCTGCACCATGGCTACTGCGTCGCCATGTCGTCGTCGAGGAATCCGAGGTGCTGGAGCTCAAGGGTCTCCAGTGCGACCTTGCTCTGGCCGGCCTCGAAGCTGGTGATGGACCACTTGACCGGGATGATCCGGCGCATGGTCCACGAGATGACCTTCTTGTTGTGGGGGTCCATCAGCGTGATCTCGCCCCCGTTCGCCTTGCTGCCGAACGAGTTGCTCGACAGCCACTTCTTGACGGTCTCCGAGTCCTGGCAGGCCGCCCGGGTGAGCTTCAGGGGGGTGTACTCGGTGAAGCCGGGGAAGAACCAGCGGTCGTTGCCGGCGTCACCGGCCCGGTAGTCGGCCATCTTCCACTGCACGTCCAGGCCCTGGACCTGCGCCCAGCTGCCGAGGTCGTACGACCCGTTGTCCACGGTCACCGAGAACCGGTTGGCAAGGGCGAGGGTGCTTTCGTCGTTCAGAGGCATGCGCAGGTCTCCTACCTGTACTTGGTTCCGTTGCGCTCGCGGTGCACGGCCGAGGCGCGGCGCTGGTCGCTGTTCCACTTGTCGCGCACCCGCCCGTAGAGGCGGTGGGCCAAGGCGTCCAGCTGGTCTTCCCCGAGTGCGTCGATCTGGAAGACGGCGGCCTTGCCTTCGGCGTCTGCGGCCGCCTCTCGGGCTTCCGCTTCCGCCGCCTTCTTCTTCTCGTCCGCGTCCGGCGGAGAGGGCGGGTGGACGAATCCGGTCGCGGCCGCCGTCCACAGCGAACTCTTGACCTCCTGCCAGAGGTCGATCCCCGGGCCGGCGTCCGCGGACGCCTCGGGTCCCGAGTCGTCCCCGGACGGACCGATGGACGGCACGAAGGCCTGCGTCGGCGAGGGCTGCCGTACGTCCGTTCCGGTACCGGCTTCGGTGGGCGGTGTCCCATTATTCGCAGCGGCCGCCTTAACGGACGGCTGCGCCAGGACTGCGGGTACGTTGTCCTGCTGCGGGCCTCCCACCGGGGGCGCTGCGGGCTTCGGGCTCCCGTTCGGCACGGGCGGGCCGACGGGGGCGAACACCTCGCCGCTCTCGGCGCCCGCGTCGCCCGCGGCCGGGCGGCGGCCCGAGAAGAAGTCCCGGACCTCGCCCCGGCGCTTGCGGTCGAACGTGATGCCGAAGCCCGAGGCCAGCCCCTGGACGACGTTCAGGCCGACCTCGCCCTTGAGCCAGTGGAAGTCCTGGGGCCCGGACACGTCGTCGTCGTTGTCGTCCGCGACGAGCCGGCCCCGCCGCGCGGCCTCTTCGAGGCGGAAGTCGATCGCGTCCTTCAGCGCCAGGTCGGTCTGCAGGTCGGAAGCGGTCAGGAGCTTGTCGCCACGGGTGTTGCGCTGCTCGAAGTTCTTCTCGGCGAGGAAGTCGTTGATGATCTTCTCGCGGTGGCCCTGCACGAGGCCCCTCCTGTGACGGAAGTCGATCATCTCCTGGTGTTCGGTGTTGTTCAGGAGATCGGCTTCGGTCAGGGCCGCGCGACCGTCGTTCCTGTGACGGTTGGCGTGGTTGAGCTCTGCGAGGTACTCCTCGATGATCTCTTCCCGGGAGGCCCGCTGAACGCCGTCCATCAGCCCGCTCCCCGCGGTCCAGGACACGTCCGGACCCGAGTACGCCGGTTCGGGCGCGGGTGCCGGGGCCGGCTCCGGCTCGGGCTCGGGCTCGGGCGGCGGGGCCGGGGCGGGCGGGGCCGGCGGCAGCACGGGCGCCATCCGGGCGATCATGCGCCGGATCTCCTCGGGGTCGGGACCCGAGGTGACCGGCCTGCGGTGGACCAGGGGCGCCGGCGCACCGGGATCCCCGCGGAAGTAGCGCTCGGCCGAGATCGCCTCGGCCTCCAGGGCCCGGCCGGCCGGTGAGTTCTCGGGCGGCAGGCTTCCGCCGTACCGCTTCTGCTGGGCCACGTGGGTCAGCTCGTGGGCGATCAGGCCGCGGGTTCTGGCGGAGTCCAGGGCGGAGGCGGTGTTCGGGAGGTAGACCTCGCCGTTCTTGGTGAAGGCCTGGGCCGCCATGTCCTGGGCCATGCGCGTGACGTGCTCGCCGGTGTGCAGCGGGGTCCCGGTGACGTCGACGCCGTGCAGCTCGGATACGGCACGGGCCAGGTCGGCGGGGGCTTCCGGGGCGGGCGGGGCCGACCGGGGGGAGCGGTGGCGCAGGGGCGGCCGGGCGGGCGGCTCGGCGGGGACGGGGCCGGCCGGGGGGCCGGTGTCCGGCAGGGCCGGCGGGGCCACGGCCGGCGGTTCGGCGCGGTACTCCGGGGTGGTGGGGGCCGGTACGGAGCCGGAACGCGGCTCGGCGCCGCGGTTCGGGTCGGCCGCGGGCGGGAGCGCCTCGGCACCCGGCGGGGGGCGCCCCTCCCCCTCCATCGGGGCGGCGGCGTCCGGCGGGGCGATGTGGGACAGGGCCGTGCCCAGCCCCAGGCGGCGGCTCTGCCCGAGGTTGCGCCGCTGGGCCAGGTGCGTACGGCGGGCGCCCGGGTCCGCCCGGGGGTCCGGGTCGGCCGCCTGGGCAGCCATCGCCTCGGGGAACACGGGCGCGACGTCGCCGGGCAGCGGGAAGAGCAGCGAGGCGAGGTCGGTGTCGGCCCCGATGGGGCCGGCGTTCATCCACGTCGGGGGATGGGTCGACACCGTGGCGGGGCGCGGCTCGCCGACGCTGCCCTCGGTGACGCGGGTGAGGTCCGCGGCGGGTTCCGGCGCCGGCGCGGCGGCGGCCCGGCGCACCAGGGGGGCGGGCAGGTCCGGCGCCGGGGCAGGGGCGGACTGCGCCGCGGGGGCGGGCCGCTCGGCAGCACCGGCCCGGGCCGGTTCCGGCACCGGTGCGCCGCCCCTGCGGGTCGGGCCGTCGAATTCGGGGGCGGCGGCCTCCGGCAGCCGTCGCGGCTGCAGGTGGCGCAGCGGTACGGCCTTGGCGAGGCCCTCCACCCGGCCCACGAGCGCCTCGGCGCCCCGGCCCGCGGTGCCGGCCCGGTCCGCGGTGTCGCCCCGGTCTGCGGCGGCCGTGGCCAGCATCGCGCCGGCCGCCCGCAGGGTCTGGTCGGTGTGCGGCGCCGCGGTGAGCCGCCGCGCGGTCCCGGCCGCGGTCAGCGGACCGGCGAGCGGGGGGAGTTCCCGCCATGCCGCGGGTTCGGTCGGCGCGGGCGGCGCGACCACGGCAGGAGCGTGGTCGACGGGAGCCTGGTCGACCGGAGCGTGGTCGACCGGAGCGGGTGCGGCGGAGGCCGGGGGGTGGGCGGCCGGGCCGGACTGCCGGCCGGCGCCGGTGGAGCTGCCGCCGCGGCGGCGGAAGGGCCAGTTCATCTCGTTCCTCGTCCGCACGGGGCGGAGGTCATGGGCGGTGGCCGGGGGCCCGGTCGGGGAGGATGCGGCGGTCCCGGTCGGGGAAGGGTGCGGCGGTCCCGGCCGGTGGGGGCGGGGGCGTCCTCCGCGAGGGCGGGGCCACCGCCGCCGGTGCCGTCACCGGAGCGGTCACTCCTCGGACAGCTGCCGGTTGATCCTGCCGATCTCCTCGATCATCCGGACCCGGACCGGGTGTTCCAGAGCGAGCACCGCGTCCAGGGACCAGTGCAGGTAGTACGCCACGTACGCAGCCTCTTCCCAGAGGCGGTCGGCTGCGTACGTCAGCATTCCCCCGGGGCATCACCGGAGACGTCCACCGCGAACTCGTGGCTGCACTCGGGGCAGGCCACCGCGGCTTCGGTGGTCCCCTGCTGGTTGATGCGGCGGTAGAGGTCCTGCAGGAAGGCCAGGTCGGAGGCGAAGAGGTTCTCGATGACGTAGCCGGTGACCTCGGGCAGGTCACCGAGCGCGATGACGGTGCGCTCCAGCAGCAGGACGGTCAGGTACGCCGGATTGCCGCGGACGCGGGAATCCGACTGGGGGCTGATCTCGTCGCGGGCGGTTGCCAGGCGCATCACGCCCTCGCGGTGGACCGTGCCGTTCTGGTCGACGTATCCGCGGGGCAGGGTGAACGGGTATTCGGTGCGCAGGGTGGTGTCGATCATGCCGACACCCGCTGGATGCTCTCGCACACGAGGGTGGTGGTCTCCATGAGGACCTCGGTCGCGCCGGCCTTCAGGGCGCCGATCTCCAGCTTGGAGGGCCAGGCGTTGAAGAGGTAGTAGCGGGCCACCGGCTTGCCGTCGAAGCTGTACATGACCAGCGAGCAGCTGCGCCGGGCGGTGGTGATGTTGCCGGCGAGCACCGACTGGTGCCAGGCCCACAGCTCCATGCCGCCGGTCTTGCCGCGGCGCAGCACGACCGTGGGCGGCTTCGCCTTGCCGGGCAGCTTCTTGAAGATGACTTCCTTGTCGTTGGAGGACAGGTAGTCGACGGGCTCCACCTCGGTGGTGATGCCGGAGAGTTCGGAGAACGAGGCGATCTCGTGTCCGTCGATGGTGATGGAGAAGCGTGCCGCGGTGAGGGCGTCGTGGTCTCCGAGTCCTGCCGTCATGGCGGTCTCCCTTCATGCGTGTACGGATGGGGGTGCGGGGCGTGGCGGCCCGCCGCGCCCGGGCGGGGCGCTCGGCGGGCCGCCGGTCGGACCGTGCTACTCGTCGAGCGAGGCGCCTTCGGAGTACTGGGAGATGCGGAAGACCACGAACTCGGCGGGCTTGACGGCCGCGATGCCGACCTCGACGGTCAGGACACCGCGGTCACGGCTGTCCTCGGGGTTGTTCTCGTCGTCGCACTTCACGTAGAAGGCGTCGTCGGGCGTGCGTCCGTAGAGCGCCCCGTCGCGCCAGACCCCGCGCAGGAACATCGTGATCGTCCGCTTGACGGAGTCCCACAGCTTGGGGTCGTTCGGCTCGAACACCACCCAGTTGGTGCCGCGGAGGATGGAGGTCTCGACGAAGTTGAACAGGCGCCGGACGTTGAGGTAGCGCCACTCGGGGTCGCTGCTGAGCGTCCGCGCTCCCCAGACGCGGATGCCCTGGCCGGGGAAGACCCGGATGCAGTTGACGCCGATCGGGTTGAGCAGGTCGTGCTCGCGGCGGGTGATGGCCAGTTCAAGGTTGAGGGGGCCTCGTACGGTCTCGTTGGCGGGTGCCTTGTGGACCCCGCGCGTGTCGTCGCTGCGCGCCCAGATGCCCGCCATGTGTCCGCTCGGCGGTACGAACCGGGGCTTGCCGGTGGCGGGGTCCATCACCTTGACCCACGGCCAGTACAGGGCCGCGTACTTGGAGTCGTAGCCGGCCTCGTCCACCCGCCAGTCCCGCACCTGCTGGGCGTTGAGCCCGGCGGGGGTGTCGAGGACGGCGACGCGGTCGGACATCAGCTCGCAGTGCGCGATGACGGCGAGCTGGACCGCCTTGGCGCCGTCCCGGTCCAGCAGACCGGACTCGAGCGCGGCCATGGCGTCCGGCACGGCCACCATGGTCACCTCGTCCACGGCCTCCAGCGCGGCGATGCCGGTCCGGGCCAGGGCATCCCCGATGAAGTCCGCGGGGCTGAGGGTGGCGGCCGCGGGGGCGGCATCCGCACCGCCCGCGCACTGCGCCCCTTGCTGGGCGGGCGCGCCGGCACCGTCCACCGGCTCCAGGCGGATGAGCTTGGAACGCTGGTTGACCGCGGCTGCGGCCTTGGCGGGGGCGAGCTTGTCGAAGCCCTCCACGGGCCGGCCGTCCTGGAGGACGGTGAGCTTGAAGGAGCTGTCGTCCCGCTCGTGTGCCGGCTCCGTCACGACCCGCAGGCCGTTGCCGGCCGCGCCTGCCCGGGCAGCCTTGACCAGCAGCGCCGGAGCGCCCTGCGCGTCGTGCAGGACCGCCGTGGCGGCCACCGGCTCACTGACCTCGTCGGTGGCCTCGATGCGCACGATGTACGCGCTCCCACCCCCGTTGAGGAAGTAGCCGTACACGCTGTGCGCGAGGTGGGAGCCTTCCGTGAACTCACCGAAGGTCTGCGCGAACTGGGTCCAGTTCGTCACGAGCGTGGGCTCGTTGACCGGCCCCTTCTCGGTGAGTCCGACGAAGGCGCACACGGCCGTGCCGACTCCCTCGATGGGCTTGGACCCGGACGGGACTTCCTCGACGTAGACGCCTGGTGACAGGTAACTGGGCAATTCGTCCTCCGACGTTCGTTTCTCGTGGTTATACGATCACCCGGCCGAGGGCTCGTGAGCAGAAGCAAACGGGTGGCCCGGCGTCTCCTGAACCGCCCTTTCGGGAAAGCCCCGACGTGCAGGCCGAAAGGGCACCGGAAACGTGCAGCGCGAAAGGGCACCGGATCGGCATGGCGTCCTGTCCGTCCGCCGGCCGCGGGAAAAGACGGGGCGACGCAGAATTCCGGGCATGATTCTCAGCGACGCCACCACTTCCCTGCGCCGGCTGCTGCAATCCCTGCTGCCGGACGGCGAGCCCGTCTTCTCCGGCTCGCCGGACCACTGGCGGACGACGGCGGCCACCCGTCCGGCCGGCCTCGGCCTGTTCCTGCACAGGATCGAGGAGGTCCCGACCGGAATGGGCGGCGACTGGTACGACGTGCGCGACGGCGGGGGACGGGTCGTCGCCCGCGGCGGCCCGGCGCGCCGCTTCCGGCTCTCCTACCTGCTGTGGGCGTGGTCCGCGGACGATCCGCAGGAGGAGGAGCGCCTGCTCAGCGACGCCCTCTGCCTCCTCGCCGGGCACCAGACCCTGCCGGCCGCATGTCTGGCCGGCTCACTCGCGGACGGTCCGCCGGCCCGTCTGGCGCTGGCTCCCGAGGGCCAGGCCGGTCCGGGAGGCGTGTGGGGCGCCACAGGTCTGGGAACCCGCACGACCCTCCCGGTGGTCCTGACCGCCGACCTGCTGCCCGCCCTCACCGACCCGGCACCGCTGGTCAAGGAGCGCCGCCTGCACACGTCGCCGTCGGCGTCCCGGCGCGCAGGGGCGGGCCACGGCACCCTGTCCCGCGACGAGAACGGGGGGTGATCGGGGTGGAGGCGTACGTCGAGGACTACCGTTACGTCGTCAGGCTCCACGAGGCGAGCGAGCAGGCGTTCCACGACGCCCTGCACTTCGCCCGCATCATGTATCCGGGATCGGGGACGAGCCCTTGGAAGGGGCTCTTCGACGGCGCCTCGGACATCTACTACACGCACTTGGCGGACGACCGCCTCAAGACCGCAGTCACCGCCTTCTCCGGCGCTCCCGACTCACAGAACTCCCAGGCTCTCTGCCGGGCCATGGAATTCGCCCTCCGGCAGTTCACGAAGGAGTTCACGGAGAACCATCTCGCCAAACGGACCGAATACTGGCAGGCGGTCCGGGACTACTACGCGAGCAATCCCGGGATGACGCCGGCGGGCCGGTGCGACGACCTGAAGAAGGTCCACGAGGCGGTCGCCCGGTTCCTGGAGCAGCTCAACACGATCGCGCAGCTGATGGAGCGCAGTCGCCGGGACCTCTTCACCGGCTTCTGCGACGTCGACCTGCCGGGGCTCACGGCGGAGATGTCCTACTGGTCCGACTACATCGGCCAGTGGTTCAACCACGTCTGGTCGTGGATCCCGGTGGAAGGGAGCCCCGCCGCTCAAGGAACCAGCGCCCACCAGCAGACCGCCACCACGACCGCCTCGCCCCAGGCCACGGCCGCTGCCGGCCCCGCCGCCCCGCAGCAACAGCCGGCTGCCTCCGCACCGAGCAGGCAGCACTCCCCTTCGGCGCTGGGGGCGGTGACGGCCCCCAGCCGCCCCGTGGTCCCCAAGGTCGAAAAGGCGCCGACCCGCAAGAGCGCCGAACGCGGCATGGGCCGCAGGATTCGCATCCTCGGCCGCCTCTTCAGCCGCGAGACCGACAGCCTCGGCCCGGATGCCGAGCGGATCGCCAACGCGCTCAAGTACAACCGGATGACGATGCTGCTCCTGCTCCGCCGCATCCGAAAGGACATGATCGGGGTCGGCAGTGCCGTCGAGGAGTTCCACAAGATCGTCGGCGCCTCCGTCCCCTGGGCCAAGGACGCGTATCCAGCCCGCGTCGACGCCATGCTGCAGCAGCAGCTCAACGCCGCCGAGGACGCGGTCGAGGCACTCAAGGAGTGCGAGGAAATGATCAGGGACGGTGGCAACTCCGGAGCCCTGGTTCACGCCGCGGACGCGGCCGAGGAGTGCAACATCGCCCTCAGGGCGATCGGCAAGCACCTCGACAAGGCCATCGTCGACGCCGTCTCACCCCGTTTCGCCCTCCGCCTGCTCGACCAGAACAAGCAGGAGATCCTCGCCACCTCGCACCCGCGCGCCGTGCAGGATGACCTCAGGACCATCTCCGCGCTGGCGCAGAAGGCCGGCCGCAGGGTCCACAGGATCGTGGAGCGGATCAACCAGATCGTCACGGACAAGGACTTCACCCGCAAGCACCTCGCCTTCCAGGGCGTCGAGCGCATCACCGGCTACGCGGTCCGGCAGGAGTCGATCTCTCCACAGTGCATGAACATGATCGAGGACGACATCCGCAGGGCGAACAGGAAGGCGAGGACACTCACCCGCTGACCTCAGGGCCCGTCCAGCGGTGTGTGCGGGACCGCACGCTGCGGCAGTGGTTGCTCGCCCGTGTCGCGCAACGTCCACGCGTAGCGCAGGCGGGCTGTGGGCGGTCCCGGCCGGGGCGTTGCCGTGCCAGTCGAAGTCCAGGCCGATGGTGTACAGGCCCCCGGAACCGACGGCTTGGAAATTCTCAACCGAAGGGCGGCCGGTGCCCACCGCGACTCTCGGAGCCGGTCACGGTCGGGCGCAGCCTCGTGAACAGCGGCTCGAAGTCCGACCGAACCGATCGCCTCGCCCTCGTACGCCACGGCAGCGCCGCGTACGGCTCCGGGGCATCAGTACCACCCGTGCTGCTGCCAGAAGGTCCAGGCGCCCTGGGGGCTGCCGTAGCGCGAGTTCATGTAGTTCAGAGTCCATTTGAGCTGGGTCGTCGGGTCGTCGTGCCAGTTGGGGCCGAAGGAGGCCATCTTGGAGGCGGGGAGTGCCTGGCCGAGCCCGTACGCGCCCGAGGAGGCGTTGACGGCCCGCGGGTTCCAGCCGCTCTCGTGCGCGACGACCTGGTCGAAGGCCGCGTACTGGGTCGCGTTCGGTACCAGCTGGTGCGCGATCTGCCGGGGGCTCAGAGTGGCCGCCTGGGCCGGTGCCGCACCCATCAGCGCGCCGCCTGCGAGAACGACGGCCGCGGCGGCCGTGAGGCCCGCGGTGGTCTTCTTGCTGCGGAAGATACGGGGCATCGGGACGCGAGACATGAGGGGGCCTTCCAAGAGGGGTTCGTGAGAGCGGTCCGCGGTGCTCCGCCGGCTCCGGCCGGGGTTCTCGGACCGCTCACTCCGTTCTAGCCAGCGGCCCGGCGGCGGGCAAACACCTCTGGCTGCTAAGCCCTTTCGTAGCCGGGCGCGGTGCGCCCCTCTCGGCCGAAACGCGTCGGCGCGCAGGTGACGGCGGCAGTCAGGCTCCCGCGGCGCCGCTACTACGCACCTACGTACATGGACCAAAGTCCGTGACCCAGGTCACACCGAGGGCGGGTCGACTGGAGAAAGCCCAGGTGAGACGTGCCGGCCGAGCGGGTGGCGGACGCCTCCCCCGGCCGGTCCTCCGACCGGGGGAGGGGCGCGCCCGGCCGCGGTGATGCAATCGACCTTTGCTCAGGTTCCGCCGAACCGGACCCCGGGGTCGGCCTGAGAGACGAACGATCGCAGGAGAGTCCAGACAATGTGCGGAATCGTCGGTTACATCGGCAAGCGCGACGTGGCTCCGCTGCTGCTCGAAGGACTGCAGCGGCTGGAGTACCGGGGCTACGACTCGGC
>NZ_JBITRX010000037.1:0-43849 GCF_044540325.1 Streptomyces sp. NPDC086023
CCCCTCCGGCGTTTGAGGAGCTGGGGGCACCCCCAGCGGTAGCTGGGGGAGGGTACGGGGGCGGAGCCCCCGCAACGGGTCCGGGCGGAGCCCGGAAAACGGAGAAAGGGCGGGTAGGGGACGGACCAGCCCCGCAGGGCAACGACCCGCACCCGACAACGGCCCGCACCCGGCACGGGACCGGCACCCGGCACGGGACCGGCACCCCCGACGCCCCCACGGGCACACCCGTACGAAGGACTTTGCGGGCCGCCCGGCCCAAGCGCCGCGGCCCGGCCGCTCCGGCCGGGCAGTCCTCCCGGGTGTCGCCAGGCACCGTCGGAGGAGGAACCCGAATGGCACGCATCATCAAGGCAGGCGTCGTCACCGCGGCAACCGCGGCGCTGGTCGCCCTGGCCTTCCCGGCAGCCGGCACGGCAGCCGGCAAGGCAGCCGCGCCCGGCATGGCCCCCGCGCCCGGCACGGCCCCCGCAGCCGCCCCGCCCACCTGCTTCGGCATCCCGGCCACCCTCACCGGCACGGGAACCCTCACCGGCACCCCCGGGAACGACGTGATCGTCGGCTCGGCGGCGGCCGACACGATCGACGGCCGGGGCGGCACCGACCTCATCTGCGGCCTCGGCGGCAACGACCGCCTGACCGGCGGGACGGGCAGCGACCGGCTCGACGGCGGCGCCGGCAACGACATCATCCGCGGCGACGCCTCGGCCACCAGCGGCGACGTCCAGGGCGGCGGCCACGACGAACTGCGCGGCGGCGAGGGCGACGACGACATGGTCGGCGACTCCTTCACCGCGAGCGGCAACGCCCGCGGCGGCGGCAACGACCTCCTCGACGGCGGCCCCGGCGCCGACTTCCTGGTCGGGGACTCCGAAAGCGACGGCGCAGGGAACGCCCTCGGCGGCGGCCACGACCGGATCTACGGCGGGGACGGCGACGACGAGCACATCACCGGCGACAGCGTCGCCTTCGAGGGCGACGCCGCCGGCGGCGGCCACGACCTCATCGAGGGCGGGAACGGCGACGACGGCCTGCTCGGGGACTCCGCCGCGCCCTTCCAGGGCACGGGAACGGGCGCCGGTGACGACGTCCTGCGCGGCGGCCTCGGCGTCGACACCATCGTCGGCGACAGCGAGGGCGTCACGGCGGCCGTCGGCAGCGGCGGCGACGACCTCCTGGACCTCGGCACCGACGGCGGCTTCTTCGCGCTGGGCGACCACAACATCAACTCTGCCGCGGGAGGCCAGGCCCGGGGCGCGGGCCACGACCGCATCACTGGCGGCAGCGCCGACGAGATCCTGATCGGCGACAGCTCGGTCGGGGACGCCTCGGCCACCGCCGCCGGCCACGACCGCATCGACGGCGGGGGCGGAGCCGACGAGATCTTCGGCGACAACAGCAACTACGACGGGGACGCCACCGCCGGCACGGCCGGCGGCAACGACACCCTCCGCGGCCAGGACGGCGCCGACGCCCTGCACGGCGGCCCCGACGACGACGTACTCGACGGCGGCACGGCCACCGACACCTGCGACGGCGAGACCGGCACCGCGGACATCGCCGTCCGCTGCGAGACGGTCACGAACGTCCCGTAACAGCCCTGAGGGAACCCCTAGTCCAGCACCGGCAGCAGCTCCGGCAGGTGGCCGTCCGAAGCGGCGGCCGCCCGCCGCCGCTCCTCCGGGACCTCCCCGTACAGCGTCGTACGGGGCTTCGCCGGGCGCCCGGCGGCCTCGGCCACCGCCTCCAGGTCCCGTACGGACTTGTACGAGCCGTAACCCGAGCCCGCCATGCGGGAGATGGTCTCCTCCATCAGGGTGCCGCCCAGGTCGTTGGCCCCCGAGCGGAGCATCTCGGCCGCACCCTCCGTGCCCAGCTTCACCCAGCTCGTCTGGATGTTGGTGATGTACGGGTGCAGCAGCAGCCGCGCCATCGCCGTCACCGCGCGGTTGTCCCGCATCGTCGGCCCCGGGCGGGAGATCCCGGCCAGGTAGACCGGCGCGTTGGTGTGGATGAACGGCAGCGTCACGAACTCCGTGAAGCCCGCGACCCCCTTCTCCCGCGCCCTGCGCTGCACGTCCACCAGCGTGCGGAAGTGCCCGAGCCAGTGCCGGGGCTGGTCCACGTGCCCGTACATCATCGTGGACGAGGAGCGGATGCCCAGCTCGTGCGCGGTCGAGACGACGTCGATCCAGTCGGCGGCCGGCAGCTTGCCCTTGGTCAGCACCCACCGGACCTCGTCGTCGAGGATCTCGGCCGCCGTGCCCGGGAGCGAGTCGAGGCCGGCCTCCTTCGCCGCCGTCAGCCAGTCCCGTACGGACATCCCGGTGCGCGTCGCGCCGTTGACGACCTCCATCGGCGAGAAGGCGTGCACGTGCATGCCGGGCACCCGCTCCTTCACCGCCCGGGCGATGTCGAAGTACGCCGTCCCCGGCAGGTCCGGGTGGATGCCGCCCTGCATGCACACCTCGACCGCGCCGACGTCCCAGGCCTGCTCGGCCCGGTCGGCCACCTGCTCCAGGGACAGCGTGTACGCGTCGGCGTCCGTGCGGCGCTGCGCGAAGGCGCAGAACCGGCAGCCGGTGTAGCAGACGTTCGTGAAGTTGATGTTCCGCGTGACGATGTACGTGACGTCCTCGCCCACCACGGCGCGGCGCAGCTCGTCCGCGATCCGGGTCAGGGCGTCCAGCGCCGGGCCGTCCGCGTGCAGCAGCGCCAGCGCCTCGGCGTCGGTCAGCCGCGTCGGGTCGTCGGCCGCCTGCGACAGCGCCGCCCGCACGTCGGTGTCGATCCGCTCGGGCGCCATCCCGGGCGCCGCGGCCTCGCGCAGGGCGCCCCAGTCCCCGTAGACGGCGTCGAAGTCGGTGCGCCGGTCGCCGGTCCTGCCCTCCGTGTCGACGGTCTGGTGCAGATCGGTGCGGCCGCTCGGGCTGAACACCTCCTCGGGCTCCTGCCACGGCCGCCCCTCGACCACCGCGTCCGGCAGCGCCAGCCCGGTCTCCGGATCGGCGAGCGCCCGGACGTGCGGCAGCAGCCGCGGGTCGAGCCAGGGCTCGCCGCGCAGCACGAACTCCGGGTACACGCACAGCCGTTCCCGCAGCTCGAAGCCGGCCGCGGCGGACTGCTCCGCGAGCCGCTCGATCTGCGGCCAGGGCCGCTCGGGGTTCACGTGGTCGATGGTCAGCGGCGAGACGCCGCCCCAGTCGTCGATGCCGGCGCCGATGAGCCGCCCGTACTCGCCGTCGACGAGGTTCGGCGGCGCCTGCAGGCACGCGGCCGGCCCCATGATGTGCCGCGCCACGGCGACGGTGGCCACCAGCTCGTCCAGCTCGGCGTCCGGCATGCCGCGCATCGCCGTGTCCGGCTTGGCACGGAAGTTCTGGATGATCAGCTCCTGGACGCCGTGGTACGCCCGGGACACGCGGCGCAGCGCGAAGAGCGACTCGGCGCGCTCCTCGTACGTCTCCCCGATGCCGATCAGCAGCCCGGAGGTGAAGGGAACGGAGGACCGCCCCGCGTCCTCCAGCACCCGCAGCCGTACGGCGGGCTCCTTGTCGGGGGAGCCGTGGTGCGGCATCCCCGGCTCGGACCAGAGCCGCTCGGCGGTGGTCTCCAGCATCATCCCCATGCTGGGGGCGACGGGCTTGAGCCGCTGGAAGTCCGCCCAGGACATCACGCCCGGATTGAGATGAGGAAGCAGCCCGGTCTCCTCAAGAATCCGCACGGAGATGGCCCGCACATACGAGATGGTGTCCTCGTACCCGGCCGCCTCCAGCCACTCCTTCGCCTCGGGCCACCGGTCCTCGGGCTTGTCGCCGAGGGTGATCAGCGCTTCCTTGCACCCGGCGGCCGCCCCGCGCCGCGCGATGTCCAGCACTTCGTCGGGGGACATGAACATCCCGTGCCCGTCCCTGCGGAGCTTGCCGGGGACGGTGGCGAAGGTGCAGTAGTGGCACTTGTCCCGGCACAGCCGGGTGAGCGGGATGAACACGCTCTTGCTGTACGTGATCACCCCCGGCCGCCCGGCGGCCGCTAGCCCGGCGTCGCGCACCCGTGCCGCGGACGCGGCCAGGTCGTCGAGGTCGGCCCCTCGGGCCTGGAGCAGCACGGCGGCCTCGCCGACGTCCAGCGCGACCCCATCGCGGGCCCTCTTGAGGGCCCGGCGCATGGCGTTGGTGGTGGGTCCGGTGCCGGGGCTCATGGTCATCCCTGGAGCATACGATTCGCCGACTTCTTCTCCACCGCCGATGTCCGTTTCCCCTCCCCTGCAGGCCCCGTACCGGGCCACCACCCATCCCTACGGGCCCCTGTCCGGGTGCAGTCGAGCCCCTTTGCCGGGTGCCACCCGTCCCCTGAGGCCCCCTACCGGGCCGCCACCCGCCTCTACGCCCCCTACCGGGCCGCCATCCGCCCTCACGGGCCGCTGTCCGGGTGCCGTCCTCGCCCAGGGTCCCCTGTCGGGGTGCCGTCCTCGCCCACGGTCCCCTGTCGGGGTGCCGTCCTCGCCCACGATCCCGTGTCGGGGTGCCGTCCTCGCCCACGGTCCCCTGTCGGGGTGCCGCCCCCTTGCTGGCCCCCGCCCGGGCGCAGCCCGTCCCCAACGGGCCCCCGTCCGGGTGCCGTCGCGCCCCCTTGCCGGGTCTCACCCGCACGCGCAGTGGCCCCCTGCCCGAGCAGCACCCGTACCGTGCGCGCCCGTGCCGGCCCTGTGTCGTGTGCGGCGCCGTCGTGCTGCGGGCCGTTGCCGCTGCGCGGAGCCGTTTCCCCACCCCGCCCTCCCCCAGACTTCGTCCGGGGGGACCCCCATCCCGAACTGGGGGCTCTGCCCCAGACCCTCCCCCAGCTACCGCTGGGGGTGCCCCCAACTCCTCAAACGCCGGCGAGGCTGGATTTCGCCGCCCGAACCCAGCCCCCGCCGGCACATTCCGCGCCACAGGCATCCGCGCCGCCGACATCTCCACGCCGGAGGGATATCCCGCGCCGCAGGCATCCGCGCCGCCAGCACCTCCGCGGCGCCGGCATCTCCCGCGCCGCGGGCATCTCCCGCGCCGCAGGGATATCCAGCGCTACCGGCAGATCCAGCCCCTCCGGCGTTTGAGGAGCGGGGGTACGGGGGCGGAGCCCCCGCAACGGGTCCGGGCGAAGCCCGGGAAACGGAGAAAGGGCGGGTTGGGGGCACCTCCCAGCGGTAGCTGGGGGAGGGACCAGCCCCGCAGGGCAACGACCCGCACCCAGCACGCCGCCGCACCCACCCACGAAACGGCCCCGGCACCCGGCACGGGACCGGCACGGGACCCGCACCCGGCACGGGACCGGCACGGGACCCGCAGCGCAGCGTCACCGCATCAGCTCACCCGCATTCACCAGCACCGACTGCCCCGTAATGGCCCGCGCACGCGACGACGCCAGGAAGGCCACCGCATCCGCCACGTCCCCGTCCGTCGCCAGCTCCGGCAGAGCCATCCGCTCCGTCAGCCGCCCCAGCACCTCCGCCTCCTCCACGCCCTCGCCATGGGCGGTGAAGGTCACGTACGCCTGCACCGGCGGCCCCCACATCCACCCCGGCAGCACGGTGTTCACCCGGATCCGGTGCGGCCCGAGCTCCCGGGCCATCGAGTACATCGCGGACGTCAGCGCGCCCTTCGACGCGGCGTACGCCGCCTGCTGCACCTGCGACGGCGCCGCCACCGCCGACTGGGTGCCGATGATCACCACCGACCCGCCGCCCCCCGCCTTCAGCGCCGGCAGGCAGGCCCGCGTCATCCGCAGCGTGCCCAGCAGGTTCACGTCCAGGATCTGCTGCCAGGTGCCGAAGTCCGCGTCCTCCAGGCCCCCGAAGTACGAGTCCCAGGCAGCGACGTGGACCACCGCGTCGATCCCCCCGAACCGCTCCACCGCCAGCGCGGCCAGCGCCTCGCACTGGGCCTCGTCCGAGATGTCGGTCGGCCGGTACGCGGTGTGCCGCCCGTCGGGGTCGATCTCGGCGGCGGATTTGGCGAGATTGGCCTCCGTACGGGCGCCCAGCACCGCGTTTCCGCCGTCCCGCACGACGGTCGCGGCCACCTGGTGCCCGAGCCCGGCCCCGACCCCGGAGACCACGACGGTCTTCCCTTGCAGCAGCATGCGTGCTCGCCTCCCGGCTCCGGCAATAGCTGATGGCGCGTCAGATTAGGCCGCCGCCCGCCCGGATGGAAGCCCCGCGACCGCTTCGTCCGCCGGACCCGCACGGCACGCACCCCCACCCCCAACCCCCGCACCCCCCACCCCCCTGTCCGGAATCCGCCACCCCCTGGCCGAACGCCAACCACCCGCCCCGCAAACGCATCAAGACCCAAGATCACCGCATCGAGGTAATGCCCCCGGCTTCCGTGCGCCCACCCGGCGCGCGGCCGTCTACTGTGCTCCCGGATCCGGTCGGAATGCCCGGAAATTCCGCCCCTGTCACACGAAGGAGAGCCCGCCCGATGACGGTGGACGCCAGTCCGGACGCGCAGTTGGAGCCGACCCCGCCGAGCCGCGGCCGGCAGGCCGACGCCCCGCACACCAGTCTCGGCACGGCCGCGGCCCGCAACCTCGCCACCACGACCAAGTCCGCCCCGCAGATGCAGGAGATCACCTCCCGCTGGCTGCTGCGGATGCTGCCGTGGGTGGAGACCAAGGGCGGCACGTACCGGGTCAACCGCCGCCTCACGTACACCGTCGGCGACGGCCGCATCGAGTTCGTCCAGGACGGCGCCGACGTCCGCGTCATCCCCCGCGAGCTCGGCGAACTCGCCCTGCTGCGCGACTTCGACGACGTGGACGTGCTCACCGAGCTCGCCGCCCGCTGCGTCCAGCGCGACTTCCGGCCCGGCGAGGTCATCGTCGAGGCCGGCACCCCTGCCGAACGGATTCACCTGATCGCGCACGGCCGCATCCGCCAGACCGCCACCGGCAAGTACGGCGACGAGCTCGCGGTGGCCGTCCTCGCGGACGGCGAGCACTTCGGCGAGCACGCCCTGCTCGACCCGGACGCCACCACCGAGAGCACCGCCACCGCCGAGACCGCCGGCACGCTCCTCACCCTCTCCCGCGCCGACTTCACCGCCCTGCTGGACCGGACCCCGCACCTCCGCGCCCACGTCGAACGCTTCGCCTCCCTGCCCCGGCAGCGGCAGAACCGTCACGGCGAGGCCGAGATCGCGATGTCCGCCGGACACACCGGCGAGCACGAACTCCCGGGCACCTTCGTCGACTACGAGCTCAAGCCGCGCGAGTACGAGCTGTCGGTCGCCCAGACCATCCTCCGCGTCCACACCCGGGTCGCCGACCTCTACAACGGCCCGATGAACCAGACCGAGGAGCAGCTCCGGCTGACCATCGAGGCGCTGCGCGAGCGCCAGGAGTACGAGCTGGTCAACAACCGGGAGTTCGGGCTCCTCCACAACGCCGCCTTCAAGCAGCGGATCCAGCCCCACTCCGGCCCGCCCACCCCGGACGACATGGACGAGCTGCTCTGCCGGCGCCGCGGCACCAGGTTCTTCCTGGCCCACCCCAGGACCATCGCGGCGATCGGGCGGGGGTTCAACGCCCGCGGCCTGTACCCGGACCACGTCGACGTCGGCGGGCAGCAGGTCCCGGCCTGGCGCGGCGTACCGATCCTGCCGTGCAACAAGATCCCCATCAGCAAGGAGAACACCAGCTCGATCCTCGCGATGCGTACCGGCGAGGACAAGCAGGGCGTCATCGGCCTCCACCAGACCGGCCTGCCGGAGGAGTACGAACCCGGCCTCTCCGTCCGCTTCATGGGCCTCGACGAGAAGGCGATCATCTCCTACCTCGTCACCACCTACTACTCCGCCGCCATCCTTGTGCCTGACGCGCTCGGCGTGTTGGAGAACGTGCAGATCGCCCGTCGGCACGATGAGTAGGACCTGCCCCGCCCCACGGCCACCACAGCCCGGACACCCCCGGGCCGGCCGACCGCGCCCGGGTCCCGGGACAGCCCACCCCCGCCTCATCTAGGAGCCACGGATGCCCGAGCCAGGGCTTTCGCCTCTGCCCACCACCACACCTCCCTCACTGCCGAATTCCACGCCCCCGCCCCCGCCGACACCCGAGGCCGCCCCCGCGGCCCCCGGCAACCCCGCCCTGGACCGCATCCTGCGCGGCCCCAGCGGCCTCGGCACGGCGGGCCTCTTCCTGACCCCGCGCGAGGCCCCACGTGAGGCCCCCCGCGAGACCCCGCCCGCGGCGACGCCGGCAGCGACGCCGGAGCCCCCGCACCTTCCCGCACAGGCCACCGAGCCGCCCACCGAGACCACCGCCCCCCAGGGCACGCCCATCCCAGGCCTCTACTACCACCCCGTCCCCGAGCCCGACCCGGTCCGCGTCGAGGAGGTCAGCCGCCGCATCAAGACCTGGGCGGTGGACGAGGTGGAGCTGTACCCGCCCGAGTGGGAGGACCAGTTCGACGGCTTCTCCGTCGGCCGCTACATGGTCGCCTGCCACCCGGACGCCCCCACGGTCGACCACCTGATGATCGCGACGCGGCTGATGGTCGCCGAGAACGTCGTGGACGACTGCTACTGCGAGGACCACGGCGGCTCCCCGGTCGGCCTCGGCGGCCGCCTCCTGCTGGCGCACACCGCCCTCGACCCCGTCCACACCACCGCGGAGTACGGGCCGGACTGGGCGGAGTCCCTCCACTCGGACGCCCCGCGCCGCGCCTACCGCTCAGCCATGGAGTACTTCGTACGACAGGCCAGCGCCTCCCAGGCGGACCGGTACCGCCACGACATGGCCCGGCTCCACCTGGGCTACCTCGCCGAGGCCGCCTGGGCCCAGACGGAGTACGTCCCGCACGTCTACGAGTACCTGGCGATGCGGCAGTTCAACAACTTCCGTCCCTGCCCCACCATCACCGACACCATCGGCGGCTACGAACTCCCCGCCGACCTGCACGCCCAGCCGGAGATGCAGAAGGTGATCGCCCTCGCGGGCAACGCCACGACCATCGTCAACGACCTGTACTCGTACACCAAGGAACTCAACAGCCCCGGGAAGCACCTGAACCTCCCCGTGGTGATCGCCGAGCGCGAGGGCGTCTCCGACAAGGACGCCTACCTCAAGGCGGTCGAGGTGCACAACGACCTCATGCGCGAGTTCGAGGCCGCGGCCGCCCGGCTGGCCGCCGCCTGGCCGGTCCCGATGGTGCAGCGCTTCCTGCGCGGCGTGGCCGTGTGGGTCGACGGCAACCACTACTGGCACATGACGAACACCTACCGCTACAGCCTGCCCGATTTCTGGTAACCCCCCTTCTGCCAACCCCCTTTCTGCTTAAGAGGAACGGATCTCCAAGTGACCAGCACCGTCAGCACCAGCCCCTTCATCCCCGCTCCCGCCGCCGCCACCCCCTACCAGGGCGACATCGCGCGCTACTGGGACGGCGAGGCCCGTCCGGTCAACCTGAAGCTGGGCGACGTGGACGGCCTCTACCACCACCACTACGGCATCGGCGCGATCGACCACGAGGCCCTCGGCGACCCCGAGGAGAGCGAGTACGAGAAGAAGCTGATCGCCGAGCTGCACCGGCTGGAGTCCGCGCAGGCCGAGGTGCTGCTCGACCACCTCGGCGCCATCGGCCGCGACGACCTGCTGATCGACGCCGGCTGCGGCCGCGGCGGCTCGTCCGTCATGGCCCACCAGCGCTTCGGCTGCAAGGTCGAGGGCGTCACCCTCTCCGCCAAGCAGGCCGAGTTCGGCAACCGCCGCGCCGCCGAGCTGGGCATCGCCGACCACGTGCGCGCCCGCGTCTGCAACATGCTGGACATGCCCTTCGAGAAGGGCTCCGCCGCGGGCTCGTGGAACAACGAGTCCAGCATGTACGTCGACCTCGACGACCTGATGGCCGAGCACTCCCGGGTCCTCCGCGTGGGCGGCCGCTACGTGACCATCACGGGCTGCTGGAACCCGAAGTACGGCCAGCCGTCGAAGTGGGTCTCGCAGATCAACGCCCACTTCGAGTGCAACATCCACTCGCGCCGCGAGTACCTCAAGGCGATGGCCGACAACCGCCTCGTCCCCCAGGCCGTCATCGACCTGACCCCGGACACCCTGCCCTACTGGAAGCTCCGCGCCACGTCCTCTCTGGTCACGGGCATCGAGGAGGCGTTCATCAAGTCCTACGAGGACGGCTCGTTCCAGTACGTCCTGATCGCCGCCGACCGCGTCTGACACCCGGCCCCGGGCCGCCACTGGTCAGGAGGAGCCGTCGTACGCCTTCCAGATCAGCGGCGGCAGGGCGCTCCCGCGCTCGGAGCCGGGGCCGCCGACGCCCTGCATGGGCAGCAGCTGCGTGACGCCGGGCTTCGTGCGGAACATGCCGATCGAGGTGCTCGGCTCCGGCGTCATGCCGATGTACCAGGCCGACTTCATGCGGTCGTTCGGCCCGGTCCTGCCGGCCCAGGACGGCCGGGGTGAGGCCGGTGCGGCTCTTCAGGTACTTGTTGGCGACGTCGACGAGGTAGCCGATCTGCCCGGCCTGGCTGGTCGGCTTCGCGGGCGTCTTCGGCTCGGGGAACACGGTGTACTTCGCACGCTCCGCCTTGCTCATCCTCCCCGTCTCGACCTGCCGGTCGAGGATCCACTCCCAGCGGTCCACGGCGCGCGCGTGGTTGGCGGCGCTCAGGGACGGGTCGTAGCCCTCCGCGCCCTTCAGCACGGCCGCGAGCAGGGCCGCCTGGCCGGGGTCCAGCCTCGCGGCCGGGATGCCGTAGTAGGCGTAGGCGGCGGCCTGCACGCCGTACGCGCCCCGGCCGAACCACGAGGTGTTGAGGTAGCCCTCCAGGATCTCCGCCTTGGGCATCCGGTTGCTGACCTTCACGGCGAGGAAGAGCTCCCTGACCTTGCGCTCGGCGGTCTGGTCCTGGCTCAGGTAGGTGTTCTTCACGTACTGCTGCGTGATGGTCGAACCGCCCTGGACCTCAGTAGACGGTGGCCTGCCGGCGCGCGACCTCCTGCTCGCCGGGTATCTCGATCCGCAGGTACACGACGGTGACGAGGGCGGCGAGGGCGCAGCCGAAGAGGAGGAACAGGCCGCCGGTCAGCTTCCAGGAGGGCGTCCACCGCCGCCGCCCGCGCCGCCCGCGCCGGGGGTAGTCGATGCGCATGCGGGACATGGGCCTCCTCGGTGCCGGTGTCGCGTGGGGGCAGCGACGCTCCGACCCGGAGGATGATCAAAACGCGTACGGGGTTCGGTCCCGTACGGAAGTTCCCGCACAGGGCGGTACGGCGTCAGCGGGAGGCGGCGTACGCGACGAACCCGGCCCAGGCGGCGGTTCCGAAGGCCAGCTGGGGTCCGGGGACGGCCTTGGAGTCACGGACGTGGACGGCGGTGGGGGTGGCGGCCACCTCGACGCAGTCGTCGCCTTCGCTGCTGCTGCTGTAGCTGCTCTTGGCCCAGGCCACTTCGATGCAGTCGTTTACATCGTCGCTGTCGCTGTAGCTGCTCTTGAACCACTCCAGCTCGGGTTTGTGGATCATGTTTCTCCCAGCACTTGCTCGATGAAGGCCACCGATTCCCGGGGCGACAGGGCCTGGGAACGGATCATGCCATAGCACAGGTCGAGGACTCGGAGCTGTTTGGCGTCAGTGACCGTCCGGCCGTGAAACCGGCCCTCCGCGCGACCAACTCCCGTACCGTCCAGGAACTTCAGCACGTGGATGAGGCAGCCCATTCCCGCATGCTCGTCGCGATCGGTCGGCATCACTTGGATCGTCACGCCTCGAAGCTGGCTCACCTCCAGCAAGCGTTCGAGTTGGCGACGCATCACCATCTTGCCCCCGATCGGACGCCTGAGGGTCACCTCCTCCTGGATGAAACTGAGCGTGGGAGCGGGGACCCGCTCGAAGATGGAACGTCGGCCGAGGCGAGCCGCAATGCCGCGCTCAATCTCCTGGGGCGTCTGGGCGGGAAGGCGCATCTCGAACAGGGCCCGGGCGTATTCCTCCGTCTGCAAGAGGCCGTGCAGGTTGTGGTTGCCATAGGCGCACAACTCGACCGCGCGAGCCTCAAGCTTGGCCAACCCCCGCACGCGCTTCGGGTACCGGACCGGCTCCACGTCTTCTCGCATGGCGAGGATGCGGCCGCCCGCCTCCAGGGCTTTGTCCGCCTTGTCCAGGTACTCGGGGCGGGGGATCCGAGTACCGGCCTCGACCTTCCTGACGAGGTCTTCCCCGTACCCGATGCGCCTGGCGAAGTCCGCCACCCGCACCCCGGCCGTCTCGCGCCAGACTTTCAGCTGCCTCCCCACGGCTGCGATGACCGCCGCACCTTGTTCGTCTTCCGGGTCGACGTCCCAGCCGGGCTCGTCCCTGTCCTCGTCGCCCTCGCCCATCAGCGCACCTCCCACGTACTGGCAACCTCAACCGCGCCGTACCCCTCCCGGTGGGCCGGACAGGCAGGACAGGACCGGACAAGCACCGGACAGTCTCCGTACGCACGGGCGCTGTCGCTGTCCACGGTAGGCACGGCTCGCCACGCTGAGTGACATGAATCTCGAAACTCCCCGGCTCCTCCTCTTCAGCGTGCAGCTCTCCGCCACCCCGCGCGGCGCCCGCCTCGCCCGCCTCCTCGCCGTCGAGCAACTCCGCTCCTGGGGGCTTCCCTTGGAGAATCCGGCGCAGGTCGTCGCCGAGCTGGCCGTGAACGCGATCACGCACGGACGTGTGCCCGGCCGGGACTTCCAGCTCGGGCTGGCCGTGTACGCGGACACGCTCCGTATCGAGGTGGCCGACACCCGGGCCGACCGGTTGCCGGACGAGGGGCGCTCGGGGTGCGGCCTGGCGCTCGTATCGGCACTCGCGGACCGCTGGGGAGTCGCCCTCGGACCCGCCCCGCGCAAGACCGTGTGGGCCGAACTGGTGATCGGACCGGGTCCTGGGAACCTACGTCCCGGTGGGCCGTGAGGCAGTCCGCCCCGAGGTCTGTAGAAGACAAAGAACCGCAGGAAAACACCAGACCAAAACCCCTCCAGCCCCCCGCTCCCCGGCTCTTCGCTCGGTCGGGTGAACTATGCGAACTCGGCTGGATTCGGGCCCGGTTGGCGGGCATATGCTCGCGCCACAAGCCAACAGACATGAGACGGCCCCCGGCGGGACTGCAATCCCGGCCGAGGGCCTGATCCACGAGGAAGAAGCACCTTCCCGATGGTCTTCCAGAAGCCTAGCGCGGGCCTGCCCGCGCACACCCGCAATCGCGCGGGAACCGCCCGATCCGGTGGCCTGGCCGGAGTCGTTCACGCGAACGTCCCCCTCACGACGCGGTTCACCGTGATCGGCAACCAACTCGCCCAGCACGAGACCCTCTCGCTCCTCGCGATCGGCGTCGCGGTGCACATCCAGTCGCTGCCGGAGGGCGCCCCCGTCAGCATCCGGGCCCTCGCCGAGCGATTCCCCGAAAGCGAGCACCGCATCGGCCGGGCCCTCCGCGAACTGGAGGCCGCGGGCTACCTCCGCCGCTCCCGCCTCCGCCTCGTGACCGGCAAGGTCATCACCCGCACGGTCTCGTACAACGTCCCCACCTGCGAAACCCCACCCCCGGACCCGACGCCCGAGGAAACCCCGAATCCGGCCCCGGCCCCACCCCCACCCGCACCCGCCCCGGCCGCACCCGCACCCGCCCCGGCCGCACCCCCACCCGCCCCGGCCGCACCCCCACCCATCCCACCCATCCCACCCGCCCCGGCCCCGACCCCCGAACCACCCCCCGCACCCGTGCCCCCACCCACCCCCTCCCCCCTCGAACGAGAGGCGGCGGACCTGCTGGCCGGACTACGGGCCCGGGATCCCCGCCTGCTGCTCTCCGAGGAGGACATCCGCCGCCTCGCCCCCGGCGTCGTGGAATGGCTGGTCCGCGGCGTCCCCCCGGAAGGCATCCGCCGCACCCTCACCGCCACCGTCCCGGACAACCTCCGCAACCCCGCGGGCCTCCTCGCGTACCGGCTCCGCGACCTGCTGCCCCCGCTCCTCCCGGCACCGCTCCACGCCCCGCCCCCACCCCCGACCCGGGACCGCCCCCACCACCCCCTCCAGAACTGCGACGGCTGCGACCTGGCCTTCCGCGCCCCCACCCCCGGCCGCTGCCCCGCCTGCACGGCCGACGACAGAAAGGCTGCCTAGCATGAAGGTGATGACTCGGCCCCCTGGACACGGACGAGGAGCCACCATGACCTTCGCCCCGGACGCAGCGCGACGGGAACCCGCGCAGTACAAGGCCATGCGCGACGCCGTGGAGTCCCTGGACGACACCGTGCCCGGCAAGTTCGAGATCACCAGCGAAGGAATCGTTCACGACATGATGGCGCCGAGCGGCCCGCACGAGCTCACCGTGCTGCGTGTCCGGAAGCGATTGGAAAAGATCATGCCGGAAGAGCTGGCGGCCCACTCCGGCTCACCTGACGTCGAGGAGAGGCTGGAAGGGATTCTGCGGCTGCCCGACATCATGCTGATCGCCGAGGCGGACATGGAGGTCCAGGGATCCTTCGACCCTCGCACCCTCATTGCCGCCGTAGAGATCGTTTCCCGTTCCAACCCCGACAACGACTGGGTCGGCAAGATGCGGGACTACCCCCTCCTCGGGATCCCCGTGTACGCCGTCTTCGACCCGCGCACCGGGACCGGGGCCGTCATGTCCGACATCCACCCGACGCCCGAGGGCCCGCGCTACGCGACCCGCCGGGACTTCCTCTACGGCGAGGACGTCACGATCGCCAAGTGGACCATCTCCACCGACGGCCTGCCCCGGTACGAGGAGGCGTGAGCGACGGTTGCGCGGAGGGCCCCGGTCGCCTGGTGGCGGCCGGGGCCCTCGGTCGGGGACGCGCTTCGCGTCAGCCGGTGAACCAGCCCATCAGGTCGGCCCGCAGTTGGACGCTCCCCGAGTGGTTGGTGAGCGAGACCCAGCCGTCGGTGACCGGAACCGTGATGAGGTTGGTCGCCGCGCGGCCCGTGCCGTACGTGATCGCCGCCAGCCCCGGCCAGGTGCGGCCGTGCGGGGCCACCGTCACGTAGCTCGTCGTGGTCGGGGAGCCGACCGTGACGGCGAGGGTGACGGCCTTCGCGTCGTCGGGTACGCCGGCGAGGCCGCGTACGGGGAAGCTCACCGTCTGGTCCGGGCCCACCGCACCCGGACGGGCACCCAGCCCCGTCGAGGTGTTGAGCAGCCGCACCGGGGCGGCGGGCGTGTACCGCGAGCCGTCGGCGGAGTAGTAGCCCGAGACGTCGGCGACGAGGTCCACGCTGCCGGCGCGACGGTGAGGTTCACGACCACCGCGGTGGCGCCGGTGGCCGGTACGCCGCCCACGCCCGCGACCTTGAGCTTCACGGTCGCGCCCGCACCCACCCGGGCCTTCGGCGCGCCCGTGCCCACCCGGGTGCCCAGGATCCGCTTCGGGGTGACCGGCACGAACCGGCCGCGGGTGACGGACGGGGCGGCGGTCACGGTGAACGCGTTCGGGAGATAGCCGGGGGAGCGCTCGCCGGAGGTGTAGCCGGTGTCGTCGAGCTGAAGGTGTAGCCGACCGAAGCTCCGCCGACTGCCGTCGACTTGGGTGCCGCGCACTGGGCAGTGGCAGAGACGTCCCGCCGCACCAGGCGGTACGTGTCGGCCGCGCCGAACAGCACCGCGGCGTATGTGGTGCCCGCCTTGAAGGCACAGGTGGTCGTCGTCAGGGAGTGGGACGTGCCGCAGACCTTCTCACCGGCGCGGTCGTACACCTCGATGTACGCGGTGTTGCGGTTCGCGGTGTTGGAGTAGTCGAACATCGTGACGGGGCCTTATGCGGTCTTCAGCGCCGCGCCCAGCCGGCGGAGGCCCTCCGCTATCTCCTCCGGCGTGTGGGTCGTGAAGGAGAGGCGGAGGGTGGAGGGGTCCGGGGTGGTGGCGAAGAAGGGGGCTCCGGGGACGTAGGCGACGTCGTGGGCGACCGCGTGCTTCAGGAGGGCGGTCGCGTCCCGGTTCTCCGGGAGGCGGGCCCAGATGAACATGCCGCCCTCGGGGCGGTTCCAGGTCGAGCCCTCGGGGAGGGCGTTCGGCAGGCCCGCCAGGAGGGCGTCGCGGCGGGCGCGGTAGGCGGTGCGGACCGTCGTCAGGTGGGTGGTGAGGTCCGTTGCCGCCAGGTAGCGGGCCGCCGCCATCTGGTCCACCGTCGACGTGTGCAGGTCGGCCGCCTGCTTCGCCGTGACCGCCGCCCGCCGCAGCGACGCCGGGGCGCGCAGCCAGCCCAGCCGCAGCCCGGGGGCCATCACCTTCGAGAAGCTGCCGAGCAGGGCCGTACGGTCCTCCGCGCCCGGGTGTGCGGCGATCCACGGCACGTGCTCGCCCTCGTACCGCAGGTCGCCGTACGGGTCGTCCTCGACCAGCCAGAGGCCCAGCCGGGCGGCGGTCTCCGCCACCGCCCGCCGCCGCGCGGCCGGGAGGGTGCGGCCGGTGGGGTTCTGGAAGGTGGGGATCGTGTAGAGCATCTTCGGGCGCTCCCGGAGCACCAGCTCCTCCAGCGCCGCCGGGTCGAGGCCGTCCTCGTCGCAGGGGACGGGGACCACGCGGGCGCCGGTCAGCCCGAAGCACTGGAGGGCCGCGAGGTACGTGGGGTTCTCGACCAGGACCGTGTCGCCCGGTTCCAGCAGGGTGGCCGCGATCAGGGTGAGGGCCTGCTGCGAGCCGGTGGTGATGAGTATGTCGTCGGGGCTGGTGGGCAGGCCCCGGCCGGTGGCCCGGGCCGCCACGGCGGTCCGGAGCTCCGGCGCGCCCTCCGTGGTGGAGTACTGGAGGGCGCGGGCGGCGCAGTCGGTGAACGCGGCGTCGTACGCCGCCCGGAGTCCCTCCGCGTCGAACAGCTCGGGCGCCGGCAGGCCGCCCGCGAACGAGATCACCCCGGGGCGCTCGGTGAGCGCGAGGATCTCGCGTACCGGGGAGGAGGCGACCGAAGTCGCGCGGGCGGCGAACGCGGGCGGTGCGGCGGCGGTGCGGCGCATGGGGGCTCCTCGGGGCGGAAGGCGGAAGGCGGAAGGCGGGAGGCGGGAGGCGGGAGGCGGGGCGTGGGGCGGTCCCCACCGGCCGGTGGGGCCACACCCTAGCGGAAAAGGGTGTAGCCGCCACCTATCTTTCCGCTCTCCGGACTCCCTTGCTAGAAGGCCCCGTTGAGCCTGTCCCAGGTGCGGTCGGAGACGTAGCCCGGGGCGAGGGTGCCGTCGCCGCGGCCCGGGTACCGCAGGAGGTTGCCGCCCGTCGTGACCGTGGCGACGTCGAGCTTGCCGTCGCCTGTGACGTCTCCGTTGGCGATGATCGACGACATGGAGTTCCAGCCCCCGCTGCCGATCAGGCGGCGCGGCGAGAGGGCCGACGGGCCGCCCGGGTACAGCCACAGCTTGCCGGTGGCCGCCTCGCGGGCCAGCAGGTCCGGACGGCCGTCGCGGTTCAGGTCGCCGGCGCCCACCAGGGCGTTCATCGCGCCCCAGCCGCTGCCGCCGATCAGGCGACGGGTGCCGAGCCCGCCGGTCGACGTGCCCGGGTAGAGCCAGAGCCTGCCGGCGGCGGTCTCGCGGGCGATCAGGTCGTTCCGCCCGTCGCCCGTCAGGTCGCCGAAGGCGGTGATCAGGGACATGGAGTTCCAGCCGATGCTGCCGAGCACGCGGCGCGGGAGGAAGTCGCCGTCCCCGGTGCCGGGGTAGAGCCAGAGCTTGCCCGTGGAGCGCTCGCGGGCGATGAGGTCCTCGCGGCCGTCGCGGGAGAAGTCGCCGTGCCGGGTGAGGGCGTTCATGCCGTTCCACCCGTGCGTGCCGGCCAGGAAGGCGCTGCCGTTGCCGGAGACGAACCACAGGGCGCCGGTCTCGTCGCGGACCAGCACGTCGGAGCGGCGGTCGCCGTTGAGGTCGCCGAAGCCGGCCGCCGTGGGGTTGGCCTCGTCCCACCAGAAGGGGTACGGGGGCAGGGTGCACTCGCGGGCGGTGCGGACGAACTTCAGCGAGCTCTTGTCGGTGTGCGCCGTGCCGCTGTAGCCGGTGCCCGCGGAGTGGGGTCTGACCACCTGGTAGCTGCCGGCCGGACCGGTCGTGATCGTGTAGTTCCGCCCGTCGTACAGGCAGGCGACCATCGAGGTCCGGTTGGTGAAGGAACGGATGCGGTTGTCGTACGTGGAGCCCAGCCAGGGCGTGTCCGTGTGGGTCTGGAGGCGGGAGCCCGTGGCGGCCTCGTTCGTCCAGGCGCAGAAGTTGCCCGCCGCGCAGTCCCCGAAGCCGGCGGCGGTGTCGGCCTGGGCGGGGGCGGCGGACAGGGTCAGGGCGCCGGTGAGGAGCGCGGCGGCCGCGGCGATGCCGCGCAGAAATCCCTTACGCATGTGCTGGGTTCCCTTCCGGTGGGCGGTCCGGCCGGGAGCGGTCCGGCCACCAGCGGGGATGCGCGGGGGTCCGGCGGGAGTTGCGGTGCCGGTGCGGCTGTCGCCGGATCAGCACAATGTCCGTGCGCCGTCACGGCCGTTCGGACCGGCCCTGCCGCGACCCTCCCCATCTGACGTCGCATCAGCTACACCGGTCGGCATGGCGAACACCGAGCACACACCACAGGACACCCGGGCCCAGGCCTACGCCGAGCTGGCCGCCGTCGGCCCTTACGGGGTGCACCCGGGGCACGCGCTGATCACCATGGTCGAGCCGCACCCGGGGCACGAGTACGCGTACAACCGCTGGTACGAGGACGACCACTACATCGCGGGCGCCATGGCCATGCCCTGGATGTACGCGGGCCGGCGCTGGGTCGCGACGCGGGAGCTCCAGGAGCTGCGCTACCCGGAGAAGTCGGCGGTGGCCCAGCCGGTGACCGCCGGGTGCTACATCTCCACGTACTGGATCACCGACGGCCGGTACGACGAGCACATGAAGTGGACCGTCGGCATCAACAAGCGGCTGAACGTCGACGGCCGGGTCTACCAGGACCGCACGCACGTCTTCACGGCCTTCCAGGACCACGAGGCGACGGTCTACCGGGACGGGGCGGCCGGGCCGCGGGACTTCCACGCGCTGGACCACCCGTACGCGGGGCTGGTCGTCCAGGTCGTCGACGCCGACGGGCCCGGGCAGCGGGCCGAGCTGCTGACCTGGCTGCGTACGAAGCAGCTGCCGCGGCGGCTGGCCGGCGGACCGGCGGCGATGGTGACGGTCTTCCGGCCGACCCCGCTGCCGGGGGACCGGATGACCTACGTCAAGCAGGTCGAGGGCGTGGACACCCGGCTGACGCTGCTGTGGTTCCTGGAGGCCGATCCGCGCGAGGTGTGGGCGGACCGTTTCCTCGGCCTGGACACGGAGGTCGCCGAGGCGGGCCTGGGACGGGTGGAGCTGGTCGCGCCGTTCATCCCGACGCTGCCGGGCACCGACCGGTACGTGGACCAGCTGCGCTGACGTACGTTGACCGGCCGGGCTGACCTGTACGGACCGGCCGCGCTGACGCACCCCGACCGGCGGCGCCGGCGCGCGGACCGTCCTGGCCGCCCCGGATCACGGGCGGCCGGGACGCGGCCGAGCCCCCTCGGCCGGGACGGCGGGCCAGTCGAGAGGGCTCATCAGTACCGCGCGGTGGGCGGTCGTCCGGGTGTGCTCCCGGACGTTCAGCCGAGGTGCCCAAGCGGGCCCCGGGTCACGCCGGCGACGAAAGAGGTCCACGAGGTCGGGGCGAAGGTCAGGAAGGGACCTTCCTGCACCTTGGAGTCCTGCACCGCGATCTCGCTCACGGCGGGGGACTTCACCTCGACGCACGCGCCGTTTCCAGCCGAATACGAGGACTTCGTCCAGGCATCCGTGGCGCCCTGAAGAATAGCCATGTTCTCTCCGGTCTAGCGGGTTCCGTTGATGTGGCGCCAACCTGCTCTTGATTGGCGTGATCGACGCTACTCGCAAGGCCGCCCGGGTGAAGAGACCTTTCACTCGACCGGATGGCATATTCCAGTGGGGACTTCCCTGGTCGGGCCGTCACGGTGTACGGTGCGGCGCTTTCTGGCGCACACCCGGCTCACGCCCGGCGTTCGCCCGCTTTCCGCCCGTTTTACCCCGCAATTACTGCTGGCCGTCCTTGGCGTGCTCCTCGATGACCCGGGCGATGAAGTCCCGGGTCTGCTCGACATTCAGTGCCTGGGCGCGCAGGTGCTCGTACATGACGCTGTACCGCTGCACGTCGTTGGCCTTCTCCAGGTACAGGTCGCTCGTGACGCCTTCGATGTAGACAACGGTCGAATCCGAAGCATCCGGAAATTCCAGAATCGCGTACTGACCGTTCACGCCCGGATGCGCGCCCATGCTGAACGGCATTACCTGGACGGTCACGTGCGGCAGCTCGGACTGCTGTATCAGGTGCTCCAGCTGCCGGATCATCACCGCGGTGTCCCCGACCCGCCGGCGCAGCGCGGCTTCGTCGATGACCGCCCAGAGGCGCAAGGGGCCGCGTTCGTTGTCGCTTTCGGTCTCGGAGACACGTTCCTGCCGTCGGATACGGACCTGCACGCGTTTCTCGATGTCCTGCTGCGCGGTTTCCGGCAGCGCTCCGCGGATGATGGCCGCGGCGTACTCCTGGGTCTGGAGCAGGCCCGGGATGATCTGGGGCTCGTACACGCGCAGCGAGGCGGCGTCCGTCTCCAGCCCGATGTACACGCTGTACGGGATGTCGCCGAACGCGTGCCACCAGCCCTGCTGGCGCGAGTCCTTGGCCATCTGCATCAGCGAGTCGACCAGCCGCCGGTCGTCGACGTCGTAGACCTCGCACAGGTCGCGGACGTCGCGCTGGCTGATCGAGCGACGGCCGTTCTCCAGACGGCTGATCTTCGACTGGGAGACGAGGAGGCGTTCGGCGACCTGCTCGGCCGTCATGCCCTTGTCCTCGCGGAGCTTGCGGAGCTCCATGCCCAGTCGGCGGCGTCGGACGGTGGGATTGACATTGGTCGCCACGGGAACGGCACCTCCGGTCTGTCTGTTCATCAGTTGCGGTCTGCTTGTGGTGCTTCAGCGGTCTCTCTGCGTATCCGCCGATGAGCAGACTGCCACCGAAAGGCGCGTTGCCGCTGGGAAAGCGGGAGGAATGCAGACGCGCGGGGCGGCGGGACCGGTTCCCCGGCCCCGCCACCCCGCACCGGGTGTGGGTCAGCGCGTCGCGACGGCCCTCGCCATCGCGGTCGCCCCGCGGCGCGGCTGCATCGGCACGCCGGCGGCCGCTGCGGCCGGACGTCCGGGAGCCTGCGCCTGGGCGCGGCGCGGCTGCGCGGCCACGCCGTTCTGAACGTCCATCACGGCGTGCGCCACGAGGCCGCCCATGGGGTCGTGCCTGATCAGGTCCCGCAGCCGGGACCTGGACGAACGCCCCTCGTTGCCGGGGTACAGGTGCTTGCCGAGGCCGACCGCGTGGGCCAGGGCGGCGAGCGCCGCGGTCCGCGGGTCCGGCGGTACACCGGTGCGGATCGCACTGTCCAGCCGGGCCCTGATCTCCCGGCTGATGGCCGTGTCCGTCGCCTGGTAGCGAGTCGTCGGCAGCACCCCGCACATCTGGCCGGCCACGGCATGCACCATGCCGCAACGCTCCAGGTGGGCGAGGTAAATCTGGCGGAGCCCCAGCCGGGGTCCGCCGATCCAGTGGACGGCCCGGACCGGACTGCCGCGTCTGCGCAGCAGTTCCAGTGCGGAGTCCAAGGTCGGATCTCCTGTCGGCCGTGGCATCACCACGGCGATACGATCCCCGTCTGGGGCTATCCGTCCTGCCAGAGCCAGCTCTACTAGCTGGGCCCCGGCAAGGCCGAGGTCGAGCGACTGCGGCTGCGCCGTGGTACCCGTGGCCGGGTCCAAAGCGAGCAGCAGAAGCTCCTCCGGAAGTGTTCTGCGGCTCCTGCCCATCCATGCCTCCCCGCGTGGATGAATGACAGGGTGACCCCTCTCACATTCATCTGTCGAGAGTGCCTGGCCGCTTTGGACGGGAACCGGCACTTATGTCGTTCTCGTCTAGGCCGGGGGCGATGGCCCCGAGACGGGACACTGTTAGCGGTTCGGACAGCCGGACAGCGAGCGAGGAGGAACTGGTGGCGGGCGAGTCCCCCGACAAGTCGGTACAGCAAGGTTCGTCGGGGACGGCGAACGGTCCTGAGGACAGCGACCCCCGACTCTCCGTCTTCCGTCGGCCCGCCACGGGCGAGGACGCCGCCTCCGGCTCCGCCGGTTCCGGAGAGGGCGGGTCGGAGGGTGCCGGGTCGGAGAGTGCCGGTTCGGAGAGTTCCGGGTCGAAGTCGTCCGGCGCCGCCGGGTCGGGCTCGGACGCCGGTACGGGTACCGCCGGCTCCGGGAACGCCGCTTCCGGCTCCGCCGGTTCGGAAGCCGAGGGTTCCGGGTCCGCCGCCGGCCCGGAGTCGTCCTCCGCCGCGTCCGGGGAGGCCCGGCCGGAGGGGTCCGGGTCCGGCTCCACCGAGAAGCCCGGCGGCCGGGAGGCTTCCGGCTCCGCCCGGTACGCCGGTTCCGGTTCCGCGCTCGACCGGCTGGCCCGCGCCGCCGTCTCCGGGCCGTCTTCCGCCGGTTCCGGTTCCGCGCTCGACCGCCTGTCCCGCGAGGCCGCCAAGTCCGCGGCCGAGGGTTCCGCCCCGGTCCGTGCCGCCGGGTCCGCCGCCACCGGCTCCGAGGCCCCTGAGGCCCCCTCCAAGGCCCCTCGTGACGCCACGGACGGTCCCGCCCGGAGTGCCGCCGGTTCGCGCGACTCCGCGGCGCCGCCGGACGGGGCCGACCTCCCCACCCGCTCCGGAGATGCTTCCGCTTCCGGTTCCGCCGAACGAGGGTCCTCCGCCACCGGCCGGACGGGCGACGCCGAGGCCGGTCGGGTTGACGCCCCGGAGCGGTCGGAGGCTTCCGAGCCCGCCCCGGGCTCCGGTCCGAGCTCCGGTTCGGGCTCCGCCTCCTCGCCCGCCCCGCGTGCGGGCGACGGCGACGGCTTCGACGCCTTCGCCCGCCCGGCCCGCCGTACGCCTCCCGCCGGAACCGGCAACGGCGCCGTCGACCCCCGCGTCGTACCCGGTCAGGGCGCCCGCTCCGCCGACGACGAACTGCGCACCGCCGTGTCCGCCTGGGTGTCCCGCAGCGCCGACGAGGACGATGCGAACGCGAATCCGAAGGCTCCGGCCGCAGGTGCCCCGAAGCCCGCGGCGGCGAGCCGTGCGCCCGAGGCGTCCGCCGCCGCCGAGGCCCCGGCCGCCGGCGCCGGTTCCTCCGCCGGCGCCGGTTCCTCCGCCGGCGCCGGTTCCTCCGCCGGCACCGGTTCCTCCGCCGGCACCGGTTCCTCCGCCGGCACCGGTTCCTCCGCGGGCTCCGGTTCCGCCGCGCCGAAGGCCCCGGCCGCCGGTCCCGGCGCCCCGAAGGCGCCGGCCGACGACGTCGAGCGGACGGCCGTCTTCCGTATGCCGAAGCCGCCGGTCGCCGACGCGGCCCCGGCCACCGGCTCCGCGGCCCCGAAGGCCCCGGCCACCGGTCCTGCCGCACCGAAGCCCCCGGCCGACGGCTCCGGCGCCCCGAAGCCGCCCGCCGCCGGTCCCGGCGCGCCGAAGGCGCCGGCCGACGACGTCGAGCGCACGGCCGTCTTCCGCGTACCCAGGCTCCCGGCCGACGGCCAGGCGGCGCCCGGCGCCCCTGCCGGCCCGAAGGCCACCGCAGCGGCGCCCCCCAAGGCGGCCCCCGCCCCGGCTCCCGGTGCCCCGAAGGCCCCCACGGGTGACGGGAGCAGCGACGACGTCGAGCGGACCGCGGTGTTCCGCGCGCCCAAGTTCCCCCCGGCGGGCCAGTCCGCACCGGGTCGGGCACCCGCGGCCCCCGGCGCCCCGAAGCCCCCTGCCGCGGGCGCCCCGGCACCGGCCCCCAAGGCCCCCGCCACGGGCCCGGGAGCGCCCAAGCCCCCGGCCGCCCCCGGCAGCACCACACCCGCAGGCCAGAGCCCCGCAGCCCAGGCCCCCGGCACCGCCGCACCCACTGCCGGCCGCCAGGCCCCCGGCACCGCCGCACCCGCCCCCCAGGGCCCCGGTGTCCGGCCCGCCGGCACCTTCGTCCCGCTCCGGGAGGAGGCCGAGCGGACCAAGCAGCAGCCGCTGCCGCCCAAGCCCCCGCTCGACATGCTCGCCGAGCTGACGAACAACCCCCCGCCGCCCCCGAGCCCCCTCCGCACCGCCGTGCGGCGGTTCAAGATCTGGACCCCGCTCGTGGTCCTGCTCGGCGTGATCTTCGCCGTCGTGCAGCTCGTCCGGCCCCTGCCGGACCCGCACCTCGTCATGACCGCCGACAAGACGTACTCGTTCGCAGGTGAGAAGCCGAACCTGCCCTGGCCCGAGCAGCCGCGCACCCAGGCCTTCATGGCGGCCGCCGGACTCGGCACCGTCGGCTCCCACGGCGAGCAGAAGCCGGTGCCGATCGCGTCCGTCACCAAGTCGATGACGGCGTACGTCATCCTGCGCGACCACCCCCTCAAGAGGGGCGAAAAGGGTCCGATGATCGACATCGACCAGGCCGCGGAGGACGAGGGCGGCAAGGACAAGTCCGACAACGAGTCCACCCTCAACACCGTCAAGGCGGGCGACAAGATCTCGGAGTACGACGCGATCGCCGCCCTCATGATCCCGTCGGCCAACAACATCGCCCGGCTCCTCGCGCGCTGGGACGCCGGTTCCCAGGAGGCGTTCGTCAAGAAGATGAACGACACCGCCAAGGAACTCGGCATGAACAACACCACCTACACCGACCCCTCGGGCCTGGACGCGACCACCGTCAGCACCGCCGAGGACCAGGTGAAGCTGGGCCTGAAGCTGGTCGAGAACAAGGCCCTGATGGACATCACCAAGCTGCCCTACTGGGAGGACCCCTCGGGCAAGCGGTGGCGCAACTGGAACGACCTCGTCCCGTACAACGGCGCGCTCGGCATCAAGACCGGCTCCACCACGGCCGCCGGCGGCAACCTGCTCTTCGCCGCCCACAAGATGGTCGGCGGCACCGACCAGCTGATCGTCGGCGCGGTGCTGTCGATGCACACCTCACGCATCCTCGACGACGCCATCGCGGCCAGCAAGAAGCTGATGCTGGCCACCCAGGACATGCTGGAGAACGCGAAGGTCGTCAAGAAGGGCGACGTCGTCGGGTACGTGGACGACGGCCTCGGCGGCCGCACGCCGGTCGTCGCCACCGCCGACGTGGAGGCGGTCGGCTGGCCGTCCGTCACCGTCGACATCGTGCTCTCCGACGGCGGCACCAAGCTCCCGCACTCGGCCACCGCCGGCTCCGAGATCGGCACGCTGACCGTCGGTGAGGGCGCCAGCCAGGTCAAGGTCCCGGTCGCGCTCCAGAGCGAGCTCGCCGAGCCCGGCTTCGGCGCCAAGCTCACCCGCGTCGGCTGAGCCCGGGCGCCACCGTGCGGTCCGAGGAATGAGTGCGGTACGGCGCCCCGGTGAACCCCGGGGCGCCGTACTGCGTCTAGCCTCCGACCGGAAAGGCACACGTTCGACCAGGGGAGAGGCGCAGTGACGACCGCCGAGCGGCAGGAGGCCGCCCCGTCCCGCGCCGCCGCCCCGGACCCCGGGACCGGGCGGCCGGGACTCGCCGGCCTGCCGCGCCGCCACCCGGTCGCCTTCACGACCCTGCTGGCCGCCGTCCTGCACGTGGTCTGGTTCTTCGCCCTCGCCAACAGCGGCGGGGACCTGGCCGCCCAGGACGCCTGGGCCGAGTTCGTGGGCCGCCACCCCGACTCCGCGTACAACCTCGCCTGGTACGGCGGGATGCACCCGGTCTCCTACAGCGTGGTCTCCCCGTACCTGATGTCCCTGCTCGGCGTCCGTACGACGATGATGGCCGCCGGCACGGTCTCCGCGGGGCTGCTGACCCTCGTCCTGTGCCGCTGCCGCGGTGCCGTCCGCAACCCCCTGCCGCCCGCGCTGGCCGGCGTGTTCGCGCTGTTCGGCAACGCGCTGTCGGGCCGCGTCACCTTCGGCCTCGGCGTGATGTTCGCGCTGGGCGCGGTCGCCGCCGTCTTCTGCTGGCCCCGCAAGTGGAGCCGCAACCGCTGGGGCAAGGCCGCCGCGGCCGCGCCGCTGGCCGGACTCGCCACCGCCGCGAGCCCGGTGGCCGGCCTCTTCCTCGGGATCGTCGCCGCCGCGCTGTTCCTCAGCGGGCGGCGCCCCGGCGCGTACGCGATCGGGCTCCCGCCGGTCGTCGTGGTCGGCCTCTCCGCCTGGCTGTTCCCCTTCTCCGGCACGCAGCCGCTGTCCCTCGGCTCGGCCTCGCTGCCCTTCCTCTTCGGCGCGCTGGTCTTCCTGCTCGTACCGCGGGACTGGACGACCGTGCGGGTGGCGGCGGCCGTGTACGCCCTCGGGGTGCTGCTGTGCTGGCTGGTCGACTCGCAGATCGGCTCCAACGTCACGCGCTTCGCGATGCTGTTCGCGGGGGTCGTGCTGCTCGCCGCCCTGCCGTACGCCGCTCCGCGCAGCCGGCGCTGGTACGCGCTGCTGCTGGCCTTCGCCGGCCTCAACTCCTGGATCGCCGTCAACAGCGTCAGCGACATCGTGCGGACCACCCCCAAGGCCGCCTGGGCGCGCGAGCTGTCCCCGCTGGTCGACCGGCTGCAGCGGGTCGGCGCCGAGCGCGGCCGGGTCGAGGTGGTGCCGGTCGGCAGCCACCGCGAGTCCTCGGCGCTCGCGCCGTACGTGAACCTGGCCCGCGGCTGGAACCGGCAGGCCGACCTGGAGCGCAACCCGCTCTTCTACGACGACACCCTCGACGCCGTGAACTACCGCGAGTGGCTGGACCGCTGGGCCGTCCACTGGGTGGTGCTCCCGCAGGACACCCCGGACTCGGGCGGCGAGCGCGAGGCCGCACTGATCCGGCGGGGCCTGCCCTACCTGGAGAAGGTCTGGGGCGACGCGAACTGGCAGCTGTTCCGGGTGTCCGCGCCGACCCCGCTGGCGGACCCGCCGGCCACCGTGCGCCGGGCGGACGCCGGCGAGGTGGTCGTCGAGGTGGCGCGGGCCGGCCGGGTGCTGCTGCGCGTCCCGTACTCGCCCTGGCTGGGCCTCGTCGACGCCGAGGGCAAGGCCGTCGTGGCGCCCCGGGAGACGGCCGCCTCGCAGGCGGCGGGGACGGATCCGAAGGAGTACGAGAACGTCGCCGGGTGCCTGCTGAGCACCCCGCGCGACGCCGTGGGCGACGAGTGGACCGTGCTGCTGGCGCCCCGGCCGGGGGAGTACCGGCTGGCGGCCAAGTACCGGCTGCCGCGCGGCACGCCGTGCCCCGAGGAGATGCTCGGGAACGACTCCGCCACCGGGCCGGGTGGAACCGGCCGCGGTGGCGGAGTGGAAGCGGACCGCTGAGCGGGGCTCAGAGGCGCTTGGCGCTGCGCAGGGTGCTCGCGTAGTAGCCGTTGCCGTCCAGGCGTGAGGTGCCGCCCTTGTCGCCGATGGTGGGGCCGTTGGCCTCTTCCCGGCTGGATATGAAGATCTTGTGGCCCTCGGTGTCGTTGCCCAGGTACATGCCGGTGTGGTCCAGCCGCTCGCCCGTACGCGCGTCGAGCTTGAAGAACAGCAGGTCGCCCGGCTGCAGTACGTCGATGTTGCTGGGCCGGGCGGCCGCGGAGACGCCCTTCAGCGGGATGGTGTCGACGCCGATCTTGGAGCGGGCCATGCCGTTGGCGGTGCGCGGCAGGCCGTCGCCCGAGGTGTCCGAGGACATCAGGGGGAAGCGCGCCCGGTAGCCGAACAGCGTGCGGATGAACCCGGAGCAGTCCATCGAGCGGTAGCGGTTGGCTTCCTGCTGGATGGTGGTGCCGTCACGGAAGGTGTACGGGATGCCCAGGTAGTCGTAGAAGTCCGACTGCTCCAGGCGGTAGTCGTTGCCGACCGAGCCGTTGGGGTTGATCGGGCCGAAGGAGGCGTCGCCGGCGTACGGGATGCCCTCCGCGTCCTTCTTGACCGGGGCCTGGTCACCGTACTGGAAGGCCATCGCGAAGAGGTCGTCCTCCTCGCTGCCCCGGTACTTGGTGAACCACTCCTTGAACCACTGCTCCTTCTCGGCACCGCTGACCCACGGCTCCGGCATCAGCCGCACCCAGTCGGTGGTCACCACGCGGGTCTTGGTGGTGGCCGGCTCGGAGAAGGTGCGGCTGGGGCCGGTGAGGGTGGCGGTGCGGGCGCCGTCGGTGAAGGTTGCGATGACGTTGCCGTCGCCGCCGCGCAGCACGGAGCGGTCGGGGTTCTTCAGCCGCTCCCACTTCTGCTCGCCGGTGGAGGAGCTCTTGCCGGACGAGTCCACGCTGTCGGTCACGCTCGCGATCGCGGGCGCCTTCTCCTGCTCGTCCTTGCGCAGTTCGAAGGTGAAGTACGCGCTGCCGGCGAGCAGCGCGACCACCGTGACGGCATGCAGGACGGGACGCTTCTTCTTGGGCTTGAGTTCGGCCATCGGTCGCTCCGGGCGGATCGGTCAGGTACGGCGGGCGGGTGCGGGTGTGCGGCGTACGCGTGTGCGTTCGGACGCCAGCCTTACACGTGGGGCATGAAACCGAGCAGGATTCCGGCGGTCAGCACGACGTACGTCATGAGCGTCGCGGAGCCGGTGGCCAGCAGGGTGGCGCCCTTGGGCTGGCGGACCAGCTGGTAGGCGATCAGGCCGGGCACGATGAAGCCGAGGGTCTGGTTCGCGTACAGGAGCGGGAACTCCATCTGCAGCACGATCACCACGGTGGCCTGCAGCAGCACACCGATGAGCACGACGGCGGCGAACAGCCGCTTGCCGTACAGGATCACGAACTTCTGGGTGAGCAGCGTCAGGACGTAGGTCAGGACGGTGACGCCGACGACCAGCGCGGCGCGCTGGAGGTCCTCGATGAGCGTGAGGGCGAGCCAGCCCGGGGTGATCATGCCGCCCGGGGAGAGGTTCGTCGTCAGGTAGCACAGGAGCGAGAACAGCAGGCCCAGCGCGATGCCGATCGCGGCGATCTCGGGGGTGAGTACGGCGGGGATCAACGGTGCTCTCCTGGGCTCTGCCACTGCTGCGGGTTCGGGTTGGGCTGTTGCTGCTGCTGGAACGGCGGCCACGGGGCCGGCGGACGCTGCTGGCGCTGCTGCCCGTACTGGTCGGGCGCGTACTGGTCCTGGGCGTAGCCCTGCTGCTGCTCCTGGCCGTACTGGGACTGGCCGGGCGGCAGCTGGTGCATCGTCGGCTGCGGCTGGTGCTGCTGGACCGGCTGTACCTGCTGCACCGGCACCGGCTGCTGCGCGTACTGCTGCTGCTGGGGCTGCTGCTGGTACGGGTACGGCTGGCGCGGATGCGGTACGGGGGCCTGCATCCGGCGCGCCTCCTCGGCGGCGGGCAGGTTCGCGTACGGGTCGAGGTGCTTCATGTACAGCGCCATCGTCTGGTCGTGGCGCGGGTGCTGGGCGGCGGGCTCGCTGCCGGGGGCGCCCATGGCGGGGCCGCTGTCGCCGTCGTCCTCGAAGTTGGGCAGCTCGGCGAGGTGCTCCAGGAGGATCTCGCCCTGGCCGTGGATGTTGCCGATGGAGACGAGCGAGGAGTCGGGGCCGAGGTGGCCGAGGAGCTCGTGCATGAACTCCTCGCCCTCGCGCTCGCCGCCGAGGTCGACGGCCCGGTCGCGCCACTCGGAGGGGATGGCGTCGATGGCCGACTTGGTCGGGTGGCCGATGACGAAGACCTTCTCCGGCTTGATGTCCGGGATGATCTGGCCCATCTGGCCGTTCCGCTCGACGCGGTCGGGGCGGCAGTTGATGACCACGTTCAGCGGGCGCTTGATCGCGCCGAGGTCGATCAGCTGCTGGATGTTCATCAGGGTCGACTCGGGGTCGTTGGCCGCGAAGATGTTGCCGAAGCGCAGCTTCTTGTCGCCGGGGGCTATGTAGCGCTCGACGGAGAGCACACCCGGGTCCGGCGGGGCGTCGTACATGCCCTGGAGCGCGGTCTGGCGCTCGATGCCCAGCAGGTCGGCGACGACCAGGGCGATGGCGACGTTCTCCTTGAAGGTGAACCAGGAGAAGCCGCGCAGCTCCTCGTCGGTGACCATGTCCGGGTCGGCGTAGATCAGCTGGCAGTCGCGGGCGTCCGCCTCCTGCTGGAGGACGTGGAAGCGCTCCTTCTCGGCGGTCACGCAGATGCCGCCGTGCGGCATCGAGCGGGACAGCGAGCGGCCGATGTCGTCGAGGGTCGGGCCCATCTCGGCGACGTGGTCCTCACGGACGTTGCAGAGCACGCCGATGGTGGACTGGATCAGCTTCTGCTGGTTGAGCTCCTGGAGGGGCGGCATGACCGCCATGCACTCCATCACCAGGGCGTCCGGCTGGTACGCGGCCGCACGGCGCACGATGCCGATCTGCTCGACCACGTTGGCGAGGCCGAACTTGCGGTAGACCGGCTCCTCGGTGGCGTCCGGGTGGATGAACCGGGCCGCGGTGCCGGTGGTCTTGGCGACCGTCACCAGCCCGCCGCCGCGGAGCGCGCCCGCGACGAGGCGGGTGATGGAGCTCTTGCCGCGGATGCCGTTGACCAGCACCCGGGTGGGGATCTCGTTCAGGTTGGCGAAGTGCCGCCGCTGCTCGATGATGCCGGCGACCAGCATGACCGCGCAGCAGATCAGGAGCACGACGTAGAGGAAGAGCACGGCGGTTCAGTTCCTTCCGGCCGGAGTGGCCTTGCCGGCCCGTCCGGCACTTCCACTGGCTTCCCGCTTCTTCAGCTCCACGAGCTGCTGCCTGATGACCTCCAGGCTGCGGGTGACGGCGCCGACCTCGTCGTGGTGGGTCGGGAAGAGGACGGTCCGGCGGTCGCCGTCGGCCAGGGCCTCGGCGCGCTGGGCGAGCTGGCGCAGCGGGCGGACGACGATGATGTGCATCCAGCCGAGGCAGGCGGCGACGGCGGTCAGACCGAGCAGACCGGCGAGAACGGTGCGGTTCTGCAGGTTGTACTCGGGGATCGCCAGGCCCTTGGCCGGCTGCCAGCTGACCACGGTCCAGGCCAGCGGCTTGGCGGCGCCGCCGCCGACCATGGGCACGGCCGCGGCGATGTCGATGCCGCCGCCGTCGCGGAGCAGCATGCTGCTCGGGCGGGGGCCCTTGCCGACCTTCTGGTTGGCGCCGGAGACCAGGGCGTCGATCTTCTCGTCCCCGAGCTTCTCGAAGGCCAGGTAGCCGTTGTTGCCGCCGATGACGCGGTGCTTCTCGTCGACGACGCGGACCTCGCCGAGGCCCGGCCGCTTCAGCAGCGAGTTCAGGAAGTCGATGCGCAGCTCGCCGACGACGGACGCCTTGAGGCCGGGGGCCTCGGCGTACGCGACGATGACGGGCTCGTTGCCGCCCTCCAGGAGCGTGACCGCCTGGCCGGGGGGCTTGCCGCTGGGGTGGCGGGGTTCCTTGCCGGCCTTGGCGGCGACGGTGCCGTCGTTCTTGAGCACGTACAGCGACTCGTAGCGCGGGTGCTGCGTGAGCGTGCGCTCCAGGATCGTGGTCATGTCGGCCGGGGTGGTGCCCCCGCCGAGCATGGAGGCCACCGAGGTGAGGTCGGCGTGGCCCTCGTTGAGGGCGCGGCGGATGCGGTCGGCGAGGGTGTCGGTGCGCTCGCGCTGGTCGTTGATGATCGTCTGCGGGATGGCGACGGAGTCGCCGGCGCGGTTGATCAGCAGCACCAGGGGCGCGGACCACACGACGATCAGGGCGGCGCAGATCGCGACCAGGGCGCGCATGCCGATGCGGCCGCGGCGGCCGCGGCGCGGGTCCTGGCCCTGCTGCTCCTCGGCGGACTCGCCGAGGAGCTGGCGGCGCAGCCGCTCCAGGGCGGCGCCGATCCGGGAGGCCTCGCCGTACTTGGGCAGGCTGACCGGCCGGGTCAGGTCGCCGCGGCTGAGGCGGCGGGACTCCAGGAACAGCTGGAGCAGCGGCTTCTGCACGGTGCCGATCAGGACGGCGAGGGCGATCGCGCCCATGACCAGCAGGGCGCCGGCGGCCGCGATGCCGAAGAACGGGTCGACGCCGGCCGTGCGCTCCTCGGTGACGTTCACCATGGCGACGACGGTCAGGCCGAGGGCGCTGGCAGCGGTGGGGACACCGGCCTCCGGGCCCGCCAGGGCGGCGTAACCGGCGACGGCGCGCTCACCCGCGTTGAGCGAGCCGAGCATGTGGCCGCTCACGCCGAGGAAGCCGCCGGCGCCGGGCTCCTTCGTCTTCTGGGGGTGCTGCTCCGACTTCTTGCCCGCGATCTTGGCGAACTTCTTGAGCTGCTTGCGGGACTGCTCGGTGGATTCCTTGACCTCGTCCGACTGGATCTGCTCGTCGTTGGCGAGGCCGTCGCTGCTGAGGATCTGGCCGGTGTGGTCGACGACCGCGATGGCGCGGAACTTGCCGAGGCTGACACCGGGGAACTTCAGGCTGCTGGAGGCGACGAGGAGCATCTGGGGCTTGCCCGGCCAGGACAGCACGGCCAGGGTCAGCAGCCGGGTCTCGCCGTTCTCCAGGCGCACCATGCGCGGGGCGAGGCCGTTCTCCTCGGTGAGCTTGGACCGGTCGATGGCGGTCAGCGGCAGGTTCTCACCGCGCTGGGCCTCCAGCTTCCCGGACTTGATCTCCAGCACGGCCAGGCCGCGCCACTTCTGGTAGACGTTGCCCAGCTTGTCCAGGACCGTGTCCGCGGAGACCGGGTCGCCGGCGTTGAAGAGGGAGGCGGTGCGGCTGAGGTCGGTGATGCTCTCGTCCAGCCCCGCCCGGAGCGCGATGGCCCCGTCTTCGGCGAAGTGCTGCTGAGAGGTGAGCACCGCCTCGGGGACGGCGTCCTCGCCCACGCGGCCGAACTGGAACGCGGTGAGGGCGGCGAGGGCGAGCAGCAGGGCGGACAGCGCGGCGATGGGCGGGCGTATGCCACCCAGCAGCGACATGTCGGCCCTGCGGCGGACCTTGTGCCGCCGCTTCGTGCGCGACGCGGCCAACGGACGCTCCTGTTCAGAACGCCCCGGGGCCCTGGTGGCTCCGGGACTCGGTCGGTGTATGGGCATGCTGGACGAAGTCTGCGGGGTCTTCGGTGAAAGACCGGCAGGGCGCGTGCCGCCCCCGCGTTGTCCACGCGGCCGCCGGTGCGCGCCCCGCCCGCTCAATCGGGCAGACCCTCCAGGGCGCGGAGTCCGTCCTTGGCTCCGCCCCGGTTGAGAAGGGTGCCCTGGGTCCTTTCAAAGGCAAGACGGTAGCGGTCCCGCCGCTCGTCGGTCAGGCCTTCGGTGTTCCGGAGGGCCGACTCGAGGTCGATCAGGCGGTGGTCCTGGACCTGGTCTGCCTTCAGCGGCTGCGGGCCGGCGTCGGTCACCTCGGCGTCCGGCGGCAGCTCGACGAAGGTCGGGCGGTAGCGGGCCTGGACGTCCCACTTGCCGTTCGCCTCGGCGAACTGGAACCAGCCGATCACACCCTCCTCGGAGAGGCCGCTGGGGACCTCGTGGCGGGCGAGCTGGTTGCCGAGGCCGTAGGCGACCCAGGTGTTGCCGATCTTCTCCATCGGCTGGACGACGTGCGCGTGGTGGCCGATGACCAGGTTGATCGTGGTCTTCTTGGCGATTTTCTTGGCCAGGCTCAGCTGCAGGCTGTTCGGGGCCGGCTGGTGCTCCTTGCCCCAGTGGATGCTGAGGATGACGACCTCGGCGCCGGCGGCGCGGGCGGCCTTCTCGGCGTTCGCGATGGCGTCCAGGGAGGTCTTGTTCACCAGCCAGGGCTTGTCGGCCGGGATGGTGTTGCCGTTGAAGCCGCCGGCGAAGGACAGCTGCGCGACCTTGACGCCCTTGACGTCGATGATGTTCGGCTTGGCGGCCTCCTGCGCGTTGCGCGCGGAGCCGGTGTGCTTCAGGCCGGCCTTGTCCAGGGCGTCGAGGGTGCTCTTGACGCCGCCCGCGCCGTGGTCCAGCGCGTGGTTCGAGGCGGTCGAGCAGGTGTCGTACCCCATGTCCTTGATCGTCGTGGTGATCTGCGGGGGCACGAGGAAGTTCGGGAAGCTCTGCCAGGGGCCGTTGGGCTTGCCGAGGACCGGCTCCATGTGACAGATGGCCAGGTCGGCCTTGCTGATGACGGGCTTCACCCCGGCCATGATCTTGTCGAAGGACATGTCCGGCTTGCCGTCGGCCTTGGCGTCCTTCTGGGCCTGGGTCGTCAGCTCGGGGTGGATCAGGATGTCCCCGGCCGCGGCGACGGTGAAGGAGCGGCCGCCCGACGCGGCGGTGTTGGCCGCGTCGTCACCGGAGCTGTCGGAGCCGCCGAGCAGTCCGCATCCGGTCAGGGAGGCGCTCAGGAGCAGAGCGAGGGCCCCGGTCCGGAGGGTGGCGGCTTGGTCGGCGTTGGTCATCACTCCGGTATTTTCATCTGACTATGAGCGCATCTCCCGCAAAACGAATAACGATTGCAATAACTTTCGGCGCTGTGGCTTCCATCTGCGCGATTGTGGTGTGTCTCACGCTGCTTGCCGGGCAACCCTCTGCCGACCAGCAGGAACGCCCGAAGCCGCGGGTGGCTGCGGGCGTCGACCTTGAGGCGCGGATTACCCAATACACAGCAGGCTTTGGTGAACGCGGCGGGTACCGCATCCCAACGAAGGATGAACGGCTGACGCTCACTCAGGGCGTGTCGATGCTTCTCGATGGCGATCATGAAGCGGCAAAACGGCAGCTCGCAGAGGTCGACTACGGTTTGCAGACCTTCACCGACTCGGTGAGCGGGCGCCGCTTCGCGGAGGTGGCCGACACGGCCAGCTTCACCGGCAGCCGCAGCCGCGGCTGGGGGCGGGTCTACCTCGACCTGACCGAGCCGGTCCGCTGGTCGGTGCAGGTGCCCCATCCGGTCGCGGACGAGAACACCGAGGACCTCGGCGCGCGGGTGCTGCGGGGGGAGCCGGGCGGCGTACTGGTGCTCGCGGGAGCGCACCGTACGGCCGGGACCGGCAACGCGGCGGACGTCGCGCACCGCACGGACTCGGTCTTCCACAGCGTCATCGACGAGCTCATGGGGCGGAAGCTGCCGGGCGTCCAGCTGCACGGCTTCGCGAACGAGTCCTTCCCGGAGTTCGACGTCGTGGTCTCGACGGGCGCGGGTGACCGGGCGGTGGCGGACGCGAAGCTGCTGGCACGGCAGCTGAAGGCCGGGGACCTGGAGGTCTGCCCGGCCTGGGCCCGTAAGTGCAAGCTGTCCGGCACATCCAACGAGCAGGGCCAGGTGGCGGCCGAGGAGCGGCTGCGCTTCCTGCACATCGAGCTGAACCGCGGGATCCGGACGAACAGCGAGAGCCTCGACGAGGTCGCCGAGTCGATATCGGTGCTCACGCGCCGCTGGGCGGAGAAGGCCAGGTAGCGAACCAAGCGGACAAGCCGGATGAATCGGCACGAAACTTCACGATGTGACGAAGCCCTCCCGGAAGATGCGCCCCGGGAGGGCTTCGTCGCGTCTGGGGGGTGCGGCGGGGGTCAGCTCAGCCCCCGGCTCCGCTCGCCGATGCGGTCGCCCTGCGGCGAGCCCGCTCGCTTGAGCTCCGCCTTGGTGTGGGCGCCGCCCTTGACCTTGCTGGGGACGGGGCCGCCGAAGCCGTGCCCCGTATCGCGCGGCGGGCCGCCGGCGTCCGCGCTCCTGAGGGCTTCCAGCAGCTCGGAGCGGCCCTTGTTCTGCCTCTTCGCCATCCTGGCTTCACCTCTTCAGACGGTGCTCGATCGGACTATTCGGATCGTAGGCACATACAGGGGCATATGCATCCGCTGCGGGCCCCGCGGGCGGGGCGGCGGAGTCCGCCCGGGCCGTCCGACCTGCCCTTTCGCGCAGCCCTCCCGCATTTCACGACTTCGCTCCCGCACATCCACCCGGCCGTTACATCCCCTACGGGCAACCGGAACACGCCCCGCGTAGCTTCGTCTCCGTCGCCCCGGCAAATGCCGACGACCGGGCGGCAGCGTCCCGCGGGAACCAGGCCCTGCGCGCCACCTTCCGTACCGCCGCCGTCACCGCCGTGACCGCCGTGACCGCCGTCACCGCCGTCACCGCCGCACTCGCCGTCCCGGCGCAGGCGGCCTTCGCCGACTCGCCCACGGCCCCACCCAGGGCCAGGAGCAGCCGGCGCCCCGGCCGGGCGCCGGCATGGCGGCAGTCGGCGCCGCGTGCCTCGGCCTCTCACTCCTCCGCCGCACCCACGCGAACCGCTGACGCCCACCCGGCCCCGCCCCCACCCAGCGTCAGCACCGCGGCGGTCCCCGTAGCTCCGGTGGCGCCCGTAGCTCCAGTGGCTCCGGTGGCGCCCGTGGCCCCGGTGGCCCCCGGAACCCCGGTGGCACCCGTTGCACCCATTGCACCCGTAGCTCCGACCGGACCGGGCTCGCCCTGCGATCCGGCCAGCCCCGCCGACCCCGTAGCTCCAGTAGCCCCACTCGGCCCGACCGGACCCTGCGCACCAGCCGGCCCAGTGGCTCCCTGCGGTCCAGCCGGTCCGACTGGTCCAACAGGCCCCGCCGGACCAGGCGGCCCAGGCGGCCCCTCGTTACACTCGCCCCCACCACCACCCGACCCACCCACGCCACGCGAGCCAGCCGCACCACCCCAACCAGCCCCACCACCCGGACCAGCCAAACCATCCGGACCACCCGCACCACCACGTCCGGGGTTCACGCCCACCCGAACCGGGCCCGGCGGCTGGCTGTCCGGCACTCCCGGCCTCCGCGGCCGGCAGTCATCGCCACCGCCCCCGCCCCCACCACCAGCCGGAAGCGCGACAGCCGCGGCGGCCGCGCCGCGCTCACGAGCCGCACCCGCAGCATCAGCCGCATCCGCCACACCGGCGGCACTCGCCACAGCGCGACGAGCCCCACCAGCACCAGCCCCAGCGACGCCAGCGCGCCACCGGCAACCCACGCCCCGCTCCGCGGCAGCGGGCGCAGCCACAGCTTCGTTCCGTACGGAGAACGCACCCATCTCCCTTTCAGGCCAGGGCCGGACGCTCCCCGGAAGCGGGCCGAGCGCCACCAGCCATCAGCACTTCCATCGGCCCCGCCGCCCCACCTCTGAGCCCCCCACCAGCACGTTCATCCCGACAGCGCACCGGTACCGCCCACCCCGCACCGCACCCCAAGACCCCGCCCGGGCCAAACACCAAAGGCCCCCACCACAACGGTGAGGTGCCTCTGCCCAGGTGTCCTCGGCAGGATTCGAACCCGCGACCCCCGCAATCCACCGCGGTTGATGTCACCTGTGTACGTCACCAGTCGCGCCAGTCATCGGTGATCTCGGAGCGGCCGATACCCTTCCTGGCGGCAAGGGCGGCAACATCCACACCGTGCTCGCCCAAGGTGAGAACGATGTACTCGCACAGCTGCTCGCGCTCTTCGGTGCAGAAGCCGGCGCCGCCATGACCGGGGTCCGCGTCGACGGCGTTGAGGGCGAGCACGACTCGCTCGACCGCAGGGCTGCCCCAAGGCCCGCACCTCCGCCTCGAACGCTTCCCACGCCGCATCGGTCGCCCGCAGCAAGGATTCGGGGTACATCTCCACCGCACCGGCACACTCCGGCTCCAGCGTCCTCGCCGCCACGCCGGGGCCCACCTCGGCCATCCAGGCCCGCCACATCTCAGGGGGTCTCTTCGTCATGGCCCGGACGGTAAGCCCGAGCAGTGACAAGGCCGTGCACACCAAAGGGGCACCTACCAGAACTGGTAGGCGCCCCTCAGCCGTGTGCCCCCGGCAGGATTCGAACCTGCGACACCCGCTTTAGGAGAGCGGTGCTCTATCCCCTGAGCTACGAAGGCGGGGGCTTGCGGAAAACCTTGCCGGAAACCCCATAGCGGGATCCTCGGCCGGCAACGCAAACCTCCAGGTCAGCTGGTGTGCCGACGCCGCTGGGGCAGAGTCCTCGTGGACACTTTCCCGAGCATGCGGCCGGTAGCCGACTGCCCGCAGACAGCCTAGCCGATCGTGCTGCGCGGGTGCGCCCCCATAACGCGTCACATCCAGGATTGCGCGCCAGTGGCTGCTGAGCTGCGGAAACGCGTGCCGTGTCAGCGGTGACGGAAGTGCCGTTCATGCCTGCCGTCCCGTGCAGGTGTCCGTTCCGTCTCCTTAGCGGCTTGGCTCCCTGGAAGAGGGGTCGCTGCCGGGCGTGCGGGGGCTGCGACGGCGTCGTGCTTTCCGTCGGGTGGGAGCCGGCGCGTCCCGGCGGAGGTGGCTGTCGACGCCGTGCACCTGGGCCACCTGCCGGGCCCTGTCGCACCAGACATGCGAAGGCCGCGCCCCGGTGGGGAGCGCGGCCTTCGCAGCTGTGTGGCAGTGCTGGTGGGATCAGGTAGGGCCCGTGGCCGACTGGGCCTGGGTGAGCCGTTCTCGGTGGAGTCGGTGGCTGGTGGCGTTCTGGGCCAAGGCGAAGCCGAGGACGAAGATCTTCTGGCGTTCGATGCCGTACGCGATCATGCGTCGGTTCCACAGACTCTGGTCGAATTGGGCGTGGACGGACTCGGAGTCCGCGCGGTACGGGTAGACGCGCTGGTGGGCCAGGGTCGGCTGGGGGATCTGCTGGAGGAGCTCGGCGCGGTGGAAGCGGCGTTCGCTGTCGCTCTTGAGCGGCTTGCCGCTGCCCGCCTCCCGCAGGGCTCGGTCCTCCTGGGTGGTCGTGATGCCGACCGGGACCCGGTGGGTGTGATCTCCGTGTCGGCACGGGATACGCAGGACGTGGTACCAGCGGCTCTTGGTGACACCGATGCGCGGCTCCAGCTTGGTGATCGGTACCGGGGTGAGGATGCGGGTGCCGTCGTCGAGGGCGATGCTCTCGGCGATGCGTCCGTCGCTGCACCACAGCTCGTGTCCACTGCGGCAGGCCTTGAGATGCTCGTAGAACACGGGCTTGACCGAGCCGTGCTGCTTGTTGATGGCGAGCATGCCGCGGCGGGCCAGTACGTCGCGGTGCACCCCGCGCAGGGCTCCGTCGTAGACGATGCCCATGCAGCCGGGCAGGACGTCCTTCAGCATGAGGAACTGCCGGACGGCAACGGCTGCTTCGTCCTCGTACTCGCCGCCGGCGACGTGGGCGAAGGAGAGGATGACGCCGGTCCAGTACCCGTCGGAGCGGCCCGACGCGAAGAACCACTTGCTTCCCCGCACCATCCGCTTCGCCTTCTCGCCGTTCTCGTAGTAGTCGCGGGCGGCGGGATCGACGCCTCCTCGCCTTGGAAATCGCTTTGGGGACGGTGGCGTCGCCGACGAGAAGCTGGCGGCGCTCCGGCCTGCTCCAGATCTTCGGGGCGTCAGGGGGGAACAGGCCCTGTTCCTGTGCCTGGCGGGCGGCGTACGTGCGGAAGGCCTCCTCCAGCAGGTCGCTGCTCGGTACGAGGAGCTTGTCGACCGCGTCCTGGAACTGGTTGCGCGAAGGTGCGTTCAAGGGAAGGGCCGCGGCGGTTCTGCGGCCGAGATTACGGCGTACGTGCGCGCGGAGGCTGCGCCATTCCTGTGGGGAGGTCAGGTGGCCGACGGCCGCACGCTTGGACTTCGCCACCGGCGTCAAGGCCGCCAAGAGCATGTACACGATCGCCGGGTACTCGCGCGGGCAACCGACGTTCGAGGGCGGGGGGAGGAGGTCGGCCATCTCGTATAGCAGTGGGTAGTCGAGGCAGTCCCGAACGCGTTCGGGGAGGGGGCGCTGGTGCTGGTCGCGGAGTTGGCGCTTGCGGCTGCGGCGGTCGGCCTCGGGTACGGGTGCGCCGAAGATGTCGTCAGGCACGGGGCGGCACTCCATCGGTGTGGGCGCGGTTGCAGCGCCAGTCGTAGTCGATCACCTCGGCGGCCCGGTCGAGGGAACGCAGCCCGAGGGTGCGGGCGGCTTCCTCGATGCGTCCGGTGGCTTCGAATGCCACGACCGCGGCGGTGGCAGTAATGGAGGCGGGCTTGACGTCCGGCTCGCCGCCGAGCCCGATGCGGCGCAGGAGGCCCCCAAGGGCTACGCACGCACGTGCCTGCAGGGCCGCATCCGAGGTCGGCCTGCTTGAAACGGCCAGGTGGGCGGTGGCTGGCTCGGAATGCCGGGCGGCGACCTGGCGGGCCCGCTCGGCAAGCACCTGTCGACTCCAGGCGTCCAGCCGGCACCAGCGCGCCTCGTACTTGATGGAGCCGTGCATCCAGACCCTTTGAAGGGACAGGTCGAGGTCGGCGGCGACGATGTGCCCGATTTCTCCGCTGTGCCCGCCGGCCAGGGCCAGAGCGGCTGCTGCGGCGAGCCGGGTCGGTCGGGCGGAGTAGGAGGCGTGATGGCGGAGGGCCACGACCTCGTCCTCGGTCAGGGCGCGCACACCTCCATGGGTACGGGCGGGCAGAGGGATGTCCCTTGCCGGGTCCTGGTCACTCAGGCCGAGCTCACGCAGCACGCGATAGGCGGCACGTACGACACTGCGCCGCAACAGCCGGGTGGCGACGGCCGGATCGGACACGCGGCCATGGCGGCTGTGGCCTTTGGCGTTGACGAAGTCCTCCACGAGGTCGGATCGGACGTCGGCGATGAGGAGCGCGCCGCGCACGGTGGCGTACCGCCCGAACCTTTGGAGCAGGAGGCCGAATTTGTCGAAGGTCTGGTGCGACATTTCACTGTTGGCGGTCATGTGCTGCCAGACCTGCAGAACGCGGACGATTCCATGTGCGAGGGAGAGGTCGGTTCCCACGATGGGCCTCCTCTGATAGTCGGTGCGGGTGGGAGCCGCCCCCTCCGGGTGTGAGGCAAAAGGGCGGATCCAAGAGTCGGCAATGTTGCATACATGCAACACATTGGGCATGGGTGAGCTCCGCGGCAACATGTGGGGTTCGAAGGAGTGAGGAGCGCGGCGAGGCCCGCTGGCGGCGGGTGGCACCCCGGCGGCGCCTGCCGGTGCAGGAGATCCTTGGGCGGCCTGTCCTAGAACTGTGGCGGGGCGAAGGCGCGGGCGATCGCGCGGTACGCGCTCATCACTTCGAGGAACCGCTCACGAGGCAGTGCCGCGACGGCATGGCTGGACCCGATGAACGGCAGGGCGGGCTGCGGGGGCTGCGTCTCGCGCAGGAGTGCCATCTGGCCCCCTTCCTCCTTGTGGACCACCAGGGCGTACTCGAGCCAGTGCACCAGGTGCAGCCCCCGCTCGATCCGTCGGCTGATGCCGCGGGTCAAGTGCTCGGCCAGGGTGGTGACGTCCTGGGGCGCTGCATCGAGAAGGCGCATCGTGCTCAAGGTGAACCAGGAGGAACCCCAGAGTTCCCGCAGGAACAGCCGGGCGCGGGCGGAATCGGAGGTGCGCAGTTCGGCCAGGCGGAGGCCGGCGGCGGTGAGGATGAAGGTCTGGCAGCCCGGTTCGAAGAGCCCGTTCTGTCCAAGGAATCCGTGCGCTCCGGCGACCGTCTTCTCGGCGATCCCCAGCGTCGCGCTCACTGCGGCCAAGGGCGCACCCTCCGTCTGGCCACGCGTGAGCCCTGCGGCGACATCCAGAAGCTCGAGCTGCCGCCGCGCTTCCATGGCCTCGGTCGGGAGGATGCGAGCGGAGGTGGACCGGTCGGTTGTCCGACGGCTCATCGCCTGCTCCTGACGGAGGCGCGGTGAGCGCCATCAGGAGGTGACAGGCGGGCAGGGTGGTGCGTAAATGCACTGCGCGGCATGATGCGGCCCTCAGCTTGATCAAGGTTGTCGTGCTCGAATTCCGCGGACAGCCCGTGCGTGATCCACCCATGCCCTAGCCTGGGCTCGACGCGTGGGCCCTCAGCTGACGTGTCTTCGGCGCCGCCCTGGGTCTGCACACCCGGGCGGCGCCTCTTCGTCAGCATGAGAGGTTCGGCCTCTACGTATGCGCCTCCGGAACAAGTTGGTAGATCCCGCGCGCCACCGATACGACCCTGTCCTCTGGGAGCATATTGGCCAGAGTGGAGCGGATCGAATTCTGCTTGGTATCCGGACGTGAGCGGCGGACGTGATCGAAAATCTCTCCGAGGGATGTCGCCTGCCCCCCACTGAGCGCCCTGAGGATGAGCGCTTTCAGGGTCGGCGCACCCGGCTCGTCCTTCTCCGAACCGCCCGGTCGGGCCCCAGTGGTCGCTCCCTGCCGTTGCCGCCCGCTTTCGCCGTCCTGTGGCCCAGCTTCGCCTTCCGCCGGACGGGCAAGGAATCGCTCGGCGCTGGCAATGGTCTCGCGAACTGCGGCCAACCGCTCCGTGGCAACCGTCAGGCCTTGCTCGGCGGCATCGACTTCCTTCTCCGCTTCCAGAAGACGCTGACGCAGTTCGTTCACGCGATCGGCGGCCTTGCTGCAGGCTGCTTCCGCGGCCGTCCATCGGTTGTGCTCGATGGCTTCGACCTGGCGCAGGTGCTCAATGAGGGGGTTGGCCGCGTCGCCCGCATTCTCGGTATGCACGCATCTCCCCCCTTGAGTGATCCATGCACAAGCTAGCGCCCCAAAGCACGCTGCGCAGGCGAACGGCGACACTCGCAGTGCTTTCTCTCCACTCGCAGAGGGGAGTCATCAACTTGTAAGTGTCAAGCCGCAGTTAGGGGCTTCGCGGGCAGGCTTTGGTTCGCCTTGAACAGTGCGTGCGGACCGTCTGGGGAGATACCCCGGCGGCAAGTGTGCGTCCACTCAGTGAATGCAGTGCGTGCGTGTCCGCGCAGCGCCCTCCGGTATCTGCCCGTCTCGTCCCAGGAGGCACCTTCCTCAAGCCGGCCGCAGGCGGGTCTGGAGGAGAGGTGCCCGCCCGGTCCCTGGTCGGCGGGGGAGGTTGACGAAACCGCCGAAGGGAAGGGTTGACGCTCTATTATGTTCCGTACTTGCAACACTGGCTGGATGCCTCGCGAGGCGTCTTGGACGGGTGAAGGATCGGACCCATGGGTGCGTGGGATGATTTCGGCATGCCCCGGAGCAGTAACGACAAGCAGCCGCGCGACTACGTCGTGGATGGCGCTTGGCCGCATGCTGCCCTTGCTCCCGACGCGCCGGTCAGCGCGTACTACGGACAGTCCCTGTCCCGGAACCTCGAGCGGGCCATGACCTCCACCGGACACACCCTTCGCAGCCTTGCCGAAGCGACGGGCCTCACCCATTCGACCATCAGTCGCGTCGTCAACGGCAGGGTCATGCCGGATCTGGGGACGCTCGCCCGCCTGGAGGCGGCGTTCGGGTTCCAGCTGTGGCCCGGGCCGGCAGCCCTGCCTCCGCAGGGCCCACGGTCCTGACCTTCGCGGCTCCTCCTCCGTTCAGTCGTGCTGGGATGCGCCACGAGGCCACGGAGCGATCCTGGTTAGTGTGTACATGTATGCACCTGAAGTGCGGCGGGAGGCGTATCTGCTGTGCTTCGACGAATCGCAGAGGTTGAGACTCGTCCGTCACCCCCCTGGAGAGCTGGACTTTGCCCGGGACGCTGTGCGCACCCGGGGAGAGTTACAGGGCGGCAGTTCGCCGAGTCGTCTCGGATCCGGTCCTGCGCTTCGGAGCAGTCGTCGCTCGCCTGGATCTGCCCGCCGAGGCGGGCCGCCATGCTCGGCGGGCGCGCGTGTACACGGCACATGCAGACGCGCACATCCACTCCGCCTCTTGGTGGGTGCCGTGGCGCCAAGCGCTCCGGGGGGCTGCCCACCTTCACCTCCCGGAACTCGAGTTGTTCGTCGAGGGCTACCTGGAGGGCTGGATCCCGGACGGCTTGATCACACTCGCCCCTGATCGTCGGCCGTGAGTCGAGTCGTCAGCCCTTCTCCTTTCGGGCCTTCCCCCGTGATGGTGGACGCGCTTGGTTGATCACGCGGCGAGCGTGAGCTTAGCGGCGTGGTGTCGTCGTTCGTATTCGTTGGGACTG
>NZ_JBITRX010000038.1:0-42593 GCF_044540325.1 Streptomyces sp. NPDC086023
CACACCCCCACGTGGACGCCGCAGTGGTGCGCGGGTCGCTTCACACGGCGTTCGAGGAGCTCAAGTACGCGCGCGTGCGGACCTACCTTCCCGTCATCATGGAGCGACGAGCCCCCGCAGAGTCCCCACGGCAGCCCGCACCGCCGCCGTACCGGCCGCCGTGACGCCACGGCCGGCCCCGGTGCGCAGGACTACCCGCCCAACTCCCCGCCGCGCCCCCGCGTCCCGCCCCGCCCCGCGGGCCCCAGCTCCCGACGAATGGGCGGAGGACGACCGCGAGACGGGCCAGGAGCGCGCCGAGCGCGCGCCTCCACCCGGCGGCTCCTCGAGGAACTCCGGGCGCTCCGCGGCCCCGCCCAGGCCCCCGTGCCCGCCCCTGCACCGCGGCCCGTCCGCGCGGCGCCGCAGCCGGCCCCGCCTTCCGGGCGCCGCTTCACCCCGCGCCCCGCGTCCGCACCGGCCTCCGTGACGGCCCCGGCCGCCGCCCGGCGCCGGACCGCAGCGGCCGCGTTCCTGGACGCCCTCGGCGGCGCCCTGCGGATCCGTACGGACGCCCTGCCCGGCGGCTGTGAGGTGTCCGACCCCGTGCAGGCGCCCGGACATCGTGCCTGCGGCCGGCAAGCGGTCCTGACGGTTCACTTCACGGACCAGTGGGGCCGCTGCATCCTTGTGCACGCCTGCGCCTCCCATGCCGAACTCCTGCGCTATCTGGCCAGCGCCCGGCCGGGCGTGCGGGCGGTCATCCGCAGCTACAGCCCCGCCTGACCGTCCGGCGCCGCACCTGAAACGCACACCCGCCGCACACGGCGGCGGGTCTCCTCGGCGGTGGCAGTCGATCAGCTGCGGGGCAGGGGGGCGTCATCGCGATGGCGCTACAGCGATTCACCCAACCGACTAGTTACGCCTCCCCCAGCCCAGTGCAGTTCCCACCCAAACTAGGTGCCTGCCCTGGCTGACAAGGAGACCTGATGCGCTACACGCGACCCGCACTCGTCATTGCCACTGCATTCCTCGCGCTCAGCTCGCTCGGCGCCGCACACGCCGACGACAACGACGAGTCTGCAAAACACCACAACGGAGACGTCTGTTTTATCCGGGTCGAAGGAAACCACAACCACAACGCCTGCGGCGACATCAAGTACGGCGATAACGCCACCACTGGACAGGGTCAGAGTGTCTTGGGGCTCGGTAGCATTCGCCAATCCGGCTGTGAAACAGTCAGCTTGACTTGGTACAACCACACGGCTCCTGGCGTCACAATTCAGGGTGATGCCTCAACCCAGTCTCCGTATGGATTCGATGGTAACTTCTCGGCTCCCTCCACCAGCCTTGTGCCAGGCATTACTCCGGCGACTTGGTGTACCTCTGACGATTCCGATGACGGCGACGCCAACATCATGTTCAGATTTTCGGCATTCGGCTCCGGAGTTACAGGATCAGTCAACCTGATTGGCCCTCAGACCATCACTTTCACATCCGATGACGGCACCTACGGACTTTCTGTCCTCGACGGTACCCGTGATCGGATCGTCGTTGCAGTCTGCACTCTTGGACAGCAGATTCCCGGGGACCCTCCCTGCCAGGAAGGTAGCTGACTGCCTCGGGTGGCGCGGCCTACTCCCTCGTGGACGCCTGGAGGCAGCTCGGGCATGCGAAGTGTGGTCGCTACGGTTGTCCATCGCGGCGTGCGGAAGTGCCTGTGGCGGGCTGTCGACCGCAGGGTTGATCCCAAGCTCTAGTGATCTTGGATTCGTCGAGTTCAGGGCTGTGCTGGCGCGTGGCCCGGACGCTTCTTGAGTAAGCCCCAGGGCCACCTGCGCAGACGCTTCTGCGTAGGTGGCCGGACCGCCCGGGATCCGAGCCCCTCCGGGCCTAGGCAGGCTGGGGAAGGCTCAGTACCGTCAGCTGCCTTCCTGGCAACCAGGAGTGCCAATGGTGCAGATGGCGAGGGCGGGGGCTCCAGTAGTGCTGATGTCCATCATCCCCCAATCACCCCCGCTGGACGGTGTAGGCCCCCAGGTTCGGGTGCCGTCCTCCGCGGCGCTGCCCTGGATTTCCAGGTTGCCGAATACAGAAATGTTGAACGCGATGGTGAAGGTCTGGTTCGGCCTGCCTTGACTGCACCACGTTGCTGATTCTCCAGGGGTAAGAACAGCAGGGGGTGCGAAACCGGGGTAGAAGCCTGCACCTGATGTACCGTCTGCCGTCACCGTCACGCCCGGGGCAGTGGTGTTCTGCAAACGAATTGTCGCGTGGTCACACGAATCGGTACTTCCCAGCCTGACCACGTGCCCCTGTCCGGTGGTGGCGTTGTTGCCGTATTTGATGCTGCCGCAGGCGTTGTGGTTGTGGTTGCCTTCGACGTGGATGAAGCAGATGTTGCTCTTCCCGTCCTTGCCATCACTATTGTTGTCTGCTTGCGCGGTGGTGCCGAGTCCAGTGAGGGCGAGGAGGGCTGTGGCGATGGTGAGTGCCGGGCGCGTGTAGCGCATCCCTTTTCTCCTTGTTTGACAATTGGTGTGGCGTTTATATCTTGTGGGTGTGCGGGTGCGTGTTGGGGGAGGTGGGCCGTGTTGCTCTTGCAGGCGCAGCCGGAAGGACCCGGGTGGGGGAGCGGAGCAGACCCCAAGTTCGGAGCGAAGCGGAAGGACCGGGCCGGCGCTCGCTGCGCGAGCTTCGGCCGGGGTCTTCCGCTTCGCTTCAGACTCCGCGGGGCGTGGCCGATTCGGGGCTCCCCGCCAACAGCCGTTCCCCCAACGGCGTTCGACCGAACCACACTACGGCCATGCCTCCCTTACCCCGCGCCCCTCCGCAACCAACATGGGGAAACCACACCTGCCCAGAGAAAGGGAAACCGGATGCGCTACACACGCCCCGCGTTCGCAATCGCCACGACACTTCTCGCGCTCACCGGAATCACCACCGCACACGCTGACAACAGCGACGACGAGGGCAACAAGCGCGGGGGCAACTCCTGCTTCATCCACGTCGAAGGCAACCACAACCACAACGCCTGCCGCGACATCGAATACGGCGACAACGCCACCACCGGACAGGCTCACTCCATCGTAGGACTCGGGACCATCAGAAACACCGCAGCCTGCCCGGACACAGAGGGAACAAGCTTCCGCTGGCAAAACAGCACCGACCCCGGCGTGCCCGTGAGCGGCACCGCTACAACCGGATTCGGCGGCTTCAGGCCCGGCTTCCAACCCCCCGCCACTTTGAATGCAGGCGACCCCTCAGTGGACTGGTGCGCCACCAACCTGGAAGATATCAACTTCACACTCACCGTCGGCGGCAGGCAGATCACAGGCACCGTTCAGCCCGTCGGCGACCAGCTGCCGCCGAACATCGGATGGAACCAGGTAGGACCCAACCCCCTGCCCTACGGACTCCGCATCGTCGCCACTTCCCCAGCCGCAGTCTTCGTTGAAGTATGCGGCCCCGTCGTCACAAGCACCTGCTCCATCTCCCGCCCCCTCAGCTAACACCCAAAAAGGGCCCGGCATCGCAGGCTTCACGCAACGTGTAGAGGGCGGGCCCATCGGCAGACTCGGCACGGCTTGCCCAGCTGGCTTCAAGCGTCTCCGAATGTCTCTCCGAGACGCCGCAGACGTGCTCTGACCTAGGGCCAAGTTCGCTCCGGACCAGGCCGCAGGCCAGGGCCTCCCACGCAGCACGGGAGGTGCCCCCGTTTCACAGGGACGGAATTCGGACCGCAGGCGGGTCCGCTGCGCTCCCCCACCCCCGCCCACGCACCACAAAGATACGAAAGAGCCCCACCCTCAGTCACAAGGAGAGACCGGTATGCGCTACGTGCGCACCGCACTTGCCGCCGCCACAGCACTCCTCACCCTCACCACACTCGCCGCTACCGCACACGCAGACGACCACGGCAAAGACAACGGCAATCTCTGCTACATCCAGGTCGAAGGCAACCACAACCACAACGCCTGCGGCAGCATCAAATACGGCAACAACGCCACCACCGGACAAGGGCACACAGTCGTCAGCCCACCGGAGGCAAAGGGATTCGCCGTATTCAACAACAGCCGATACTCCCTCCGCCTCCGGCAGAAGACCGACAACTTCGAACGCAGCCCCGCCGTAGGCTCACAGCCCCTCCTGCCACACAGCGGCGAGCGCAACGAAGCCCACGTCTACTGGCTCACCTTCTACTTCTTCAGCCACAATCCCGGCACAGCCTGGTACGACGTAATCAACGAAGGAAACCAGACCATCGGCCAAGTCATCATCCACATGAACGTGGACCCCGTGTTCGGAGGCACAACCATCGAGTGCACCTCCACAGTGGTCACCTGCCGATACAATGCAGCCACTCCCATCGGCGCAAACTACGCCTACGTACAAGGCTAATGCCCGCACCCAGACGGAGGCGTGGCTGTTCAGCGCTGCCTGACACATGACACCGACACCCGCGACGGGATAAAAGGGGTGCCCCGTCCCTGGTCAGAGCCTGTTTCTGACGCTGCGGAGGTGGTCTTGTGTCAGCTCAGAGGGCGTTTTGACCCGTTGTTTCATCCCGCTCTGCGCGCTTGGTGCGGTTCATGCGCCTCGCCAGGTTGGGGTGGATTCGTGGGTGAGGCGGCGGGTCATGAGGGCGATCATCGCGATGTAGATCATGGCGGTGGAGCGGGTGGGCAGGGCTTCGTAGTCGCGGGCCAGGCGGCGGTGGTGCATGAGCCAGCCCAGGGTGCGTTCGACCACCCACCTGCGGGGCAGGACGATGAAGCCCTTGCTGCCGGGTGTGCGGCGGACGACTTCGAGGTCGATGCCGAGTCGGGCGGCGTGGTCCACGAGGTACTCGCGGTAGCCGCGGTCAGCCCAGCCTTTGCGCAGCCCGGGGTGGTCGGCGGCGAGCCGGTCGAGGAGGCGTTCGCCGGCGACCGAGTCCTGGATGCTGGCCGCGGTGACGAGCACGGTGAGCATCAGGCCGGTGGTGTCGATGATGATGCTCCGTTTGCGGCCGACGATCTTTTTGCCCACGTCGGCGCCCTGTTCCCGCACGGGGACGTTGGTCGAGGTCTTCACGCTCTGCGCGTCGATGATGAAGCCGGTCGGCTCCGCGGTGCGGCCCTCTTCCTCGCGGACCCGGCGCCGCAGCAGTGCATTCAGGTGCTCGAAGATGCCGTCCCTCTCCCACCGTCCGAAGTAGCCGTAGACTGTGTTCCAGTGCGGGTAGTCGTGCGGGAGGTAGCGCCAGGGTATCCCGGTGCGGACCACGTAGACGATCGCGTCGAGCAGGTCGCGCAGATCATGCTGGGGCGGGGTGCCGATGTTCAGTCCGTGGCGGGCCTTGTCGTCCCGCCAGCCTGTCAGCAGCGGCTCCACCAGGGCCCACCGCGCATCGGACAAGTCACTCGGATTCCGCCGACGTTCGCTCATACTCCCAGGAGGCCGCACACGCGAAGGGGCCGACAGGGCGCGCGAAGCCGAAACGGAAGCATCCGGAGCGAACCCGTATCTCATGGGATGAAACAGGAGCAGACGGGGCGCAACAACGCCTTCACGGCCTCTTCCATCCCATGGAGACCATCTGCTCCTTCTGACTCAGCAGCCGCTCGCCACGAACTACCTGTAAAGGTAGTAGAAGTGAGCGAAACGCCCTCTCAGCTTGTTCTTTTTCTACCAGGATCTACCAGGTCTGCCGATGGCCTTGAGAGTCTCGGGACGTTTGACGGTCTTGCCCACGTCGTAGCGGGGTGCGGGACGGCGGTTCTTGGTCCCGGGCGGCCGTCCGGGACCAGCGCCACGAGGTTGGGGAACACGGGCCGGGCAGAGCAGGTGGGCTCGGATGTTCCTGAACCCCCGGCGGACCCGGGCCGGGGTGAGGCGTTCGGGCCTGGTCGGCTTCTCCCAGGGCCGGCGGAGGTCGGCGGCCAGCGGCCGGGCGAGCCTGAGCTGGGTGTGCGCGACGACCAGGAGCCAGGTCCAGCGGTCTGCTGCCTCGGGTGTACGCAGTTTCGGGGTGGTCCAGCCGAGCGTCTGTTTTCCGAACCTGAAAGTGTGCTCCAGGTCGAATCTCCTCAGAAACCCCTGCCACCAGCGGTCCACGTCCGCCGGGGCGGCTCCGGTCTTCGATGACCACAGCCAGACTTGCGGCGCCTCCCGCTCCTTGGAGAGGTGCTCGACTTTGAGGCGGACCAAGGTGCCCTCGACGATGGGGAGTTCACCGTCGTGCTCCAGCCAGGCCGAGCGGTGGGTCAGCCGCGGGTGGACCCGGTCCCACGCCTGAGCTTCGGCCATGCCGTAGTTGGCGGTGTCGGTGGCCGTGGTGATCGCCGGTTCGGGCCAGGTCTCGGGTTTGTTGAAGCGGAACTCCGGCCCGTGCTTGGGGGGATGTCCGCCCTTGGGGTTGTAGACGCGGGGCGGCTTCGGCAGCCGCATCACCCGGTCGCCGCGGATCCGGCCGACCAGCTCGACCGGGAGATCGCGCAATACCCAGGCCAGACGGGTGACGTCATAACCGGCGTCCATGACGATCGTGATGTCCGGGTCCCCAGGCGTCCACTGGCCGGCCGCGATAAGCCGTTCCACCACAGCACGGAGCTGGGCGGCGGTGACCGCGGTCGCATCGTCCTCGGGTCCGAGCCGGACCACGTCCAAAATCCCGGTCCACGAGGTGGCGCCGGGCTCCAGGACGGCGACGAAGGAGTACGGCCAGCCCGGGATGAACTGGGAGGCGGACTTCGCCCGGCCGTAGACATGGCAGAACAACCTGTCCGCCGAGCACGGCGCGTCCGAGCGCAGCCACGGTGACACGTCGACCGCGAGCACCAGGCGGTCACCGTCGAAGCGCGGCAGTGGCATGTCGGCCAACAGGGCCCGCAACCTGTCGACGTCGATCCGGCCGCGGTTGAGGGCTCCGTACAAAGCGCCGTGACCACGCCGGTGCTCGGGCACCAGCGTCAACTCCACCGGCGAGGTGACCGGCCCGTCGACACACAGCAGCGCGTCGGTGAGCTCGAACAACTCATCCCGCCGGGCAGTCAGACACTCGTAGAACTCGCCCCGGAAGCGTGACGCTTCTGCGAACGCTTCCCGCCGGACAGCATCAGGCAGCAGACTCACCCTCACGGCCTTCGTCGTGGTCACGTGCACCTTGGTCGGAGCACATGATCAGACGAAGGCCGCCTCCGCGTCCGGCGAATCCCCTTGCGAGCGAATCCGTTCGAGATGCCATTCGAGACCGTGGCACCATGTACCGCATGACGACGAACCGAAAGGTCCATGCCGCGTAGACGGCCAGGACAGATCCGTGCCGGCGCCCCCGGCAGCCACCGGACAACAGGTGCAAGGCCAGTCATCGACGGCCTGTCTTCGCGTGCACTGTCCGAGATCATCCGTCTCGAGCACACACGCAACTATCTGCAGCCAGGCGACGTCAGCGCGGCTGTGGGCCTGTGGAAGGACTACGTCCACCAGCCCGAGCGTGATCTGTGGCATGACTACGAGTGGGACAACGTGCACTGGTACTGCTGCGGCAACCCTCTCGAAGCCCGAGCCCTCCTCGACACCGTGATGCAGGCTATGTCGCCACTTCGAAAGATCGTCAGTCGGTCTGACGCCGTCTGGAACCTTCCGTCCCCGCCCTACGACGCGGGCGGAAGATAAAGAACAAGCTCAGTGCCTGATTGAGAACCCGATCCCTCGTAAGTGCCGTGCCTAACCCTGTATGGAGATGTTGGAGCTGCCCAGGTGGCATGACCCCTAACGGAGTCACTCGCGGTCGCGCCTCCCCTTCCCGCACATGCACACCGTGGAAGCTGCAACCACATCCGCAACATGGGGAGCCGAAGACACGCATGCGTCGCACACACCTCGCCATCGCCACAGCAACTGCCCTCCTCGCGCTTACAGGGTCGTGGCTCTGCCCCGCCGCCTACGCCGAGCACGGGAAGGGTGACGGTGACAAGCCCGGCTTCGTGTGCGTCATCGAGGTCGGGGGCGACCACAACACCGATGCCTGCGGCAGCATCAGCTACGGCGACAACGCCACCACCGGCCAAGGGAACCAGGTGGGTGTGGGCGGTGTGATCGCCCCGGTCTGCGGTACATGGTCGGCGACGGGCTCGTTGACGGACGCCCGGGAGAACGCCACGGCGACGCGTCTGCTCGACGGTAGAGTCCTGGTCGTCGGCGGGTTCGGCCAGGGCAGGCTGCTGGCTTCCGCGGAGGTCTACGACCCCCGCACCGGTATCTGGTCGCCGGCCGGGTCACTCGCCACGCCGCGTGCGGAGGCGACCGCCACCCTCCTGCCCAATGGAAAAGTCCTCATTGCGGGCGGAGGCAACGGGACCAGCGGCGTACTCGCGACAGCGGAACTCTTCGACCCCCTCACCGGCACTTGGTCCGCCACCGGATCGATGACCGAGGCCAGGGAGAACGCCACAGCCACCCTCCTGCCCGACAATCGGGTACTCGTAGCCGGCGGCGAGGCCGTCATCCAGCTCGAGATCCAGCCCACCGCCTCCGCCGAGATCTACGACCCCGCCACCGGAACCTGGACGGCGACGGGATCGATGACCATCCCCCGTGAGAGCGGCACGACCAGCCTCCTGCCCAACGGGCAGGTCCTGGCAGCGGCAGGACTCACCACCCTGGGCCCCACAGCTTCCAGCGAGCTCTACGACCCCGCCACCGGCACCTGGACGGCAACCGGCACACTGACCACCGCCCGCAGCCAGCACACCGCCACGCTCCTGCCCGACCATCACGTCCTGGTAGCAGGAGGCCAAAGCGCATCCAGCGCCGAACTCGCCTCCAGCGAGCTCTACGACCCCGTCACCGGCACCTGGACGGCAACCGGCGCACTGACCACCGCCCGCAGTCAGCACACCGCCACCCCGCTCCCCGGCAACAAAGTCCTGGTAGCCGGCGGCCAGAGCGGCAACGGCGCCCTCGCCTCCAGCGAGCTCTACGACCCCCAACAGCACACCTGGTCACCCACAGGACCCCTCCTCAACGCCCGCGACAACGCCACCGCAACCCTCCTCGCCAACGGAAACGTCCTGACCACCGGCGGCTTCGGCACCCAATCCCTCCTCACCACCACCGAGCTCTACAAACACTGCTAACTGTCTGTTTGAGCTCGGTGGTCACGAGGACGGCTGCTCGGGTGGCCAGATGAGGCCTGAGGTGACCCCACCGGGCGCGTGCAGCATCGGCGGTCAACTCGTGAGGCCGGCCGATCTCTTCCCAGGTCGCGCCTGCTTCTCGGTCCGCGATGACCGACACGCGGACGAGCTCGCTGGCCAAGGCTGCGATGTCGGCGGCGGCGGTGCTATGCAGCCCGGGAGCCGCGCGCCCGGCACACGCCGGACCTTCGGGGTCCCCGACGTCGCCCACCACCGCTCCAGCTCCGCCGCCGCGGCCAGCACGGTCTCCTCGTCGGCCCCGGCGAGGGTGAGCACCACCAGCCCGGGCTCGGCGAGGTGCATGCGGTCGATCTCGCTCCTGTCCATGACGCTCACGATGTCCACCCTCGCCGGACCGGTTCGACCTGCCCTGCGCAAACCACCGCCCCGGGCGGAGCCTCAGCCCGCGCCGTTGACGACCCGCGCGCACCTGCCGAGCCTCGGGCAACCCGGGCACCGCTTTCTGGCCGCCCACACGCTGCACGCCAGGCAGCCGCCGGGACTATGGTCACGGGCGTGGAAATGCGGACGATCATCGAGGACCTCGCCGGCCAGGCCGAGCAGCAGATCCGCGACCAGGCATGGCAGGTGAGCGACACCGATCGCGCCGTCGCGGCGAAAGCCGCCGCCGAGCTGGACGCCGCCGTCGGGCCGCCGGCCGTGCAGGAGACGCTGGCGGTGATCGACCGGCTCGCGCACCTGCGCGAGGCCCTCGCCGCCGTCGCGCTGGCCCTCGCACACGTCCACGGCCGCCTCGCCTGGTTCCTCGGCGCCGCCGCCACCGCCCTGACCCCCGTCCTCCACTGGCGCGCCCTCCCCGACGACAACGGCCCCACCTTCGGCACCATCGCCCCCACACCCCAGCAGTACCAAGACGCCGAAGACGCCATCCGCCACCTCCACACCGCCCTCACCCACATCACCCGAACCACCGACTGACTCCCTCACCGCCGGCCCCCACCAACACTCCGCCGTGCCGGACCAGGCGCGGCCGGCGGCGGGCGCACCACTGCATGAGGGGACATGGCCGGGGCAGGAGCGCGGTCATGACCCTGACGCTGCTGCTCCTGCTCCCCGCCGGCCTCGCACTCGTCCTGGTGGCAACCGCCGAACCCAGCGGCCGACACCGCGACCACTAAGCCTTCCCCCAGGGCAGGGCGTAACCCGAGCCGACCACATCCGTTGTCCCTCACGCCCGCCCGCCTCATCCCCCGTTATGTTTTGGGCGGTCCTGCAAGAGGGCCGCTGGCCTCCGGGCCCGGCATGACTGTGTCCCCCTGTCGAAGGCATGACCTGGGGGGGTGGTGTCACCGGGCCCGGGAGGTGCCGTCGGAGACGCTGATGAGAGGTCCGGCCACCGCCCGGTCCGGCGCAACGCCGGACAGCTCGCGGGCGGCAGGTCTGCATAACGTGGATGCGCGAGTACGACACCGATGCCATGGCCAGCCACACCGAAGGAGTGGAGAGCACAGTGTTCGACACCAGTGACGTGGGCGTGTTCCTGGGTCTGGATGTCGGCAAGACCGCTCATCACGGCCACGGGCTGACCCCGGCTGGGAAGAGGGTCTTCGACAAGCCGCTGCCCAACAGCGAACCGAAACTGCGGGCCGTCTTCGACAAGCTGACCGCGAAGTTCGGCACCGTCCTGGTGATCGTGGACCAGCCCGCCTCGATCGGAGCCCTCCCGCTGACCGTCGCCCGCGATGCGGGCTGCCAGGTCGCCTACCTGCCCGGCCTGGCGATGCGCCGGATCGCCGACCTCTACCCCGGCGAGGCGAAGACCGACGCCAGGGACGCGGCCGTGATCGCGGACGCGGCCCGCACCATGCCCCACACCCTGCGCTCGCTGGAACTGACCGACGAGATCACCGCCGAACTCACCGTCCTCGTCGGGTTCGACCAGGACCTCGCCGCCGAGGCCACCCGCACCAGCAACCGGATACGCGGCCTGCTCACCCAGTTCCACCCCAGCCTCGAACGCGTCCTCGGCCCCCGCCTGGACCACCAGGCCGTCACCTGGCTGCTGGGGCGCTACGGATCCCCGGCCGCCCTGCGCAAAGCCGGCCGCCGCAAGCTCGTCGACCTGATCCGCCCGAAAGCCCCGCGCATGGCCACCCGGCTCATCGACGAGGTCTTCGACGCACTCGACCTCCCTGGCCACCGTCCACGCCCAGCGCCGGGCCCTGGAAGCCCAGATCAACGCCCTGCTGGAAGCCCACCCTCTTTCCCCGGTCCTGACGTCGATGCCCGGCGTTGGCGTCAGGACCGCCGCCGTCCTGCTGGTCACCGTCGGCGACGGCACCAGCTTCCCTTCTGCCGCCCACCTCGCCTCCTACGCCGGCCTCGCCCCCACCACCAGGCAGTCCGGAACCTCGATCCACGGTGAACACTCACCCCGCGGCGGAAACCGGCAGCTCAAACGCGCCATGTTCCTCTCCGCCTTCGCCTGCATGAACGCCGACCCGGCCTCCCGCACCTACTACGACAAGCAACGCGCCCGCGGCAAGACCCACACCCAGGCCCTCCTCCGCCTCGCCCGCCAACGCATCAGCGTCCTGTTCGCCATGCTCCGAGACGGCACCTTCTACGAGTCACGCGTCCCCGAAGACATCGAACTCGCCGCATGACCCCAGCCAGCCAAACCACCCCAAACCCAACCTGAGCGCCTTGACGAAAGACATAGAGGCACCCCCCCCAGGAGGACCGGACCGGTCATCTTCTCCTGAGACAGTGCCTGGCGCACCTCGCCGACCGGCGCATCCGCGAACTCGTCGTCCTCCTCGAGGCCCCCACCGACCTTGCCGGCAGCCAGGACCTGGTCGCAGAACTCCACCGGCAGGCAGGCTTCCAGGAGATCGACCAGCTCCACCCCTACACCCGCCGCCCGTGAACCGTCCCCCGGGCGGGCGGGAGATGTGCTTGTCCGGTCACGTGAGTCGGCTTGCCCGTCGGCGGAGGGGCGGCAGACTCTCGTCCGGCGGGCCCTCCGCGGCGGGAAGCGCCGTGGACGCCATCCGAATTTGGCACGAACGGAACGATCGAGGAGGCGAAGATGGCGACAGGCACCGTGAAGTGGTTCCACGCCGAGAAGGGATACGGGTTCATCACCCAGGACGACGGCGGCCCGGACCTGTTCGTCCACTACTCCGCCGTCCAGTCCGCCGGCTTCAAGGAACTCCACGAAGCCGACCGCGTCGACTACAACGTCGCCAAAGGCCCCAAGGGAATCCAGGCCGAACAAGTCCAGCGCCGGTAGACCCAAGAGCCGACAGCGGGAACGACGTCACTCAACCGGCCGCTCCCGCCGTCTGCCGGGTCTGTCAATCGAAACGATTTACAGTCCCGAGGTGGCATCCCGTGCCAGAGCCGGACTCGCCCGGGACGGGCACGTGACGGCGAAGGCGGCGGACGCCGCGTGGGTGGTCGTCGCGCTGCGCCATCCATGGCGGGGGTGCAGGCTGGTGGCATGGATGAGGGGCGCAGCGTTCCGATGGCCGGTCCACCCGCCTGCGGCCGCGGTCGGCCTGCGGCCGCGGCCGTCGTTTCCTCCTGGGCGAGGTGTGAACGGCACGGCCGGGCCCCGTGGACCCGGGCCCCCGGCCACCCATCTGCATGAAGGCTTCGAGAGACCGGAAGCCCCGGGTGGCGGGGAGCAACGGACGCCGCTCGATGGGGCTGATGCTGGTGCTCCTGTGGCTGGCGGGGATGCTCCTGGGATGCGCGCCGCAGCCCGTGGCCGGCCTGCGCGTGGGCATCGCCTACGGCGACCGGCTGGTCAGGATGTCCGACCAGGAGCTCGGCGCCGCCCTCGACGACGCCGTGGCGGTGGGCGCCAGGTGGGTCCGGGCGGACCTGTCGTGGGCGAGCGTGCAGGCGGACGGGCCGGACACCTTCCAGTGGGAAGGGTTCGACAGGGTCGTCGCCGCGGTGGAGGCCCGAGGCCTGTCCCTGCTGCCGATCCTCGGCTTCACGCCCCCGTGGGCCCGCCCCGCGGGCTGCGCCGACAAGGAGTGCCGGCCGGCCAGACCCGAGCAGTTCGCCGCCTTCGCCCGCGCCGCCGCGGCCCGCTACGCCCCGCGGGGGGTGCACACCTGGGAGGTCTGGAACGAGCCCAACCTCACCCGCTCGTGGAAGCCGGCCCCGGACGCGGGTGCGTACACGGTGCTCCTGAGGATGACCGGCCGGGCCCTGCGCGAGCGCGACCCCGTTGCGTACGTCATCCTGGGCGGTCTGGCCGCGACCCGTACGGAGGACGGTGACGTCTCCCAGACCGAGTTCCTCCAGGAGGTGTCGGTGCGGGGCGGGAACCGCCTGGTCGACGCCGTCGGCTACCACCCGTACACCTACCCGTTCCTGGCGAGCGCCGTGACCCGGTGGCGTACCGCGTGGGAGCGGATGGAGGGTGTGCGGGACAGCATCAGGAGCGTCCTGATCGCGAACGGCACCCCGAAGCTGCCCGTGTGGATCACGGAGTTCGGCGCACCGACGAACGGTCCGGGAGCGGCGTCGGACGGCCGGCCGGGCACCGTCGGCGCGGGGGTCACGCACGTGACCGAGCAGCGGCAGGCGCTGATCGCCGAGGACGCCGTGCGCACGGCCGCCGCCACCCCGTACGTCGCCGCTCTGATCTGGTACGCCGAACGCGATCTCGGTACGGACCGGGGGGACAACGAGAACTTCTTCGGTCTGCGCCGGGCCGACGGGAGCGCGAAACCCGCTCTGGGGGCCCTGCGCGAGGCGGTGGCCGCCCTCAGGCGCCGGTCGGTGTGGTGAGGGGGAGCGAGCGGAAGAGGTCGAGGTAGCGGTCGGTGAGTGCGGGCCAGGCGAAGCGCTGTTCGGCGTGTTGCCTGCCGGTGGTGCCGAGGCGGTCGGCGAGGTCTCCGTCGTGGAGGACGCGGGTGCAGGCGGCGGCGAGGGCCTTGGGGTCGGCGCGGGGGACGATGAGGCCGGTGACGTCGTGCTGGATGACGTACGGGATGCCGCCGGCGTCGGAGCCGATGACGGGGGTGGCGCAGGCCATGGCTTCAACCAGGACCATGCCGAAGGACTCGGCGGCGGTCAGGGAGGGCAGCACCAGCACCGCCGCGTTGCGCATTTCCGTGACGAGGGCGGGCCCGGTGAGCGGTCCGGTGAATTCGACGCGGTTGGTGATGCCGAGGTGTTCGGCGAGGGCGGCGTGGTCGGCGGCGGCGTCGCCTCCGCCGATGAGGCGGAGGGTGGCTTCAGGGGCCTGGGGTGCCAGGAGGGCGAAGGCGTGCAGGAGTACGTCGATGCCTTTCCAGGGTGAGGCGCGGTCGAGCCGGCCGACGTAGACGATGGTGGGTGGCCGGGTGGAGGGTTTGGGGCCGGGGGTGAACTGCTCGACGTCGACGCCCGGTGAGATCTCCACGGCCCCGGGACGACCGGAGGCGAGCGAGGCGGGTGACACCGCGACCAGAGCGCGGGCGCGGTCGAACACCCGGGGCAGGGCGTACCGCTCGTAGCAGCCCAGGAGCCGGTCGCGGAGCCGGTCTCCCTTGACCATGGTGCCGGCGTGGTAGGTCAGGACCGTCGGCCGCTTCCCGGACGCCAGCACCGCAAGTTCACCGAGGCCGGGGACGGGCGCGTGGGCGTGGACGACGTCGACGTGCAGCCGGCGCAGCCAGCGGCGCAGCTGGAACGGCCACAGCGGATTGACCGGCGTGTTCACGTACCGGCTCGTCCAGGTGCCGAGCCGGACGACCGGCACCCCGTCCTCGAGGGCCACGGAGGTGCGCCGGCTGGTGGTGCTCGCGGTGATGACCGCCGCCCGCATCCCCGGATCCGCCGCGACCGCGTGCGCGACGCGGTGCGCGTAGTGCTCGACACCGCCGATGTGCGGTGCGTAGTACGGCGCGACGACGGCGACGGTGCGGGCCCGGCGCGCCGGGTCGGCGGCACGCTCGAAGACCTCGACGGTACGGTCGCACAGCTCGGCCGAGCGGGCGCCGGGCATGGCGCTGCGGTCCTCCGGGCGGCCGATCGCGGTGGCCGTGGCCGCGAGGCCGCCGGGCAGGTGGGCCGTGGAGTCCGCGAGGCAGACGATCTCGTGTGCCCGGGCGGCGGCCCTGCCGAAGCCCGCCCGCCGGCGGTCGTCGCCCGCACGGCCCGGCGCCCGGGGCGCTTCCGTCGGCGCGCCGTCGTGGCAGGTCCATACGAGGGCCGGGCCGCCGCGGCAGGCACGGGCCGCGGCGGCGAGCAGACGTGCGGTCGCGTGGACGTCGACCAGGTCCACGTCCTCCGCCTCGGCGATGCCGCGCAGGTGGCGGCCCCAGTGCCGGGCAGGGCGGGACCCCGGTGCACCCAGGAGGTGCACGGGTATGCCGGCCGGGCCTTCGTAGCGCCCCGGCCGGCCCCCCCGCCCCGCGGGTGCGGCGACCGCCACCCGGTAGTCGTGCCGGTTGCGCAGCAGGCGTGCGAGCTGCCACGCGTACCGGGCCACCGGATCCGCTCCGGGCGGGAACTGCGGCATCACGATCAGGACCGAATGCGGCTTCATGAGAGGACTCCTGACGGGGGACCCGCCGGGGACCGGCCCCGCTGCGCACGGCCGGTCGGTGTGGTGAGGGGGAGCGAGCGGAAGAGGTCGAGGTAGCGGTCGGTGAGTGCGGGCCAGGCGAAGCGCTGTTCGGCGTGTTGCCTGCCGGTGGTGCCGAGGCGGTCGGCGAGGTCTCCGTCGTGGAGGACGCGGGTGCAGGCGGCGGCGAGGGCCTTGGGGTCGGCGCGGGGGACGATGAGGCCGGTGACGTCGTGCTGGATGACGTACGGGATGCCGCCGGCGTCGGAGCCGATGACGGGGGTGGCGCAGGCCATGGCTTCAACCAGGACCATGCCGAAGGACTCGGCGGCGGTCAGGGAGGGCAGCACCAGCACCGCCGCGTTGCGCATCGCGTCGCGCAGGACGTCGCCGGGCACGCACCCGGTGAATTCGACGCGGTCGGTGATGCCGAGGTGTTCGGCGAGGGCGGCGTGGTCGGCGGCGGCGTCGCCTCCGCCGATGAGGCGGAGGGTGGCTTCAGGGGCCTGGGGTGCCAGGAGGGCGAAGGCGTGCAGGAGTACGTCGATGCCTTTCCAGGGTGAGGCGCGGTCGAGCCGGCCGACGTAGACGATGGTGGGTGGCCGGGTGGAGGGTTTGGGGCCGGGGGTGAACTGCTCGACGTCGACGCCCGGTGAGATCTCCACGGCCCCGGGACGACCGGAGGCGAGGGAGACCGGAGAGCTGGCGACGAGCACGTCGGCGCGGTCGAACACCCGGGGCAGGGCGTACCGCTCGTAGGCGTGGACCAGCAGGTCGACGTCCTTGTGCCCTTGGAGCATCGATCCGGCGTGGTAGGTCAGGACGGCGGGCCGCGGCCCGGAACAGACGATGCCCAGGTCGCCGAGGCCGGGGGCGGGGGCGTGGGCGTGGACGACGTCGACGTGCAGCCGGCGCAGCCAGCGGCGCAGCTGGAACGGCCACAGCGGATTGACCGGCGTGTTGAGGTGGCGTACCCAGGTGCCGAGCCGGACGACCGGCACCCCGTCCTCGAGGGCCACGGAAGTGCGCCGGCTGGTGGTGCTCGCGGTGATGACCGCCGCCCGCATCCCCGGATCCGCCGCGACCGCCTGGGCGACGCGGTGCGCGTAGTGCTCGACACCGCCGCGCCGCGGGGGGAAGTTGGGCGCGACGACGGCTACGGTGCGGGCCCGGCGCCCGGGGTCGGCAGCCCGCTCGAAGACCTCGACGGTCCGGTCGCTCTGCCGGTCCCAGGTCAGTTCGCGGGCCACATGCTCGTGACCGGCGCTGCCGAGGCGTTGTGCCAGGGCACGGTCCCGCAGGACCGATCCCAGGGCCCGGGCCAGCGCCGGCCCGTCCCCGGGAGGCACCAGGAGGCCGTTGCCGTCGTCCGAGACGAGCGAGGGGATGCCGCCCAGGGGTGTGGTGACGACCGGACGCCCACAGGCCATGGCCTCGACGAGCACGCACGGGAAGCTGTCGAAGTGCGTCGGCAGGGCGAGGACACGGGCATCGCGGTAGGCCGCGGCCAGGTCCGGGCCCTCGGCCCGGCCGTGGAAGGTCACGTGCCGAGCGATGTCCAGCCTGTGGGTGAGGGCCGAGTGGTCGGCGGCCCCCGAGCCGTCTCCGACCACGTCGAGGTGGACGTCGGGGAACTCCTCCGCCAAGTCCCTGACCGCGTGCAGCAGGTCGGGGAGCCCTTTGTAGGCGGCGGACTTCTCGAGCGAACCGACGAACAGGATGCGCGGCGCATCGGGCACCGGGCTCTCCGGGAAGTCCTCCAGGACCACTCCCGGCGAGATGGTCGTGCAACGGCCTGCGAAGATCTCCGGGAGGTCGGCCGGGACGTAGTCGGAGGAGCACACGATCTCCTGGGCGCGCCCGGCCGTGCGGGCCAGCAGCGTCCGTTCGTACGCGGCACAGACCAGGTCGGGCAGGAGGCGCCCCTTGCGCATCCGGCCGGTGTGGTAGGTCAGCACGAACGGCAGGTCGCCGCACGCCCGTGCCGCGGCGTCGGCGAACAGCGGCACCGGGGCGTGCGCGTTGACGAGTTCCACCCTCTCCCGCCGGAGCACCTCGCGCAGCCAGCCGGTCCAGTACGGGCCCAGCGGCGTGTGGGAGATGTGCAGCGGAGCCGGCAGCCGGTAGACCGGGAACCCGTCGGGGTGGTCGTACCGGCCGAACGGGGTTCCGCGGGGTGCGGTCGTGGCGACCACCACCCGCAGTCCGTGCCTCGTGCCGAGCGAGCGTGCGAGGTGGTGGACGTACTGCTCCAGCCCTCCCAGGACGGGGGGGAAGTAGGGGGAGGCGAGCAGGACGGTGCGCGGTGTCATGACCCCTCCTTCCCCGGCCGGTGCACGAGCGCCGGCGGGACGGTCGCGATGGTGTTCATCAGCGGTCCCCTTCGTTGGGAGGAGGTACGGGTACAAGGGGTTTGTGTTGGGACATCCGCCGGCGGGCGGCGAGAAGGGCCAGCGATCCGTAGACGCCGGAGGCGAGGTTGCCGGCCAGCCATGCCCAGCCGATCCACAGCAGCCCTCTCGGCGCCCACGCGACGGCGAGGCCGACGGTCACCGCGGTGAGGACGACGCCGCTCAGGACGAGGTGGCGCAGGCTCCCGGCCAGCTTGAGCCCGAAGCTGGCCCACGTCCGCAGGGACACGGCCAGGGCGCCGAGGGTGAGGACGATCAAGGGGCCCTGGGCGTGGTCCGCGTAGGCGGTCCCGAACAGGCGCAGGACCAGCCCGGCCGCGGCGACGAGGACCACGGACGCCGGGATCTGCACCGCGGCGAGGATGACGGCCGAGCGCCGCAGCATCTCCGAGAACCGCGCCCCGTCGTGGGAGACCTCGGCCAGCAGGGCCTCTCCGACGTTGTCGGACAAGGTGTTGAGCAGGTTCGCGATCTGGAAGGCGACGAAGTAGTAGCCGGCGGCGGCGGGGCCGAGCCAGTGCAGTGCGATCAGCGGCGTCACCAGGATCGGTACCAGGGTCAGCGCGCTGAACGCGTAGCTCGCGGCCGAGAAGCCGGCCTGCGCGGGCTTGGGGGCGCGGCGCAGCCGGACGTCGAAGCGGAAGCCCGCCTTGCGCCAGAGCAGGAAGAACGAGGCGAGCACCGCGGCGGCGCAGGCGCCACCGGAGGCGGCGACGATTCCGTACGAGCCCGCGCCCACGAGCAGCAGGGGCAGAGTGATCTTCGTCAGCCCCTGGACGCCTCCGTCGACGAGGAGGTTGTACTGCGGCAGGCGGGCCCCGATGAAGACCGCGTCGGTCAGCTGGTTGAGGGCGGCGAAGACGCAGAAAGCCACGAAGGCGGCCGAGAGCAGCAGGTCGGCCCGTACGAACGACAGGCTCCGGCCGTACCAGCGCAGGCCGAAGAGATAGCCCGAGGCCAGGACGCAGGCGGCGCCGGTCACGAGCAGGACCGAGGTGGTGATCTGCGCGTTCCGGGCGCCGTCGGGGGCGAGGAAGCGGATGAGCGTGCTGTTGAGCCCGAAGAGGCTGAAGAAGGCGATCAGCTCCGTCGCCGAGATCAAGGTCGTGGCCAGGCCCACCTGTGCAGGGGAGTACAGGCGCGCCACGATGATCCAGAAGACGAATCCCAGTGTGGCCATCACCAGCGACGAGGCCATCAGGAAGAACGAGCTGCGGGTCAGCTGGTCCGTGCGCGGCGCGCCCCTGCCGGCAGGACGTGCGGACGCCTCCGAGAGCGACTGCGTCGGCGTCTTCATCGGTAGACCTCCGCTCCGTCGCTGCTGTAGACCTTGTTCTTCGTCTCGTCCAGGAGCCCCGTCGGATAGACGTAGGTCACCAGGTCGCCGTGGTAGAAGATGGTCGCCTCGCCCCGGCGGGCCGTTGCCGTGCCCAGGAGGACGGGGGCGTCCTTGCGGATGAGGAGCGGGTAGATGTCGTTCCGCGCGGTGGTGGGCACGGACGTCCCCGACGTGCTCAGGTTGTAGCGGTCGCTGAGGTTCTCCGACTGGACGTCCCCCAGCTCGCCGGGCGGAATGCGGGCGGTCAGCCAGGACATCGCCGCCCGTTCCTCGGCGTGGGGGTAGTAGATGGCGTAGTACGTGCCGGCGTTGTCGAGGTGCAACTGGGGCGGGTTGCCGCCGAAGAGCCGGGGCAGCAGGCCGGTCAGGTCGAAGAACAGCAGCAGCACCAGGGAGCAGGCCAGTGCCCGGGCCCGGCGCCGTCCCGCCCACCGGCAGGCCCACATCAGGCCGGCGGCGATGAAGGGCGCGAAGACGAACAACCCCTGCTGGAAGGCGCGCAGGACGCCGTACTCGACGGAGAGCTGCGGCAGGACGGTGAGCATCCCGATGACCACGACCATGCCGGCGGTCAGCGTCACCTGGTCCCGGGTGGGACGGAACTGCCGGTGGCGGCCCCAAAAGGTGGTGATCACGCCCAGCAGCAGGAACACCTGCCACAGCCGGGCGGCTGCCTGGCGCAGGAAGCCGCCCACCGCCGACACGTCGACGCCCCCGGCCTCGGCCGCCCGGCCGAGCGGGGTGAGCGGGGCTCGGGGCACGGGAGCGGCCTTGACCGACGCGGCGGAGTCGGTGGCTCCCGGGACGAACACCCCGGCGGACCGCTCTGCGGCGGTGTCGCGCAGGGTGGCGGCGCGGAAGTCGCGGAGCCGCTCCTCGGGGCTGCCGCCCGCCCCGCCGAACAGGCTGTACGACACGTCCGAGGACCAGGTCCGCTGCTGGTCGCCGCCCGTCACCTCCTGCACGGTGGCGACGAGGGTGGAGCGGAGGTGACCGGCCGTGTGCGTCAGCGGGCCGGTCCACACGAGCGCACCGGCCGCGACGGAGACGACGATCCACCAGGTCACGAAGGCGGGCCGGGCGTTGGACGGCTCGCGTGACCGCCCGGTGCGGGAGAGCAGCCGCCAGCAGAGGTCCGCGCCGAGTCCCAGCGCGAGGGCCGCGAGGACGACGTACGCCGTGGAGTAGTGCGCCAGGACGATGCCGACGGACAGCAGCACGAAGGCGATCCTGCGTCTGCGCAGGGCCCGGCCGGTGTCGGTCAGCACGAGCATGGCGCACCCGAGGAAGAGGAAGGCCACTTCCTGACGGGCCAGGAACATCATGTCCGTGAAGAACGTCGGGAACGCCATGAACAGGACGGCCGACAGCACCGCCAGGAACGGAGGCGCCACGTTGCGCACCGATCGGTGAACAAGCGCCGGCGCCAGTGCGAAGAGCAGCGGCATGACGATCTTGAAGACGTACGTGCCCGGGATTCCGGTCAGGCGCACCCAGGCTGTCGGCAGCACGGTGATGCTCGCGCAGGCGTTGTAGGGGTCTCGGAAGGCCGCCATGTCCCAGTGGTTCCGGTTCGCCGTGAGCCCGAAGACCTCGTACTCGCGCTGGATGTCGTGGCCGGTGATGTACCAGCCGCGCAGCGAGCTCAGGAGCAGCAGTCCGGCGGCGGCGAGGAACAGACCGGTTCCCACGACGGACGAGGAGTACCGCCCGCCCCGGATCATCAGCAGGCCCAGGAGGCACGCGATGGCGACCAGCGCGGCGCCACTGACCTCCCACCCCAGCTGGTTGTTGAGCCGGATGGGTCCCGCGACGGACAGGACGAGCACGAGGCAGCCCAGGCCCGTCACGGCGGCGAGGCCGGCTGGCGGCCCCGGTGATCCGGCCCGCGGCCACCGCGGCGGGGCACCCGGCTCCCTGGCCGGGGGGTCCGTCAGGGCGGCGGTGGCCATGACGGACAGGAGCGAGCCGACGGCGAGCGCCGGGCGGGTGAGGGGCCCTGCCACACCGACGAGCGGAAGCACCGAGTTGACGGCCAGCGCCACGACGACGGAGGAGAGGACCGCCAAGCCGGCGGCGAGCAGCACGCGGCCGTCCCGGGTCGACACGATGCGGGAGCAGGGCCCGCACCACACCGCGGCCGGCGCGGCCAGCAGGAGCCACACACCGGACGCCGTCAGCAAGGGAGCGGGAACCCCGGGGAGGAGTTCGAGCAGACAGGCCGCCACGGACAGCGCTAGGACGGCCTTGCGGGCGTCGATCCGTGCGCGCAGCCGGCCGTTCACCGGCTCCGCCGCGAGGTCTGCCTCCGGGGCGCGGTCCGTTGCCTGCGGGCTCGAGGTCATGGCCGTGCCGTACCGGGCAGGTCGCGGTTGGAGAGGTAGCGGACTCCGGGGCGGCCCCCGACGTGGGAGAGCACCCGCTCCAGCCGCCGCCAGTCGTGGCGGGCCTCGACTTCCCAGCTGTGGCCCCACAGGTGGAAGACGCCCCCGAGCTCGAGGCAGAGGTCGAACCACCGCAGGGCGAGCTCGTCCCACCGCAGGAACAGTCCCGCGGCGGTCCACGGCCGCCCCCGGGCCAGGCGGAAGGCGGTCGGACCGTCGAGGCGGTGGGCGAAGGCGTGGACGGTGGTGGGCAGTTCGAGCGGGGGACCGTCGGCCAGCGAATGGCGCCGCACTGTGCGCGCGCACCGGAAGCCGAGGGCGCGGGCGGACGCCACATGGGCCCCGGTGTACTCGCCGCGCGGGTAGCAGAAGCTCGTGACGGGCGTGCCCGTCACGGCCTCGACCTCCTCCTTGCCGGCCCGCATCTCGTGGGTGGCCTCGGCGTCCGTCAGCCGGGGCAGCCGCCGGTGGGTCAGGGTGTGCCCGCCGATCTCGAACCGCTCGGCCAGCTCCCGGATCCCGGCCGGGGACAGCCGGTCGTGGAGGGGGAGCTCGACGTTGCGCGGTGCGATGTAGAACGTGCCGGCGATGCCGTACCGGTCCAGGAGCCCGGCGAGGCGGTCGTCGAGCCGGTGCCCGTCGTCCCAGCTCGTCGTCACCACGACGGAAGGGCCCGTGCGGGCCGCCGCGGTCACGGTGCACCCACCGGTGCCGGGGCGCCCTGGGAGGGCAGCCGGTAGTGCAGGCTCTGACCGCCGTCCTGCAGGGAGACCCGCACCAGGACGGATCCCGCGCGCAGCGGCAGTGTGGAGACGGCCTCCGCGGGAGTTCCGGGGGGTGTCGTGAGGTCGGTGGCGGCCGATGCCGTGGTGCGGCCGTCGGCCGCTTCGAGCGAGACCAGCAGCCGGTGCGTGCGGACGCCGGTCCCGTGCGCGTCCACGCTGACCGGGACGCGGACCGAGCCCCCCGCGACGACTGGGGTGCGGGTGAAGTACAGCTCGGTGTACCGGGCCGGCACTGGAGAGAAGGACCGCTTCAGCTCTTCCCTGATCCGGGGCGTGGCCACGACGACCACCACGCTCACCACGACCGCCAGCAGTGCCAGCAGGACGAGGAGGATCGTGCGCCGGTGGGATGGCGTCCGCGGGGGGCCCGCCGGGGCGGAGTCGTGGATCCGCCTCGCGCGGAACCGGCGCGCGGGGCGACGGCAGACCGCCGACATCTCGGTCCATGCGAGTTTGGCTACGGACGGACTGCTCATCGCAGGTCACTCCGGGGGAACGCCCTGTGCGGGCCCTGAGACGCTTCCAGCGCACGCGCGCGAACACAAGCCCCGAGCACGCAAGGCGCCACGTGGCCTCCACGATCGGGTGACCCGACGGTGGAAGGCATCCTCTCTCTGACAGGTTTTTATCTGTTTACGCCGTATACATACATGATTGTCCCCATCTGGGGCACAGTCAAGAGGGCGGCAGACAGGAGGAGCCTCATGGCACGGAACCCGGCGGCCGGTCCCGCCCGGCGCGCGGGCGACCACGGACACCGCGGCAGGCTCAGCAGGGCGATCGTGCTGGCGGCCGCCCTCGAGCTGGTCGACCGAGAGGGCCTGTCCGCACTGAGCATGCGGCGACTGGGCGCCGAACTGGGCGTCGAGGCCATGGCCCTGTACCGCTACGCCGACGGGAAGGACGGGCTCCTGGACGGGCTGGTCGAGGCCCTCTACACGGAGCTGGAGCAGGGCATCGACCAGGCCCCGGCCGTCCCGGAAGCGGACTGGAGGGCCGGACTGCACACGGTGGCCCTCCACACGTACCGGGCATGCCTGGGCCACCCCCACGTGGTACCACTGCTCGCCACCCGCATGCTGGCGGTGCCCCTGGCCCAACGACCGGTCGCGGTCCTCGCCAGCCACGAGCGCGTGCTCGCCCTGCTCAGGAAGGCCGGCTTCGGCCCCGTCGAGAGCGCGGCCCTCTTCCGTGCCGTCACGGCCTGGATCCTCGGATACGTGGCGGTGGAGCTGGGAGCCGTGGTCGACAACCCTGCGGAACCCGACCCCTCCTTCCGGCTCGGCCTGCACCGCATGCCGGCGCACGACCTCCCCACGCTCCGCGAGATCACCCCGGTGCTCGCCGAGCGCGGTGGCGGCGTGGGCCTGCTCGCGGGTCTGGACGCCCTGCTCGACCGGTTCGGGAGCGGACAGCCGTAGGGGGTGTCCGGCGGATCATGACCGGACACCCCCTGGCCGCGCTCTCCCGCGGGACCGCCGGCGGGAGGGCGCGGGTTCCACGCGCGGGGTCAGGGCCCTCGCAGGCCGCTGTAGTGCGCGAGCAGGGTGCGCACGTGCTCGTCCCACGCGAACGCGCGCTCGGCGTACGCGCGCGAATAGCCCGCCATCCGCGCCCGGCGCTGCGGATCCGCCGCCAGCTCACGCAACTGCCCGGCGAGCACGGACGGTTCACGGGGCAGGAGCGACACCTGCGTACGGTCGAGCCCGTAGGGCGCGTAGCCCGGGTCGTCGGTGGTGACCACGGGAAGCCCCGAGGCCATGGCCTCCTGGACGGACAGGGGGAAGCCCTCACGGGTCGAGGGCAGCGCGAACACGTCGCAGGCGCGGTACGCGCCGGCCACCTCGGCCGGCGACAGACCGCCGAGGTGGTGGACGCCCGGCCGGCCGGCGAGGGGGCGGGCGTCCCCGTCCCCGCAGAGCACCAGGTCGTAGCCCGCCTCGGGAGAGTGCGACGCGAGCAGCAGGTCGTACCCCTTCTTGGCGACCAGCCGGCCCACGAACAGCACCAGCAGGCGGTCGGACGGCAGCCCCAGCCGCCGACGCAACAGCCTTCGTTCCTCCTCGTCGGCGGCGGGACAGAACAGCATGGTGTCGGTTCCGTTCGCCAGGTGGCGCTGGTCGCGGGCGCCGCACGCCCGTACGAAGGCGCCGACCGAGGCGTTGAGGGTGAAGACGGTGCGCGCGTGACGCAGCAGGGACTTGCCCGCCAGTGCATACAGCAGCTGCTCGACGGCCCGTACCAGCCTGGAGGGGTGGTCGACGACGGCGACGTGCTGCGTGAGGACGTACGGCGTGCGGGTGAGCCGTGCGGCCAGTCCGGCGGCCCAGGAACTCAGGTAGAGGCAGTCGTGGACGTGGATGACATCCGCCCGGCGCGCCAGCCGCACGACCACGGGCAGCAAGGCGGGTGAGAAGAGCGGGAAGGGCATCCCGGCACGCCGCTCGGCGGCGTTCCAGGCGGCCACCCGGACCACTCGGACGCCGTCCTGGACGCACACGGACGACCGGTCTCCGCTGGTGAGCACGGTGACCTCGGCTCCCGCGGCGAGCAGTCCCTCCGCCTCGCGCCGCACCACGATCTCGATGCCCCCGATGTGGGGCGGGTAGTAGTGGCTGACGAGGAGGACGTGGAGCCGGCCCCCTCCTCGCTGGCGGGACGCGCTCATGGGATCACCATTCTCGCGTTGCCGGGCGACGGCTACCGGGCGTCGCGGACCGGCCGTGGGGGTGCGGTCCGGGTCGGGGGGAACGTCCGGAGCCGGGGCCGGTGCCGGGCACCGCCCGCACCGGAGGACCGGGCGATCACCGCGCACACGCGGTCCACGGAGGCCTCCGGGAGCGCCGCGCCGATCGGCAGGGACAGGAGCTGCCGGGACAGGGAATCGGCCCCCGGCAGGCCGTCGGGCGGCAGCTGGGTGTGCCGCCGGAGGTACGCCGTGTGGTGCAGGGGGGCGAAGCGGACGGAGGTGCCCACGCCCCGCTCCGCCAGGAGGGCGGCCACCTCGTCCCTGCCGGTACCGAACTCGTCCAGGACGCGCAGCAGGTACAGGTGCCAGGCGTGGCACCCGTACTGCGGGGGTGCCGGGCACGTCAGTCCCCGCAGCCGGTGGAGGGCGGCCGTGTACCGGGCCGCGACCACTTCGCGCCGCCGCTGCCGGTCACGGAGACCCGGCAGTCGTGCGCGCCCGAGCGCGGCGAGGGCATCGGGCAGGCACAGGCCCTGAGCGGCTCCCTCCGCGCGGCGGATCCGCGCGGCGAGCCGTTCGTCCCGTGTCGTCACCATGCCGCCGCGCCCCAGGGGAAGGTCCGTGTCGGTGCGGAAGCCGAAGCAGGTGGTCTGCGCGCCCGACCCGACGGGATGGCCGTCCACGTACGCGCCCAGCGCGTACGAGGCGTCCTCGAGCACCCGGTGCAGCGGCAGCCCCGCCGCCTCGGCCAGCTCGGCCACCGGCGCGGGACGTCCCGCGTAGTCCAGCGTCACCATCGCGGCCGGCCGGCCGCAGGCGCGGACCGCGCGCGCGACGGTCTCCGCCGACGGCATCGCCGTCAGCGGGTCGACATCGACGAGTGCCGGCCGGAGCCCGCAGCGCAGGACCGTCCGCGCCACGGCGTGCGGTGTCATGGCGGGCAGCAGGACACGGCCCTGCGGCGGCAGCGCCAGGGCGCGCAGCGACAACTCGATCGCGTCGGTGCCGGAGCCGACGGACACGGCGTGGGGGGCTTGTACGTAGGCGGCGAAGTCCCGCTCGAACTCCGATGCCCCGGCGCCGGTGCCGGCCGCCACGGGACGGGCTGTCCGCCCGGCCTTGTGGCCGGCTGGACGGGGACGGAGGGGATGGAGAGTCATCACACGATCCTCAAGAGGGCGTCGCAGCATCGGTCTTCCCGCGGTCTGCGCTCAGGCCGCGGTGCGGTCGGGCCGGCGCTCGGCGGCCCGGACCGGGGCCTCGGCGGGGAGCGCGGCGGCGACGCTCCGGCGGCGGAGCCGGTGCGCGAAGAGCTGGCAGAGGTTCGCCGTGCCGTCGTGCAGGGCGTGCAGCTTCACCTCGCCCCCGCGCATGCGGTAGGTGATCGGGACCTCGAGACAGCGGCACCCCGAGAGCGTCGCAGCGTTCTTGATCTCCTGCGAGAACGCCATGCCGGTCGACCGGACGTCGAGGGACTGCCACAGGTAGCGGCGGAAGACCCACATGCCCGACTGCGAGTCGTGCACGCCGTTGTGGAACAGCAGGCGGCTCATCATGCTCAGCACGTGGTTGCCCATGGAGTGCGTCGGCGCCATCGCGTCGCGGTTGGCGCGCACCAGCCGGTTCGTCATCAAGAACTCCACGTCCAGGGCGTCCAGGACCTTGAGGAGCCCCGGCAGCGCGTCGAACGGGTAGGTGCGGTCGGCGTCGCCGGTGGCGATCACGTCCCCCCGCGCCGCGGCGAAACCGGCGTGGTAGGCGTTGCCGTAGCCCCGCTCCGGCTGGAAGACCACCCGTGCCCCGAGGGAACGGGCGACGTCCCCCGTGCCGTCAGTGGACGCGTTGTCCACCACGACCAGTTCCGTGTCCCACCCTGCTTCCGCCAGTTCGGCCACGGGAACGGTGGCGATCACCGAAGGCAGGTTGGACGCCTCGTTGAATGCGGGCATGACGACAGACAGACTGCTCATCGCAGGTCACTCCGTGGGGAACACCCTTACGGGTTCTGGGGAAGTGGGTGCACGCGCGTCCCCGATCCTGCGCGGCGGCGAGCGGACTCCGACCCTCAGGCATCGTAAATGTCCGCTATAAGGCTACATGGCCTATTTACGTCGTATACGTACACTCTGCGCTTCCCGATCCCCGACGTCAAGGCCGTCGGGGCACCTCCTGCGCCCACACGCCGACGGCACGGTAGAGCCGCTCGTAGCGGGCCCGCGCGACCTCGCCGGAGAAGAGTTCCCCGGCCAGCTCCTTGCCCTGACCGGCGACGCTCTCCCACCACCAGGGCCGGTCGAGCAGCTCGCGCAGCACCTGCCCCGCCCTGTCCGGATCCCCGGGGGTGACGCTGAGGACCGCGCCCCTGAGCCCGGCGAACCGGGGAAGGCCCGTCAGGACGACGGGTCGGCCGACCGCCAGGGCCTGGAGCACCACGGACGGGCAGTCGACTCCTCCGGCTCCGTCGCGGGGGAGGAACAACAGGGCGTCGGCGATGCCCAACAGCCGGTCCACATCGGTGATCCCGCTGCAGACCACCGTGTCCAGCAGGCCCTGCCGGACGGCGTGACGGCGCACCGCGGCCTCCCGCGCGGCCGCCCGCCGGCCCGGACGGGCCCGCAGGAGGACCACCAGGCGCACCGCTCCGGCCGCCGAAGCGGCGGCCACCGCCGAAACCGCGTCCTGCAGACCCCCGTCACCATCACCGGACTCGACGACGAGCGCGACGGGCACGGGCCCGAGCTCACGCGGCTTGAGTCGCCACGGGCCCGGCGGGACCGCCGACGGGACCACCGGCGGAATCACCACCACCTCGCCGAATCCGGCCGCCGCCAGTTCGGCCGCAGTCGCCCCGCACACCGCGACGGTCCTGCCCAGCGGACGGGCGCCGGCCAACGCGGCGGGATCGGTGATGCCCGGCACGGTGTGCACGACTGGTGTGCCCGCCACCGCCCGTGCCCACCACCGGGAGAACGCCGGGAACGAAGACCCCACGGACATGACGACGTGCAGGGCGTCGAAGCGGCGGCTGAAAAGGGCACTGGCGACCGCCGTCTGCAGGCGCTGAGGAGCCCCTGACGGAGCTCCGCCCCGTACGAGGACCGGGAGCGTGCGGTCCACGGAAGGCCGGCGCCCGCCGCGGTGCTCAGGCCAGCGCGTGAAACAGGTGAACTCCGGCTCGGGCAGGCAGCCCGCGATGCCGAGGGCCAGCTCGCCCCCGCCGTCGGCCGTCTCGGTCGCGGGCCCGTCGGTGACCAGGAGGATCCGGGCCCGCCCCGTTTCAGGGGCCATGGCGGGCCCCGCTCCCCGGCGGGCAGTCCCCTGGGTGTCCGGGCCTCTTGCTCCCGCGCGTGCGTGAGTGCCGCGCCGACCTCTCCCGGACGCGTCGACCGCGAGGGCCGGTCCGGGGCCGCCGGCAGCGGACCGCGGGGGCCCCGTCAGCCGCGCGCCGGGCGCGGTCGGAGGCGCGCCGGGCGGGATGCGCCCTGCGCCGCGCCGGCGGGGGAGACTCGGAGCCCCGTCGCAGGACCACGGGCCAGTCCGACCACCGTCGCAGCGGATGACGCTGGCGGCAAGGGACGGTCATGGCGCCTTCTGTCAACCATCGCAGATCGGTGAGATTCGGCAGGAACCTACCTATGAGGCGTAACACGCGCGGCCCTAACGGTCAAACGGTGGGATGCGGTACACCCCCGGCGCGCGGCGCCCCGGCGCGCCCGCGCCCCGTCACGACGCCGGGCCCGTCACGACGCCGGGTCCGTCACGACGCCTGGGCCCGGCGCCGGGCCAGGAGGCGCGCCAGGCGCCTCAAGAGGATGTTGCGGGGGCGCTCGCGCCACAACAGGCACAGCAGACGCCGGCCGTCCCGAACCGTGTGCCTACCGGTCCGGCGCGCCGTCCGGGACCGCTCCGTGCTGGGCACCTCGGCCACCCGCAGCCCGAAGTGGAGTGCGTGGACCACCGTCTCGGCGCCCACCAGCTCGATGTCGGTGAGCCGTTCGGCGAGGAGGTCGAGGAACTCCCGACGGAACGCGCAGAACCCGTACCACAGGTCCGTCAGCCGCTGGCCGTAAAGGAGGAAGGCGACCGCCAGCAGCGCCCGGTGGCCCAGGCGGCGCAACACCGGATAGCCGGAGCAGTCCCCGCCCGCGATGAACCGGGAACCCTTGACGAAGTCGAAACCGGAGTCGAGGTAGTGCAGGTAGCGGGGAATCTCACGGGGGGACATGCTGCCGTGGGCGTCCATCAGGACGATGCGCCGCCCGGCCGCCGACCCGATCCCCTGCAGAGGACGGCCCGCGCCGTCGTCCCCGCCGGCTGCCTCCAGCAGCCGCAGCCCCGGCCGCCGGCGCAACAGCTCCGTGCGGACGCGGACGTCCAGGGGCCCGCCCACGACGATCACCTCGTCGATGCAGTCGGGCGTGTCACGGGCCAGCCAGGAGAGAGTGGCACCCCGGTGCCGCATCAGGACGACCAGGGTCGACGCAGGGAAGTCCGGTCCGTCGGGACGGTCGTCGGTGGCCCGACGCAGGGGATGAGCAGCCAAAGTGCACCTCCGGCGGGACCCTGCTGGATCGACTTCATCATGCGTCCGCCCCCACCGCCGGTCAAGGCGGCCGGTGCCCGCCCTGCGGCCGTGCACACCCCGGAGCTAGAATTCCATCCATGGCCGGCCGGATCGAGGACTACGCCCTCATAGGCGATCTGGAGACGGCCGCCCTCGTCGGCACGGACGGGGCGATCGACTGGCTGTGCGTGCCGCGCTTCGACTCGCCGGCCTGCTTCGCCGCCCTCCTGGGCACGGAGGCGAACGGCCAGTGGCGGATGGGCCCGGCCCGTCGAGGACGCTGCAACCGCCGGTCCTACCGCGGCGATTCCCTCGTCCTCGACTCCGTGTGGGACACGGCCACGGGAGCCGTGCGGGTCACCGACTTCATGCCGCCGCGCAGCGACTTCCCCCAGCTCGTGCGCATCGTGGAAGGCCTGTCCGGCCATGTGGAGATGACCGGCGAACTGCGGCTGCGCTTCGACAACGGCCGGATCGTGCCCTGGGCCCAGCAGCTCGACGCGCACCGCATCCGCTGCGCTGTCGGCCCCGACTCCGCGTACCTCCTCAGCGAGCCCGGCGTGCGAGTCTCGGTCGACGACCGGCTGGTCACCACTTCCTTCACGGTCACCGCCGGCCAGCGGCTCTGCTTCGCCCTGTGCTGGAGCCCGTCCCACATCGAGCAGCAAACGGCACAGGCACCACAGGCCCTGCTGGACCGGACGCTGGCCTTCTGGCAGGAGTGGACGTCCAAGTGCCTCTACACGGGCCCCTGGCGCGAGGCGGTGGTCCGCTCGCTCATCACCCTCAAGGCCCTCACGTACGCGCCCACCGGCGGCATCGTCGCCGCGGCGACCACCTCCCTTCCGGAAACCCTCGGGGGGCAGCGCAACTGGGACTACAGGTTCTGCTGGCTGCGCGACGCGACCTTCACCCTTTCGTGCCTCATGCGCAGCGGCTACGCCGAGGAGGCGGCGGCCTGGAACGACTGGCTCGTCCGCACGGTCGGCGGAGATCCTTCCGACCTCCAGCCCGTCTACGGGGTCGGCGGCCATCGACGGCTCCCCGAGGAGGAACTGACCTGGCTGTCCGGGTACGCGGACTCCCGCCCCGTGCGCGCCGGGAACGCCGCCGCCCACCAGCTCCAACTGGACATCTACGGAGAGGTGCTCAACACGTTCTACTCCGCGATGCGCGCCGGAGTGCCCATCGACGGCCGGGTACGGGAGTTGATCGCCTCCTTCCTCGGCTTCCTCGAGAAGCACTGGCGCGACCCCGACGAGGGCCTGTGGGAAGTCCGCGGACCCCAGCGGCACTTCGTCCACTCCAAGGTGATGGCCTGGGTGGCCGCGGACCGGGCCCTGCGCATGGCCCGCGTCACGGGCCTGCGCTATCTGGAGGGCCGCTGGCGCGCCATGCGGGCCGAGATCCGCGCGGACGTCCTGAGCCACGGCTGGGACCCCGAGCAGCGGACCTTCGTCCAGTACTACGGATCGAACGGGGTGGACGCGTCCGCACTCCTGCTGCCGAAACTGGGGTTCGTCGCCCCGGCGGGGCGCATGGCCCTGGGCACGATCGAGGCGATGCACCGGCTCGAGCGGAACGGCTTCCTCCAGCGCTACGAGCCGGCGAACGGCAACGGCCCCGCAGTCCACGGCGTGGACGGCGTGACGGGCGGTGAGGCGACCTTCCTGGCCTGCACCCTGTGGCTGGCCGACGCCCTGTGCCTGGCCGGCCGCACAGCCGAGGCCCGAGACGTCTTCGAGCGGGTGCTGGCGGTCCGCAACGACGTGGGGCTCCTGGCCGAGGAGTGGGACCCGGCGGCCGGACGCCAACTGGGCAACGTCCCCCAGGCGTTCAGCCACGTCGCCGTGGTCAACACCGCCTTCATGCTCAACGACGCCCGGGGCCGGCGCCGTCCCGCCGACGGCCGGGCCGCACCGGTGCACGAGCGCTGGTAGCCGGCGCCCGCCGCACCGCGCCTTCCCGGCTCCACGGTCCAGGCCCGTCCTGCGGCGCTGCTATCCTCGCGCCGTGACACCGTGTGACGGTCCCGGCCCGGAGCATCCGACGACGAATCCGCGGTGACGGACCAGGTGCCCCGGTCCGTCGGCCGTTTCCCCTTGACCACGCCGCTCGCGCACCGGGACTTGCGGATCCTGTGGCTGGGCATGAGCGCCTCCCTGCTCGGGGACGGCGTACTCCTCGTGACTCTGGTGTGGCAGGTCTACACCCTGGCACCGCGTCCGGGAGCGATATCCGCCGTCGCGGCCGCCATCGCCGCTCCACAGGTACTCCTCGTCCTGCTGGGCGGTGTGGTGACCGACCGCTGCGACCGGCGAATGATCATGCTCGGCAGTGACTGCGCACGAGCGGCGATCCTGACGACCGTGGCCGCACTGGGGCTCGCCGGCACCCTGCGGCTCACCCACCTGATCGTGCTGATGGCGCTCTACGGCTCGGCCGGGGCGTTCTTCCCGCCCGCCTTCGACGCGGCGGTGCCGGGACTGGTGCCCTCCGGCCAACTCGTGGCGGCCAACGCACTCGACCAGTTCGTCCGGCCCTCCACCCTCCAGATCGCCGGAGCCCCCCTGGGCGGACTGCTCGTCGCCGCCTTCGGCACCAGCTGGGCCTTCCTCTTCGACGCGCTGACCTTCCTGGTCTCCGCCGGCTGCCTCGCAACCCTCGGCCCGATCCCACCGTCCCGACGGCGGGTGAGGCCCTCCGTCCGGGCGGACTTCCTGTCGGGCCTCCGCTACGTCCGCCGCACCCCCTGGCTGTGGGCCGCCTACGTCTCCGCCGCCTTCGCCTACCTCATCTTCCTCGGCCCGGTCGAGGTGCTCCTGCCGTACGTCGTCCAGCACCTCCTGCACGGATCGGCGGTCGAGCTGGGCCTGGTACTGGCCTCCGGGGGCGCCAGCGCGCTGGTCACCGCCGCCGTGGTCGGGCACCGGGGGGTACCGAAGCGCTTCATCACCTTCACCTACGCCGTGTGGGCCCTGTCCACGCTCGTGATCGCGGGGTACGGCCTGGCCACCGCCTCCTGGCAGCTCGCCCTCATCTGCGCCGCGTCGAACGGACTCGAGACGGCCGGGATCATCACCTGGGCCACGGCCAAGCAGCGCCTGGTGCCGCGCGACCTGCTCGGCAGGGTCTCCAGCGTCGACTGGTTCGTCTCGGTCTCCCTGGCCCCCGCTCTCGTACGCCCTTGCAGCCCCCGTCGCCGCCGCCCTGGGGGTGCGCCGGACCTTCGTCGCCGTCGGGCTCCTGGGGGCCGCGGTCACGGCGGCCGCGTTGTTCGTCCCCGGTGTGCGAACGGTCGAGGACACCCGCCCGGCGGTCAGCGGCTTCCGATGACGAGCTGCGGGACATCCGCGTCGGAGCGGCGCGTGCCGCTCAGGAGCAGCATGCCCGTGTGCCCGTAGTCCGGCAGCGCGGGGTCCTTCGGCACCCGGCGGACCACGAGCCGGTCGGTGTGCGGTGCGAAGACCTCGCGGACCGCCGGCGCGTCCACCGGAAAGGCCGGCCACAGCGGCCCCTCACCGATGCGGTAGCTGGGCATGTTCTCCATGAACGCGGCCAGGACACCGCCTCCCGGACGGATGCAGCCGAGGAAGGCCCGGCACAGCGCGGCGAACTCCGCACCGTCCTCCGTCACGCTCTCGGCCACGAACGTCATGGACCCCAGCCCGTACCGATACTGACGGACTTGGGACACATCGCCGTGCAGGGGGCGTACGCGCTCGAGTGCGGTGGACAGCGAAGCCGGCAGCGCCGGGTTGAGCCGTCGGCACAGGTCGTAGAACGGCTGCCAGCTCGCTTCGGGCCCGTGGTGCAGTTGCCGCCGTAGGTAGGCGTAGCCGGCCGCACCCGGCTCCACGGCGTCGATGCGCCCGGACGCCGCCGCGAGGATCATCAACGGGTACAGGTTGGGGCCGCACCCCAGCTCGAGGGCCTCCGCGACACTGCCGGCGGGAAGGGGGCGGCAGTATGCGGAGTGGTGACGGATCACGGCGGCGTCGCAGGCGTACAGGCGCCGGTAGTTCTCCTCGAGGTAGTCCTCCACGGGCCAGCGGTCCCAGTCCGCGTGGGCGTTGCGCCGTACCTCTTCCGTACCGCTCCCGCCATGGCGGCTCACGGTCCGGCCCCGTCGACGGCATCCTTCGGACGGGCGCGTTCCTGGTCGTCCGCGTGCCTGAGGGGGAACCGTTCCGCGAGCCGTGTGAGCGTGTTGTTGAGGTGGTCGATCTCCTCGTCGGTGTTGGCGGCCGTCACCTGGACGCGGAAGCCCACCTCGTGCTGCGGGACCAGGGGGTAGGCGGCGAGGGTGACGAAGATGCCCTGGTCCCACAGGTACTCCCCCACCGCGTCGACGTCCCGGGCATCGGCGAGCGGGATCTCGATGATCGGCAGGCCGTCGGTGTTGGGCGTGGCCAGGTCCAACTCGCGCACCTTCGACAGCACCCGCTGCGTCTTGCGGTGCAGGTCCGCACGGATGGCGTCCCCGCGCACCTCGTTGACGTCGAACCCCCGCAGCACGGTGGCGAGGGAGGCGACGGGCGAGGGGCCCGAATACAGATAGGGGGCGGCGGCGACCTTGAGGTGCTCCTTCACGGGAGCCGGCGCCGTGATGAACGCGAGGAGGGAGGAGTACGCCTTGGAGAACCCACCGACCAGGAGGAGGCCGTCGTAGCTCTCGCCCAGGTGACGCACGAGGCTGTTCCCGCGGCACCCGTAAGGGGAGGACTCATCCGCGCGGCGCTCCCCTATGACGCCGAACCCGTGGGCGTCGTCGACGTAGAGCAGCGCGCCGTACTCCCGGCAGAGGGCCGCAATGGCGAGCAGATCGGGGGCGTTGCCCGTCATGCTGTTGACACCGTCCATGCACACTACCCTCGGCCCGGACGTCCCGGCCGCGGAGAGCAGCGCCCGGAGTTCCCCGGGGTCGTCGGCGTGGAACCGCTGGACCCCGGCGCCCTGGCTCCGCGCGGCCATGCAGCCGTCGTAGATGGTCCGGTGGGCCCGGGCCTCCACGAAGACGCGGCCGTCCTCCGCCAGAGCCGGGATGACCGAGGTGTGGATCAACGTGATGGTCGGCAGGACGAGGGCGTCGGGTGCCCCGAGCAGCTCCGTGAGCCGCTCCTCGATCTCCACGTAGAGGTGCGGCGATGCGATCAGCCGCGACCAGCTGGGGTGGGTCCCCCACCGCCGCACCTGCGGCTCGATGGCCTCGATGATCTCCGGGTCGAGGTCGAAGCCGAGGTAGTTGCAGGACGCGAAATCGATGAGCCAGTGGTCACCGCTGCGGATCCGCCGCCCCTCGACCTCGTCGACGACCGCGTCGCACATCCTGTTCGTGCGCTGCAAGCGCCCGAGGTCCTGCCACCGGCGCTCCCGCCGGCCGTCCCCGGTCCTGGAAGGGGCCGGGGCCCCCGGGGACCGGGCCGCCACCGCGGGCCTCCCGCCCGCCCTGACCGTCAGGTACTGTTCGGCCTCGTCCGTCTTCATGGGACGCGAGAACAAGTAGCCCTGGCCGAACCGGCAGCGCATGCCTGCCAGGACCTCGCGCTGGGCCTCCGTCTCGATGCCCTCCGCTATGACCTCGAGGCCCAGGGCGTCGGCGATGCGCACGATCCCCTCGGCCACAGCCATCTGCTGACCGTCCGTGACGATCTCCTTCACGAAAGACTTGTCGATCTTCAGGTAGTCGACGGGGAAGTCGCGCAAGTAGCTCATGGACGAGAACCCCGTGCCGAAGTCGTCGATGGCTATGGACACGCCGAGGTCCTTCAGGGCGTGCATCGAGGCGAGGATGCGGTCGTCGCGACGCATCAGTACGGACTCCGTCAGTTCCAGCACCAGCGTCCCGTGGGCCAGGCGAGAGCGCTCCAGCACTCGGCGGACGTCATCCACCCAGCCCGCGTCCCGGAACTGCCGCGCGGAGACGTTGACGTTGACCCGGAGCCCCTTGAGACGGGGATGGGTCCGCTGCCACTTCCCGGTGTCCTTCGCGGCACGGTTGAGCACCCAGGTCCCGAGCCCCAGGATGTGGCCCGTTTCCTCGGCGAGGGCGATGAACTCGTTCGGGGAGACGAAGGTGCCGTCCTTGTGCGGCAGCCGCACCAGCGCCTCAAAGCCGACGGTCTCTCCGGTGCAGATGTCGACGATGGGCTGGTAGCGCACGGCGAAGTCCCTCCGGCTGACGGCTCTGTCCAGATCGGTCTGCAATTCATGACGGGCCGTCATGCCACTGCGCATTTCGGGCCTGTACCGGTGCCACTGCCGCTTGCCGGCCGTCTTGGCCGCGTACAGGGCCAGGTCCGCGTTCCTCAGCAGGTCATCCGTGTCGTGAGTGTCCTCGCTGGTGCAGACGCCCACGCAGGCGGAGACGTGGGTGGAACCCGTCGACAGGCGGAACGGCATGCTGAGACCCTGCACGATCTCCGCCGCGATCCTCTCCGTGTCCCGGGTGCTGCCGGCCCCCTCGACGAGCACCGCGAACTCGTCCCCGCCCAGACGGGCGGCCATGTCGCTGCGCCGCAGGATCTGGTTGAGCCGGTGGGCCACGGCGATGAGCAACTCGTCCCCCACCAGGTGGCCCATCAGATCGTTGACCATCTTGAAGTCGTCCAGGTCGATGAGCAGGACGGCCACGAGCGCGTCGCGACGCGCCGCACGCTCCACCGCGCTGTGGATGTGCTCCGTCAGCAGCACCCGGTTCGCCAGGCCGGTGAGCGGGTCGTGGAAGGCCAGATGCGTGAGCCTGCGCTCCAACTGCCGCTGCTGGGTCACGTCCCGGAGCGTGAGCACGACGCCGCGAACGGTCTTCTCGTGCTGCAGGTTGCTGCACCGGACCTCGACGTCGAGCTCGTTCCCGTTCAGCCCGAACATCTTCCAGCTGTCCCTGACGTCACTGTCCGTCCCGGCCCGCACGCGCCTGAGCGTCGCCAAGGCGCGGGAGCGCTCTGCGGGTACCACGAGACTGGTTATGGGCGTCGGGGAGTCCGTGCGGGGTACCAGCATCGTGCGCACCGACGGGCTCGCGTACCGGATCGTGTCGTCGCCGTCGAGGATGACGATGACGTCGGAGGCGTTGTGCACCAACGTCCGGAAGTACGCCTCGCTGTTGCGCCGGCTGACCTCCGCACTCAGGTTGACGCGCTCCAGGGCCACGGCGGCCTGTGCCGCCAGCGACTTCAGCACCACCGAGGCCCGTCCCAGGTCGGCGGCGCCCGCCGCGAAGACGAGGCACCCGATCAGTCGCCCGCCGGATGCCAGGCTCTCGGCACGCAGCGGGGCCAGTAGCACCGTGGTGAAGGGCGTCAATGTGCTCTGCGCACCCGCTCCCAGCCGGTTGGCCTGCAGGATCTGCGCCTCGAACTCCGGCTCCAGACCGGGAACGACCACGTCGGCGGGGAGCGTCAGCTCGCCGTGGTGACCGGCACGGGCCACCTCCCGCAGCATGCGTCCCTCGTCGAGCACGAGCAGGTGCGCGGCATGCGGGGTGTCGCTTCCCAGGAGGGTGCCCGTCGCCGCCCGCACGGCGATCGCCACGCGCCCCGGCCCGTTGGCGGACACCAACGCCGCGGCCGCCAGCCGCAACCCGTGCTCCCGGGTGACCGCACGACGGTGATCGGCCAGGATCAGCCACATCCGTACCATCACGAGCACGAACATGACGCCGGAGAGCACGGCGACGACGGCCGCGTCCCGGGCGTCGCCTTGAATCGCCTGGTACAGCAGGAGGCCCGGCGGGATCAGGGCCGCACCGGCCAGGAGGACGAGCCTTCGCTGCGCCCCGGTCGTCGGCGGGTGCGGGGTCGTTTCGGTGAGCGCCGCCATCGAGGGATGGAGGGCGGCGAGGCCCCACGAGCAGAAGAACACCACCCAGCCGAGGTCCATGGGGGTGCCCACCTGCCAGGCGTCCTTGAGCTGGAGGAACCCGTACATGACGTCGGAGGAGAGCAGTCCGAGTCCTCCGAGGAGGAGTAGCTGGACCGAGCGGTTCCGCAGACCGCCGAGCGCGAGCAGCGACAGCATGGCGAGCACCAGGATGTCGCCCAGGGGATAGGCCAGGGATATCGCCCGCTCAACCCAGTTCAACCCGGCAGCCATGCGCACCGGGTTGATGAGGAACGCCCAGGACAGGCCACCGAGCCCGAGGGTGAGGATCAGCGCGTCCAACAGACCTGCCAAGTCCCGCTCCGCATAACGGTAGCGGACGAATCCGTAGATGGCGGCCGCGAACAGGGGGTAGGTCAGCAGGTAGAAGACGTCCGCTATGGAAGGAAAGGGGTTGGCCCGGTGGAAGACCGCCTCGATGAGGTTGTACGAGGTGTCGCCCGTGGTGAAGGTGAAGTTGGCGGCCGCCAGCAGGACCCAGGGCCAGCACCGGGAGGGGCGGCGCAACCGGACCCCGGTGGTGATCATCGCCACCCCGCCGAGCCCGATGACGGCCCAGGTCACGGTGTGCCGCTCGGGGAAGAGGAAGTAGATGACGGCCGCGATGGCCATGCAGGCCCACAGCGCGGTGAGGAAGATACGAGTACCACGCCCCGCAACGGACGCCGGGGGGCTGCTCTCGCTCGTACGGGCGGGGACGCTCAGGGGCATAACGAACACCTGTCGGGACGACTACGGGGGACGTCTGACAGCTCCTTTTCCCTATACTGCTCCCATTCGGGCACTGAGTGCACCGCGGGGAGCACGGGCGTCCTCACCACCAGGCCTGGATCAGGAGATGCCAGGGCATGGTCACTGTGTGAAGCTTTGACCAAGATTTCCGGCCGGTTGCGCCCGACGGGCCCCGAGCCGGGACCGTCTTGGTAGAAGGAGAGCACGATGATCGCTCCGTCACCGGCTGCCCTGCGGGAGATCGTCGACCGCTATGAGCGACTGGCCGCCGACGTCCGGCGGAAACCTGCGGAGCAGGAACTCAAGAGGGCTCTTGAGGACGCCGCCTACACCCTTTGCGTCGTCACCGGAACCCAGGAGCCGGCGCAGGCGCTCGCTGCCGCGAAGGAACGTTTGCGCGACGCCGAAGGGCTTCCCACGGAGGCCTGAGAGACGGGGGTGGCGTCCTTCCAGCCGGTGAGCGCCGACCGGTAGCCGTCTGGGGTGTAGGTGATCAGCCGGGCGCGGACCCCGGTGCCGTGGCCGTCCATGTAGCCGCCGGCCTGGTCCACCCGCAGGCCCTTGCCCCGCACGGACAGCCCGACCTTGCCGTCCCTGGCCTTGGCATCGGCGTGGGCGGGCGCCGCCGCGAGGAGCACCGCCGCGGCGGTCATTACGTAGATCGTCTTTCGCATGATCCCTCAACCCGGCGGCGGCCCCGTTGGTCACACCGCGGCGCAGGTGGCGCCGGTCCGGTTGCGGACGTCCTGCCGGCGGACGTCCTCGCCGAGGATGGCGAGCATGTCCGCGAGGGACTCGGCGATCTCCCGGGCCCCCTCAGGGTCTTGACGGCGCAGGATCCGCCAGACGGCGTGCGCGTTGCGGGCCGCGCGGATGGTCTCCGCCTCGGGACGGGCCCGAGCCGCCTGCCGGCGGAGCGCGGTGGTGATCAGCAGCTCGGCCGTCCCGCGCGGGTCGGTCCGCTGGATCAGGGTGAGCCACGCACGCGTGGTGAGCACGATGACAGTCGCGTCGTCCATCGGCCCGCGCTCCGCTTGCAGCTGCGTCTCCAGGCGGTGCGCGAGGACAACCGCCGTGGATGGGGAGTGTCTAATCAACGGCGGATCCGATGATCAAGGAGACGCCTGATGAGCGAGACCATCACCGTGGGCGAGGCCGCAGAGGAGCCGGTCATCGAGTCGACCGTGGCGGCGGTGTCGGACGAGCAGTTGATCGCGATGCTGGTCGACCGTGCCCGTACGGACGGGTTGCAGCTGACCGGCCAGGGCGGGCTGCTGCAGCAGCTCACCAAGCGGGTGCTGGAGTCCGCCCTGGAGGGCGAGATCACCGACCACGTCGGCTATGACAAGCACGACGCGACGGGCCGCAACAGTGGCAACTCTCGTAACGGCACCCGGACCAAGACCGTGCTGACCGATGTCGGCCCGGTCGAGGTGAAGGTGCTCAGCATCGTGACCCACTCCACGAGTGCATGCGGCAGGTCGAGTGCGGCAGGATGGATGACCAACGAGGCCCCCGAGCAACGTGATTGAGACGTCAGACATCTCGATCAACAGCTCGGGGGCCTCGCTTGCTGCGCTTCACGAACCGTCACCCGATCGGTGGCCACATCGAAGAAGCTCATTGTTCGAGCCGATCACCGGCACGCCCGCCGCCGGCTCACCCTGTCCCGGACCTGCCCCTGACGCGACGGCTTCACACTTGCCAGCACCGCCTCAGCGCCCTGCCCGGCCCGACCTGACACCGGCAAGGACCAGGACGGAGACCTGTTGCACCGCATGACGGGACGCCCTCGCCGATTCGAGGTCATCCCACGGGAATGTAGTCGGTGCGAAGCTTCGCTTTGTCAAAATCATTGGTGCAGGTGAGCGATATCTGAATCCACCCCCTGCTGCTTATGTCCCAGTTGTAGTAAGTTCCCTGCATTCCACTGTAGGTCATGTATGGGAGTGCGGCTACCACGTGATACTCTCTGCCCGATGTAAATTCGGTTGCGGTGACATGTTCTGACTTTTTGAAACTAATACGGTCCCCATTGCTGCCATTCACTAGAAAACGGTGAGACGGAGGGCAGGCCACTTGATACGGGTAGATTCGCCAGCCGGCGACCTTGGGGCTTGCATAGACGAGCTGAGTCACTACATCATCCGAGGAACTCGCGGTGACCGCTGGAAGATCACCTGTATTGTTCGGCGGAGGTGTTGCGGCGGTGGCGCCACTGGTCGACAGGAACAGGAATCCAGCCGCGGAAACAGCCGCCATGAGTCCACATTTCCACCGAAGCAAGAATTTCATTGATTATTACCAGATCGATCAATTGAGACGCGGCCGACTTCGGATACGACGCCTCGCGTGCACGTTTTGCATATTGGCCTGCAGCGAGCCCAAAAGTAATGAGCCGCCGTGCCGTGTTGACTCCAACTCTACTTGTAGGGAGGTCTCCGAAAAGCAGGCAAGGCCAATCGATCGGGCAAACCTTCCTGCCTGAGGCCGTGGCGAAGGTGCAGCCCTCGGAGAGGATTCCGAGCTGCGCTGAGTTGAGCGGACGCTCTGAACCGTCCGCGGGCCCGGCTCCCGCGGATCGGCGCCCCAGCCTCCCATGCGGAAGGGTGCCGATTCATCCCCCTCTTCACGAACCGGGAACCGGCCCCGGATCGGGCACCCGACCAACCCGGCCTCTAGCCTCGCCGTTTCACTTGGTGTGGGGCCGATTTCTGTGCGGCAACGCGAAAGTGCCTTCTGAGCTGGGACGATGAACCTTGTCGAGGGGTTCTGTCGGTCCAGACGGAAGGCACTTTCTGCGTGCAGGGTATCGGTTCGCGTCCCAAGCTCCATGTCTCCGCTGACGGTGCGGGGGTGGTTGCTCACGCCGGGGCACGGTTGTTGGCGGATCTTGCCGATGCCGCCGGGCTGACCACCGCGTACTCCACCGCGCTCAGACCACTTCGGCTACGCGGCACCGGCCACGACCCGGGCCGGATCGCCGTTGATCTCGCGGTGATGCTCGCCGACGGCGGCGAGACGATCACGGAACTGGCCGTTCTGCGGGACCAGCGCGAGGTGTTCGGCCCGGTCGCCTCCACGCCGACGGCCTGGCCGCTGCTGGCCGCCATCGACGAACGGGTACTGGACCGGCTGCGATCAGCCCGCGCCCAAGCCCGGGAGGTGGCCTGGCTGCAGGCCGCCGAGCGAGCCGAGGGCATACCCGCAGCCCGGGCCGGGGGACGTGCACTGCCCGGGCTCGTCCTGGATCTCGACGCCACGCTGAGCACCTGCCACTCGGAGAAGGACCAAGCCGCCGCGACCTACAAGGGCGGCTTCGGCTTCCACCCGCTGATGTGCTTCCTGGCCAACACCGGCGAGGCGATGTCCGGGCGCCTGCGGCCCGGCAACGCCGGAGCCAACACCGCCGCCGATCACATCGCGGTGCTGGACGACGCCCTCGCACAGAACCCCGACGCCCACCGGCACGGCACCGACATCCTCGTCCGCACCGACAGCGCAGGATCCGCGAAGGCCTTCCTCACCCACGTCCGAGGCGTGCGGAAACGAGGAATCCGTACCTTCTTCTCAGTCGGATATGCCATCACCGAGCCGGTCCGCCAGGCGATCCGAGCGATGCCCGACCGTCTCTGGCATCCCGCTCTGGACCAGGACGGCTCGCTCCGTGCCGGCGCCGCGGTCGCCGAGCTGACCGGGATGGTCGAGCTGACCGGCTATCCGGCCGGCACCCGCATCATCGTGCGCCGCGAGCGACCACACCCCGGCGCCCAACTCTCCCTGTTCGACCAGGACGAGGGCCTGCGGCACCAGGCGTTCCTCACCGACACCCCCTACCCAGGCCAGGGCTCCGCCCAGTTCCTGGAGGCCCGCCACCGCGGACACGCCACCGTCGAAGACCACATCCGGTGCGGCACGACCACCGGATTCGGCCGCTTCCCCTCCCGTCACTTCGCCATCAACGCGGCCTGGCTCGAACTCAGCCTCACGGCGATCGACCTCCTCGCCTGGACCCGCGGGGCCTCCCCCTGAGTGGTGGACACGTTGATACTGGATCTGCTTGATCCGGAGGAAGCGAGACACCGCCGATGGCGATGAAGGACTACTCGGAC
>NZ_JBITRX010000039.1:0-42585 GCF_044540325.1 Streptomyces sp. NPDC086023
CCCTTCGGGTCACCCTTGACCGCCCACCCCGGTCCGGAAGGCAAAGACCCTCGGCGGACAACCCCCGAAAAACGCCCCGGAGCAACACAAGCCACTCACCACCCTCACAGCCATCACCCAGCGTCGGGGGAAGGGCATCCCACCAGACGGCAGCACCCCTCCGTCCACCAGCGCTGTCGGCGGGCCCCCGCCCCACGGGGCGCGCATCCCCGTCCGTAGGCCCACCGGCCGTCTCGGCGGCCTCCGGGCCGTCTGCGCCCCTTCATAAGCCGCCACAGATCGCTACGCGCTCCCGCCGTCTCGGCGGCCGACAGGCCGCCCGGGGCTGATCACGCCGCTGGCGTTCCCGAGGCTGCCGGTCCGAGCCCTGCCGGCGTCTGGGCCCGCGGATGACCTGTCGACAGTTCAGCGGACCTCAGGGCCCGGGAGGTGCCGGTTCGCTGGTGCCGGGAGGCCGCGGCGTGCTTTTCGTCATGCGGGCGGGCGATTCATGCCGGTCCGAGCCCTTCCGGCGTCTGGGCCCGCGGATCACCCGTCGACAGTTCCGCTCAGCGGATCTCACGGCCCGGCGCGTGCCGGTTCGCTCGTGTCGGGGGGTGTCCGTGTTCCGTGCGCGCTCGACACGGCGGGACTCGTCCTGGCCTCGCCCCGGTGTCGATGAGGTGGGGGTCCGGCCGGGGCTGGGCGTGCAGTCGGGTGCCGGTGGACCTCACCGTGGGGCGGGCACCTGGCGGGAGGGGGGTGTACCTGGGGTGTAACGCGGGGTGGAGTTCGGTGTAACACCCGCAGCGCACCCTGGCGGCATGCGCACTGAACCCGGTTCCGTCACCGCCACCCACTGCCCGTACTGCGCACTTCAGTGCGGGATGGGTCTGGCGCCCTCGCCCGATGGCGACGGCGTGGCGGTGTCGGTGGTGGAGCGGCCGGAGTTTCCGGTCAACCGGGGGGCGCTGTGCGGAAAGGGCCGCACGGCACCCGCAGTGCTCTCCTCCCGGGTCCGGCTCACCGAGCCACTGGTCCGCACCCATGCCACAGGTGCGCTCGAACCGGCCACCTGGGAGGAGGCCCTCGACGCCGTCGCCGAGGGCCTGGCACGCGTCCGTCGTGGGCACGGTCCGGACGCTGTCGGGGTCTTCGGCGGCGGTGGTCTCACCAACGAGAAGGCGTACGCGCTCGGGAAGTTCGCGCGCGTCGCCCTGGGGACCTCGCAGATCGACTACAACGGCCGGTTCTGCATGTCCTCGGCCGCCGCCGCCCACCAGCGGGCCTTCGGCCTGGACCGCGGGCTGCCGTTCCCGCTGGAGGACATCCCCCGTACCGGCTGCGTGATCCTCGTCGGCTCCAACCTGGCCGAGACCATGCCGCCCGCCCTGCGCTACCTCACCGAGCTCAAGGAGAACGGCGGCACGCTCATCGTCGTCGACCCCCGCCGGACCCGTACGGCGGAGCAGGCCGACCTGCACCTGGCCCCCCGCCCCGGCACCGACCTGGCGCTGGCCCTGGGCCTGCTGCACCTGGTGGTCGCGGAGGGGCGGACCGACGAGGAGTTCATCGCCGCCCGCACCGGCGGCTGGGCCGAGGCCCGGGCCGCGGCCATGGCGCACTGGCCCGAGCTCGTCGAGCGGATCACGGGCGTGCCCGTGCCGAAGCTGCGGGAGGCGGTGCGGATGTTCTGCGCCCCCGAGTCGGCCATGGTGCTGACCGCCCGCGGACCCGAGCAGCAGTCCAAGGGCACCGACACGGTCGGCGCGTGGATCAACCTGTGCCTGGCCACCGGCCGCGCCGGGCGGCCCCTGTCCGGGTACGGCTGCCTGACCGGCCAGGGCAACGGGCAGGGCGGGCGTGAGCACGGCCAGAAGGCCGACCAGCTGCCCGGCTACCGCAAGCTGACCGACCCCGCGGCGCGCGAGCACGTGGCCCGCGTGTGGGGGGTGCCGGCCGACTCGCTGCCCGGGCCCGGCCGCAGCGCGTACGAGCTGCTCGACGCGCTCGGCACCGGGGACGGCCCCCGCGCGCTGCTGCTCATGGGGTCGAACCCGGTGGTCTCCGCGCCGCGGGCCGCGCACGTCGAGGAGCGGCTGCGTTCGCTGGAGTTCCTCGTCGTCGCCGATGTGGTGCTGTCCGAGACCGCGGCCATGGCGGACGTGGTCCTGCCCGTCACGCAGTGGGCCGAGGAGACCGGGACGACGACGAACCTGGAGGGGCGGGTGCTGCTGCGCAGGCAGGCCCTGACTCCCCCGCCGGGGGTGCGCAGCGACCTCGACGTGCTGCACGGGCTCGCGGCCCGGCTGGGCCCGGAGTTCGGGCAGGTGGACCTGGAGAAGAAGTTCCCGACCGACCCGGCGGAGGTGTTCGCGGAGCTGGGGCGCGCCTCGGCCGGCGGTCCCGCCGACTACGCGGGCATCGACTATGCGCGCATCGAGCGGGAGCAGGGCGTCTTCTGGCCCTGTCCGTCCCCCGAACACCCGGGCAGCCCGCGCCTGTTCCTGGACCGGTTCGCCACCGAGGACGGCCTGGCCCGCTTCGTGCCCGTCGCGCACCGCGAGGCCGGGGAGCTGCCGGACGCCGAGTACCCGCTGCTGCTGACCACCGGCCGGGTGGTCTCCCAGTACCAGTCGGGGGCGCAGACCCGGCGGGTCGAGGAGCTGAACCGGGCGGCGCCGGGGCCGTTCGTGGAGCTGCACCCGCGGCTGGCCGAGCGGATCGGTGCCGTGGAGGGCCGGCCACTCGCGGTGGTGTCACGGCGCGGGCGGGCCGTGGCGCCGGCCCGGATCACCGACTCGATCCGGGCGGACACGGTGTTCATGCCGTTCCACTGGCCGGGCGAGGGGCGCGCGAACTCCCTCACCAACCCGGCGCTCGACCCGGTCTCCCGGATGCCGGAGTTCAAGGTCTGTGCGGTGCGCGTCGAGCCGGTGGGGTGAGCGTCAGCGGCGCAGCCAGTCGCCGCCGGCGATGAGGGTACCCGTGGTGCGCAGTTCCGCGGCGACCGGCCCGGCGGCCACGTAGACCCAGGCCGGTACGGGCGTGCCGTCCGGGCGCAGGGCCTGGCGCGGGACCCGGTCGTAGACGTTCCGGGGGCGGCCGGGGCCGTGGTACTCCTCCAGCCGGTCCAGTACGTCGAGCAGGTCGCGGTACTGCCCGGCGGCCGGTGTGATCAGCTCGCCGACGACGCCCGCGCCGGCGGCCGGTGCCGGGAGCTCGACGGCGTACGGGTAGCCGGGGCCCTCGTACAGCACCGCGCCCGGCAGCCGGGCCGGCTCCTCGGCGGCGGTCCGGCCGCGCAGGAAGAGGCCGTGATTGTACTCGCCGGGGCGCAGCGTCCCGTAGACGAAGAAGGGCAGCTCCGCCGCGCTCACCGGGACTCGACCTCCGCGCCGACCCACGCGAGGTAGCCGGCGGCGCCGCGGACGACCGGGGTCGCGATGATCTCGGGGGTGTCGTAGGGGTGCTCGGCGGTCAACCGGGCCTCCAGGGCGGCGTACGCGTCCTCGGTGGTCTTGAACAGCACCTGCCACTCCTGGGCGGTCTCGACGGCGCCCTTCCAGCGGTAGACGGAGGTCACCGGGCCGGAGACCTGCGCGCAGGCGGCGAGCCGCGCCTCGACCGCGACCCGGGCCAGGGCCTGGGCGGCGTCCGCCGAGTCGACGGTGGTCAGCACCGTCAGGACCGGCCGTTCGACCGATGTCACGGGGTTCCTCCCTTGGTTACAACGGGAGGTCCGGCCCCGGCCGGAACCCCCGGTGGCGTGCCGCGGCCGGGCCGGGACCGGCTCGTCCGCACAGCTGTTGCACAACGTCCCGGTGCCCGTGACGGGCGCCGTCTACCGTCGATTGTCGCGGCCCCGGCCGCGGCCCGTCCCCCCACCCCCTCCTCGTATCCGACATGATCGGAGCAATCCGTGCCGCCGCCCCGGCCCTCGCCGTGGCCGCGTTCCTCCCTGCCCTCGGCGGCTGTGCCGCGCCCGGCGGTCTGGGCGTCGGCGAGCCCGCGCCCGCCGTGTCCGTCCAGCCGCGCCCCGAGGAGCTGTGGCCGGCGTGGCGGTCGGGTCCCCGGAGGCGGCGCGGGCCCTCCTCACCCGAACGGCGCGCCCCGGGCCCCCTCTCCGACCGGGTGAGCGGCCCCGGGCTGACCTGCGGAAAACCAACGGAACGGGTGCGGCGCGGCCGGGACGTGCGGTGGCCGCACCGGCCCGGGGCCGTTCTCCTCTGAAGGGAGAGCCCGCCCCCGAGGAGCGATATGCGCACCCGTCTGCTGACCGGCACCCTGCTGACCGCCGCCGCCCTGCTGGCCCCGGTCACCGGCGCCTTCGCCGGGGAGTTCGCAGTGCTGGAGATCTTCCCGAAGTCCGCCGCCCCGGGCGCCACCGTCACGGTGAACACCACGGCCTGCGGCCCCGCCGGTACGGCGGACGGTGACGCCACGACCGTGAGCGGCGGACGCTTCCGGCTGGCCCCCTCCACCCACAAGGAGGACGCGGTCGGCCAGTTCCGGGTCGCGCACGACACCCGCCCCGGCACCTACGCGATCGGCGCCACCTGCACCAACGGCAAGTTCGCCACCGGGGACCTGATCGTCACCGAACGCGGCCCGCAGGGCCACGTACAGACCGGCGTGGGCGGCGGTACGACGACCTCCGCCGACCCCGCCAGGATCGCGGCGGGGGTGGCCGTACTGGCCGCGACCGCCGTCGGCGGTACCTGGGCCCTGCGTCGCCGGGCGAGCGGCACGCGGGCCTGACGGGCTCCGCGGGTACCCCGGATCCGACGGATACCGGCGGTACCCCGGAATCCCACCGGTACCTCCCGCCGTCGCCCGCCCCGAGAGAGCCGGGGCCGGGCGGCGGCCCGCCCAGACCGAGGGGGCCGCATGCACCGGGACCCGCGCACCGCCCGCCGTGGCGGGCTGCTCGCCCTGGCCGCGTGCACCGGCATCTGGCTGATCGGCAGCGGCTCGTCGGAGACCGTGCGCCCGCCGCAGCCCGCCCTCTCGGAGGCCCTCGGGTCCCGTGGCGCCGACCACGGCACGGCCATCGCCCCGCTGCCCGGCGCGCCGCCGCTGCGCATCCGGATCCCCTCGATCCGGGTGGACGCCCCGCTCGTCGGCCTCGGTCTCCAGCGCGACGGCCGCCTGGAGGTCCCGCCGCCCGAGCGGACCGGGGTGGCCGGCTGGTACCGGCACGGCACCCCGCCCGGAGCCACCGGGACGGCGGTCGTGGCCGGTCACGTGGACCACGCCGAGGGACGCGCCGTCTTCTACGACCTGGGCGCGGTGCGGCGCGGGGCCGCGATCGAGGTGGGGCGCGCGGACGGCCGTACGGCCGTGTTCACGGTGTACGCGGTCGAGGTGTACGAGGCCGGGCGCTTCCCGGACGCGCGGGTGTACGGGCCCGCGCCGCGCGCGGAGCTACGGGTGATCACCTGCGGCGGCGGCTTCTCGGCCCGCACCGGGTACCGGGGGAACGTGGTGGTGTTCGCGCATCTGACGGGCACGTACTGAGAGGCGCCCGCGGCTCACGCAGCGGCCCACTGCTCCAGCCCGAGCTTCACCACCAGCACGCACACCACGCTCAGCAGCACCCCGCGGACGAAGCCGCTGCCCTTCTTGAGCGCCATGCGGGCGCCGATCATGCCCCCGGCTAGGTTGAAGACGGCCATCAGGGCGGCCAGCTGCCAGAGCACGTAGCCCTGGTACGAGAACATCACCAGCGCGCCCAGGTTGGTGCACACGTTGACGATCTTGGTGGTTGCGGAGGCGGTCACCAGGTCGAGGTGCAGGAGCGCGGTCAGCGCGAGGACCAGGAACGTGCCCGTGCCCGGGCCCACGAGCCCGTCGTAGAAGCCGATGCCGCCGCCGGCCAGCAGGATGGCCAGGAGCACGCGCTGCCGGGTGACCGGGCCGGTGGCGGGGGCGCTGCCGAAGGACGGCTTGAAGATCACGAAGGCCGCCACCAGCAGCAGGATCACCATGATCGCGGGGCGCAGGACGTCCTTGCTGATGCCGCCGGCGAGCAGCGCGCCGCCCATCGACCCGGCCAGCGCGGCCAGGCCGATGCGGACGGAGAGCTTCACGTCCACCGGCGTCTTGCGCACGTACGTCACCGCCGCGCCCGAGGTGCCGACGATGCTGACGGCCTTGTTCGTCGCCAGGGCATAGGCCGGGGGAAGGGAGGACGGCAGCCCGAGCATCAGCGCGGGGAGCTGGATGAGCCCGCCGCCGCCCACCACCGCGTCGACCCAGCCCGCGCCGAGTGCGGCCAGGCAGAGCAGGACGGTCATGGTCAGCGATATGTCGGGCATGATCGCGACCCTATGGACGGGATCGGTGCAGCGTCCATCAATCCCGCGAGAATTGCGCAAGGCTTGAGGTTCCCGCCGGCGCGCGGTCCGGGGCGGCGGGCGCGGCCGGGTCGACGAACGCGGTGACGGCGGTCGCCGAGAGCGCACTGGCCAGGGCGAGGGCCGCCGCGAGCCGCTGCGCGGGCGGTACGGCGGCCAGGGCCCTGCGCAGCAGGGCGGGCGCGGTGGGGGGCTTGCGGTGGCGGGCCATGTCCTCGTCTTCCGGGTACGGGGGGGAGGGGCGATCGGCGAAGTCGTCGCCGGGGTGATCGGCAGGGTCGGCCGGGGGGGGCGGCGCGGGGTGGTCGTCGGAGTCGGCGCGGACCGGTCGTCGGGGTCTGCGTGGAGTGGTCGTCGGGGTCGGCGCGGACCGGTCGTCGGGGTCTGCGTGGAGTGGTCGTCGGGGTCGGCGCGGACCGGTCGTCGGGGTCCGCGTGGAGTGGTCGTCGGATCGGCGCGGCTCAGTACGCGAAGCACTCCGAATGGATGCGCGCCGCGGGCACCCCGGCCCGCCGCAGCGAGTTCGTGGTGGCCGCGGCCATCCCCGGCGGCCCGCACAGGTAGACGTCGTGGGCGTCGAGGTCGGGCACCAGCTCCCTCAGGGCTCCGGGCGCCAGCGGGTCGTACGCCCCGTCCGACGGCCCGAGCAGGTAGTGCAGGCCGGCCCCCCGCTCGGCGGCGATGGCCTCCAGCTCGCCCCGCAGCACCAGCTGCCCGATGTCGCCCGCGCGGTAGAGCAGGGTCAGGTCCCCGGGCCCGCCGGGCAGCGTTTCGAAGAGGGCGCGCAGCGGGGTGATCCCGACCCCGCCCGCGATCAGCAGCACCTTCGGGCGGGTACGGCGGCGCGCGGTGAGAGCGCCGAACGGGCCGGTGGCCAGCACCCGCGTGCCCGGCCGCAGCCGGCGGATCCGGCGCGAGTGGCGCCCGAGGCCCTTCACGGTGATCCGCAGCGTGTCGTCCCGTACCGGCGCCGAGAGGGAGAAGGGCAGCGCGGTGTGCCAGAGCCCGCGGCACAGGAAACGCCACCGCAGGAACTGCCCCGGCTCGGCCCGCAGCTCCGCCAGGCCCTCCCCCGTCACCGTCACGGACACCACACCGGGCCCCTCGGCACGCACCCCGGCCACCCGCAGCCCGTGCCGCAGCGCCTGCCGTACGGGCACCACGGCCCGGTACCAGAGCAGCAGCACGGCGACGGCCGTGTGCAACAGCGCCCAGCACCACGCTACCGGCGGGACGGACGCGAGATCCGGGCCGGCGAGCTGGTGGCCGAAGCCCAGCGCCACCGCCGGGTACGTCAGCAGGTGCACCCCGCGCCACGTCTCGTGGGGCAGGCGGCGGCGCGCGGCCCTGGCGGAGGTCACCCCGACGGCGGCCAGCAGCACCGCCCCCAGCGCGGCCGCCGCGAGCGCGGGGTAGCCCAGCAGCGCGGCGGCGGCGCCGATCGCGTCGGACCCGGTGTGGACGGCGTAGCCGCACAGGGCGAACACCCCGTGCCCGAGGCACAGCCCGAGCACCCACCGGCCGCCGAGGGCGTGCAGGCGGGCCAGCCGGTCCGCGCCCACCCCGTGTTCCACGGCGGGCACCCGCGCCATCAGGAAGAGCAGCGCGAGCACCCCGTACCCGGCGAGCAGGCCGGTCAGGTGGGCGGCGGTGGCGAAGAGCGCATCGAGTCGTGCGGAGGGCCGGACCTGGGCGGCCCAGAGGGCGAACACGCCACCGGCCCCGCCGAGCAGCCCGGTGCGCAGACGCGCGGGGGCGGATCTCATGCGGGGCACGCTATGCCAGGTCAGAGGGGGTGTGGTGATCCTTAAGCCGGGTTTGAGGGAGCGTTGAACCACCCCTCATCCCGCACCTCGGTGACCCCTGGTCCACGCCTCACGCGACCCCTCACATCCGACGGGCACCCCCCGGGAGGGCAGCGTTCCCCGCGGGAAACAGTGGTGATGCGGTGGGGAAACAGCGGGCCCGCAGTCTCCTGACATGACCTCGCGACGTGTGGTGGTGATCGGCGGCGGAATGGCGGGCCTGCGCCTGGCCCAGCGGCTCACGGCCGCCTCCGCGGCCCCGGGCTCGACCCCGGGCACCGCCACAGCCACAGCCCCCACCACCGCCACCCCAGCCGTGTCCGTGACCGTACTGGGCGAGGAGCAGCACGCCCCGTACAACCGGGTGCTGCTCGCCGAGGTGCTGGCCGGGCGGTACGCGCCCGAGGTCACCGCCCTCCCCTCCCCCGGCCCGGTGCTGCGGCAGGGGGTGCGCGCGGTGCGGGTGGACCGGGGCGCCCGGGAGGTGCACTGCGACGACGGCGCGGTCCTGCCGTACGACGACCTGGTGCTGGCCACGGGGTCGAACCCGGTGCTGCCGCCGCTGCGCGGCCTGTTCGAGCCGGGCGGCGGTGAACTGCCGGACGGCGTGCACCCGTTCCGCACCATGGACGACTGCCTGGCCCTCTCGGCGGCGGTGCGCCCCGGGCTGCGCGCGGTGGTCATCGGCGGGGGCCTGCTGGGCGTCTCGGCGGCCCGGGCACTGGCCGCCCGCGGGGCGCAGGTGGTGCTGGCGCAGCAGGGCGCGCGGCTGATGGAACGTCAACTGGACGAGGAGGCCGCCGGGCTGGTCCGCACCCACCTGACCGCCCTCGGCGTGGAGGTCCACACCGAGTGCCGCGTCCGCGGCCTGATCACCTCCCCCTCCGCCCCCGGCCCCGCCGGCGCGACCGGTCCTGCCCCCACCGCCTCCACCCGCCGCGTGACCTCCGTGGAGCTGGGCGACGGATACCGGCTGGAGGCCGAGCTGGTGGTCATCGCCTGCGGAGTCCGGCCCCGCGTCGGCCTCGCGCAGGCCGCCGGCATCGAGACCCGCCGCGGCATCGTCGTGGACGACGCGCTGCGCACGTCGGACCCGCACGTGTACGCGATCGGCGACTGCGCCGAGCACGACGGGCAGGTGTACGGGCTCGCCGGACCGGCGCTGGAACAGGCCGACGCCCTGGCCCGGACCCTGACCGGCGCCGCCCCCGTCGCCCCGGCCGGGCCCCACACCACGTCCACCCCCACCACGCCGGCCCCCACCACCCCCCGCTACACCGGCACCCGCACCCTCACCCGCCTCACCCTCGCCACCGGCGAACGTCCCCTGGACCTGGCCGCCTTCGGCGAGACCACGCCCCGGCCCGGCGACGACGTCGTCCGGCTGGTCGACGCCACCCGCAGCACGTACCGCAAGGTCGTCGTCCGCGGCGACCGCCTCGTCGGGGGCGTGCTGCTCGGCGAGCTCTCCACCGTGGGCGCCCTCGCCCGTACCTGGGAGAGCGACGAACCCCTGCCGGACCCGCCACCGGATTCCCACCGGAATCCACTGCTCCACCTGCTCACCGACGACGGAGGCTCCTGAGATGGCCAACCCCGCCCCCAAGCCCACGATCGTGCTCATCGGGCACGGCATGGTCGGCCAGCGCTACCTCGAAGCGCTCGCCGAACGCGGACTGACCGCGACGCACCGCGTCGTCGTGCTCTGCGAGGAGCCCCGCCCGGCGTACGACCGGGTCCACCTCACCTCGTACTTCTCCGGCAGCAGCCCGGAGGACCTGTCCATGACTCCGGCCGGTTTCATGGAGGAGCACGGGATCGAGCTGCTCCTGGGCGACCCCGCGGCCGCCGTCGACCGCGCGGCCCGGACGGTCACCGCCCGCTCCGGGCGGGTCGTGCCGTACGACACCCTGGTGCTGGCCACCGGCTCGTACCCGTTCGTGCCGCCCGTGCCGGGCAGGGACGCGCAGGGCTGCTTCGTCTACCGCACCATCGAGGACCTGCTCGCGATCGAGGAGTACGCGAAGGGCCGCACGCGCGGCGCGGTCGTCGGCGGCGGCCTGCTGGGCCTGGAGGCCGCCGGCGCCCTCCAGGGGCTCGGACTGGCCACCCACATCGTGGAGTTCGCCCCGCGCCTGATGCCCGTCCAGGTCGACGAGGGCGGCGGCGCGGCCCTGCTGCGCACCATCGAGGACATGGGCCTGACGGTCCACACGGGCACCGGCACCCAGGAGGTCGTCACCGGCCCCGACGGGTCGGTGACCGGCATGAGGCTGTCCGACGGCAGCACCGTGGAGACCGAGCTGGTGGTGTTCTCGGCGGGCGTCCGGCCGCGCGACGAGCTGGGCCGCGACTGCGGCCTGGACGTCGGCGAGCGCGGCGGCATCGCCGTCGACGCCCGCTGCCGCACCTCCGACCCGCGCGTGTACGCGATCGGCGAGTGCGCCCTCGCGGTGGACGGCCGGGTCTACGGACTGGTCGCGCCCGGCTACGAGATGGCCCAGACGGCCGCCGAGGACCTGCTGGGCACGGCGGAGCGCGAGTTCACGGGCGCGGACCTGTCCACCAAGCTCAAGCTGCTGGGCGTGGACGTGGCCTCCTTCGGCGACGCCCACGGCACCACCGAGGGCTGCCTCGACGTGGTCTACTCGGACTCCCGCTCGGGGGTCTACAAGAAGCTCGTCGTCGCCGCGGACGGCACGCTGCTCGGCGGTGTGCTGGTCGGCGACGCCGACTCGTACGGGCTGCTCCGCCCGCTGACCGGCTCGGTGCCGCCGGCCGCCCCCGAGCAGCTGGTGCTGCCCGCCGGGATCGGCGCCCCGGCCGCCCTCGGCCCGGCCTCGCTGCCGGACGACGCGATCATCTGCTCCTGCCACAACGTCACGAAGAAGGCCATCGCCGCCTGCACCACCCTGCCCGAGGTCAAGAAGTGCACCAAGGCGGGCACGGGCTGCGGCAGCTGCGTGAAGGTGATCGGCCAGCTGCTGCCGCAGGCCGGCGACCAGGGCCTGTGCGGCTGCTTCACGTACACCCGCGCCGAGCTGTACGAGATCGTCCGCACCCTGCGCATCACCTCGTACGCCGCACTCCTCGACAGCCACGGCCGGGAGGCGGCGCGCGGCGGCGAGGGCTGCGACGTGTGCAAGCCGGCGGTCGGCTCGATCATCGCCTCGCTCGCGCCGACCATCGGCGCGGAGGGGTACGTGCTGGCGGGCGAGCAGGCGGCCCTCCAGGACACCAACGACCACTTCCTGGCGAACCTGCAGCGCAACGGCTCGTACTCGGTGGTGCCCCGGATCCCCGGCGGCGAGATCACCCCGGAGAAGCTGATCGTGATCGGCGAGGTGGCCCGCGACTTCGGCCTCTACACCAAGATCACCGGCGGGCAGCGGATCGACCTGTTCGGCGCCCGCGTCGACCAGCTCCCCGCGATCTGGACCCGCCTGGTCGACGCCGGGTTCGAGTCGGGCCACGCGTACGGCAAGGCCCTGCGGACGGTGAAGTCCTGCGTGGGCCAGACCTGGTGCCGGTACGGGGTCCAGGACAGCGTACGGATGGCCATCGACCTGGAGCTGCGCTACCGGGGCCTGCGCGCGCCGCACAAGCTCAAGTCCGCGGTCTCCGGCTGCGCCCGCGAGTGCGCCGAAGCACAGAGCAAGGACTTCGGCGTGATCGCCACGGCCGGCGGCTGGAACCTCTACGTCGGCGGCAACGGCGGCGCCACGCCCCGCCACGCGGACCTGCTGGCGCAGGACCTGTCCGACGCCGAGCTGGTCCGGCTGATCGACCGGTTCCTGATGTTCTACATCCGCACCGCCGACCGCCTGGAGCGCACCTCCACCTGGCTGGAGCGCCTGGAGGGCGGCCTGGACCACCTGCGGGACGTGGTCGTGCACGACTCGCTGGGGCTGTGCGCGGAGCTGGAGGCCCTGATGGCCGACCACGTGGCCCACTACCGCGACGAGTGGGCCGAGACCCTGGACGACCCCGACCGGATGCGCCGCTTCGTGTCCTTCGTCAACGCTCCGGGGGCGCCGGACCCGACCGTGAAGTTCGTGCCCGAACGCGACCAGGTCAAGCCCGACCTGGAGATCCTCACCATCCGCCCGCTGGAAGGGAGCACGGCCCGATGACCGTCGAACTGCGCACTGGGGAGGACTGGGTGCCGGTCTGCGAGCTGACCGCGCTGACACCGGGACGCGGGGTCGCGGCGCTGCTGCCGGACGGCAGCCAGGCGGCGCTGTTCCTGGACCGGGCGGGCCGCGCGTACGCGATCGGCAACCAGGACCCGTTCACCGGTGCCCACGTGCTGTCCCGGGGGCTGCTGGGCTCCGACGCGGGGCGCCCCTTCGTGGCCTCGCCGCTGCTCAAGCAGCGCTTCGACCTGGAGTCGGGGCGCTGCCTGGACAACGACGGGGTGGCGGTCCGCACGTACGAGGTGCGGACGGCCTGACCCCTGGGTCCGGTCCGGGGCCGCCGAGGAGGCGCGGTCCCGGACCGCCCGGGGGCATCGGTCGTCCCGGGGGCATCGGTCGTCCCGGGGGCATCGGTCGTCCCGGGGCACGGGGTGCCGGGGGTGCCGGTCGCCCGGGCGCCGGCTCAGCCCTCGACGGCGGCCGGGTCCATCCAGACGTACTCCCAGACGTGGTGGTCCAGGTCCTCGAAGGCACGGCCGTACATGAAGCCCATGTCCATGGCGGGCCGGGGCTCGACGGCTCCGGCGGCGAGGGCGGCCTCCACGACCTCGTCGACCTTCTCGCGGCTCTCGGCGCTGAGGGCGACCATGACCTCGGTGGTCTTGGAGGCGTCGGCGACCGGCTTGGTGGCGAACTCCTTGAACTTCTCCTCGGTCAGCAGCATGGCGAAGATCGTGTCGCTGATGACCAGGGAGGCGGCCGTCTCGTCGGTGAACTGCGGGTTGAAGGAGTAGCCGAGCTTCTCCCAGAAGGCCTTGGCGGCGTCCAGGTCCTTGACCGGCAGGTTGACGAAGATCATGGTGGCGGACATCGGCCGTCTCTTCTCTCTCGGTGTTCCCGTCCGCCGCCCTCGTGGGCGGCGGCTTCAGAGAGATAGACCGGGGGCCGTTCCGGAACTCATCGCCCGCCGGTGATTTTTCTCGAAGATTTTTTCGCGGCGACGTGTTCGCAGGTCAGACGGGGTGTGGAGGTCGGGGTCAGGCCGCGGACCGGAGCTCCAGGGCGGCCAGAGGGATGAAGCCGCGGTTCTCCGCACCTGCCAGGGAGGCCCCGGGACCGGCGAGGCGCCTGTGCAGGGTGAGGGCGATCCGCTCGCCCTGCGCCTTGGCCCGCTCGGCGTTCGGTCCCCGGTGCAGCCCGTCGACGGTGGCGTGCCAGAGCTGGACCCAGCGGCCGAAGTCGGCGGCGGTCATGCCGCGCACCGAGTGCAGGGCGGCGTGCGGGGCGAAGGCGTTGCGCCGGTAGTCGGCGGTACGGAACAGGGCCCGCTCCCAGAAGTCGGTGATCCGGGGCAGGTGCACGCCGAGGTCGGTGCCGGCGATCTCCGTGAAGAAGGTGCCGATCCGGGGGTCCGCGAAGGCCGCGGTGTAGAAGCGGCGCAGCAGCCGTTCGAGGTCGGCCCGGCCGGCGATGTCGGCGCGGTGGTGGTTCATGGCTCCAGATTCCCCCTCGCCCGCCGCCGGGCCCAGGGTCCAAGGTCCCGGACCGGTGCGGCCCTCCGGCCGCAGCTGCCGGAGGGGCGTGCGCCGGCGCGGGTCGGTCGGTGCGGGCGCCCCGCGGGCGCAACCGGCTCCGCAACCCCGCAGTCCGTAGGGCTCCGGTCGCCCCCGGGACACCCGGCGTTGACGCCACGTCAATTCCGGACGCCTAGGTTCCTCGGCGCGCGACCCCGTGGCCGTCCCGGGCCGCGGGGCGCTCCCTCCCCACCAGGAGTGACCGTGGAACGTCGTACCTTCCTGCGCGGCGCCGTCATCGGCTCCTCGGCCGCCGCCTTCGGCGGCACGCTCATGCGCGGCGCGGCCTACGCCGCGCCCGCCCAGCCCGGACCGGGCCCCTACGGGGCCCTGAACCCGGCCGACGCCAACGGGATCATGCTGCCCGGCGGCTTCACCAGCCGCGTGATCGCCCGCTCCGGCCAGAACGTCGGCAGCACCTCGTACAAGTGGCACAGCGCCCCGGACGGCGGTGCGTGTTTCGCGGACGGCTCGGGCTGGATCTACGTGTCCAACTCCGAGATCAACCCCTCCGGCGGGGCGAGCGCGGTCCGCTTCGACTCCTCGGGCACGGTCACCTCCGCGTACCGGATCCTCTCCAGCACCCGGCAGAACTGTGCGGGCGGCAAGACCCCGTGGAACACCTGGCTGTCCTGCGAGGAGGTCAGCCTCGGCTTCGTCTACGAGACCGACCCGTTCGGCGTGAACGCGGCCGTGCAGCGGCCCGCGATGGGCAGGTTCAAGCACGAGGCGGCCGCGGCCGACCCGGTGCGGCAGGTGGTCTACCTGACCGAGGACGAGACCGACGGCTGCTTCTACCGCTTCGTCCCCAACACCTGGGGCAACCTCTCGTCCGGCACCCTCCAGGTCCTGAAGGCCGGCACCGCCACCTCCGGATCCTTCACATGGCAGACCGTCCCGGACCCGGACGGCTCGCCGACCGCGACCCGCAACCAGGTCTCCGGCGCCAAGCGGTTCAGCGGCGGGGAGGGCTGCCACTACGCGAACGACACCGTCTGGTTCACCACGAAGGGCGACAACCGGGTCTGGCAGCTGAACCTGGCCGGCGGCACCTACGAGCTGGCCTACGACGACTCGCTGGTGGTCGGCGGCGGCGCCCCCCTGACCGGCGTCGACAACGTCACGGGCTCCTCGTACGGCGACCTGTACGTCGCCGAGGACGGCGGCAACATGGAGATCTGCGTGATCACCCCGGACGACGTGGTGGCGCCGTTCCTGCGGATCACCGGCCAGTCCTCCTCCGAGATAACCGGCCCGGCCTTCTCGCCCGCGGGCAACCGGCTGTACTTCTCCAGCCAGCGCGGTACGAGCGGCAGCTCGTCCGGCGGCATCACGTATGAGGTGACGGGCCCCTTCCGCACCTGACCTGGACGGACGTGGCCCCGGCCGGACTCCCCCGGCCGGGGCCACGCCCTTGTGCCGCCCCGCCCCGGCCCGTGGTTGCCGTGGACGGGCCGGCGCTCAGGAGGCCACGGCCCCGCCCTTGAGGAGGGCCGCGCCCAGGGGGGTGACGGTGTGCAGGACGGCGTTCCCGTGCCGGAGCGTGGTCACCAGCCCGGCCTCCCGCATCACGCACGCGTGCTGGCTCGCCGAGGCGAGCGAGACGCCGGCGCGGCGGGCCAGTTCGCTGGTGGTGGCCCCGTCGCCGATGGCCTGGAGGACCACGGACCGCGTGTGGCCCACCAGCTTGCCCAGGGTGCGGTGCGTGCCCGGGTCCGCCCCGCGCGGGGTGGCGGCCGAACTCAGCTGCGCGGCCGCCGGGTAGACCAGCACCGGGGGCAGCTCCGGGTCCGCCAGGGTCACCGCCGTACGCCGGCAGAAGAACGACGGCTGGAGCAGCAGCCCGCGCCCGCGCAGATGGACGTCCCGGTCGACCGGGTAGTCGCACTCCAGCACCGGCGAGCGCCAGCGCAGCATCGGCGGCAGGGAGGACAGCAGTTCGTCCGCCCCTCCGTCGAGCAGCGCCCGGCCCCGGGCGGCGCGCTCGGCCTCGATCTGGGCCTGGATGTGCGTCCAGTACGGCTCGACCGCGACCCGGTGGTACGCCCGCAGCTCGGTGACCAGCCGGCCCAGCTGCTCGGTGCCGCCCTCGGCGAGCTCCCGCAGCCGCGGCACCATCGGGGCCCCGGCGCCGACCTGCACCAGCTCTCGGCGCAGGCGGGAGGCGCGGGTGCCGCGGAGTGCGTCGAGGCCCAGGTCCACGCCGTACCGGCCCTCGGCGGGCGTCAGAAAGTCCGGGAAATAGCCCCGGATCGGTATCAGCGCACCCAGCAGGCGTGTTTCACCATTCAACCGGGTACGAGTTTCCGTACGCCATTCACCGAACAGGCGGGCATCACGCCGGTCTCTTAAGCGATGAAAACTAAGAATCGTTTCCCACAACGCATCGGGTCTCCCCGCCATCCTCACCCGTGCCAGGTCCACTCCAGTGAAATGGATACGCAGCACTGAACCCCCACACTGTGCAACCGCAATCCCCCCGCCCCACGAGTATGCACACCGTCACGCGACGTCACCACGCCCTTTCGGCCACAGTTGAAACCCCTTTCGGCGAGGGCGTGACAAGCGAAATGCTGTACTCCGCCGGGCACACTCCGGGGCGACCGGAAACGCTCCGCGAAGGCCGTGGGGGGCTTTGCGGGGCCTGGCGGTCGGTCGCACCGGGAAGCGCCGACGTGTCCGGCTGATTGACAGGAGGCGGCGGGCGGGTGGGGATCCGCCCGCCGCCTGCTGGTTGAATTCCGCATCTTTTTGGATATGCCGGATATGGCGCACCCCGATATCGCGTTTCCCGCCCCCGGGCATGCCGGAACCGTCCTCCGCTCGATGAGGGTCGGGTGAGCGGGGGACGGTTCCGTGGACGGCCTGCCCGTCCCGTCTGGTCAGGGATGACAGGACGGGTGGCCGGGGACGGGTGGTTCGTGCCACCCGCCCGGGCCGGCGGTTCGCGCCACCGGCCCGTTGTGGGCGGCCGGGCGGCCCGTGGGCGGCCCGGCCGCAGTCTCAGCGGCTGTCGCTGCCCTGGGCCTCCGCGGCGGCCCGGCCGGCCTCCAGGCGCGCCACCGGGATCCGGAAGGGCGAGCAGGAGACGTAGTCGAGGCCGGCCTCGTGGAAGAAGTGCACCGACTCCGGGTCGCCGCCGTGCTCGCCGCAGACGCCGAGCTTCAGGTCGGGGCGGGTGGCACGGCCTTCCTTGACCGCGTGGCGCACGAGGGCGCCGACGCCGTCGCGGTCGATGGTCTCGAAGGGCGAGACCCCGAAGATGCCCTTCTCCAGGTAGGCGGTGAAGAAGCTGGCCTCGACGTCGTCGCGGGAGAAGCCCCACACGGTCTGGGTCAGGTCGTTCGTGCCGAAGGAGAAGAACTGCGCGGCCTCGGCGATCTGGCCGGCGGTCAGGGCGGCGCGGGGCAGCTCGATCATCGTGCCGATGGACAGCTTGAGCTCGGTGCCGGTGGCGGCCTCGACCTCGGCGATGATCGCGTCGGCCTCCTCGCGGACGATCTCCAGCTCCTGGACGGTGCCCACGAGCGGGATCATGATCTCGGCGCGCGGGTCGCCCTTGGCGTCCTTGCGGATGGCCGCGGCCTCGGCGATCGCACGGACCTGCATGGCGAAGAGGCCGGGGATGACCAGGCCCAGGCGGACGCCGCGCAGACCCAGCATCGGGTTCTGCTCGTGCAGCTTGTGCACGGCCTGGAGCAGGCGCAGGTCGTTCTCGTTGTGGTCCTTGCGGGCCTCGGCGAGGGCGACGCGCACCGAGAGCTCGGTGATGTCGGGCAGGAACTCGTGCAGCGGCGGGTCGAGCAGGCGGACGGTGACGGGCAGGCCGTCCATCGCCTCGAACAGCTCGACGAAGTCCTTCTTCTGCAGCGGCAGGAGGGCACTGAGTGCCTCCTCGCGCTCGGACTCGGTGTCCGCGAGGATCAGGCGCTCGACCATCTCGCGGCGCTCGCCGAGGAACATGTGCTCGGTGCGGCACAGGCCGATGCCCTGGGCGCCGAAGCGGCGGGCGCGCAGCGCGTCCTCGGCGTTGTCGGCGTTGGCGCGGACGCGCAGGCGGCGGACCCGGTCGGCGTACGCCATGATCCGGTGGACGGCCTGGACGAGCTCGTCGGCGTCGTCGGCGCCGGCGTGCATGCGGCCCTCGAAGTACTCGACGACCGGGGAGGGTACGACGGGTACCTCGCCGAGGTAGACCTTGCCGGTGGAGCCGTCGATGGAGACGACGTCGCCCTCCTCGATGACCTGGCCGGCGGACGTGGTCAGGCGGCGGCGCTTGGTGTCGACGTCCAGCTCCTCGGCGCCGCAGACACAGGTCTTGCCCATGCCGCGGGCGACGACGGCGGCGTGCGAGGTCTTGCCGCCGCGGGAGGTCAGGATGCCCTCGGAGGCGATCATGCCGTCCAGGTCGTCCGGGTTGGTCTCGCGGCGGATCAGGATGACCTTCTCGCCGGAGCGGGACCACTTGACGGCCGTGTAGGAGTCGAAGACGGCCTTGCCGACGGCCGCGCCCGGGGAGGCGGCGATGCCGCGGCCGAGGAGCTCGACCTTCGCGCTCTCGTCGAAGCGGGGGAACATCAGCTGGGCGAGCTGGTGGCCGGTCACCCGCTGGAGGGCCTCGGCCTCGTCGATCAGGCCCTGGTCCACGAGCTGGGTGGCGATGCGGAAGGCGGCACCGGCGGTGCGCTTGCCGACGCGGGTCTGGAGCATCCACAGCTGGCCGCGCTCGATGGTGAACTCGATGTCGCACAGGTCCTTGTAGTGCGTCTCGAGCGTCTCCATGATGCCCATGAGCTGGTCGTACGACTTCTTGTCGATCTGCTCCAGGTCCGCGAGCGGCACGGTGTTGCGGATGCCCGCGACGACGTCCTCGCCCTGGGCGTTCTGCAGGTAGTCGCCGTAGACGCCCTGGTGGCCGCTGGCGGGGTCGCGGGTGAAGGCGACGCCGGTGCCCGAGTCGGGGCCGAGGTTGCCGAAGACCATGGAGCAGACGTTGACGGCGGTGCCGAGGTCGCCGGGGATGCGCTCCTGGCGGCGGTACAGCTTGGCGCGGTCGGTGTTCCACGAGTCGAAGACGGCGCGGACGGCGAGGTCCATCTGCTCGCGCGGGTCCTGCGGGAACTCGCGGCCCGCCTCCTTGGCGACGATCTTCTTGAAGGTCTTGACGATCTTCTTGAGGTCGGCGGCGTCGAGGTCGGTGTCGACGGTGATCTTCTTCGCGGCCTTGGCCTCGTCGAGGGCCTCCTCGAAGAGCTCGCCGTCGACGCCCAGGACGGTCTTGCCGAACATCTGGATCAGGCGGCGGTACGAGTCCCAGGCGAAGCGCTCGTTGTCGGCCTGGGCGGCGAGACCGGTGACGGACTCGTCCGAGAGGCCGATGTTGAGGACCGTGTCCATCATGCCGGGCATGGAGAACTTGGCGCCGGACCGGACGGAGACCAGCAGCGGGTCGTCGGACTGACCGAGCTTCTTGCCCATCTTCTGCTCAAGCGCCTCCAGGTGGGCGCTGACCTCGGCCTGCAGCGCGGCCGGGGCCTCGCCGCTCTCGAGGTAGACCTTGCAGGCCTCGGTGGTGATGGTGAAGCCGGGAGGGACCGGCAGACCCAGGTTGGTCATCTCGGCGAGGTTGGCTCCCTTGCCGCCGAGAAGGTCCTTGAGGTCGCGGTTGCCCTCGGTGAAGTCGTAGACGAACTTCTGATCTTTGTTTTCCGACACGGGTCTCGACTCCTCGAGGACTCGGTGGCTGCCCTGACGGCGAGGAACATACCCAGATCGAAGGCGTTGCGGTACGTCCACTTGGCCGTCGTACGGCTTCAACCACCCGTCCGCCAGCAGATCGAAAGTAACTCAACGGTAGCCGGAAGCTCCCACAAGCCTTCAGATCCCAAAGGGAAAAGCGTCAGATGGGGCGCCAGAGTGCTCACATGAGCGATGATCGATAACTTTGCCTTCAACTCTTGAACGAACAAAGGGTGGCACCCAGTGCCATCCTTTGAGAAGTGCAGTCGATGATTTCGCGCTCATCTGAGCGCAACCCCACCCATGCGTGGCGCATATCACGCCGTCCGTTCAGCCTCCGGACGTGTCCAGTTCGGCTTCCTCGCCCACTCCGGCGCAGTCGTAAGGATCCTTGAGCCAGCCGTCCGGGAGGACAACTCGGTTGTTTCCGGACGTCCGACCTCGGGGACCGTCCGCGCCCTCGGGCCAGGGCTGGTCCAGATCAAGCTCGCTCAGATGAGCGTCCAGTTCGGCCAGGGACGAGATCACCGCGAGCTTCTTGCGCATCTCCGAGCCGACCGAGAAGCCCTTGAGGTACCAGGCCACGTGCTTACGGAAGTCGATCACTCCGCGGGCCTCGTCGCCGATCCATTCGCCCAGCAGGGTGGCATGCCGCAGCATGACCTGCGCGACCTCGCGCATGCCGGGCCGCGCCAGGTCGTCCGTACGGCCCTCGAAGGCCGCGACCAGGTCCCCGAACAGCCACGGCCGGCCCAGGCAGCCCCGGCCGACGACGACGCCGTCGCAGCCGGTCTCCCGGACCATGCGCAGCGCGTCCTCGGCGCACCAGATGTCGCCGTTGCCGAGCACGGGGATCTCCGGCACGTGCTCCTTGAGCCGCGCGATGGCGTCCCAGTCGGCGGTGCCGCCGTAGTGCTGCGCGGTGGTGCGGCCGTGCAGGGCGATGGCCGTCACGCCCTCCTCGACCGCGATGCGGCCGGCGTCGAGGTAGGTGAGGTGGTCGTCGTCGATGCCCTTGCGCATCTTCATCGTCACGGGGAGGTCCCCGGCGTTGCCGACGGCCTCCTTGAGGATGGCGCGCAGCAGGTTCCGCTTGTACGGCAGCGCCGAGCCGCCGCCCTTGCGGGTGACCTTGGGGACGGGGCAGCCGAAGTTCAGGTCGATGTGGTCGGCGCGGTCCTCGTCCACGATCATGCGGACCGCCTTGCCGACGGTGACCGGGTCCACCCCGTACAGCTGGATCGAGCGGGGCTTCTCGCTCTCGTCGAAGTGGATCAGCTGCATGGTCTTGTCGTTGCGCTCGACCAGGGCGCGGGTGGTGATCATCTCGCTCACGAACAGGCCCTTGCCGCCGCTGAACTCGCGGCAGAGGGTCCGGAACGCGGCGTTGGTGATCCCGGCCATGGGGGCGAGCACCACCGGCGGCTGGACGGTGTGCGGGCCGATGGCGAGGGTGGGGGCGGCCGGGGCGGTTGCCGTGACGGTTGCCTGGGCCGCGGCCTGGGCGGACGCGGCGGCCGGGGTGGCTGCGGGGGCCTGGTCGAGCGTGGTCATCCGCCCATTGTCCCTCACTCGGTATTGATTAGTTAGGCATACTATTGAATCATGCGCGCCATGCCGTTTCCGCCCGTCACGTCCGCCGCGCCCGAGCCCGGCCCGCGCAGACGGCTGCTGATCCTGGCGATCTGCTGCATGAGCCTGCTGATCGTCAGCCTCGACAACACCGTGCTGAACGTCGCCCTCCCCTCGATGCGGAGCGAACTCGACGCCTCCGTCGCCGGAATGCAGTGGACCATCGACGCGTACACGCTGGTCCTGGCCTCCCTCCTGATGCTCGCCGGCTCGACCGCCGACCGGGTCGGCCGCCGCCGCGTCTTCGCCACCGGCCTGGTGCTCTTCACGACGGGGTCGCTGCTCTGCTCCCTGGCCCCGAACCTGGAGGCGCTGATCGTCTTCCGGATGCTCCAGGCCGTGGGCGGCTCGATGCTCAACCCCGTCGCCATGTCGATCATCACCAACACCTTCACCGACCCCCGGGAACGCGCCCGCGCGATCGGTGTCTGGGGCGGCGTGGTCGGCGTCTCGCTCGCCGCCGGGCCGGTGGTCGGCGGCCTGCTGGTGGACAGCGTGGGCTGGCGGTCGATCTTCTGGCTGAACCTGCCGGTGGGCCTGCTCGCGCTCGGGCTCACCCTCCGGTACGTGCCCGAGTCCCGCGCGCCGCGGCCCCGTCGCGCCGACCCGGTGGGCCAGGTGCTGGTGATGCTGCTGCTGGGCTCGCTGACGTACGGGATCATCGAGGCGCCGCACGCCCCGGCCTGGGTGCTGTGGACCTGCGGGACGGTCGCGACGCTGTCACTGGTGGGGCTGATGAGGTACGAGCTCCGGCGCGCGGAACCGCTGATCGACCCCCGCTTCTTCCGCAGCGCGCCGTTCAGCGGAGCCGTGGTCATCGCGGTGTGCGCGTTCGCGGGACTGAGCGGCTTCCTCTTCCTGAACACCCTGTACCTCCAGGACGTACGGGGCCTGTCGGCCCTCGAAGCGGGCCTGTACATGCTCCCGATGGCCGCCTTGACCTTCCTCTTCGCCCCGCTGTCGGGGCGCCTGGTGGGCACCCGCGGGCCCCGCCTGCCGCTGCTGGTCGCCGGGGCGGCGATGGGGGCGAGCGGGCTGCTCTTCGCCGCGGGCGGGGCGGAGGGGTCGGATGCGGTGCTCTTCTCGTCGTACGTGCTGTTCGGACTGGGCTTCGGCCTGGTCAACGCGCCGATCACCAACACGGCGGTCTCGGGCATGCCGCGCGCCCAGGCGGGCGTCGCCGCCGCCGTCGCGTCCACCAGCCGCCAGACGGGCGGCACGCTGGGCGTCGCGGTGATCGGCGCGGTCCTGGCCGGCGGCCTGGCCCAGGGCGCCGACTTCGTCGACGCCGCGCGGGTGGCGTGGTGGGTGATCACGGCCTGCGGCCTGGCCGTCCTGGCGGTGGGCGCGGCCACGACGGGCAGGTGGGCGGCGGGGACGGCGGGAAAGAAAGTGTGCCCTCCGGCCCACGCCCACACCCACCGCCCACCCACCCGCCCACCGACTGACAGATATTGAAATCTGTCATCGCTCATGCCAAACTCATCTCATGACCACCTCCACCTCCCCCACCCCCCGCACCCTCGGCTCCTCTGGCCCCCGCACCTTCCCCCTCGGGCTCGGCTGCATGGGGATGTCCGCGCTCTACGGTGAGAGCGACCGGGCCGAGTCCATCGCGACCATCCACGCGGCGCTCGAAGCCGGCGTCACCCTGCTCGACACCGGTGACTTCTACGGCATGGGGCACAACGAGCTGCTCATCAACGAGGCCCTCCGCACCGCCCCCGCGCACCTGCGCGACCAGGCGCTGACCAGCGTGAAGTTCGGTGCGCTGCGCACCGTCGAGGGCGGGTTCACCGGGTACGACGGGCGGCCGGAGGCCGTCCGGAACTTCCTCGCCTACTCGCTCCAGCGCCTCGGCCGGGACCACATCGACGTCTACCGGATCGCGCGCGTCGATCCGGACGTGCCGATCGAGGAGACGGTCGGCGCCATCGCCGAGGCCGTCCAGGCGGGGCACGTGCGGCACATCGGGCTCTCCGAGGTCGGGGCGGAGACGATGCGGCGGGCCGCCGCCGTCGCTCCGATCGCCGACCTGCAGATCGAGTACTCGCTGATCTCCCGCGGCATCGAGAAGGAGATCCTGCCCACCGCCCGCGAGCTCGGGATCGGCGTCACGGCGTACGGCGTGCTGTCCCGGGGCCTGATCAGCGGGCACTTCACGCGGGACCGGGCGCTGGCGCCCGGCGACTTCCGTGGCCTGAGCCCGCGCTTCCAGGGCGAGAACCTGCACCGGAACCTCGACCTGGTGGAGGCGCTGCGCGAGGTGGCGGACGCCAAGGGCGTCACCGTGGCACAGGCCGCCATCGCCTGGGTGCTCGCGCAGGGCGAGGACATCGTGCCGCTCGTCGGTGCGCGCCGGCGGGACCGGCTGGCCGAGGCTCTGGGTGCGCTGGAGGTCCGGCTGGAGGCGGCCGACCTGGCCGCGATCGAGGCGGCCGTCCCGGTGGGGGCTGCGGCGGGTGAGCGGTACCCGGCGGCGCAGATGGCCCACCTCGACAGCGAGCACTGACCGGGCGGTACGGTCGTAGTCATGCCACCCGCTGCCGCCGAGCCCCTGACCCCCGAGCGCATCCTTGAGACGACCGAGGAGGTGCTGCGCCGCTACGGTCCCGCGAAGGCCACCGTGGTGGACGTGGCGCGCGCCCTGGGGGTCAGCCATGGCAGCGTGTACCGGCACTTCCCGTCGAAGGCGGCGCTGCGCGAGGCGGTGACGGACCGCTGGCTGGGCCGGACCGTGGGCCGGCTGGCGGAGATCGTCGAGGCGCCGGCGGAGCCGGCTCCGTCGAAGCTGGAGGCGTGGCTGGAGGCGTTGTTCGAGGCCAAGCGCCACAAGGCGGGGGACGACCCCGAGCTGTTCGCGACGTACACGGTGCTGCTGGCGGAGAACAGCGGTGTCGTGGACGCGCACCTGGCCGAGCTGGTCGCCCAGCTGGCGCGGATCATCGGGGAGGGTGTCGAGGCGGGGACGCTCGCGGCGCCGGACGTGCCGGCCGCGGCGCGGGCGGTGTTCGACGCGACGGGGCGGTTCCACGACCCGCAGTACGCGGCGGAGTGGCGGTCCCCGTCGATCATTGCCGAGTTCGAGGCCGTGACGGCTCTGGTGATCCGCGGTCTGCGGGCCTGAAGCCCTTCCGAGCCGCCCACCCTGCTGCCCTGCCCCTGTCCGATCATTTGGGGCCCGGAACGGCCGGTGGCCCGGTGCGCTCGACGCGCACCGGGCCACCGGCCGTTCTCAGTTCCGGGTCGCTCCGGGTCAGCAGCCGAGCAGGCGGGAGCCGAGGTACGCCTGGATCTGGTCCAGGGAGACGCGCTCCTGCTTCATGGTGTCGCGCTCGCGCACGGTCACCGCGTTGTCGTCCAGGGTGTCGAAGTCGACGGTGACGCAGAACGGCGTGCCGATCTCGTCCTGGCGGCGGTAGCGGCGGCCGATGGCGCCGGCGTCGTCGAACTCGATGTTCCAGAACTTGCGCAGGTCGGCGGCGAGACCCTTGGCCTTCGGCGACAGCTTCTCGTTGCGGGACAGCGGGAGGACGGCGACCTTGACCGGGGCGAGGCGGTGGTCGAGGCGCATCACGGTGCGCTTCTCCATGACGCCCTTGGCGTTCGGGGCCTCGTCCTCGACGTACGCGTCGAGCATGAAGGCGAGCATGGCGCGGTTGACACCGGCCGCCGGCTCGATGACGTACGGGACGTAGCGCTCGCCGGCCTCCTGGTCGAAGTAGGACAGGTCCTGGCCGGAGGCCGCGGAGTGGGCCTTGAGGTCGAAGTCGGTGCGGTTGGCCACGCCCTCGAGCTCGGAGAACTCACTGCCGCCGAAGTTGAAGCGGTACTCGATGTCGGCGGTGCGCTTCGAGTAGTGGGACAGCTTCTCCTTCGGGTGCTCGTACCAGCGGATGTTCTCCTCGCGGATGCCGAGGTCGCGGTACCAGTTCCACCGCTCCTGCATCCAGTACTCCTGCCACTGCTCGTCCTCGCCCGGCTTGACGAAGAACTCCATCTCCATCTGCTCGAACTCGCGGGTCCGGAAGATGAAGTTGCCCGGAGTGATCTCGTTCCGGAAGGACTTGCCCATCTGCGCGATGCCGAACGGCGGCTTCTTGCGGGAGGTCTGCTGGACCTGGGCGAAGTTGGTGAAGATGCCCTGGGCGGTCTCGGGGCGCAGGTACGCCTTGGAGCCGGTGTCCTGGGTCGGGCCGAGGTGGGTCTCCAGCATGCCGGAGAACTGCTTGGGCTCGGTGAACTGGCCCTTCACACCGCAGTTGGGGCAGTTGACGTCGGCCAGGCCGTTGGCGGGCAGGCGGCCGTGCTTGGCCTCGTACGCCTCTTCCAGGTGGTCGGCGCGGTGGCGCTTGTGGCAGGAGGTGCACTCGGTGAGCGGGTCGGAGAAGGTCGCGACGTGACCGGAGGCGACCCAGACCTCGGGGGCCAGGATCACGGACGAGTCGATGCCGACGACGTCCTCACGCGCGGTGACCATCGCCTTCCACCACTGGCGCTTGATGTTCTCCTTGAGCTCGACACCCAGCGGTCCGTAGTCCCAGGCGGCCTTGGAACCGCCGTAGATCTCGCTGCACGGGTAGACGAAGCCACGGCGCTTGCTCAGGCTGACGATGGTGTCGATCTTGTCGGCGGCCACGGTGCTCTCTTCATTACGAGGACGAACGCGAATGCTTCAGGTTACCGGCGGCCGGGCCCCCACTTTCAAATCGATTCCCCTTTGGTACCGCGCGCGCGGACGGGCCCGAGGGCGGGACCCGAAGGCTTTTGACAATCGTTTCCATTTTTGATGAAAATGAGTGTCATGAACGTACGACGCCTCATACCCGCCGCCGCCCTGACCGGAGCCGTCGCCCTCGGCGCCGGCGCCCTGACCGCCTGTTCCGGAGCCACCGCTGCCGGCGGCGCGAAGGACGGCAAGCTGGACGTGGTGGCGTCGTTCTACCCGCTCCAGTTCCTCGCCGAGCAGATCGGCGGGGACCACGTGGCCGTCTCCACCCTCACCAAGCCGGGCGTGGAGCCGCACGACCTGGAGATCACGCCCAAGCAGACCGCCCAGCTCGGCGAGGCGGACGTGGTCCTCTACCTCAAGACCCTCCAGCCCGCCGTCGACAAGGCCGTCGAGCAGGCCGGCGTCGAGAACACCGTCGACGCCGCCTCCCTCACCAAGCTCGTCCACCACGACCTGGCCGGCGAGGACGAGCACGGCTCCGGCGCGGAGCACGGCTCGGAGGACGAGCACGGCCACGAGCACGGCGAGGCCGGCGACGACCCGCACGTCTGGCTCGACCCGGTCAAGTACGCGGAGATCGCCAAGGGCTTCGGCGCCACCCTGGAGAAGGCCGACCCCGCCCACGCGGCCGACTACAAGAAGAACACCGCCGACCTCGTCGGCAAGCTCACCGCCCTCGACACCGAGTTCAAGGACGGCCTGAAGAACCGGACCACCGACACCTTCATCACCACCCACTCCGCCTTCGGTTACCTCGCCGAGCGCTACGGCCTCGACCAGGAGGGCATCTCCGGCGTCGACCCCGAGGCCGAGCCGAGCCCGGCGCGGATGAAGGAGCTCCAGGCCCTCGCGAAGAAGGACAATGTCACCACCGTGTTCTTCGAGACGCTGGCCAGCGACAAGACCGCCAAGACCCTGGCGGCGGACACGGGCCTGAAGACCGACGTCCTCGATCCCCTGGAGGGGATCACCGACAAGTCCCAGGGCGCCGACTACGTCGAGGTCATGCGGTCCAACCTCAAGAACCTCCAGAAGGCACTCGGCAGCAAGTGATGACAGCCACGGCAGTTACGGAGGCGCGTGCCATGCAGTCCACGCCCGCGGAGGCAGCGGACCAGCCCGTCATATCCCTGCGCGGGGCCTCGGCCTCGCTCGGCTCGCGCCCCGTACTGCGCGGGGTCGACCTCACCGTCCGGCGCGGTGAGGTCGTCGCCCTGCTCGGCGCCAACGGCTCCGGCAAGTCCACCGCCGTCCGGTCGGTGGTCGGCCAGGTCCCGCTGAGCAGCGGCGAGCTGTCCCTCTTCGGCACGGAGTTCAAGCGCTTCCGCGACTGGTCGCGCATCGGCTACGTGCCCCAGCGCACCACCGCCGCCAGCGGTGTCCCGGCCACCGTCCGCGAGGTCGTCTCCTCCGGCCGGCTGGCCCGCAGCCGCTTCGGGCTGCTGCGCAAGGCCGACCGGGCCGCCGTGGAGCGCGCCCTGGCCCTGGTCGACATGGACGCGTACGCCGACGCCTCCGTCAACGCCCTCTCCGGCGGCCAGCACCAGCGGGTGCTCATCGCCCGCGCCCTCGCCGTCGAGCCCGAGTTGCTGATCATGGACGAGCCCATGGCCGGCGTGGACCTCGCCAACCAGGAGGTCCTGGCCAACGCCCTGCGCGAGCAGGTCAGGACGGGCACCACCGTGCTGCTCGTGCTGCACGAACTGGGCCCGCTGGAGCCGCTGATCAGCCGCGCCGTCGTGCTGCGCGACGGGTGCGTCGTCCACGACGGGCCGCCCCCGGAGGCCGTGGGCCAGCACGCGCTGCCGGGACACGACCACGTACACCCCCACGCGGCGCACGATGCCGAGCCGCTCCGAACGGGACTGCTGAGCTGATGGACATCCTGAACTACGCCTTCATGCAGCGGGCGCTGATCGCCGCCGCCCTGGTCGGCATCACGGCCCCCGCCATCGGCACGTACCTCGTCCAGCGCCGCCAGGCCGTGATGGGCGACGGCCTCGGCCACGTCGCCATGACCGGTGTCGCGCTCGGCTTCCTGCTGAACACCAGCCCCGTCTGGATGGCGACCCTGGTCGCCGTGCTGGGCGCGGTCGGCATGGAGCTGATCCGGTCCCGCGGCAAGACGAGCGGCGACGTGGCGCTGGCCATGCTGTTCTACGGCGGCCTGGCCGGCGGCGTCATGATCATCAACCTGGCGCCGAACGGCTCGACGACCAACCTGGTCAGCGCCATGTTCGGCTCGATCACGACGGTGGCCCCCGAGGACGTCACCGCCATGCTGATCCTCGCGGCGTTCGTCATCGCGGTGACCATCGGCCTGCGCCGGCAGCTGTTCGCCGTCTGCCAGGACGAGGAGTTCGCGAAGGTCACCGGCCTCCCGGTGCGCGCCCTGAACCTGCTGCTCGCGGTCACCGCCGCGGTCACCGTCACCGTCGCGATGCGGATCGTGGGCCTGCTGCTGGTCAGCGCCATGATGGTGATTCCGGTCGCGGCCGCCCAGCGGGTCACCCGCGGGTTCGCCGCCACTCTGGGCCTGGCCATCGCGATCAGCCTCGCCGTCTCGCTGGGCGGGACGGCGGCCACGTACTACGTGGACGTTCCCTCGGGCGCGACCATCGTGCTGATCGCCATCGGCGTCTTCCTGGTGACCACCGCGCTGTCCGCGCCGCTGGCCAGGCGGCGCGCCGGAGCTGCGCGCGCCGCCGAGCAGGTGTGCACGCGGGACGACGTCAAGCTGTAGTCGGCTGCGGACGGCCGGGACCGGGGCCCCGGGGGTGTCCGGCCTGGCACAATGGCCCGAGGCCCGAGATGAGGAGGAACCGGTGGCGACTGCGCCTGGCGAGACGAACACCGCGCCAGTACGAGGACGGTCCACCCGGCAGCGTGCCGCCGTGGCGGCGGCGCTGGACGAGGTCGACGAGTTCCGCAGTGCCCAGGAGCTGCACGACATGCTCAAGCACCGCGGCGACTCCGTGGGCCTGACCACCGTGTACCGCACCCTCCAGTCCCTCGCCGACGCCGGCGAGGTCGACGTGCTGCGCACCAGCGACGGCGAGGCCGTGTACCGCCGGTGCTCGTCCGGCGAACACCACCACCACCTGGTCTGCCGCAAGTGCGGCAAGGCCGTGGAGGTGGAGGGCCCGGCCGTGGAGAAGTGGGCCGAGGCCATCGCCGCGGAGCACGGCTTCGTGAACGTGGCGCACACCGTGGAGATCTTCGGCACCTGCGCGGACTGCGCGGCCGCGGGCTGATCCGGCCGAGGGGCCGCTCCGGCGGCAAGGCCGGGACCGGGCGGATCGGGCGCGGCCCCGGCCACGGCCCCGGGCCCGGTCCGCGGGGCGGGCCCTAGGCCGGCGGTGCGGCGGGGCCGAGGCTCTGCTCGAAGAACCGGCGCAGCCGGTCCAGGTCGGCCGGGCCCTGAAGGCCGCGCTTGGGCAGCACCGTGATTCCCACGGCGTTCCGGTCGGGGCTCAGCATCACGAACAGCTCGGCCGTCTCGACGTAGCGGGGCTGAGCACCCCACGGGATGAACTGGGAGCCGCCGGCGGAGGTGACCGTCACGCCTTCCCCGTCCACCACGGCCCGGTACTCCCCGTGGCCGGCGGCCAGCCGGTGCAGCTGCCGGGCGGCCAGCCGGGGGCCGAGCCACAGCAGGACGCAGAAGGCCGCGACTCCGGTCACCACCCCGATCACCGACGGGTCGAAGGGCACCCCGTCCCGGGCCTTCAGCCATACGTACAGCGCCGCGGCGGCGACCGCCACGACGGGGGCGTACCGCGTGCGCCGCCCCGCCGGTGTGGTCCCGGCCCGCACCTTCAGAGCCCTGACCATGTCCTCGGCCACCGGCCGGTACCTGAGTTCCACCGGCGCCACGACGCCCTGCTCCCCACCCGTGTTCATGGGTGGGGAGCCTAGTGGTCGGGCGCCGGGGGCCGGCTACCGGCCCGCGACCTCGTTCGGGATCGCGCCGCCGAAGCGGCGGTCGCGCTGGGCGTACTCCAGGCAGGCCCGCCACAGGTCGCGGCGGTCGAAGTCGGGCCACAGCACGTCCTGGTAGACCATCTCGGCGTAGGCGCTCTGCCAGATCAGGTAGTTGGAGGTGCGCTGCTCGCCGCTGGGGCGCAGGAACAGGTCCACGTCCGGCATGTCCGGGTAGTACATGTACTTGGCGAAGGTCTTCTCGTTGACCTTCGACGGGTCGAGCCGGCCGGCGGCCACGTCACGCGCGATGGCCTGGGCCGCGTCCGCGATCTCCGCACGGCCGCCGTAGTTGACGCAGAAGTACAGCGTCATCGCGTCGTTGTTCTTGGTCTGCTCCTGGGCGACCTGGAGCTCCTGGACCACGGACTTCCACATCTTCGGCATGCGGCCGACCCAGCGGATGCGGATGCCCAGCGCGTCCATCTCGTCGCGGCGGCGGCGGATGACGTCGCGGTTGAAGTTCATGAGGAAGCGGACCTCGTCGGGCGAGCGCTTCCAGTTCTCGGTGGAGAAGGCGTAGAGGGAGAGGTTCTTGACGCCCATCTCCAGGCAGCCCTTGAGGACGTCGAGGACGACGCCCTCGCCGACCTTGTGGCCCTCGGTGCGCGGCAGCCCGCGCTCCTTGGCCCAGCGGCCGTTGCCGTCCATGACCACGGCGACGTGGTTCGGCACGAGCTCGCCCGGGATCTTGGGCGGGCGCTCGCCGGACGGGTGGGGTTCGGGAAGGACGTACTCGCGGCGCTGCCGCCCCAGAATCCCGCGTCGTGCCATGTCGCCTCGCTCCTTATTTCTCTACGTAACGCAAGGAGCGTAGCCCGCGCTCCAGATGCCAGTGGAGGTAGGCCGAGACCAGTCCGCTGCCCTCCCTGACGTGCCGCGGCTCGCACGCGTCCGCGGTGGCCCAGTCGCCGGTCAGCAGCGCGCTGAGCAGTCCGATGGCCTCCGAGGAGGGTACGACGCTTCCGGGGACCCGGCAGTCGCCGCAGACCACTCCGCCCGCGGCGACGGAGAAGTGGCGGTTGGGGCCGTGGATGCCGCACTTCGCGCAGTCCTCGAAGGAGGGCGCGTACCCGTTCACGGCCAGCGAGCGCAGCAGGAAGGCGTCGAGGATCAGGTGCGGCTCGTGTTCGCCGCGGGCCAGGGTGCGCAGGGCGCCGACGAGCAGCAGGTACTGCTGTACGGCGGGCTCGCCCTCCTGGTCGGTGAAGCGCTCGGCGGTCTCCAGCATCGCGGTGCCGGCGGTGTAGCGGGCGTAGTCGGTGACGATGCCGCCGCCGTACGGGGCGATGATCTCGGTCTGCGTGCAGAGCGGCAGACCCCGGCCCACCAGTTCGCTGCCGCGGGCGAAGAACTGGACGTCGACGTGGGAGAAGGGTTCCAGCCCGGCGCCGAACTTCGACCTGGTCCGGCGTACGCCGCGGGCGACGGCGCGGACCCGGCCGTGCCCGCGGGTCAGGATGGTGATGATGCGGTCCGCCTCACCCAGCTTCTGGGTGCGCAGCACGATGCCGTCGTCGCGGAACAGACTCATGCGGCCCATTGTCCCGTACGGCGGCGGGACAACGGGCCGGGTCGGCCGGCTCGGGCCGTGGGGCCCTAGAAGGGGACGGCCATCGGCTGCCGGCAGGCGGAGCCCTGGAGCAGGGTCTCGTCGAAGTTCTTCCGGAAGCCCTCGTAGATCGACGCGTTGTCGATCTTCAGCAGGGTCTCGTCCTGCGAGCGGAGGTTCGGGTACGTGTAGTTGTGGCTGCCGGTGAAGACCAGCTTGCGCGGGGTACCCAGGTACGTGCCGTCGATCAGCAGGTACTTGGAGTGGATGCCGAGGCCGGGCTCCGACTTGTCCTCGCCGCCCTCACACATGCGTACGTCGACTCCCGGCGCCGTGGCGAAGACGTCGCGCACCCCGGTGCCCACGCTGCCCTTGTCCCCGTTGAGCACGACCTGCACCGCACAGCCCTTGGCCGCCATGCTGCGGAGCCGGTCGGCAACCTGGGTGCGGGTGAAGGCGTACATCCCGATCCTGATCTTCGAGGGAGTGGCGGCGCTGCAGGTCACGTTCTCCAGCAGGTCCACGACGGTGTCGGTGTCCGGGTCCTGCCGCGGGTCGGCCGGCACGCCGTCGGCGGTGTTGTCGTCGTCCTCGCGGCGCGGGAAGAAGTAGGTCTTGTAGTCCCCGACGTCCTTGGTCTTGTAGTAGTGGTCCAGGCCGTCGCCGCTGACGCCGAGGCGCACCTGGTCGTTCCAGTAGCGGCTGTACTCGTCGTAGAGGTCCTTGTGGGGGACGACCACCGCGTTGTTGTACATGGTGGTGCGGTGGCTCGTGGTCAGGTTGGCCGAGGACTGGAAGACGACGTTCTCGGTGGTGCCCACCTTCGAGAACAGGAAGAACTTGTTGTGGTTGATGGCGTTCTCGACGTCGCCGTCGGCCTGCGTCATCTTCCGGTTACCGATGCAGCCGCGGTCCTTCTCACAGGCCAGGACGAAGGAGCCGGCGGTGGCGACGTCCACCGTGTCGCCGTACTTGACGGTCCTGCCGAACGCGGTGCCCAGGTTGCCGAACTCCGTGCCGGTGGGCTCGCCCGCCGCGTTCGTCTCGGCCACGGCCTTCTCGTCGAAGACGATCTGGACGGTGACCTTCTTCGCCCCTTCCCGGGACGCCGCCCGCTTGAGGGCTTCGCGCACGTCGTTGTCGGTGAAGAGGAAGATCGAGCCACGGATCAGCCCGCCGTCCGCCGTGTTGTCGATGAGCCTGATCAGCTCGTCGCGGATGGCGTTCGGGCTGGTGGCCGGGTCGTTGAAGACGGCCTTGGGCGTGACGGGGACCGCGGTCTCCGCGGCCGTGGCGCCGTGGCCGCCCAGCAGCGAGGCCGAGACTGCGAGGGTGGAGGCTACGGCGAAGCGCCGGAACGCACGTGTGCGCATGATGATCTTCCCGGTCCGGTGGTGGCGGGCGGCAGGCGCCCTGGGTCGGATCCGACCGTAGGCAGGGAAGATCGGTTCGGGACCGGTTTCCGGGTGGCAGGAAGCGTCCTTGGCCGCAAGGTGCCTCACCCTGCGGCCGCGCCGCCTGGGCCGGGAACGGCCGGAAGCGGCGGGCGTCCGCGGCCTGTGACGGCGGCGTCCGAGGCCGAGAACGGCAGTGGCCCCGGCCGGTGGTGGTACCCGGCCGGGGACACCCCTTGGGAGGTGTCAGGCGGTGGGCGCGGGCGCGGTGGCCTCGCCCTCCGTGGCCTCGGAGGCGGGCGCGGCGTCGTCCGCGTCCTTCGTGGCCTCCGTCGTTTCCACCGGCTGACCCGGGATGACTGCCGGAGCCTCGGTGGCGTTGTGGGCGTCGTCCTTGCCGAGACCGTTGAAGATCAGGTTCAGGACGATCGCCGCCGTGGCACCGAGGGTGACACCGCTGTTGAGCAGCGAGGAGAGGTCGGCGTCCATGTGCTCCTTGAAGAACACCGGGACGGTGGCCGGGAGCAGGGCGAAGGCCAGGGAGACGCCGATGACGAGCGCGTTCTTCTCCTCCTTGAGGTCGACCTTGGCCAGGGTCTGGATACCGGCCAGGGCGACCATCGCGAACATCACGGTGGCGGCGCCGCCGAGGACCCCGTGCGGGACGGAGGCGACGATCGCGGCCGCCTTGGGCAGCAGACCCAGGACGATCATGAAGACACCCGCGGCGACGACCACGAAGCGGCTCTTGACCTTGGTCATCCGGACCAGGCCGACGTTCTCGGCGAAGGCGACGTACGGGAAGGAGTTCAGCACACCGCCGAGGGCGGTCGCGGCACCGTCGGCGCGCAGGGCGCGGGCCACGGTCTCACTGTCGACCTCCTTGCCGACGATGTCGCCGACCGCGTAGGTGTCGCCGGTCGTCTCCACCATCGTGATCAGCATGACGATGAGCATCAGCACGATCGGGAACCACTCGAACTTCGGGACGCCGAAGTGGAAGGGGGTGGTGACGCCCACCCAGTCGGCCTTCGACACGTCGCCGAACTTGGCGTCGCCGAGCAGGAAGGCGACGGCGGTGCCGCCCACCAGGCCGAGCAGGATCGCGATGCTGGAGAGGAACGGCTTGCCGAGCTTCATCAGGACCAGGGTGAAGAGCATCGTGCCGCCGGCGTAGGCGAAGTTCTTCGGGTCGCCGAAGTCGGGGCTGCCGAGGCCGCCCGCGGCGTCGTTGAGGCCGACCGGGATGAGCACGATGCCGAGCACCGTGATCACCGTGCCCGTGACGACCGGCGGGAAGAGCCGCATCACGGCCCGGAAGGCCTTCGGCGGCAGCCAGGCGAACGCGAAGGTCGCGATGCCCGCGGTGATCACGGCTCCGTAGATCACCAGGAGTGCTGCGGTCCCGCCGCCGGCACCGAGGCCGATGGCGATCATCGGCGACACCGCGGTGAAGGTGACGCCCTGGATCAGCGGCAGCCGCGCGCCGATCCGGCCGATGCCGAAGGCCTGGATGATCGAGGCGATACCGCAGGTGAAGAGGTCTGCGTTGATCAGATAGACGAGCTGTTCCGTACTGAGTCCCAGGGCACCACCGACGATGATCGGGACGATCACCGCTCCCGCGTAGAACGCGAGTACGTGCTGGAAGCCGTAGAGCGCGAGCTTGGGAAGGGGGAGCACCTCGTCGACCGGGTGCGTGCTCTGCTCTCCGTCGGAAAGCCGGGCGGCGACACGTGCCATCTCTGCCTTGCCCTTCAAGAGGTAGGTAACTGAGAGGAGTTCTGGTTATCCCTGCTCCGGCGGCTCTGGCGGTCAGGGTTGTCAGTGCTTCACGTGGATCGAAGCCCTGTGGTGTTACGGACAGCGCCTCGTCGTGTGACCGGAATCAAACGCCTGTGAGGGCCCTCACGCACATCGTCGACTGCTACAAATTGTTGAGGCTTACGGAACCTCGATTTGTGGGTTCCTCTCATGGCGGCCGCGCCCCGGATCCACTATGGGAAGATCCGGCTCCGCTTGGCGTTCCCACCTGCACGAACGGGAAGCCGTCGCCGCCCACAGGCCCCTGACCAGGCAGGGGCGACTTTCCGTCAAGCGAATCCGAACGTCCTGTGAACGCCCTGTGAAGCCGCAGGACAGCGCGGCTCCCCAGGTCCCGGAGGATCCACTTCCGGCCAGGAACGGGGCCCTCCGGCAGACGGCGACGCGAAATCGTTACGCAGCGAAGCGGAGTCAACACGCGTAGAACGGGCGCACGGGGAAGCCCCGGACAACCGCGTCCGGGGCTTCGGTCCTGACAGGCCGCCGTCGGGAGGGGTCAGGAGGGCGTACGGGCCGCCGCGAGCAGCCGCGAGACGTCGTCGGTGTCGAGCCGCAGCGCGCCCCCGGCCGTGGCCAGCACCTCGCGCTCGCCGGGCGTGTACGGGCCGTCGGCGAGGGCGATACGGGCCCCCTGGAGCAGGATCGACTCGCGGCCGGCCGGCGCCAGGTGCGGCGACAGCGGCTCCAGCGCCTCGTGCAGCTCGATGGACAGGGCGGCGCCGAACATGTCCGCCGACAGCCTGCCGGCGTCCCCCAGCGCCTCGACGAGCGCCTCCAGCTGCTCCTCGGTGCAGTCCTCGAAGCCGGCGCCGCGCACGGCCGACACCGCGGCCTCCAGCGCCGTACGGGAGGACGTGCCCCCGGCGGCGAGCACGGCCAGCGCCACCGTGTGGACCGCGTCGCGCAGCATCGCCGAGAAGCGGGTCGTGGTCGGGTGGTCCAGCAGCTCCGGGCCGTAGCGCTCCGCGCAGGCGGCACACTCGACGACCGGCCCGACGTACCCGCGCGGCAGCAGCGGCAGCCCGAGCACGGTGAGCCGGCGCCGGCCGGTGCGGCGGCGGTAGTTGCGGTCCCCGCCGCAGCCCGGGCAGAAGAACTCACCGTCCCCCACGGTGCTCCAGGTGGTGCGGATGCCCCACGGCATCACCTTCCGGCCGTTCCCGCCTCGCCCAGGCAGCACGTCCCACCTCCGTTACATCCCCGCAACATCGCGACGTTGGCGTGATGTTAGCCACATGCGCCGGACGACGGCAGTCCCGCGACAGGACATCCCCCTTCCCGGCACGGGAGTTGGCCGAACTCCGCCCTCCCCCGTCCTCCGGCGGAGTTCCGGCGGGCCGCCCTGGCCCCTTGCGGTCAGGGCCGGTTGCGTCCCTTTGATCTTCCTTCCGCAGGCCGGCCGGCTCCCCCAGAGTGGATCTCGAAAGCGCCGAGCACGTGCTCGAACGGCACCGGCCAACTCGTTGACGGAACCGCCCGTGTCCGTGTCCGAGGTCCCGAACCGCCGTTCCCGCCCGGTCCCCCGAGACGGGGGCCGACCGCCTTCCCCCCTGCGGCCGGCCCCGTACGGCGGATGCCCGGACCTCCCTCGCGGGGGGTCCGGGCATCCGTCACATCAGGACCCGGGGCGGCGGGTTCAGCGGCCCGCGCGGTTCACGGCCGAGATGACGGCCTTCAGGGAGGCGCGCGTGGTGTTGGCGTCGATGCCGATGCCCCACAGGACACGGCCGTCGATCGCGCACTCGATGTACGAGGCGGCCTGCGCGGACGCGCCCTCGCTCATGGTGTGCTCGGTGTAGTCCAGCAGGCGGGCGTCCACGCCGATGCCGGCCAGCGCGTCGAAGAAGGCCGAGATCGGACCGTTGCCGGAGCCCGACAGGGTGGTCTCCACGCCGTCCACGACCGCGTCGACGGTCAGGGTGTCGGTGCCGTCCTTGTCCGTGGTCGACTGGCCCGAGCGCAGCTGGATGCGGCCCCACGGGTTGTCCGGGTTCGGCAGGTACTCGTCCTGGAAGACCGACCAGATCTCCTTCGGCGTGACCTCGCCGCCCTCGGCGTCGGTCTTGGCCTGGATGATCTTCGAGAACTCGATCTGCATGCGGCGCGGCAGGTCCAGCTTGTGGTCGTTCTTCAGGACGTACGCGATGCCGCCCTTGCCGGACTGCGAGTTGACGCGGATGACCGCCTCGTAGGAGCGGCCGACGTCCTTCGGATCGATCGGCAGGTACGGGACGGCCCACTCGATGTCGTCGACGGTCTTGCCCTGGGCGGCCGCGTCGGCCTCCATGGCGTCGAAGCCCTTCTTGATGGCGTCCTGGTGGGAGCCGGAGAAGGCGGTGTAGACCAGGTCGCCCGCGTAGGGGTGGCGCGGGTGGACCTCCATCTGGTTGCAGTACTCGGAGGTGCGGCGGATCTCGTCGATCTGCGAGAAGTCGATCTGCGGGTCGACGCCCTGCGAGAACAGGTTCATGCCCAGGGTGACCAGGTCGACGTTGCCGGTGCGCTCGCCCTGACCGAACAGGCAGCCCTCGATGCGGTCGGCGCCGGCCATGACGGCCAGCTCGGCGGCGGCGACGGCGGTGCCGCGGTCGTTGTGCGGGTGCACGGACAGGCAGACGTACTCGCGGCGGGACAGGTTGCGGGACATCCACTCGAAGCGGTCCGCGTGGGTGGAGGGGGTCGAGCGCTCCACGGTGGCGGGCAGGTTCAGGATGATCTCGCGGCCGGGGCCGGGCTGCCAGACGTCACAGACGGCCTCGCAGACCTCCAGGGCGAAGTCCAGCTCGGTGTCGGTGAAGATCTCGGGGCTGTACTGGTAGCCGAAGACCGTGTCGTCGCCCAGGATCTTCTCGGCGTACTCCATCACCAGGCGCGTGCCGTCGACGGCGATCTGCTTGATGTCGTCCTTGGAGCCGCGGAAGACGACCCGGCGGAAGGTCGGCGCGGTGGCGTTGTACATGTGCACGGTGCCGCGCTTGGCGCCGCGCAGGGACTCCACGGTGCGCTCGATCAGGTCCTCGCGGGCCTGGGTCAGCACGGAGATGGTGACGTCGTCCGGGATCGCGCCCTCTTCGATGATGGAGCGCACGAAGGCGAAGTCGGTGTCGCTGGCGGACGGGAAGCCGACCTCGATCTCCTTGTAGCCCATGCGGACCAGCAGGTCGAACATCTCGCGCTTGCGGGCGGGGCTCATCGGGTCGATCAGGGCCTGGTTGCCGTCGCGCAGGTCGGTGGACAGCCAGCGGGGCGCCTTGGTGATGCGCGCGTCCGGCCACGTGCGGTCCGGGATGTCCACCTGCTCGTACACGCCGTACTTGTGGACCGGCATCCCGGAGGGCTGCTGCGTGTGGGTCGCGTTGGTGACGGGCGTGCGGCGGTCGGCGTAGCTGTGCTGGGTCATGGCGTAGGGCTCCTCGCGTGTCCGCGTTGTTTCGCTGGGACGGCCGACGGGTCGTACTGCGCAACACCAGACTCCGCGGGGAGGGGGTCGGCCTACGACTACAGGCCCTCGCCGCGGCAGCTAAGGAGAAGCAGCCCGAAACGCATGATGCTCCGCAGACTAACCGAGACCGCGGCGGGGACGCGTCGTCGGTCCAGTATGCGGGACCCGGTTTCCGGAATGTCCGAAATGTGACTTACGCCTCCGAAGACCCCGGAAGGTCCGGATGTCCTGTCAACGCGGTGCTGCGACTTTGAGACGGAGGAATGAATCATGGTCGCGGGTAGTGACAGCATCATGACCCACTGCCACATTGCTGTCGCATGGATGCCAAGGACGCCCGCCACGCCGCCCACCCCGTCTTCTGCACGATCGTGCCGCCCCACCTGCTCGACAAGCTCGCCCGGGCCGACAACCCGGCCGTCGCCGCGCCCGCCAAGCGGACCCTGATCGCCGACGCGTCGCTGCGCACGGAGCGCCGCCTGAACACGGTCATCGGCCTGCCGGCCTTCGGCGGGGCCCCCGAGGAGCCGAACCGGACCATCCACGACGCGCAGCGCCGCACCTCCCTGCCCGGGAAGGTCGTGCGCCGCGAGGGGGACGAGCCGGGCCAGGACGCGACGGTGAACCGCGCATACGCGGGCCTCGGCGCGACCTTCGAGCTGTTCCTGACCGCCTTCGGCCGGAACTCGATCGACGGCGAGGGCCTCCCGCTGCTGGCGACCGTCCACTACGACGAGAACTACGGCAACGCCTTCTGGAACGGCGAGCAGATGGTGTTCGGCGACGGCGACGGCGAGATCTTCCTCGACTTCACCCTGCCGGTGGACGTGATCGGGCACGAGCTGGCCCACGGCGTCACGCAGTACACGGCCAACCTCGACTACTTCGGCCAGTCCGGGGCGCTCAACGAGTCGATGTCCGACGTCTTCGGCTCGCTGATCAAGCAGTACGCCCTGGGACAGACCGCCGACCAGGCGGACTGGCTGATCGGCGCGGGGCTCTTCGCCCCCGACGTCCAGGGCGTGGCGCTGCGCTCGATGAAGGCCCCGGGCACGGCGTACGACGACGACGTGCTCGGCAGGGACCCGCAGCCGGCCACCATGGACGACTACGTGCGCACCGGCCGGGACAACGGCGGCGTGCACATCAACTCGGGCATCCCCAACCACGCCTTCTACCTGGTGGCCACCGCGCTGGGCGGCAACGCCTGGGAGCGGGCGGGGAAGATCTGGTACGAGACGCTCGCGGGCGGCGAGCTGGACTCGAACGCGCAGTTCAAGGACTTCGCCCGCCTCTCGGTGGCGAAGGCGGTCTCGCTGTTCGGCGAGGGCGAGGAGTCCCAGGCGCTGCTGAAGGCGTGGTCGCAGGTGGGTGTCCCGACCGCGTGAACGCGGTAGAGAGGTCCCATGCGCATCGAAGTACACAGGACGGGCGGGTTCGCCGGGATCGAGCGGCGTGCCGAGGTGGACACCGCGGGCCGGCCGGACGCGGAGGAGTGGGCGGCGCTCGCTGAGCGGGCGCTGTCCACCGCGCCGGGCGGCCCCGGCGGCACGTCGGGGGCGGTCGGGGTGCCGGACGGCTTCTCGTACCGGATCACGGTGGACGGACGGACGGTCCGCTGCGCCGATCCGCACCTCACCGAGGCCCAGCGGCAGCTGGTGTCCCGGGTGCTCAAGGAAGGTGCGTGACGCGGACCGTAAAGGGGGTGCCCCGCCGGGGTGATCCTGCTTCCATGGCGCCGTGACCACACTTGACGATCTTGAGCGGTACTACGACACCGTGCCGCGCGTGGGCGGTGCCCGCGCCGAGGACTTCGGCCCCCTGACCCTTTTCGTCCAGGAGAACCCCGAGGGCTGGGCGTACTACGCCCGGCCCGTGCTGGGCGGTGCCGGCCCGGTGACGGCCGCCGACGTGGAGCGGGTGCTGGCCCGGCAGCGCGAGCTGAAGGTGCCCGAGGCCTTCGAGTGGGTGGCCGAGACGACGCCGGGCCTGCGGGCCGCGGTGGAGGCGGCCGGTCTGCCGGTGCACGCGCACCCCCTGATGGTGCTGGACCCGGACGCCGCTGCGCCGGAGCCGCACCCGGAGGTACGGCTGCTGGGCGCGGCCGACCCGCTGCTGCGGGCGGCCGTGACGGTGCCGGCGCTGGCCTTCGCGGCGCCCGGCACCGCGCGGGGCGAGGCGGGGCCGGCGGAGCTGGCGCGGCAGGCGGCCGACCCGGGGAGCGAGAGCCGCCGGGCGTACGTGGCGGCGAAGCTGGCGGCCGGCACCACGGTGCTGGCGGCGGCGGTGCGGGACGGGGTGGTGCTGTGTTCCGGGCAGTACAACCCGGCCGGTGACGTGGCCGAGGTGGTGGGTGTCGGCACCCTTCCCGCGGCACGCCGCCAGGGCCTGGCGCTCGGGGTGACCGCGGCGCTGGTGGCGGCGGCCCGCGCGAACGGCGCCCGGACGGTCTTCCTGTCGGCCGGCGACGAGGACGTGGCCCGGATCTACGGACGGGCGGGCTTCCGCCGGGTGGGCACCGCCCTGATCGCGGAGCGCGAGGGCTGAGCCCCGCCCGTCGCGGGCCATCGGGCGTCCGCCCGGTGGTCAGCGGCGGACCGGGGTCCGCAGCCGGGCCGGCATGTTCCGGATGAGCCAGCGGTTGGCGGGCTCCTCGACGTACCGGTGCAGCGCCCAGGACAGGGCGGTCGCGACGAGCCCGAGGCCGAGCAGGCCGAAGAGGGCGCCGTTGTTGTCGTGCAGGCGGCCGAACTCGTACGTGGCCCAGCGGCTGACCGTGTGGTGCAGCAGGTAGAAGCAGTAGGACCAGACGCCCAGGTTGATCAGCGTCCTGCTGTTCATGATCCCGCGGTGCCCGGCGATCTCGCGCTGGACGAAGGCCAGCATGATCAGCGCGGCCAGGATCGCGATGCTCGGCCGGACGACCGCCTCCAGCTGCTGGTCCCAGTACGGGGGCAGGGCGGCGCGCGCCTGGTAGTACGCGTAGACGAAGGCGGCCAGCGCGGCGACCGGGACGGCCGGGTGCAGCGGCATCCGCCAGCCCCGCTTGACCGCCAGGGCGAGGGTGATGCCGAGCAGGAACTCGGGCAGGTAGACCAGCGGGTGCCGCATGACCCAGGAGGCCATCTTGCCGCTGAGCTCCGCGTACGCCACGTGGTCCACGACGACCATGCCGAGGAGCCCGGCCGCGGTCAGCAGCCACAGGTTCCGGGTGCGCATCCGGACCAGCACGCGGGCGGCGAAGGGGAAGAGCAGGTAGAAGAGCAGCTCGACGCCGAGGGTCCAGGTGACCGGGTTGCCGGGCAGCGTGGGGTACGCGCCGGGGAACCAGTTCTGGACCAGGAAGAGCGAGGAGATGATGCTGCCCCAGTCCCGGTCCTCCTTGGCCATCACGTAGAAGACGTAGTAGGCGGGGACGGCGGCGACGAGGGTGGCCGGCCAGATGCGGGCGATGCGCCGCCAGTAGAAGGCGCCGGCCTTCTGCTCCGGCTTGTGGACCCAGGTCAGCAGGAAACCGGAGAGCACGAAGAAGAACGTGACGCCGTGCGCGCCGATCTGCGAGTACGGGAAGATCAGCGGCGCGGTGCCGAAGCCCGTTTTGTGGCCGTATCCGGTGAAGTGGTGCGCGAAGACCGCGAACGCCGCGAAGAACCTCAGGCTGGTGAGCGAATCGAGCCGGCTCGGCAGCGGATCCGTTTCGGCGGGGCTGTCGCCGCGCCCGGACATGGAGGGCTGCAGAGCGGTCGGGGACGTCGACGCCGTCGATACCATGGCGGGGTCTGCCTCACAATTTCATCAGCGGACGGAGCGGCCGGAAAAACTCTCCGTGTCATTCCGCGCAATTCAGGACGCCGGCGGCTCCGCGGATTCCCCGATGGGGTGTCAGGCTCCGTGGCGGGACGGCGGGCCCCTGCGGAACCCCGCAGCGTTCGGCAGACGAGAAGGTTCCGTTCATAGTAAGCAGGGCGCTCCGGCGTTCGGAGTGCCCGAACGACTCACTCTGTGTGATGAATCTCCCGTTGATACCCTGGTGGCGAACGATGTTCATCTGGTATGAAGGGCCGCTCTGGTGCCGGGTGAAGGGGGTCGGGCGGCTCACACACGCGCGGGGCACGCCGGTCGGCAGCGGCTGCGGAGAGGCCCGCTGAGGTATCGTGCCTGACCGGTCGCCGCGGTGGCCGTCGCATCAAACCAGCCCCAAAATTCGGCGCGGCGAAGGCACCTCCATTCGGCGCGGCGGAGTTTTCCCGTGCAAAAGAGAGCCGATCGAAGATGACGTATTCGCTGGGGCGAATATGACCCTCGAGACCTCAGAGAACACGAACGCGCCGCGACCGGATCTCTCCGTGGTCGTCATCGTCTACAACGACGCAGAGCGTCTGCCGACGGCGGTGAAGTCCGTCCTGGACCAGACCCTTCACGGGGTCGAGGTCGTG
>NZ_JBITRX010000040.1:0-29922 GCF_044540325.1 Streptomyces sp. NPDC086023
TCCGATCTCCCCTTCGCGCTGCGCGCGAAGGAGAGACCGGCCTCGCTGCGCTCGGCCGAGGCTCCTTCGGAGCCTTGCTCCTCCGCTTCGCTTCGGGGCAGTGAGCCGCTTCGCTGCGCTCAGTGGGGCTGGGCTTTGCCCAGCCAAGGCCGGCCCTTCGGGCCGGAGTCCTCCGCTGCGCTTCGGACAAGCGCGTAGTGCTTGGTAGGGAAACCCTCCGGCTGGGGGCCCTTCGGGCCGGTGCTTCCTACGGTTCGCTGCAGGAACTGCCCGGCTAAGCCGGGCTCTCCTTCGGCGCCTGGCCCCTCCGCTTCGCTCTGGGGCAGTGAGCCGCTTCGCTGTGCTCAGCGGGGCTGGGCTTTGCCCAGCCAAGGCCGGCCCTTCGGGCCGGAGTCCTCCGCTGCGCTTCGGACAAGTAGTGAGGCGGAAGCAGGCGACCGGCCAAGGGCCGCCGGCCACGAGTTCGAGCCGGGGGTTGGCGGTGATCTTGTGACGGAGGCGGTCGGCGAGGTTCAGGTAGTGCTGGAGCAGGGCGGTGACGCCGTCGCGTCCGAGGTGGTGCAGCGTGGCCCACAGGGCGAGAGCGCGGGTGCCGGGGCGGGTGAGTTCGATGGTGGAGTGCGAAAGCCAGGGGAGGGTGTTGGGTTCGCCTGGGGTGAGGTAGGAGGCGCGGTGGGCGAAGGCCGTGTGGAGGTGATCGGGGTCGGTGACCAGGAGTGCGCCGCAGCCGACCGGCATGCTGAGGGTCTTGTGCGGATCCACGGTCATGGAGCCCACATCGGCGACACCTTGGTAGAGGTGTGCCAGAGCGGGCGCCATGGCGCTCAGTCCGCCCCAGGCTCCGTCTGCGTGGTGCCACATCCCGGTGCTCAGGCACAGCGCGGTGACGGGTTCGAGGGGGTCGACGGCGCCGGTGGCGGTGGTGCCCAGTGTGGCGACGGTGCAGAACGGCAGGAGGCCGGCTGCCTGGTCCGCTGTCACGGCTGCGCGCAGTGCCGCGGGGTCCAGGCGGTGCTGTGTGTCGCTGGGGATGGGGCGCAGGTGGTGGGCGGGGATGCCGATGCAGGCTGCGGCCTTGGCGACGGACATGTGGGCTTGGGTGTTGTAGTAGAGGGTCAGGCGGGCGTGGTCGCGGTCGTAGGCGGGGCCGTCATCGGTGCCGCGGCGGGTGAGGAACCAGGTGCGGGCGGTGGCCAGGGCAAGCAGGTTGGCCATGGAACCTCCGCTGGTGAGGACGCCTCCGGTGCTGGCGGGCAGTCCGGCCAGGTCGGCCAGCGTGCGTATGGTGCCGCGTTCGAGGTCCATGAGGGCGTTTTCGCCCATGCCCCAGGTCGCGTTGATGGTGGAGCCGAGGAGTTCGGCGATCAGGCCCGCGGGGGCGGGTGGGGAGTTGATTCAGGCGAAGGAGGCCGGGTGCCCGTTGCGGGTGGGGAACGGTGCGATCTCCTGGCGCACGAAGTCCAGGATCTGCCGCAGCTCACCACCGGTACGGGCGAGCGGGGTATCCCGCAGACTGGCTCGCCGGCGCGCGGGCATTGGACGGCTTACCGGGATGTCCGGATAGCTGGGTCAGGTACTGACAGACCCACTCCGTGGCCGTGATGAGCTCGTCTTGCAGCACCTTTGGATGCGTTTTCGGAGGCCCCTCGTGCCCTGACGGCGGAGACTCGCTGAAACGGGCCGGAGCGTGGTCGTGCGGAAAGCGGTTCATGACGGGGCGTCGAGCTTTTCATCACATGAGAAGGCCCAGGCTGGCGTACCGGTTCCATGATCGTAACGAGGTCACGGCCTGCCGTCACCGTCATGTATGGCTGGTGCGAAGACTCCATCCAGCGGATCAATCACCAGCAGGCGCCCGTTTGCCGGACGTCTTCAGGAACAGCGTGTCTTAGCGGTGTCATAACGGCGTTAGGGGGTTTGGGGAGGGGTGATTCAAAGTGGTTTGCGGATGGGGACTGGGGTGGTTGAGGGGTGGGGGAGAGGGGAGCTTTGGGATTTGGGGTGGGTTTGTGGGGTTTGGGGGTGTGGCGGAGGAGCGGGGAAGCCGGGGGACGGCATATAGAGGGTACGGAGATGCGTTTGCGCAGGTCAGGGGGGATGCGGGGGGAGAGTTGTGTCCCCTCAGGAGGGACATATCTCTTGCGTTGTGTCCCTGGTGGGGGGACATAGCGGCGGCAAAACGTCGGTCTGGCTGACGGTATTTGGGGTGAAACGTCGGGGGGGCTGACGTTTTGGGGGAGATGTGTGCGTGAACTGGTTGGTGGGGTGGTGGGGTTGACGGAGCGTGGGGAGATGGATCCGGCCGGGGGGTGGCCGAGATGTGTCCCTCGTGGGGGGACGTAAGACACGCCGAACGTCAATGAGGGTGACATGTATGTCGTCCTGGTTGACATACTGCTCTCCGTAGATCAAAGAAGTGGAGAGCAGCCCGTGACATCCGAGCCGCAGCGCCGCCGGCCGAGTCCGGCGCGGGCACCGCGTCCTGATCTCCCCGTTGATGACGCCATCTCAGCGTGGAGTCAGCCGCTGGCGCCTGTGCGGGATCTGGACGGCCTGGCGAAGCGTTACCCGAGTCGGAAGCTCACGCTGGAAGGTGAGCGGAAGCCTCTGGAGTTCTACGGGACTGCTGCTCAGCCGAACGCGTTCTCGATGGACAGTCTCGAGTTCTTCCTGGTGATCGCGCAGTACTTCCGGGAAGCGCTGCCTCTGCGGCTCATCCTGCTGCTCATCGCGTGCCAGCGGGCGGGGGGGCGGATTCCGCTTACCCAGGAGGAGATGGCTACCATCCTGGACGTCAGTCGGACGAAGACGTCCGAGGCGTTGCACACCATCATGTCTCACGGAATCGTCTTCAAGGTGAGGCGGGGTGTGTACCAGTTCAACCCGCCCTACAGTTACCGAGTGGCAGAGTTCATCCCGGGTACGGAGACAACGGGTGAGTTCGTGAAGGTGGAGCAGCACAGCACCATCTCGAAGATTCGCGGCGACGCGAGCCTTCCGGAACTGGTGCGGTTCCCGTCGCTGGATCACATGCGGCAGGCCATCGAGGAACTGCGGGCTGAACGGGCCAAAGAGCGCGCTGCGCGGCGGCTGAGCCGGTCGCGGCGCAAAGAAGAAGGGACGGCTCTGTGAGCACCTTGCGATTCGCTGCGGTCAATGCCGACGGGCTTCTCTCCGACCTCGACCTGCCGCCGGCCTCGTACCGCGTGCTGCTGAAGCTGCGGTCGCTCAGCGAGCCCGGTGGGCGGATCCTGATCGACCAGGCGACCATCGGCGGGCTGCTGGAGCTGAGCCGGCCGAGCGTGAACGCGGCGCTGCGGAGCCTGGAGCTCGCGAAGCTCGTGCGCAAGGTGCGGAACGGGGTGTACCAGATCAACCCGATGCTGGCCGGGTACAACTCGTTCGAGGACGCCGTGGCCGCGGTGAACGCCATGCCGGTCGAGGACCGCCTGGACGTGCGTGGGTACGTCGAGAGCTACCACCGGGCGGTGGCGGCGTACCAGGACCAGCTGGCGGAGCAGCGGAAGAAGCGGGCCGCACAGGCTTCGGCCAAGAAGGCCGCGGAGAGCAAGCGTCGGAGGACTCTGCACGCGGTGGGGTAGGGCACGCGTGCGGGGTTCCTTCAGAAGTCGAGTTCGACGTAGTCGATGTCCGTGAACTCGACCAGGAGGCCGGCGGCTCGGGAGCCGTGGTCCTTGAAGTAGAGCTCCTGGAGGCCTTCGGCCGCGATGCGCTGGAGGGCTGCCTCGCCGGCTCCCGCCTCCTGGGCCGCGAAGAGGCGGCCCGCGTACTCCGGGGGCAGGTGCTGGGTGATGCGGCGCATGCGGCCGTCGTCCGTGGTGCCGGGGGCCGCGGTGAAGCCGAAGCGGGCGCGGGTCTCGATGACCAGACCGGTCTGGGTGGCCGCCCGGGCGCGGGCGCGCTTGCGGACCAGGGGCTGCCAGCGGCGGCGCACTTCGGCTTCCAGGCGGGCTGCCAGGGCCGGCTTGGGCTGCTTGATCTGGTTCTTGAGGTAGCGCTCCACCGTGCGTTGGGAGATGTTCAGGAGCGCCGCTGCCTGTTTCGTCGACTTGAGCTGCTTGACCAGGAAGCGCATCTGGGCGCCTGCCGACTTCGGGATGGGGCGGGTGAAGTGCTGCTCGTCCGCGCGGGTGATGCTGTCGTCGATGGACATCGGGGGTGGCTACTCTCCGTCGGCCGCTGCGTCGTGGCCCTTGATGTGGCGGGCGGGGTTGTGGTGCTCGTCGAGCATCTGGACGGCCCAGAGGAGTGGTTGGGTGCCCTCGTGCTTCACCATGCCGGGGCTGACGCCCAGGCGGAAGCCACCGGGCAGGGGCTTGCCCTCGGGGGTGTGGGGCAGGAAGTCCAGCGGGCTCGGGCCGTCGGAGAGGTAGACCGCGCAGTCGGAGAGCACCGCGATGGGGTGCAGGCCGGCGTGCTCGGCGAGCTTGAGCATCTTGCGGTGCATGTTCACGCGGGCCGTCGAGATGACGGCGGCGCGGATGTCGGGGCGCCAGGTGGGGCGTTCCAGGGCCGGCCAGGGCTCGCCGGGGCGGTAGCCGAGGCCCTGGGGGCGTTCGCGGAGCTTGCCGATGCCGCCCTTGACGGTGGCCTTGATGGCGGACAGGACGTGGGCGAGGGGCTCGTCCTGGGCCCTGTGGGCCGTCATGGCGTCGAGGAACTGGGCTTCCGTGAGGTCCTTCGTGACGCCCAGGTCGGCCATCGTGGCGAGGTACGCGTCGCGGAGGCGGGTGTACCAGGGGTCGAGGTACGCGGTGGCGCCGGAGCGGAGGTACGCCTCGATGGGCCGGACCTCGTGGCCCAGCTCGGCGGCGTAGGCGAGGGTGGGGGTCGCGTACCAGGCGGGGCCGGTGGGGCGTCCGCCGTGGGGAGTGAACGGGCTCGGGAGGCGGGGGTCGAGTTCGATGCCGGAGAGGTCGGCGAGCCAGCTGCCGGGGGTCTTCGGGTCGAAGCGGGGGGCCGTGGTGTGGACGGCCGGGCCCGTGCCGATGGTGAGGCGGTTCGCGGCCGCGGCGAAGGCCATGTTGACGTCGATGCCGACGGCGTGGGTGCGGGCACACTCGGCGTCGGTGAGCAGCTCAGGGTCGCGGATCCAGTCGTAGGCCTCTTCGTCGAGGACCTGGTCCGGGGTGCGCTGGTGGGCGCGGGGGTAGAGGGCGGCGACGACCGGGTGCTCGTCGGGGGCCTCCGGGGGCGCGGGGTCGACCGGGGCCGTGAGGGAGCCGGGGACGGGGGCGGAGACCCAGGTGACCGTGCCGTCCGGGTTCTGCTGTTTGGCTGCCCGAGTGGGTGGGCGAAGTGCCGTCATCAGTTCGAGGCCGGAGACGGCGGTGGAGCCCCGTGGGGTGAGGACGCGGGTCGCGTACGTTCCGAGGACGCGGGCGATCTCGGGGGCGGGGAGGGTGTCGGTGTCGCCCCAGGCCCGGGGGTCCAGGGCGCCCCAGGGGAGGATCGCCAGCTGGACGCAGGCGCGCCTGCCCCTGTCGGCGGGGCGGTAGACGCGGGCCCAGGGGCCGAAGCCGCGGCGGGTGAGCTGCCACTTGGCCTTCGTGAGGGCCTTGACCGCGGGGTGGTTGTCGGGGAGGCGCAGGCCGCGGCGGTCTTCGAGGGTGTCGGGCAGGCCGAAGCGGCGGGCGGCTTCGGCGGTGAGGACGAGGAGGGGGTCGGCGTCCTTGCCGTTGGGGTGGAGGCGGGGGGCGCCGAGGCCGGCTTCCAGGGCCCAGGTGATGAGGGAGGGGAGGTCCTGGGCGGGGCAGTCGAGGAGGAGGCCGTGGGGGGCGTGGGCCGTGCCGGTTCCGTCCAGGACGGCCAGGGGGGTGGGGGCCGTTGTGGGGGCGAGGGCCGTCGTCCGGGTGCGGGTGGTGGTGGGGGTGGCTGCTCTGCGGGGCTGGTCCCCTGCTCGGCCCTTCCCGGAACCGGGGGCTTCGCCCTCGGACGCCGGGGGGCGCTGTGCTGCCGGCGTCTCCGCCTGAGGGGCTTGCTGCGTGGGGGAGCCGGGGGTGGGGGCTGTGGCGCCGGTGGTCGGGGTGGCGGGCGGCTGGTGGGGCGGCGGCGTGGGGGTGCTGACCGGGGCGGAGACGTCCGTCGGTGCCGCGTCGGCGGGCTGGGGGGTGGAACCGGTCGGCGTGGGCACGGGAGGGTGCGCAGGGGCGGGTGCGGGGGTCGGCGTCGTCGCGGGTGTGGGGGCCGTTGCCGGGGCCGGCTCCGGGGAGGGGTGGCGGGTGGCCAGGCCGTCCAGGAGGCGGATGTAGGCCGCGCGCTTGGGCGGGCGGGGCTCGGTGCGGCCGGTTTCCCAGGACGTGACGGTTTCCCGGCGTACGGACAGGGCCTTCGCGATCTGGTCCTGGCTGAGGCCCGCCGCCTCCCGGAGGCGCTTGCGCTCGTCCGGGTGGGGGAGGGCGTCCTGGGCCGCCGCCTCTTCGAGGAGGGCGTCCACGGCTGCGAAGAGCTTGTCCTGTTCGTGCTGCACCTGATCACCCTAGCTTGGAACGCACTGCTGAACGCACATGGAACGCACGTGGGGTGTTAACGCCGTTAACGGCGTTAACGCCCCACGTGCTCAGGAGAGGCGGGCCGAGAGGAGTTCGGCGACCTTGGCCAGGTCCGAAGGGGGGAGGGTCGTCGTGAGGGCTTCGACGATGGCTTCCGGGGTGGGGGTGGGGGTGGGGAGGGTGAGGGTCGTGGGGGAAGCGGGTGGGGTCGGTGCGGTGGGGCGGGTCCGCTGGCGGGGGGGATTAACGGCGTTAACGGTTTCCGCTGCCGCTGCCGCCTGCTCCTCCTGGGGGAGGCGGCCGATGCGGCGGGCCGGCTCCACCTTCAGTTCGCCCGTCTCGACCTTCTCCTGGAGGGGCGGGGTGAGGTTGAGGAGGGCCAGGCGCTGGGAGACCCACGCGGGGGTCTTGCCCAGGCGCTTGGCCACCTTGGCCTGGGAGCCGTGGACGTCGACCAGTTCCTGGAGGGCGCGGGCCTGGTCCATCGGGGCCACGTCGACGCGGTGGACGTTCGCGATGAGGGCGGATTCGAGGATGTCCGCGGCGCTCGTCGCGAGGGAGTCGTTCACGTGGATGTGCATGCTCGTCAGGCCGGCGAGCTGGGCGGCCGCGAGGCGCCGGTTGCCGTCGATGACGACGTACGGGGCGCGGCCGAGGCCTTCGAGCTGGCCCGGGTGCGCCTCCATGAACGCCATGCGGGTCGCGACGGCGAGGGGCTGGAGCTGGCCCCGTACGCGGAGGGACTCCGCCATCTCCTCGATCTCGGTGAGTTCCTCGCGGAGGTTGAAGGGGTTGTGCGTCAGGGCCTCGATGGGGACCTCGGAGGGCGGGATGACGCCGGAGGTGGGGGCGCCGGTCGCCTCGGCGATGGCCGCGCGGCGGGAGCTGACGTTCACCGGCTGGGCCCGGGCGAAGGAGGCCGAGGCGCCGAGCTTGTCGGCCTTGCTCATGAGATCTCCCGGGCGAGGGCGCGGAGTACGACGGCCTGGTCGCCCTTGGGCGCGTACACGAAGAGGGGCTGCTTCACGCGGACCGCTTCGCGCTGCTCCTTGAGGTCCGGGACGATGGCGACGACGCGCGGATCCTTTATGTCCATCCAGGCCTGGAGGGAGCTGGTGGCGATGAAGCCGCGGCGGCCGTCGTAGAGGTTCACGACCAGGCCGAGGTAGTCGATGTCGAGGCTCAGGTCGTCGCGCAGGTCGTTGATCTGGGAGGTGAGGAGGTCGTACGCGTCGGCGGACGAGTCCTCGGCCTGTACGACGATGAGCGCGCCGGACGCGCCGGGCTGCTCGGCGGGGCGGCGGCGGCCGTAGTAGATGGCGGCGTCCATGCTCAGGCCGAGGCTGGGCGGGCAGTCGACGAGGATGACGTCGTACTCCGACTCCAGCGGGGCGAGGGCGCGTTCGAGGGCGGCCTCGCGGGCCCGGACGGTGGAGAGGCGGACGTCCAGGAGGAAGGCGTCGGTGCAGGAGGGGAGGAGGTGGAGGCGGTCGCCGAAGCGCTCGTCCTCGATGGAGACGACCAGGTCCTGGAGCGGGCCCGAGCCCTCGCCGGCCATGTGGCGGGTCAGGCTGTCGCCGCCGATGGGGAGCGGGTCGTGTCCGAGCTGCTTGGTGAGGTGGCCCTGGGGATCGAAGTCGACGAGCAGGACGCGCAGTCCGAGGCCGGGCAGGTCCTCGCGGTCGACGGCCGGGTCGTCCTCGTTCTGGAGGGCGAGCTGGCGGGCGATGCGGACCGGGTGGAGCGTGTTGGGGTCCTCGGCGAGTGCCTCGCCGGTGCCGGCGGTGATGGCGGTCTTGCCGACACCGCCCTTCTGGTTGCACACGACGATGCGGCGCACGACGGACGGGCGCTGGACGCTGGGGGCCGGGTTCTTCTCCAGCCAGAGCTGGACCGACTGGGCGAGGCCCTGGATGAGGGAGACGCCACGGTGCTTGGCGTCGGCACGGAAGGCGTCCCACTGGCCGGCAGGGAGCCAGGTGGAGAACGACTCCGCCCCCGAGGTGTCGACCGGTGCGGGGGCGGAGGCCAGGGAGCTCCAGTCCGCGATGCCCTGGTGGACGGCGTCCTGGATGTCGACGCGGAGTTGGGCGGTGCGGATCTTCAACTCCTGGCGGAGCCAGGGGGTGAGCTTGGAGACGACCTTGTCGCGGTCGGGCGGGGACGAGGGCGAAGTCATGGGAGGGACTTTACTAACGTTCTGGCGCGCAGGGGGAGCTGACACGCCATTTTGCTAACGAAGTTCGAGGGTGGCGCGAGGTGGGGGTGTTAACGCCGTTAATGGTTCTGGGGGTTGGGGGGTGGGGCGTTAACGGCGTTAACTAGTGGAACTTTGGATTCCGGTTGGTCATGCGAGGGCCAGCGTCGCGACCGCGGGGGCCATGTAGATCAGGGGGAAGGGGACGTGGGCGTACGAGCGGGCGCGGAGGACGGTGACCGCGGCGCCCGTGAAGTACAGGACCAGGCCGATGGCGGCGGCGATGCCGAGGGCCGGTACGAGGAGGCCGGCCAGGAGGCCGAGCGAGCCCGCGGCCTTGGCCAGGCCGAGGGGTGTCCACCACGAGCGCGGGACGCCGTACTCGGCGAGGGGCTCGACGACCCATGCGGCGCGCGAGAGCAGGGCGTAGGCCGAGAAGCCGGCCATCGCGGCGGCCAGGACGGTGACGATGGTGTGGGCGGTGGTCATGGGGGTCTCCCTCGGGGGCTGCTCGTGCGGTGTCCTTCACTGCACTGACCCGGCGGGGGACGCGGATGTGACAGGTGCGGGGGAACTTCTTTCCGGCTACGGGTGGAGGCGCTGGGTCGCGGCGCGCCGGCGGGCCGTGGCGGCGGTGAGGAAGCGCAGGACCACCGCGAGCTCTTCGGTGCTGAACTCCCCGTACAGCTCCTGGACCTCGCGTGCCCAGTCGTCGAAGAGCGGGGAGAGTTCGGCGAGCTTCTCGGGGCGGCTCTCGATGAGGACGCGGCGCTTGTCGGTGGGGTGCTTGACGCGGCGTACGTAGCCCTTGGCCTCCAGGCGGTCGACCAGGCCGGTGACGGAGGCCGGGGCGAGACCCGACTTCTCGGCGAGGTCCTTCGCGGTTGTTCCACGGCAGGGAGCGTGGTGCGGTGTTCGGTGTGTACGGGGCGGTGGCCGGGTTCGCCTCGGCGGTGGGGCTGCTGCTGGGCGGGGTGCTGACGGACGCCGACCTGTTCGGCTGGGGCTGGCGGTCGGTGTTCCTGGTGAACGTGCCGGTGGCGCTGGCGGCCGGGCTGGTCGTCGTTCGCTGTCCGCCGGGCTGGCGGGCGGGGCTTCCGGGATCTTCTCGACGGCCCAGCAGTTCGGTGGGGCCCTGGGCGCGGCGGTGGTCGGCACGGTGTTCTTCGGGAGGCTCGCCACGGGGGCCGGGCGCACGGATGCGTTGACGGTCGCGATGCCGTGGGTGGTCGGGGCGTTCGCGGTGTGCGCGGTGCTGTGCGGGGCGCTGCCGAAGCGGGGGGCCGTGGCGGTGCCGGGGGAGGGGGCGTCGGCGCGCGTGGTCGGTGCCGAGCGGTGAGGGGAGGGGGGCGTTAACGGCGTTAACGGTCCGGCGCCTCGGAGCGGGGGGCGTTAACGGCGTTAACGGTCCGGCGCCTCGGAGCGGGGGGCGTTAACGGCGTTAACGGTCCGGCGGGTCAGCCCTCCTGGACGGGGGTGGTCGGCCGGGCGGTGCGGTGGGCGTCGGCGGCGTCGCCGGTGCGGGCCTCGGTGCGGTGGGCGCGGGCCAGGTAGTCGCGGGCGATGAGTTCGACGGCGTCCTGGGGGTTGGTCGTACCGGACAGCAGCATCAGTTCGATCGCCAGATCGGCGTCGAGGGAGACGGTCACCTTGGCCATGGCTGCTCCTTCTTCGGTGGGCTGGTGCGCAGCTTAGGCCGTGGGGCCGGGAACGCCGACGGGGCGGCGTACTCCGACCGGTGTCGGTGTACGCCGCCCTCGGTGTGACGGATGGCGGGAGCCGGCCCGCGCGGTCATCGGGGCTACTTCGGGTCGCGGTTGAACGTGGCGGTCGACCAGAAGTAGCCGAGTACCGCGAGCCCCAGGCACCAGGCGACGGCGAGCCAGCCGTTGTGGCCGATCTCGGTGCCGAGGAGCAGTCCGCGCAGGGTTTCGATGGCGGGCGTGAAGGGCTGGTACTCGGCGATCGGCTGGAACCACCCGGGCATCGAGTGGACCGGGGTGAAGGCGCTGGAGAGGAGCGGAAGCAGGATCAGCGGCATCGCGTTGTTGCTGGCGGCCTCGGCGTTGGGGCTGACCAGGCCCATGCCGACGGCGATCCAGGTGAGCGCGAGGGCGAAGAGTACGAGGAGTCCGAACGCGGCCAGCCACTCCAGGGCGGTGGCGTCGGTGGACCGGAAGCCGATGGCCACGCCGACGGCGCCCACGAGGACGACGCTGGCGACCGACTGCAGCACGCTGCCGACGACGTGTCCGACGAGCACCGAGGGGCGGTGGATCGCCATCGTGCGGAAGCGGGCGATGATCCCCTCGTTCATGTCGTTGGCGACGGACACGGCGGTACCGATCACGGTGCTGCCGATGGTCATCAGCAGCAGGCCCGGGATGACGTACGCGATGTAGGCGGAGCGGTCCGCGGTGCCGCCGCCGATGCCCGCGCTCATCGCGTCGCCGAAGATGTACACGAAGAGCAGCAGCAGCATGATCGGCGTGAGCAGCAGGTTGAGGGTGAGCGACGGATAGCGCCGGGCGTGCAGGAGGTTGCGGCGCAGCATCGTGGACGAGTCGCGCACGGCGAGGGAGAGCCGGGACGGGCGGGCGGGGGTCTGCACGGTGCTCATCGGGCGGTCTCCTTGGACTGGTGGGGGACGGTGGCGCTGTCGGTCAGGGCGAAGAACACGTCGTCGAGGTCGGGTGTGTGGACGGTCAGCTCGTCCGCCTCGACGCCGGCGGCGTCCAGCCGGTCGAGGAGGGAGCGCAGTTCGCGCTGGGTGCCGTCGCTGGGGATCTGCAGGGACAGGGCCTCGTCGTCCCGCTGGACGTCGGACAGTGTGGAGGCGGCGTTCCGGTACGCGGCCGGGTCGGCGAAGCGGAGCCGGACGTGGCCGCCGGGGATCAGGCGCTTGAGTTCCTCGGCGGTGCCTTCGGCGACGATCCTGCCGCCGTTGAGCACGGCGATGCGGTCGGCGAGTTCGTCGGCCTCCTCCAGGTACTGGGTGGTGAGGAAGACGGTGACGCCGTCGGAGACGAGCTCGCGGATGATCTGCCACATGTTGTGGCGGGAGCGGGGGTCGAGCCCGGTGGTGGGCTCGTCGAGGAAGATGATCCGGGGGTTGCCGACCAGGGTCATGGCGATGTCGAGGCGGCGCTTCATGCCGCCGGAGTAGGTGGAGGCGGGCTTCTTCGCGGCCTCGGTGAGGTCGAAGCGCTCCAGCAGCTCGGCGGCAGCCCGCCGTCCCTCGCTCTTGGACAGGTGGTGCAGGTCCGCCATGAGGAGCATGTTCTCCTCGCCGGTGATCAGGCCGTCGACGGCGGAGAACTGCCCGGTGACCCCGATCTCGGCGCGCACCGCCTGCGGGTGGGTGGCGAGGTCGTGGCCTCCGACGCGGATCTCGCCGGAGGCGGGGCCGGGGGAGATGAGGGTGGAGAGGATCTTGACGGCGGTGGTCTTGCCGGCGCCGTTCGGGCCGAGCAGGGAGAAGATCGTGCCTTCCGGGACGGTCAGGTCGACGCCGTCCAGTACGACCTTGTCACCGTAGGACTTGCGCAGCCCGTTCGCCGTGATGGCCGGGGTGGTCATGAGGTGTGCTCCTTTGAAGGCTGTGGCGGGTCAGAGGGTGCGGGCGGTGATGTCGCCGTACGAGGTGGTGGCCTGGATGTCGAGAGCGGGCGTGCCGTCGTTCTTGAGGGCGTTGCTGACGCGGCCGTAGCCAGTGCCGGCGTCGAGGGAGGCGGAGACGCCGCGGGCGGCGGTGACCGAGATGTCGCCGGACTGGGTGCGGAGCACGACGGTGCCGCCCATGGCCTCGGCGATCCGGATGTCGCCGCGTGCGGTGCTGATCTGCGCGGGGCCGCCGAGCCGGCCGACTTCGACGTCGCCGTCGGTGGCGGTGAGGCGGAGGCTCGCGGCCTCGTCGATCTTGATCTGGCGGTACGCGCCCTCGAAGGCCACGTCGCCCAGGCGCCCGACGCCGCGGAGTTCGGCGGCCGCCGTCTTCGCCTCGACGTGGGAGTCGGCGGGGAGCCGGACGGTGACGTCCAGGGATCCGGTGGGGCCGAAGAGCTTGTTCTCGGCGGCCGGGGCCGTGATCCGCAGGACACCGTCGGAGAAGGTGACGTCGGTCTGCTCGGCGGCCTTCGTGTCGCGGCTCTTGGAGGGGTTGGCCGGCAGGACCTCGACGGTGGTCTCGGCGCGGTCCGCGGCGATGAACTGGATCCGCCCGGCGGGGATGTCGAGAACGGCGGAGATCGGGGCGGAGGTGGCGAACTTCTGCATCGTGCTTTCCTTCGGCTCGTTGTTTCTGATGATGGAAAGCTACGTTGCGTTCGAAGATTCCTCAACAGACTCGTTGCGAAGAATTACTGTTCTTGCAGCTCAGGGCGGAGAAATCGTTGCAATGGCGGTGCATTCAATGCAACAAGCCGGTCCATTGACGTTGCAATGGGATGGGAGTGAACGCTATAGTGGGGGCGTTGTGCAGAGACGAAGGAGATCGCAATGCCGGGAGGCAGGCTCACTCAGCAGGACCGCCAGCAGATCGCGCTGGGGCTGGCCGACGGCCTCGCCTACGCGGAGATCGCCAGGCGCCTCGACCGCCCGACCTCGACGGTCACCCGTGAGGTGATGCGCAACGGCGGCCCCGCCGGCTATCGCGCCGACCTCGCCCACCGCGCCACCGAGCGCCGCGCCCACCGGCGCAGGCAGGCCGCGCCCCGGAGCGGGGCGGAGGCGGCGCCGCAGGCCTACGGGCGCGACGCCGAGGCCGTGCGCGAGTACGAGGAGATGTTCACGACGCTGATGATGGCGCAGGGTCTGCCGAAGATGATGTCCCGCGTGCTGACCTGCCTGTACACCACCGACGAGGGCAGCCTCACCGCGGCAGAGCTCGTCCAGCGCCTCCAGGTCAGCCCGGCGTCCATCTCCAAGGCGGTCGCCTTCCTGGAGACCCAGGGCCTCATCAGCCGGGAGCGCGACGAGCGCCGCCGTGAGCGCTACTTCGTCGACGACGACGTCTGGTACCAGTCCATGGTCGCCAGCGCGCGACAGAGCGCCCTGCTTGCCGACGCCGCCCGGGACGGCGTGGGCATCCTCGGCCCGGGCACCCCGGCCGCCATCCGTCTCGAGAACATCGCCCGCTTCGTCGACTTCGTCACCGAGAGCATCACCCGCGCCGCGGAGCAGGCCCGCGAGGTCCTCCACACGAAGCCCAGGACGCCCTCGGGCGACGCCGCCGAACCGAGTGCGGACCGCTGACAGCAGGCCGGACGACGAGGCTCCGGTCGCCCGGGACCTGAGCGGCGGCACGGAAACGCACGAGACGTCATCGAGGCGCGGTACAGGCTCGCTTGAAGATCCATCGGGCCGTGCCTCAGGTGCGCCTGAGGGTCACTCATCTCCGCTGGTCAGGGCGTTGGGCGTGCCTGTGTTCGAAAGTGAGCCGCCGTCCGCCGGTCACATCGGCGGGGCGGGATCCGTCAGTGTGGTGACGACGGAGACCACCGCTTAGGGAGCACCTTATGAAGGCTCGTATGACGAACCCCGCGAAGGTTCTGCCGGATGCCATGAGCGGCATCCAGAACCTCTACAAGGCCATCTACCAGGGTGGGGTCGCCCCGCAGACCCTGGAGCTGGTGCACCTCCGCGCGAGCCAGATCAACGGCTGCAGCGCGTGTGTGCACGCCGCCGCCACGGGCGCCAAGAAGGCCGGGGAGACCGACGACCGCCTGCACGCCGTCGCCGCCTGGCGCGAGGCCCCGTTCTTCTCGGACGCCGAGCGTGCCGCCCTGGCCCTGACCGAGGCCGCCACCCGGCTCGCCGACCACACCGGGCAGGGCGTGCCGGACGAGATCTGGGACGCGGCCACCGACCACTACACGGAGGAGCAGCTCGCCGCGATCATCCTCATGATCGCGACGACGAACTTCTTCAACCGACTGAACGTCACCATCCAGGAGCCCGCGGGCCAGAACTGGGGCTAGGCCCTCCCCGGAGCCTGCTGAGGATCCTGTCGCGGGGTCGTCCGGTCGTGGACCGGGCGGCCCTTCCGCGTACCCGGCTCCGGGCCCGCGCCGGTGCTCCGGCACACGCAAAGCGGCCGTCCCTCGTGCTCCGTGGCTCGGAGCAGGAGGGACGGCCGCTTGCGTCGTCCCGGGTGGATCCGTGGTCAGCGGGCCGTACGACCCTCGGCGTCAGACCAGCACGTCGGAGGTGGACGGGGCCTCGGACCGGCTCTTCGCCGGCTCGGCCGGTGCCGTCTCCGGAGCCGTCAGACCCGGCTTCCAGATGCGCGGGCCCAGGTCCAGGGCCAGCGCCGGAACCAGCAGGCTGCGCACCAGGAACGTGTCGAGGAGGATGCCGACCGCCACCAGCAGGCCCTGCTGCAGCGCGCTCACCGTCGGGATCGCCGCGAGGACGAGGAACGTGGCGGCCAGCACCACGCCCGCCGAGGTGATGACCCCGCCGGTGACCGTCACCGCGGTGAGGATGCCCTCGCGGTGGCCGCGCAGCGCCACCTCCTCCTTCGCCCGGGTCATCATGAAGATGGTGTAGTCGATGCCCAGCGCGACGAGGAAGATGAAGCCGAAGAGCACCAGCCCGCGGTCGATCTTCGCGTGGTCGAGGGCGTGGAACAGCAGGGAGGCCGTACCGACGGCCGCCCCGAAGGACAGCACCACGGACACGAGCAGCAGCACCGAGGCGATGGCCGCCCGCAGCAGCACGAGGAGCATCACCAGGACCACGGCGAGGATCAGCGGGATCAGCAGCGCCTCCTCGTCACCCTGGGCCTCGGAGACGTCGAGGGCCACCGCGGTCTGCCCGCCGACGACCGCGTCGGCCGCCGGGCCCTCGGAGTCGTCCAGGGCCGTCCTGATGTCCCGGACGGTGTCCTTGGCGGCCGCGGAGTCCGGCGCGTCGCGGAGCACCGCGGTCAGGTGCGTCCAGCCGTCCTTGGCCGCCTGGGTGTTCACGGAGGACACGCCGGGCACCTTGGCGACGGTGGCCGCCGCGGCCTCGGCCCCGGCGTCGGGGACGTAGACGTCCGCCGGAGCGGACGAGCCGGCCGGGAAGTGCTCGGCCAGGACCTGCTGGCCGGTGACCGAGCCGACCTTGTTGGTGAACTGCTCCGCCTGCGTCTGGCCGGTCTGGACGCTGAAGAGGCCCAGCGTCATGAGGCCCAGCACCAGCGCCGTGCCGATCCACACCGCGCGCGGGCGACGGCCCACGGCAGAGGCGATCTTGGCCCACTTGCCGTGCCCCTGTGCCGAGTTCGGGTCGTAGCCCGGGGTGACGCGCGGCTTGACCGGCCAGAACACCCAGCGGCCCAGGATGACCAGCAGCGCCGGCAGCAGCGAGGTCATGGCGAAGAACACCACGACCACACCGATGGCGACGACCGGGCCCAGGCCCTTGGTGCTGTTCATGCTGCCGAACACCAGGCACAGCGTGGCGATCGCCACGGTGGCGGCGGAGGCGGCCAGCGCCGGCAGCGAGCCGTTGACGGCCAGCGCCATCGCGGTGTGCCGGTCCTCGGTGCGGTGCAGCTCCTCCCGGTAGCGGGCGATGAGCAGCAGGGCGTAGTCGGTGCCGACACCCACGGCCAGCACCATCAGGACGTAGGCGCTCTGGCCGTTGACGACCAGACCCGCGTGCTTGGCGAGCAGGTAGACCACGCCGCTCGCCACCTGGCTGGCCAGTCCCACGGTGATCAGCGGGATCAGCCACAGCACCGGGCTGCGGTAGGTGATGAGCAGGAGCAGCGCCACCACGCCGAGCGCTGCACCCATGAGGGCGCCGTCCATGCCGGAGTAGACGTCGGCGAAGTCGGCGATGCTGCCGGCCTCACCGGTGATCTTGACGTCCAGGCCGGCGGGGAGGCCGTCGGAGGTGACCTTGCCGACTTCCTTCACCCCGTCGGTGAGCACCTTGACGTCGCTGGGCGAGGTGCGCAGCGGGACGCTGACGAAGGCCGCGACCTTGTCCTCGGAGACCACGGCGGGGGACACCTGGCCGGCGGCCACCTCACCGAGACGGCCTCGGTCGCTGTCGATCCTGGACAGGTCGGCCTGGGTGAGGCCGCCTTCGCGGGCGTAGACGATGACGGCGGAGCTGGAGTCCTTGTCGGCGAAGTGCTCCTCCGCGAGCTGCACCGCCTTGGTGGACTGGGCGCTCGACGGAAGCCAGGTCTCGGGGTCGTTGTCCTGTACGTCCGCCAGGCCGGCGGCCAGCGAGCCACCGATGCCCATGAGCAGGAGCCACAGCACGAGCACGACCCACTTGGAGCGCCGGCCGGCGACGAAGGCGGCGTATCGGCTCGCAACGGTGGGGGAGGCAGCGGGCGGTAGGTCCGAATTCGTTGGAGATGGTGCCGGGGTCTGGGTCGTCATGGGTTATCTCGCTGAGGGTGTCAGGAGCCGTGGAGCGGGGGCTCGGACGGGACTGTTACACAAGGTTCTTCACAGCGGGGTGGAGTCCCGATCGAGCGCGGCTCGAGCTGGCCGGAACCCTGGTGCCCGGGCCCGGCGACGGCGTCTTCCGTGGCTGATTCCCTACGGGGAGCCCGCGCGAGGGGGTCGTGTGTACGGGTGTCGTGCAGCAGTACGCCGTACACGGATACGGGGTGGGCACACCAGTTCTGTGTGAAGAGGCCCGGCGGGCGGAGGGGGAGGCGGGCTCTTGTTCGATGCCGGGCCCGGGGCGGCGGAGGGGGTGCCGTCGGCAGCGCTCTGACCTGCGAAGGGGTGGGGGCAGCGACCGAAGCGACCGAGGCGCCGGGTTTTCGTACAAATGCTCGGGAAGGGCTCGGTGTGGGGTGCAGGGCCGCTTGAGTCGCTGCCAGCGACCGAACGGGCGTCGGTCGCTGCGGGCCGGAGGGGGTGTTCGGGCGGTCCCGGGGGGCGGGGGAGCGGCTCAGCGACTGAAGAAAAGCGACTGAAGGTTGCTTGGGTCGCTCTGAGTCGCTTGAAGAAAGCCCAGTTCAGAGGCGGTGTGGGGGGTGAATAGCGACTGAAGCGACTGAAGGTGCGGGTATATGAAGCGCAACGCACGTGTGTGCGCGTGTGCGTGCGCGTGCGCCTGTGCGCGTCATATATTCAGTCGCTGAGTCGCTTGAGTCGCTGTCTGGGTTGTGAAAACGGCTCTGACCTGCGGTTTCTTGCAGCTACTGTGGGAGCGACTGAAAGTGCTTGAGTCGCTGGGGGTGGGTGGCTTCAGTCGCTGAGTCGCTGCGCGACCCTGGTGGCTCTCGTGGCTGCAGATGCTCTCTTCCGCGGATGACCTTCGCTAAGGTATGTCCGTCGTTGAGTCGCTTGGGTCGCTGCGGGGGATGGGCATGGCTTCTGAGCTGCGGGATTCGCGCAGCGACTCAGGGCGGCCGTCAAGCGGAGGATCGGATTCCGGCTCTCGTCGTGACCAGGTCCGCCCGGCGGGTCGTACTCCTGGGCAGCCTTTGGCCACCGCTCGGTGGTGCGCCAGCAAGGGCTGGCCCGTGCACCCGCTGTCGCCGGGCCGGAAGACGCCCGCCGGGAACTGCGAGGCCTGCCGGGCTCCCGGGCACACCTCCAAGGACTGCGGCTGCCTGCGGGCGGGCCGCTGGTGCCACGGGTTCCACGCGGCCACGCTGGACTTCTCGCGCATCGAGCAGTGGTGGGGCACCCATCCCGGGCTCGGGGTCGGGATCGCCTGCGGGCCGGCCGGTCTGGTCGTGATCGACGTCGACGCGCACGAGCAGCCGCTGCCCGCCCGGGACCGCCTGCTGCCGGGCATCCCCGTGGCGGACGGCGTCGACCTGCAGGGCCTGGCCAACGGCTTCCACACGCTCGGCGTGCTGGCCGCGCTGCGCGGCGAGACCTCCCCGGCGCAGGACACCTCCACGCTGCGGGTCCGCACGCCCTCCGGGGGCCTGCACGTCTGGTACCGGGCCAATCCGAGCCACCGCTGGCAGTGTTCGGCCGGGTCGTCCGGCTCCACGCGCGCGCTCGCCTGGCAGGTCGACGTACGGGCCCACGGCGGCTACATCATCGCCCCGGGCACCGTGACCGAGGCCGGGACGTACGAGCCGGTGGGCCCCGTCAGGGAGCCGGCGCCCCTGCCGCCCTGGCTGGCCAGGGAGCTGGAGCGCACCGGACACCTGCCGCCCGCACACGTCCCCACGCCGCGCCCCGTGCCGCCGCGGGCCCAGCAGGCCGTCGTGGCCGCGGGCGGCGGTGGCGGGCGCGGTGCGGCCGGCCGGGTCCTGGGCGCCGTGCTCCAGGAGGTGGCGGCCTGCGCCGCCGTGCCCGAAGGGGCGGCGTTCTCCGAGAAGCTCAACCGGGCCGCGTACACCGCGGGCGGGCTGGTCGCCGCCGGGCTGCTGCAGCCCGGCGAGGCGGAGCGGGTGCTGAGGGACGCGGCGGAGCACGCCCGGCCCGGACAGGAACGGCGCTGCGGCGCGATCATCCGCAGCGGGCTGAGCGCGGGCTCCCACCGCCCGCTGACCCCGGGGGGCCGCCTGTGACCACGAACCGCCACAAGCGCCTGTCGGAGGCGCGGCTGGACGCCCCGGACGAGTCCTTCGGGGGAGTCTTCGAAGGGCCCCTGGACCACGCCTCCGTGACGGAGGCCCACCCCGGGCCGTCCGTGCCCGGGGACGTGCCGGCCGCCGGACTGTTCGGTGAGGAGGTGTCCGTGGGCTTCCCGGACGACGGGCCGGACGGTGCCCCGGCAGGGGGCGGAGCCGTGCAGGAGGCGCTCGTCGGCTTCGACCCGCAGGCGGTGGCCGCCCAGATCCTGGCGCACACGGCCGCTGTGCCCGCTCAGGGGGCCGTGGGGGCCGCGGGGGCCGTGGCGGTGGCTGTGGGGCCCCTGAGGGTCTCAGAGGGGCACACAGGGCCTCAGGGGGCCGGGGAGGTGACGGCGGACGGGCTGCTGCCGGACACGCTGACCGACCGCGGCAACGCCAAGCTGTTCGTCAAGCTGTACGCCAACGACTACCGGCACGTGCCGGGCCTGGGCTGGTACCGCTGGGACTCCACCCGCTGGCAGATCGACGAGGACGACACCATCCTGTGGGCCGCCGGCGACCTGGCCGAGTCCATCGCCACCCAGGACCCGCGTGGCCTGCACACGCCCGCGTCCCTCCAGCAGCACCGCCGCCGGGCGCTCAGCACCAGCGGCATCAACGCCATGCTCGTCCAGGCCAAGTCGGCCCCGGGCATGGTCCTCAACGCCTCGCGCCTGGACGCCGACCCGTACGCCCTCTGCACGCCGGCGGGGATCGTCGACCTCCGCACCGGGCGCATCAGACCCCCCGAGCCCACGAAGGACTTCCACTCGCGCTCCACCACCGCACCGCCGCAGCCGATGCCGACGCCGCGCTGGAACCGGTTCCTGACCGACACCTTCGGGGACGGCCCCGAGGGCGCCGAGATGACCGGCTTCCTCCAGCTGCTCCTCGGCTACTCGGTCACCGGGGACGTCGGCGCGCAGGTCATGCCGTTCCTGTTCGGTTCCGGCAAGAACGGCAAGTCCGTGCTGCTCGACGTACTGATCAAGCTGCTCGGGGACTACGCGGACGCCGCGCCGCCGGGCTTCCTGATGGCACGGCCGTACGAGGGCCACCCGACCGACCTCGCCGAGCTGCACGGCCGCCGGGTCATCGTGTGCTCCGAGGTCAAGCCGGGGGACCGGTTCGACGAGGCGCGGGTCAAGCTGCTCACGGGCGGCGACCGCATCAAGGCCCGGCGGATGCGGCAGGACTTCTTCAGCTTCGAGCCGACGCACAAGCTGTGGCTGCTCGGCAACCACCGGCCCGAGGTGGGCACCGGCGGCTTCGCCTTCTGGCGGCGCATGCGCCTGATCCCGTTCGAGCGGGTCGTCTCGGACGACCGCAAGATCGACAACCTGGCGGACATCCTCGTCACCGAGGAGGGCCCGGGCATCCTGAACTGGCTGATCGAGGGCGCGCGCCGCTACCTCGGCGGCGCCCGGGACCTCAGCGGGCCCGAGCGGGTGCGGATCGCGACGACCGCGTACGCCGAGACGGAGGACCACACCGGCCGCTTCCTCGGGGAGCTGTGCCGGATCGATCCGGAGCTGAGGGCGGAGCAGGCCCAGCTCTACGCGGCCTATCGCAGCTGGTGCCAGAATGAGGGCGCCCCGGCGATTTCCTCCCGGGCCTTCGCGGCACGCGTCCGCGAGGTGGTGGGGCTGGAGTCTCCCAAGGAGATGATCCTGTCCAACCAGCGCAAGTACTACCCGGGCATCGGCCTGCTCGCGCACGAGGAGACAGCATGAGCGCTCTCATCGGCGAGGACGAGATCAGACACGAGATCGACCTCGTCTGGCTCGAGGACATCAGCCGGCTCGACTACGTCCGCCAGAGCCTGGACCGGCTGCCGACGCGGCGCGGCAGGCCCGCCTACCACCGCGACGGGCGGATGGTCGGGTACGCGCTGCTGGGGCCGGGGGCCAAGCCGTCGCGGTCCTCGGGCACCTTCCGGCGCCGGGTGTTCTGGCTGCTGCCGCACGACCGGGACACCGACCCGGAGGGGCTGTACGCCACCGGCGCGCCGGCCGAGGCCGTGGACGCGGGCACGCTGGCGCCCGGCAGCAAGGGCCGCAAGACGGAGCGGTCGGAGGGCGGGCCGCTGCGGTCGGCCGTGGCCCGGCAGCTGCCCGCCTGAGCCGAGCGCCGTCGGCCCACGGGGGCCCCGCCCCCCCCCCCGGAGCCCGACGGCGTCGCGTACGTCTCTCTCGCGGCCCCTCGCGGGGGCAGGTCAGCCGGCGTTGCCGCCCGTGCCGACGGGGACGCCCGGCGCCACGGCGGTGCCGGGGCCCTCCCACTCGTCCGGCGCCTCGACGCGCAGGTGCCGCGCGTTGCCCGGCGCCACGAGCAGCGGCAGCAGCAGGGTCCACAGGGCGGACACCCTGCGCCTGAGTTCGGCGTACACCATGCCGGTGCCCGACATGACCTCGATCCCGCAGGCCGCCGCGGCGACCAGGGATTCCGCGCTCTCCCAGCCCAGGTCCGGCCGGAGCTCCCCGGCGTCGCGGGCCTGCCGCAGCAGGGTGCACACCATCGCGATCCAGGCCCGGTGGAAGTCCGCCAGGTGCGGCTGCCGGCCGGTGCACTCCTTGGTGATGCGGAAGCTGGCGGAGATCGCCGGCTCCTCGTGGAGGGTGCGGGCCAGCCAGTGGGTCGTGTCGATGAGTGCCTGGAGGGGGCTGCTGCCGGCCTCGCGCAGGGAGCGGACCGAGTCGTTGAGCATGGTGCGGCCGTGCTGCTGCACGGCTTCGGCCAGTTCGTCCTTCGAGGCGAAGTGGAAGTAGAGAGCGCCCTTGGTCACGCCGGCGGCCAGGGCGATCTCGCCGAGGGTCGCGTTGGCGTAGCCGTTGCGGCGGAACATCTCCGCTCCGGCGTTGACGAGCCTGCGGCGGGTCCGTTCCGACCTTTCCTGCACCGCGTTGCCTCCTCGGACCGGGGTCCGGCCCGAGGCGCGGCCGGACGTGCGGTTGCTCATGCGGTTGGTCGTCATGCTCCGGCTCTGGTTCGTGCGGTTCCGCGTCGAACCGCTCTGGGCGGCCGCTCCCGGGGGGCGCGGCTCAGGGCAGGTCCCGGGTGGTGCCCGGGGTGATGGGTGCGGTGGCGGGCGTCAGCCCACGCGGGCGAGGCGCTCGCCGCCGCGGGTCTCCGCCGGTTCGCCGGGGATTTCGGGACCGGCCATCAGGATGGAGCGCTGCAGGCGCCGCAGGGCTGCCGAGGGCTCCAGGCCCAGTTCCCGGACGAGCGTGCCGCGCAGCCGCTGGTACGCGTCGAGGGCCTCGCCGCGGCGGCCGGAGCGGTGCAGGGCCAGCATGAACTGGCCGTGCAGGCTCTCGTGGGTGAGGTACCGGCTCGCCAGCACGGTGAGCTCCGCGAGGAGTTCGCGGTGGCGGCCCAGCCGCAGGTCGGCCTCGATGCGCTGGTCGAGGGCGCAGAGCCGGATCTCCTCCAGGCGCCGGGTCTCCATGTCGAGCTGGATGCCGCCCTGTACGTCGGCGAACGCGGGCCCGGACCACAGCGACAGCGCCTCGCGCAGCAGGCGGGCCGCGCCGGGGAAGTCCCCGGCGTCCATGGCCCGGTAGCCCATGCCCGCGAGCCGGTCGAACTCGCGGACGTCGCTGGTGCCGCCGCCGCTGTTGAGCAGGTAGCCGCCCGGGAGGGTGACCAGTACGTCCTTGGCCGTGCGGCGCCGCGCCGGGACCGTGCCGGGGCCTGCCGGAGCATCCTCGGCGTCCGCACCGGCCCCGGGGTCGCCGTGCTCCAGGGCGGTGGAGATGAGGGAGCGCAGCTGGAGGACGTACGTCTGCAGGGTGGTACGGGCGCTGCGCGGCGGCTCGCCCGCCCACAGCTCCTCGATCAGCGCGGAGACCGGGACCACCTGGTCCGCGTGGAGCGCCAGGAGCGCCAGAACCTGTCTGGGCTTGGGGGCGGTCGGCGTGATGGAGATTCCGTTCTCCCGCACCGACAGTGCGCCCAGTACTGCGATGTCCACGCCGTACTCCCCTTGTCCGTGGATGTGACCAGCACTGAAAGCGAGTAAAAAACAGGCCCAGCGGTTTGTCAATACCAAACCGGCTTCGCCGTTTGTGGTGGAGAGGAGGGGTTAGCCTGCGTCAGAAACCGCTCTGACCTGCACTCTTGATCTACCGTCACACTGTCGGGCCACGCAAAACGGCCCCTCGGCGGGAGTGCCGAGGGGCCGTGAAACCAACTTTTTCAAGATCGAACAAGACCGTTTGGTCTGTACGGGTCGGGGTCGGTCAGGAGAGCGCGGGCTCCGCCCTCAGCTGTTCCGCCTCGGCCACCACACGGGCCCCGCGGTCGGGGGCGATGTCCAGTCGGGCGAGGACGGCGGGGGTGGCGATGCTGGGGACGATGTGCTGGTAGACGCCCGCGACCCGGAATTCGATGTCCTCCCGGTCGGTCAGGGTCTGTGAGTAGACCTGGGCGCCCGTCCAGCAGGCGGAGATGATCCAGGCCGTCTCCGCCGGGTCGACGTGGGGCAGCAGTTCGCCCTGCTCCTTGGCCTGTACGAGGAGTTGCTCGGTGAACTCGATCCAGCCCGGGACCGATCCCCCGCCGAATATCTCGCGCATGTCGGGTCCCAGGGAGAGCCGGGCGCCCGCGCTCAGCATCGGTTCGCGCTTCATCCGGTACGCCAGCACCAGGGCCACGTCGACGAGTTCCTGCAGCTTGCTGGCTCTCGGCGGCACGCCGGCCTCGTTGAACTGCTCGTCCAGGACGCCCTGCGCCAGTTCCTGCTTGGAGGAGAAGTGGAAGTACAGGGCGCCCTTGGTGACGCCCGCCCGCGACAGGATGTCCGAGATCGTGGCCGCTTCGTAGCCGCGCTCGTCGAACACCGCCGCCGCCGCTTCCAAGATCGCGCGACGCGTACGTACCGCACGCTCCTGACGTGCCACGGTGCCTCCGATGGTCCAAGGGCCGGTGTGGGCCGATCTGGGCGCAGACCGGTGTCCCCCTATAAAACCAACCAGAAGGTCCGTATTTTATCAAGCGTTGGAGATCACACCTCGATCTCAACATCGTTCCGCGAAGCGTCACCCAGCGTTACCGGCAGCTCCAGCAGGCCGTTGGAGATGAAGGATTCGACCTTCGCCGGCCGCCGCCCGGGGGCGGCCAGCGCCAGATCCGGGAAGCGGCCGAACAGCGCTGCCAGGCTGACCGAGGCCTCCAGCCGGGCGAGCGTCGCGCCGAGGCAGTAGTGCGTCCCGAAGCCGAGCGAGAGGTGGTCGCCCCGGGTGGGCCGGGTGATGTCGAAGACGGCGGCGTCCTCGCCGTGCACCTCCGGGTCGCGGCCGGCCGACGCGAACGACACCACGATCGCGTCTCCCTTGGGGATGACCGCGTTTCCCGCGTCGATGTCCTCGACCGCGAAGCGCAGGAACCCGTACGCCGCGGGGGGTTCGAAGCGCAGGGTCTCCTCGACCACGTCCTCCCAGGATGCCGCGCCCGAGCGGACCAGGCCGAGCTGGGCGCGGTGGGTCAGCAGCTGGTGGACGGCGCTGGAGATCAGGTTGACCGAGGTCTCGTACCCCGCGGTGAAGAGCAGGATCAGGTTGTCGACCAGCTCCTTCTCCGACAGGCGCGCGCCGCTCTCGTCGTCCCGGGCCGCGATCATCCCGGTCGTCAGGTCGTCGGCCGGGTTGGCCCGCTTGTGGGCGACCAGGGCGGCCATCGTCTCGTAGAGGTCGATCGCGTTCTGCTGGGCGTCCTCGACGGAGATGCCGGTGTCGAAGAACCCCTTGATGATCTTGTGGAGCATCGCCCACGAGCTTTCCGGGATCCCGAACAGCTCGAACATCACTCGAGTCGGCACCTGGTGCGCGAACGCCGCCCGCAGGTCGACCGGGTCCGTGGGGGAGAGCGCGGCGAGTTCGTCGAGCACGTCGGCGGCGACCTGCTCGATGCGCGGTCGCAGGGCGGCGACCCGGCGCGCGGTGAAGGCGAGGGCGGCCAGCTTGCGCAGCCGCGTGTGCTCGGCCCCGTAGGCCGTGATCATGTTCTGCACCGACACCCAGATGGACAGAGGCCACTCCGGACCGACCTCGCCGCTGATCCACGCGGGCCAGTGCCGGTACGCGTCCTTGGACACCCGCGGGTCGACCAGCAGTCTGCGCAGTGCCGCGTGTCCGGCCACCGCCCAGGCCGGCACCCCACCGGGCAGGACCACCCTCGTGGCGGGACCGAGCTCCCGGAGCAGCGCTGCCTCACCGTGCGGATCCCGGCCTGACGGATCGATGGATATCGGGCACTGACGGATCATCGGTTCTCCAGGGATGTCGGCGGTCGGGAGTCGCCGAACGGCACCGGAGACCCCCCTCGTGCAAACCGCCTGGACGGTTTTGGACAATCCGTCGGCGGGACCAAGTCTGGCATCCCGGCAGGCTCCCCGCCACCAGCTCCCGTCCCAGGTCGCAAGCCCTGTGGGGCAGCCGAAAGGGCAGTGCCGACTGGCGTGTCTCCGCCCCCCGGTGCGGGCGTGTCACGAGAGCGGAATACCGCTTGCCGCTTGAGGCTTGGGCGCATGGGTCCGTCGTGGCCGCAGCCGTCCGAACTCCCCTGTCGGAGGCTGGATTCCGCCCCTCCTCCGGCGATCACGGCGCGTGTTGACGGTGTGATGGTCGAGTGAAAGACGACCCTCGGAGAGCCTTGCAAACAATACCGGAGAGTACGTATCTTGCGTGTTCTGAAGTGGTCACCCCATCCGTCAACCCGGCTCTGTGGAGAGGTCCATGACCCTGCTGACGTTCCAGAAGGACGCCCCCTCAATACCTCACCCGGTATCCAGCGCGTCGTGGACCCGTTGCAATGAATCGCCTCAGCTCACCACCACCGTCCCGCGCGAGTACGTACACCGCTCCTCCCTCGCCGAGGTCTTCCTGACCGGCTACGAGCGCATCGGCGACAACGTCTTCGCGCTGACCGGCCAGTGGCCCCGCGCCCACACGTTCTTCACCAGCGCCGACGGCCGCAGCCACGACCCGGTCCAGGCCGGCGAGACCATCCGGCAGGTGGGGCTGTTCCTGTGCCACGCGGTGTACGGGGTCCCGCTCGGGCACAACGTGCTGCTGTGGAGCCTGGACTTCACCTCGGACCTCGCGCAGCTGCGGATCGGCGCCGGCCCGACCGAGCTCGATCTCGTCGCCACCTGTACGAACTTCCGGTGGCAGGGCAACCGCTTCTCCGGGTTCCTGCACGTCAGCATCCGGCGCAACGGCTGCATGGCGGCCAGCGGCACCGCCCGCTTCACGTGCGTCCCGCCGAGCACGTACCGGCGGCTGCGCGGCGAGCGCGGCCCGGGCGCCGTGGTCACCCCGCTGGAGCGGCAGACGCCCATCCCCCCGGCGGCGGTCGGCCGGCTGCTGCCCTTCGACGTCGTCCTCGCCCCGTCCGACCGGCCCGGCCGCTGGCTGCTCAACCCCGACCTCGACCACCCGATCCTCTTCGAGCACGCCAACGACCACCACCCGGGCATGGTCCTGGTCGAGGCCGCCCGCCAGGCGGCCTGCGGACTGCTGCCCGAAGGCGGCTTCAGACCCTCCGGCATCGCGACCGAGTTCCACAGCTACGCAGAGCTCGACGAGCCGTGCTGGGTCGAGGCGCGTGAGGCCGAAGCGGAACCGCACCCCCTCATGCGCTCCGTGGAGGTGACGGGCCGGCAGGGAGGCAGGGAGGTCTTCTCGGCCACGGTCACCGGCTCGGTGTGGGACGCCTGATCCTGCCACCCGCCCCGCCGCAGTCCCCCTCCCCCCACCGGAGCCGGGGTGCACCAAGGGCATGACTCCGCGCGACCGGCGCCGTAGAGGGTGCACCCCCTCCACGGACTTCCCCCGCCGGCTCCGTCCGAACGGCAAGCGGCCCGGTATCCGCCGGATCCCGGGCCGTCGGCCTGCGGTGCCGACCACGGCGCCGCGGCAAAGACGGCGGCGCACGTCCGCCGCCGAGCGCGTCCGTACGATCCCGGCCGTCTGCGATCCGCGGACCCGCCTCAGGCAGGAGAAGCGGACAGCGAGGGCGAAGGCAGCGACCGCCGGACCGCACCGAGGCCCGCGTACCACGCCGCGGCGGCCGCGAACGCCGTCGTGAATCCCGGTCCCGGCCCCGCCTCCAGCAGCCCCCACAGCCGGCTGCTGTCGTACCAGTGGTCCACGGTCAGCAGCGAGAGCCTGCGCCGCACGGCGGGGTCGTCCGCCGCCCCCAGCAGCTCCAGCGCCTGATCGCCCGTCAGCTCCCCGTCGGGCACCGGCAGCCCGAGCGCGCGCGCCACCGTCTCCACCAGCTCCCTGGCCCGCACCGGCTCCGGATGGCTCGCGTGCAGCACCTGCCCCGCCAGCCGGTCCGTCAGCTCCGGCCGCAGCGCCAGCTCGGCCAGTGCCCCGGCCAGCGCCGGCGCCGAGATCATCGACAGCCGCGCGCTGCCCCCGTCCACCCAGTACGGCAGCCGGCACATCAGCCCCACCAGGGCGGGGATCATCCAGGTGTCCCCCCTGCCGTACACCAGGTGCGGCCGCAGCACCGTCCCGCCGGCCGCCAGTACCAGGCGCTCCCCGGCCAGCCGCGTCACGCTGGTCGCCGAGACCGGCGCCTCGGCCAGCTCCCCTTCGGCCGCGCCCCGGTGCGCGCCGTCCGCATAGACCGCGGCCGTGCCCAGCTGTACGACGCGGCGCACTCCGGCCGCCCGGGCCTCCGCGAGCAGCGCTCGGGTGCCCTCCGTGTTCACCGCCCTGCATCCCGCCTCGTCCCCGCCGATGCGCGCCGCGAGGTGGAGCACCGTGGTGACGCCTTCGCAGACCCCGCGCAGCGAGGCCGGGTCGCTCAGGTCGCCGGTGACCGTCTCGACGTGACCGCTCGTCTCCCGGCACTCGTCCGGCGCCCGTCTTCGGTGGGTGAGCAGCCGCAGGCGGGGTGGGCCGTCCGTGCCGGAGCGCGGTTCCCGTGCGGCCGTGAGGAGCAGGGGGAGGACGTGGGAGCCGACGAAGCCGGTGCCTCCCGTGACGAGGATCCGCTGGGGAGCCAACTCCGGCCTTCCCTACATCTTTTCGGAAATGAGTACGAGATGTGCGGTGCTATGTTCATACACCATGACCGCCGGTGGACAGTTGCTCGAGGGGAAGTCCGTGCTGATCACGGGCGCAAGCGCGGGGATCGGCGCGGCCGCCGCCCGTGTCTTCTGCCGGGAGGGGGCGGCGGTCACCCTGCTCGCCCGCCGTGAGCGTGAACTCGCCGTCCTCACCGAGGAGCTGACCGGCTCCGGTCACCGTGCCCAGTACGTGGCAGGCGACGTGACCCGCGTCGAGGACGTGGCCCGCGCCGTGGACGCGGCCGTCGAGGCGTACGGCGGACTCGACGCCGCCTTCAACAACGCGGGCGTCGGCGCCGAGCCCAGGCCCATGCACCTCCTCGACGAGGACGTGTACGACTCCGTGATGGACACCAACGTCCGGGGCGTGTGGAACTGCATGCGCCAGGAGCTGCGCGTGATGCTCGGCAAGGGCGGCACCATCGTCAACAACAGCAGCACCGGGGGACTGGTGGCCACCCCGGTCACCTCCGCGTACATCGCCTCCAAGCACGCGGTGATCGGGCTGACCAAGGCCGCGGCCGCCGAGTACGCCCCCCACGGGATCCGCGTGAACGCCATCGCCCCCGGTTCCACGCGCAGCGAGATGATCGACGACTGGCTCAAGCAGCATCCCGAGATGGAGCAGGTGCTGCTGGACTCCGCGCCCCTGCCCCGCATCGCGGCGCCGGAGGAGATCGCCGAGGCCGCCGCCTGGCTCTGCAGCGACCGCGCCTCCTTCGTCGTCGGCGCGACCCTCTCGGTGGACGGCGGCTGGACCACCCGCTGACCGCCGGCCCCGCGTAGGGGCCTCACCACCCGGCCGGGGCGCCCTGCGCACACCACTGCCCGCAGTCCGCACGGCGGACGCGACGGCCCTGCCGCCGAGGGCGCAGGGGCGGGTGTGCGGACCACGCGTCGCCGGCCTCTCCGCAACGCCGCCACCTGCAGGGACGGGATGTCCGGCGGGTCCGTTGAGCGTGCGCCGCGGCAAGGCGGTTCCAGCCGGATCTCAAGCAGGGCAAAAGCGGTCCTTTAGCCGGGTGACCGACCGTGTCCTGAGGCTTGAGGAGGGGGAATGGTCGAGTCGGACCCCGAGAAGCCCGCGCTCCGGATCGTGCGCGGGTCGGCCAGCGAAGAAGAGCTGGCCGCGGTCACTGTCGTGCTGTGCTCGGTGCTCGCGCAGGCCGGAGCGGAGGGCGAGGACGAATCGCCCGAGGCCCCGCTGTGGCAGCCCGAGCGGTCCACCGCGGTCTACCGCTCTCCGTACAGCTGGCGTTAGACGCGCCTGGTTCATCTGATGGCTGATTCGTGTGCGCGCCAAAGCCCGTACCAGGTAAACCGTCCAAGCGGTTTGTTATGGTGGGCTTTCGATCGGGCCGCACCTTGAGAGGGAGGGACGTGTCGTGACAGTAGCGATGGACAGTCCTCGGGCCTCTGTGGAGGCGGCGGACGCCCACGGGCGTGTGGCCGAGCTGCACGCGGTCCGTGCACAGGCGGTCGGAGGTCCGAGCGAGCGCGCGACCGAGGCGCAGCACGCCAAGGGCAAGCTGACCGCCCGCGAGCGCATCGAGCTGCTGCTCGACGCCGGTTCCTTCAAGGAGGTCGAGCAGCT
>NZ_JBITRX010000041.1:0-28246 GCF_044540325.1 Streptomyces sp. NPDC086023
CCGGCCCCAAGCCCGTCACGTCAGGCGAACCCCAGGATCTGAAACAGAACACGACTCACGAGGCGAGCCCCGACCTCAAAACCAGGTCACTAGGCGTGCAGGTGATCGCGCTGGGGGTGCTGAGTGGCTGTACCGGCTGGGGTGGATCTTCCGGGACCGTACGTCGAGCTGTCGTACGTGGATGTCGTACGCGAGCGGCAACGGCGTCCGCTGCTGGACTGCGTGACGACCCGATTCGAGGACGTGGCACCGGTGCGGCCCTTTCGCTGGTCTCGCGGTGACCGTCACTTCGCAGGCTGGTACTGGGCCGCGACGACGGGGCAGCACGTCGGGTTCGAGTCCTGGCTGGAGCGGGATCAGCTTCTGCTCCTGGACTTCGACCCGAAGGTGACGGGGATCGCCTCGCAGCCGTTCTGGCTGTACTGGCACGACGGCGAACGAGAACGTCGGCACGCCCCGGACTACTTCGCTCGCCACGCGGATGGCTCGGCGGTGGTCTTCGATGTCCGCGCGGATGAGCGGATCGAGCCGAAGGACGCGGAAGCGTTCGAGGTGACGCGGCTGGCCTGTGCTCAGGCCGGGTGGGGGTTCGAGCGAGTCGGGACGCTGGAGGCGGTGCTGCTGGCGAACGTGCGGTGGCTGTCGCGCTACCGGCACCCGCGGTGCCTGCACCGCCTGGTTGCCGACCGGTTGCGGGAGGTCTTCGCGGAGCCTGGCCCGATGTTTCCAGGGGCCGACGCCGCAGGCGACCGGCTCGCGACGCTGCCCACCCTCTTCCATCTGCTCTGGCTCCAGGAACTGGCCATCAAGGGGCTGGCGGTCGAGCTTATGGGACCGCGCACGGTCGTGAGCCTGCCCGCCAGGGGTGCCCAGTGAGCGGGAGAGGACGGAAGGTCCCGCCCACGGCCCGGATCGCGGAGTTTCCCGAGACGGCGGCCGAACAGGCCCGTTGGTGGGAGGGTCACATTCTTGAAGTGCTGCACGGCCTGCCGTTGGACGCTTCCGAAAGAGCGGTGCCACGGCCGGAGTTCGATCCGCGACGGACCTCACTGGCCGAGCGTGAGCGAGCCAAGGCGGCCGAGCTGACAGCGGCCGGGCACCCGGTGACAGCCAGCGGGATCAAGCAGCGGCGCCAGCGCTATCAGCGTGACGGACTGATCGGGCTGGCCGACGGCCGGTCCGCCAAGCAGATGCCGCCTTTCGGCATGGTCGATGCTGTGGTGGTGGAGGCGATGCGGCAGGCGATCGGTGAGACGGCCGAGGACTCGTCGAAGACGATCGGGTTCATCGTCTGGCGGGCCAAGGAGATCCTGGCCGGCCAGGGGGAGGCCACCGATGTCGAGATTCCTTCCCGGGCTACCCTCTACCGGCTCTACGGCAAGCTGGCGACCGGCACTCATGCGACGGGCTCGGCCCGCACGCGCCGGTCGGTCAACGCACGGCCACCCGGCCCGTTCGGGGAAGTGCCAGCCAGCGCGCCGGGCGAGCTCATGCAGATCGACTCGACCCCGCTGGACGTGCTGGTGCGGCTGGACGACGGCATCGCGGAGAAGGTCGAGCTGACCGCGATGGTCGACATCGCGACCAGGTCGATCACCGCAGCGGTGCTGCGGCCGACGACGAAAGCAGCCGACGCCTCCGCGCTGCTGGCCCGCAGCGTCACCCCGGAGGCGATGCGAGCGGGCTGGTCGGAAGCCCTGCTGATGTCCCGTTCGGTACTGCCGCACCGGCGGCTGCTGACCTTGGACGAGCGACTGGAGCACGCGGCGGCACGGCCGGTGATCGTTCCGGAGACCATCGTCTGCGATCACGGCAAGGTATTCATCTCGAACAACTTCCGGGCGTCCTGCCGGTATTTGGGCATCAACCTGCAACCGGCCCACAAGGCGACCCCTACGGACAAGGGCACGATCGAGAAGACCCTGGGCTCGGTGGCCACGCTGTTCGCTCAGTTCGTCGCGGGCTACACCGGTTCGACCGCGGACCGCCGGGGCCGGAAACTGGAGGACGGGCTGCTGTGGTCGCTGCCCGAGCTGCAGGGCCTTCTCGACGAGTGGATCATTGCGGTCTGGCAAACCAGGCCGCATGACGGGCTGCGTGATCCGCAGGCACCGAAGCGGGCGTTCTCGCCGAACGAGAAGTACGCCACGCTGGTGGAGTCCTGCGGCTACGTCCCGGTCCCGCTGAACGGCGAGGACTTCATCGAGCTGCTGCCCGAGCGCTGGCAGGCGATCAACGCCTACGGCATCCGGATCAAGCACCGCACCTACGACGACGTCGAGTTGGGTCCACTGCGTCGCCAGCACTCCGGGGTGGCGGAGAAGAAGGGTCTGTGGGAGATCCACTACGACCCCTACGACATCTCGCGAATCTGGGTACGCGACCGCCAGGGCGACCGGTGGATCACCGTGTTCTGGAAACACCTTCGCCGCGTCGGCGTCCCGTTCGGAGAGCTCGCCTGGGACCACGCCTGCGAGCAGGTCCCAGGCGGCACCGAGGAACAGATCGCGGATGCCGCCGCTGTCCTGCTGCGGCGGGCCCACGCGGGCCCCGCGCTGGAGAAGGACCCTGCGGCCAAGCGCTCCCGCCGCGTCGCCGCCCGGACCCGGGCCACCACCCCCGACCGACCGGTCCCGGACCAACCGGCCGTCGAGCCCACTCCTGCCGAAGAGCCGGACACCGAGCTGGCCAAGGTCATCCCGCTGGGTCTGTTCGATCCGCTAGCCAACCCCTGGAAGCGTCCGTGACCATCCCCGAACCGGCAGGCCGCCGAACCGCCCTGCACGAGGCCGATGCCGCGGCCAACCGCCAACTCACCACCCTGGACGGATGGCGGACGTTCGCCGCCGGCCCGCCCGACCCCCCGGTCCTGCTGTCCCCCGACGAACTGCGGCGGCTGTCCCCGGCAGAGCGGGCCCTCTACGACGAGGACCGGCTCGACCATCACGCACGGATGCTCGTGGTCGCCACCTCGTTCGTCGAGAAAACAGTGGTCTGCGGCCGCCGCCTGGTTCTTCTCAATCGGCACACGATCAGCGCCCGCCGCGGCCTGATGGTCTCCGGCCTGCCGGGCACGGGCAAGACCAGCGCCATCACCCAGCTCGGGCTCGCCCACGAACTCCTCGACCGGGCCCGCCACCCGAACACCGCCGGCCGCATCCCGGTGCTCTACATCACCGTCCCGCCTGCCGCGACCGCCCGGATGGTCGCCGCCGAGTTCGCGCGCTTCCTGGGCCTGCCGGTCCGCCCCCGGTCGAACATGACGGACATCATCGAGGCCTGTGGTCGGCGTCTGCACGGACTCGGGCACCGGCCTGGTGCTGGTCGACGAGATTCACAACGTCTCGCAGGTCACACGGGCCGGCGGTGAGGTCTCCGACACCCTGAAGTACTTCTCCGAGCGCATCCCCGCGACGTTCGTCTATGCGGGCATCGGCCTGGAGACCAGTGAGCTCCTCACCGGCACTCGGGGCGCCCAGATCGCGGGCCGTTTCACACTCGTCCCCCACCCGCCCGTTCCCCTACGGCGACGAGTGGAAGGGCCTGGTCGCGACCATGGAACAGACCTTGCTACTGCACGACCACCCGCAGGGCAGTCTGGTGAAGCTGGACCGCTACCTCCACAACCGGGCCGACGGCATGATCGGAGCGCTGTCCCACGCCATCCGGGGCGCCGCGATCGACGCGATCCTGGGCGGGTCCGAACGCGTGACCAAAGAAGCACTCGACGAGATCCCCCTGGACCACGCGGCGGAGATCGTGAGGAAACCGGTGAAGAAGGCGGCCGCCCGGTGACCGACGCACTGCCCGAACAACTGGTCCGGCTCCCCATCCAGGTCTCACTGCGACTCGGGGAGGGAACCGACTCCTTCATCCGTCGGCTGGCTCAGGCGAACCACCTCAAGCCCAGCTACTTGCGCGGATGCCTGGTCGGCCCACCCGACTACGGGCGCGGGAAACGACCACGCGCTGACCGACTCGCCGCAGTCACCGGCCGTCGACAAGACGTACTGGAACGGGTGCTGGCCGATCTGGTGCGACAGAAACGTGCGAGGCCGACCCCGGACAAGCCCAAGCGTCGTGTCACAGCCAGCGCCGACAAGCCGGCGCTCTTCGCAGCGATCCGTCGGGACGTCCAAGCGGGAGAGCAGTCCGTCAGGAAGTTGGCCGCGAGGCATCGCGTGAGCCCATACATGGTCCGCCAGGCCCTCGCCTCACCGACTCCTCCGCCGCGCAAGGAGCGCGCGGCCATCCAGGGCCGGGCCAAAGGACGCGTCGGTCCCGCCATCGACGTCATCCTCGACGAATACGCCGCCACGCATGCCGGCCAACTTCCCACGGTCGGGCTGGTCTGGGAGAGGCTGCTGGACGAACACGACGCCAGCGTGTCCTACGGCACCGTTCACCGCTACATGTCCAGCCACCCGCTGAGGAACCCGGACACATTGACCAGGAACCCCGAACGCAGTGCGGGAAACTACCTCACCGCAACCCAGCAACCTTCCATGCGAACCTGCTCCAGCACTACCAGGCCCTACTGACCGCGGTTCGTCGCGAGCCTGCCCGGCACGGCCTCGACGGCTCTTTCTCCTCGGTGACCGCTTTTCTTCTCGGCCTGGACGCCGGAAGCTCGTGGAGCGTGCTCACAGGGTTCCAGGAGTGGCTCGTGGTCCGTCTCGGCCGAGGCCACGACCTGACCGGCCCCTTCTCGTTCGCCACCTCGCTCCAGGGGGTTGGACTCACCCGCTCACCAAGCAGGCCGACGCCGCAGCGGTGATCACGCTCCACCGGCTCCTCCGCGACTACTTCACGATCCGAGAGCGATCGGACGGCCTCGCAAGGATCTTCCTGGACTACCAGTCCTGGATGGTCGCCCAGGACTGGTTTCAGCTCGACGCGGCTTCTCTGCACCAAGTCCCGTAAGGCCTATTGCTTGCGGTGCTCGGTCACCGAGAGGGGAGACTCAGAGTCAAACTCGAAGGTCTCTATGGCGGCGTCGGCAGGGAAATCTGGGTGGTCGTGCCAAATTTGGGCGAAGGCGACCAGCAGGTTCCATGAGGCGGTTGCGTGCAACTCGGTCTCCGCCGCGTTCTCGGGCGGTGAGGCCCGGTGGAAACGCACCGCCGCAACCTGTTTGGCTGCGGCCAGCCGCAGGGCCGTGGCAGCGCGACGGGCTTCGCCTTGGAGTGAGGTCGCGTCAGGGATTCGTGCAAACACGAAACCGGTCAGTTGCGCGACCTGGTCCTCGGTGATCCGCTCCACTGTTCCCCCTGCGGTTTGCATGCCTCTTCGCCTGGCTCGGCGCCAACTATCGCAGCTCAGAGCAATCCTCTCCGCATCATGGCCGTTGCTGGGGGCGTTCGGTGATGGGGACCAAGCACGTCGCGACGCTCGTGACGTTCGGTTCGGTGCTGGCGGTCACCACGGCCCTGGCGTCCTGACGGACGCCTGGCCGACCCCGCAGCCGTCTCATTCAATCCAGTCCCCGCAGGTCAACGCGATCCGGCCCGACTAACTTCGTTGCGACAGGTCAGGACGCTGCGCCACACGCACCGGCGTGACGGTGACGGCCGGTGGGCGGACTGCCGCCAGATCCTCACCCTGCACCCGTAGCCCCCGGCCGCCGGCGGCCCGCTGCGCATCGTCTTCGCCGAGGGCCCCGGCCGCTACGTCCCGAGCGGTGCCCCCCTGGGCTCAGGGGACGTCGGCTTCACCCACGGCCCAGGCCTGAACCTCCACGAGCCGGGCGCCGTCCGCTCCCTGCTCGACGCGGCCCTGTCCCACGGCTGGGCCCCGTCCCACCCCGATCCCCGGGAACTTGACGGCTGGCCCCTGTTGCACGCGGCGCCCGCCGCACGCTCCGACGACGCCGGCTCCCCGGCTGTCAGCGCCGACCGCCACCATGGGACCCATGGCGACCCCGGACCCCACCTCCCGTGACCTCTGGCGACTGCACCACGGCGACCAGGATCGCCCTGCTGACCGTGACCGGCACCGACATGCCCTGGACGCACGCCGCCGTCGCCGCCCCAGCCGCCGGACCCGCCACCCCCACCTCCTCGTGCACCCGCACCGCCCGTCGCGGTTTCGGGTGAGCTCCGCACCTTCCTGCGTGCCCGCGCGGCTGGCTACGCCCACGACCGCGCCCGAGTGCAGAGTTGCAGGCCCGGGGGAAGTGGACCGGCGGCGGCGGGGCAAGCGCCTCGCTCGCGGGGTTCCTGGAGTCCTGGGAGGCCTGGCTCACCGCGTCGCCGCCGGCCAGGGTCGAACCGGTCACCTGGACGTCCGTGGCGAATCAGCTCGCCGCGGCCCGCGGCTACGAGTGACCCACCCCCGGCGGAGTCCGGCACCGGACGCCGCCCATAGGGTTTCGGACATGCCGGAACCGCTCCCTGACGACATCGCCGAGCTGCTCGACATCCTCCTCAACCTGGATGACCCGGTACAGGCCACGTTGCGCACGCACGTGCCGCACATGCGGGTCGAGAACCGCTGCACGTGCGGGTGCGGCACCGCGTACTTCGCCCTCGACACCGGCCTGGTCTCCCCCGCGGACTCCGGGCCGGGCAGGGTCGTGGCGGCGGAGCGGCTGATCGTCACGGACGACGGGGACTGCCGCGGGGAAGTCCTGGTCTTCGCCGAAGACGGCTACCTCTCGTGGCTGGAGGTCTGCGACTGGAGCGACGGCGCCGAAGTCACCCTCACGCTGGCCCTCCAGACCCTTCGCCCGGCCCGGAACGCCCCCTGACCCACGCCCGCACCTCCTGCCAGGCGTCCCGCGCCTCCGCCTCGCTCCCCCACCACCAGGCGAAGGGCGAGTCGCCGGACTCCAACTCCTCGCTCCACCAGCGGAGTCCGTCAGCCAGATGACGGCGGGCGACGACGCTCTCGCCAGCCGCCTCCCAGCGACGGAGCCACGGGGCCACCGAGGAGCTCGCGGTCACACAGCTCTCGAACACCGCGCACGCCGGCACGGGCGGCTCCCCGGTCCGCAGCGTCCAGGCCCACCACTCGTCCAGGAAGCCCGCCACCGCCGCACCCTGCTCGCCGGGCCACCCCCGCCACCCGGCCGCCGCCAGCCCCCGGACCAGGAGATCGGGCTCGTCGTCGCCCTCGGCGAGCACCACGACGAGCTGCGCCAGGATCCGTTGCACGACCGAGCGCCGGTCGTGCCAGTGGAAGGGGTCCTTCCGCGCCACCCGGCGGACCAGGTCCGCGGGGAGCCGGACGCCCGGAGTCCGCAGCAGCGCGACCTCTTCCGCGCCGAAGCACCGGCCGCAGCCGTCCTCGTCGGCCCTGGCTGTCACGCCCTCGAAGGCCTTCCCCACCCTCTCCATCGCACGGGCCAGCGCGTCGGCATCCGGCAAACGCACGGGGCTCCCCTCCCTCCCGTCGGCATCGGGGACCACAGTGCTGCCAGCGCCGCGAGAACCCCACGGGTTTTCCGGGCAGCCCGGGCCGCGCACTCGACCCCGTGGTCCCTTTGGCCGGAAAGCGACCTCCCGCGTAGGTTGCACGGCATGCGCATCCGTACCGTCAACGCCTTCACCGACCGGCCCTTCTCCGGCAATCCCGCCGGGGTCGTGGTGCTGGACGGGGCCGGGTTTCCGGCCGACGGGTGGCTGCAGCGGGTCGCGGCGGAGGTCAACCTTCCCGAGACCGCGTTCGTCCACGCCCTGCCGCCCGGCGGCACGGCGGACTGGGCGCTGCGCTGGTTCACTCCGCTGACCGAGGTCGACATGTGCGGGCACGCCACCCTCGCCGCCGCCCACGTCCTGACCAGCACCGCCGCCGCCACCGGCACCGGCACCCCCTCCACCGCCACCGCCACCGCCACGCTCCGCTTCTCCGCCCGCTGCGGACCGCTCACCGCCCGGGCCGCGGGCGACGGCACGTACACGCTCGACTTCCCCGCCTCCCCCCTCTCCCCGGTCCCGGCACCGCCGGAGGTGGTGGCCGCCCTCGGCGCCGAGGTGCTGTCCGTCCACGACACCGCCGCCCACATCGGCGACCTGGTCGTGGAGGTGGCGGACGAGCGGACCGTACGCGCACTCGCCCCCGACCTCGCCGCCCTCCGTGCCTACGGACGGCACGGCGTCATCGTCACCGCCCCCGCCGAGGACCCGTCCCGCGGGTACGACTTCGCCTCGCGCTGCTTCTTCCCCGCCCTCGGCATCGACGAGGACCCGGTGACCGGCAGCGCCCACACCGCCCTCGCCCCCTTCTGGGCCGCCCGCCTCGGCCGCGACACCCTCACCGGACTTCAGGGCGGCACCCGCCAGGGCACCGTCCACGTCCGGCTCGACGGCGACCGCGTCCTCCTCACCGGCGCTGCGGTCACCGTCCTGGACGGCGAACTCCTGCCCGACCCCTGGTAAGCGACGCCCCCGCCACCCCACCCCCGGTCAGCGGGTCGGCAGCCAGTCCACCCGCCCCGCCAGTACGGCGTACCCGACGAACGCCACGATGTCGAGCAGCGCGTGCGCGGCCACCAGCGGTCCCACCCGCCCCCACTTGCGGTACAGCAGGACGAAGACGACGCCCATCACCGCGTTGCCGATGAACCCCCCGATGCCCTGGTACAGGTGGTACGACCCGCGCAGCAGCGAGGAGGCGAGCAGCGCACCCATCGGCGTCCAGCCGAGCTGCCCCAGCCTGCGCAGCAGGTACCCGAGCACGATGACCTCCTCCACCACGGCGTTCTGCACCGCGGAGAGGATCAGTACGGGGAACTTCCACCACACGTCGGGCAGCGCCTCCGGCACCACCGTCAGGTTGGCCCCGGACGCCCGCGCCACCAGGTAGAACGCGAGCCCCGCGCTGCCGATCCCGGCCGCCACCAGCGTCCCGCGCCCCAGGTCCCACCACGGCCGCGACCGGTCGAAGCCCAGCACCCGCAGCCCCGGGGCGCCCTCACGGGTGAGCAGGTGGGCGACGAGCAGCACCGGCACGAGCGCCGAGGCGATGCCGAACAGCTGCCAGGCGAGGTCCAGCCACGGACGGCCGGGCGCGTGCGAGGCATTGAGGGTGGCGGCCTGGTCCTTCAGGCCCCCCGGCCTGGTCACCGAACCGATGAAGCTGATCAGTGCGGACAGCGCGCTCGCCCCCAGCGACAGCGCCAGGACCAGCAGCGTCTCCGTCCTCAGGACCCCCTTTTCCTGCTCCACCGCCCGCAATGCCCCGACCTCTGTTCCCTGCTGCGCCCGCACGACTGACTCCGATTCAGCAATCCCGTTCCATCCGCACCGCCGCCCCGCTAGGGTCTCGCCAGCGCGCACGAAGATCGCGTGCGCCGGCGGGGAGCGCTGCCTTCCCATACTGCCTGCCCGGCTTCGCCTCGGGGTTCATGGAAGGGCACGACCAGCATGGGACGTCACAGCCTGCCCGACTCGCGCGGCACCGCGGAAGAGCGGCCCCCGCGCCGGGCCGGCCGCCGCTCCGTGGTGATCGGCACCGCCCTCGCGCTGGCCGCCGGCACCTGCGCCGTCGCCGCCGCGCAGGGCCTGCTGCCGTCCTTCGGCGACGCCTGCGCCGACCGGTCCGTGAAGCTGCGGGTCGTCGCCAGCCCGGACATCGCCCCTGCGGTACGGGAGACCGCCGAGCGCGCCCGCAGGCAGCGGATCACCTCCGACGGTCAGTGCCTGGCGCTGTCGGTCACCGCCCGCGAGTCCCACGAGGTCTCGCTCGAACTGGGCACCGGCCGCCGGGACCCCGGCTTCGACGTCTGGATCCCCGACTCCGAGGCCTGGGTCGAACGCACCCGCCTCCAGCCAGAGTCCCTGCCGGTGGCCGCCCTGGGCGAGGTGGCCTCCTCGCCGGTGGTGCTCGCCGCGGCCCCGTCCGCCGCCGGGATCATGGGCTGGCCCAAGACCACGTACACCTGGGCCGGCCTGGCCGCGGCGGGCCTGCGCTCCGACCAGCTGCGGATGGGCGCCGCCGACCCGGCGAACAGTGCCACCGCCCTGCTGGCCCTCGGCCGGATCGCCGCCTCCGCCCGCGCCATGGGCCCGGACGGCGACGTGGTCGCGGCGGGGGCGGCCAAGGTCCTCTCCCAGCGGGTCGCCGAGACCGACGCGCTCGTACCGGGGACCCTGCCGCGCGACGAGACGGACGCCGAGCGCACCAACCCCCGGCGCAGCCAGGCGGTGATCCTCTCCGAGCAGGCCGCGCACGCGCACAACGCCCGGGACGAGGGGGTGCCCCTCGCGCTCTTCTACCCGACGGACGGGGCGCCGCTGCTGGACTACCCGTACACGCTGGTCGACGAGCGGCGGCTGGACCTGGACGAGAACCGGGCCGCCATGCGCTTCCTCCGGCTCCTCGGCGACACCGAGGGCCGCGCCGTCCTCGCCCGGCACGGCTTCCGCGACCGCCGGGCCGCCCCGGCTCCCGCCGTGGTCCGGCAGGCGGGCGGGGACGCGGCCCAGCCCGCCTCGGCCACGCTCACCCAGCCGCCCACCGCCAAGGAGGTGCAGGAGGCCCTGGCGATGTGGACGATCACGGTGCAGGCTGCCCGGCTGACCACGGTGGTCGACGCCTCCGGCTCGATGGCGGCGCCGGTGCCCGGGCACGGCGACAGCTCCCGGATGGAGGTCACCCGCGCCTCGCTGCTGCAGGGCCTGGCCACGTTCACCCCCGAGGACGAGGTGGGCCTGTGGGAGTTCGCCACCCGCCTCGACGGCGAACGCGACTACCGCGAGCTGGTCCCCACCGCCCGCCTCGGCGAGCGCTCCGCCGACGGGTCCACGCAGCAGCAGCGGCTGGTGGCCGCCTTCAACGGCCTCAGCCCCGAACCGGACGGCGCCACCGGCCTGTACGACACCACGCTCGCCGCGTACCGGGCGGCGCGGGACTCGTACGCGTACGGCAAGTTCAACGCGTTGGTCGTCCTCACCGACGGCGTGAACGAGGACCCGGGCTCCGTCTCCCGCCAGGCGCTGGTGGCGCAGTTGAAGACGCTGGCGGACCCCGAGCGCCCCGTGCCGCTGATCGCCCTCGCGATCGGCCCGGACGCGGACATGCGGGAACTCGGGCCGATCGCCGCCGCCACGGGCGGGGCCGCCTACCGCGTCAGCGACCCCACCCAGATCCACACGGTGATCCTGAAGGCGATCACGGCCGTCGGGCGCGGCTGACCGGCGCCGCGGCGGCCGGCTCCTCGTCGGGCAGGCCGACCGGCCAGGTGTGCACCGGGTCCCCGCGGTGGCTGAGTTCGGCGTAGCGGCGGGTCATGGCGGCGAGCGCCTGGTCCCGGCGCATGCCGGCCGAGCGGGCCCGGTGGTACGTCTCGACCTGCCAGGTGGCCCCGTTGGCCCGGCGGCGGCACCGCTCCTCGATGATGCCGAGGTAGCGGTCCCGGTCGGCCGGCTCGATGCCCCAGGCGTCCAGGCCCGCCGCGGCCATCGGCAGCAGTTCGTCGAGGACCAGGGTGGCGGCCGGCACGCCGGCGAGGCCCCCGCCGCGGCCCTTGCGGGGCCAGCGCAGCCGCGCGTCGATCCCGTAGCGGCAGGCGGCGTCGAAGTTGGCCTCCGCCTCGGCGAACGGCATCCGGGTCCACACCGGGCGCGGCTCCTCGGCCAGGGTGCGCACCAGCCCGTAGTAGAAGGCGGCGTTGGCGACCACGTCGACCACCGTCGGCCCGGCCGGCAGCACCCGGTTCTCCACCCGCAGGTGCGGCTTGCCGTCGGCGACCCCGTACACCGGCCGGTTCCACCGGTAGACGGTGCCGTTGTGCAGCACCATCTCCTGCAGCCTGGGCACCCCGCCCTCGGCGAGGACGCGCAGCGGCTCCTCCTCGTCGCAGATGGGCAGCAGCGCCGGGAAGAAGCGGACGTTCTCCTCGAAGAGCTCGTACGCGGACTCCACCCACCGTTCGCCGAACCAGGTGCGCGGCCGCACCCCCTGGGCCTGGAGCTCCGGCGGCCTGGTGTCGGTGGCCTGCGTGAAGAGCGGGGGCCGGGACTCGCGCCACAGCTCGCGGCCGAAGAGGAAGGGGGAGTTGGCGCCGACGGCGATCTGGGCCGCGGTGACGCACTGCGCCGCGTTCCACACGGCGGCGAATCGGGCGGGGGTGACCTGGAGGTGCAACTGCACGGAGGTGCAGGCCGCCTCGGGGACGATCGAGGTCGAGGTGCAGCTCAGCCGCTCCACCCCCTCGATGTCGAGGGTGAAGTCCTCGCCCCGGGCCGTGACGATCTGCTCGTTGAGCAGCGAGTAACGGTCCACGTCGGAGAGGTTGGCCGTGACGACGTCGGCGTGCGCGATGGTCGGCAGGATGCCGATCATCACGACGCCCGCGTCGATCTCGGCGGCCATCCGGTGGGCATATCCGAGGCCGGTGCTCAGTTCTTCGACGAGCCGGTCGAATACCCGGCCGTCCAGGCGGTGCGGGACGATGTTCACTTCCAGGTTGAACATGCCGAGTTCCGTCTGGAAATCCGGACTCGCTATTCGGTCCAGCACCTGCGCGTTCATCATTCGCGGCAGCCCGTCGGGACCCGCGAGATTCAGCTCGATCTCCAGCCCCATCAGGTTCTTGGGACGGTCGAACCTCTTCTCCGCCAGAAGTCGCCCTAGTCCCTCCAGGCACTCGTGGAGCTTCCTCCGGTACCGTTGCCGATCGGACAGGTCGAATCCGCCTGCCACGACCTTCTCCCCCATCGAAGCGTCCCTCCTCGAATGGCGGGCCCGGGGCCCGCGTTACGGTCGATGATGCCCCGGGGCGGTGATCGATAACGCCGCGCGAACGCTTGTGGCGGGGAGCGTGCGCCGGTTTGGCCGAAGCGGCGCTTCGGCACTTCCCTCCGGCATGTGACAGAGAAATGCGGCAACCCGCAATTACCTTGCGCCTGTGCCGCTTTATACGACCACCGCTTTTCAGCCGAGCCCCCTTCCGGTAATCTCCGAGGTCAACGAGCGAATCGCGCGAGCATGCGGTATGAAATCCACGACAGCGGGACCGGTAAGCGCCTTGTCCGCAATGGGCGGGACAGCTAGCCGAAACACTGCGTGAACACATGTCGTATAAACTCCGCAAACGAGGCAGAGAGTTGGCGCCCGGCCATTGCCCCACAGCCCCCCTCTGGCCCCAGAATGCGACAGCGCCGTCCGCACCTGCCCCGTTCCACACCTCCCATGTGAGAGGCGACCCACTATGCCGCTGCATGTCCCCCCGGCCCCCGCGCCCGCCCTGCGCAGCGTCCTCGCGGCACTCCGGTCCCCCGCGGCCGTCCACGAGGCGCACACCCCGGCCCTGCGCGCGCTCCGGGGCGGCCAGGTCACCGCCGAGCTGCCACTGCCGGTGCACGTCCTGGACCGTGTCACCGCCGGGGGCCGCCCGCCCCGCACCCGGCTCACCGGCTGGCGCTTCCTGATCCGCGGCGGCGACCGGTTCGTGGCCGCGGCGGACACCATGCTCACGCCCGACGGCTGGGCCTTCTCCCACTTCTTCGAGGGCCCCTACGTCGCCGCGACCGAACGCGCCCTGCGCCAGGCCGAGTCGGTGGCCGGCCACTTCCAGGCGCGCCTGCTGTCCGTACCGGAGCTGTACATGCTCACCCTGTGGCTGCACGGCTCGGCCGGTGCGGACGCCGCCTCGGGCCTGCCGGCCGCGGCGGACCTGCTGGTGCCGCTGGCCCCGGCCCCGCCGGGGATCGCCGCGTACCGCCCGCACCCGGTGTCCGAACTGCTGCCCGTACTGACCCACCGGCTGGCACCGCCCGCCCTGGCCACACCCGCCTGACCCGGTTGCGCCATTCGGGCTAGTCCACCCGGACCATCCACGAACCATCCGAAGAGACAGGGTAGTTGGGCTGAACCGCCCGCAAGGGTGATGCGTCATCAATCAGTGAGGACAGCTGCCAGGAAATCCCTGCGGACCGACCTCCGTAGGGCAACACTGGGGTCCTGCTCCCGCTCCGGCGGGAAGACCCCACTGGGGAACTGACCGACCGATTGACGGGGGGCGGCCATGAACACCGATTCGAGCCGCAGGACGACACTCACCACACCGCAGCGAAAGAACGCATCCATGTGCCAGCACCAGCCTGCCTGCCCTTCAGCCGACTCAGCCGACCGGGAGGCCGCCCAGCTCGTGGCGCACCACCCGGAGCAGGGCTGGAGCCTGCTGTGCAACGGCGTCGTCGTGTTCGAGGACACCGGTGAGCTGCTGCCGGACGGCCAGATCATCGCGCCGCACCGCCCGCTCGCGGTGGCCAAGGCGGCCTGAGCACGGGGCCGGGCGGCGGGGCACGGGACCGCGGCGAACCGGCACGGGGCCACGGCGAAGGGGCCGGCCCGGAGGTACTCCCTCCGGGCCGGCCCCTTCGCCGTCAGCCGGCGTGCGGCAGTCTACGGCCGCCGCTCACCGGTCAGTTGTCGTACTCGTCCAGCGGCGGGCAGGAGCAGACCAGGTTCCGGTCGCCGAAGGCACCGTCGATGCGGCGCACCGGCGGCCAGTACTTCTCGGCGGCGTTGACGCCGGCCGGGAAGACCGCCTCGTCACGGGTGTACGGGTGGTTCCACTCGCCGCCCAGCGCCGCCGCGGTGTGCGGGGCGTTGTGCAGCGGGTTGTCGTCCGCCGGCCACTCGCCGGAGGCGACCCGCTCGATCTCGGCGCGGATGGCGATCATCGCGTCGCAGAAGCGGTCCAGCTCGATCAGGTCCTCGGACTCGGTCGGCTCGATCATGAGCGTGCCGGCCACCGGGAAGGACATGGTCGGCGCGTGGAAGCCGTAGTCGATCAGGCGCTTGGCGATGTCGTCCACCGAGACGCCGGTCGACTTCGACAGCGGGCGCAGGTCGATGATGCACTCGTGCGCGACCAGGTTGGCCGGGCCGGTGTACAGCACCGGGAAGTGCGGCTCCAGGCGCTTGGCGATGTAGTTGGCGCCGAGCACGGCCACCTGGGTGGCGCGCTTGAGGCCCTCGCCGCCCATCAGGCGCACGTACGACCAGGAGATCGGCAGGATGCCGGCCGAGCCCCACGGGGCGGCCGAGATCGGGCCGACACCGGTCTCCGGGCCCGCGGTGGGCTGGAGCGGGTGGTTCGGCAGGTACGGGGCCAGGTGGGACCGGACCGCGACCGGGCCGACGCCCGGGCCGCCGCCGCCGTGCGGGATGCAGAAGGTCTTGTGCAGGTTCAGGTGCGAGACGTCGCCGCCGAAGTGACCCGGCTTGGCGAGGCCGACCAGGGCGTTCAGGTTGGCGCCGTCGACGTACACCTGGCCGCCGGCGTCGTGCACCTGGGCGCAGATGTCGGCGACGTGCTCCTCGAACACACCGTGCGTGGACGGGTAGGTGATCATCAGCACGGCGAGCTCGTCGCGGTACTGCTCGATCTTGGCGCGCAGGTCCTCGGCGTCGACCTCGCCGTCGTCGGCGGTCTTGACGACGACGACCTTCATGCCGGCCATCACCGCGCTGGCGGCGTTGGTGCCGTGCGCGGAGGACGGGATGAGGCAGACGGTGCGCTGCTCGTCGCCGTTCGCACGGTGGTACGCGCGGACGGCGAGCAGACCGGCCAGCTCACCCTGCGAACCCGCGTTCGGCTGGATGGAGACCTTGTCGTAGCCGGTGACCTCGCAGAGACGTTCCTCCAGCTCGTTGATGAGCGTGGCGTAGCCCTGGGCCTGGTCGATCGGCGCGAAGGGGTGCAGCTGGCCGAACTCGGGCCAGGTCACCGCCTCCATCTCGGTGGTCGCGTTGAGCTTCATGGTGCAGGAGCCCAGCGGGATCATGCCGCGGTCCAGCGCGTAGTCCTTGTCCGAGAGCTTGCGCAGGTAGCGCAGCATCGCGGTCTCGGAGCGGTGCTGGTGGAAGACCGGGTGGGTCAGGTACTCGTCGGTGCGCAGCAGCGCCTCCGGCAGGGCGTCCGCGGTGGCGGCGTCCAGCGCCTCGACGTCGCCCTCGGCACCGAAGGCGGCCCACACGGCGGCGAGCTGCTCACGGCCGGTGGTCTCGTCACAGGAGATCGACACGTGGTCGGCGTCGGCCAGGTGCAGGTTGACGCCGCCCCGGCGGGCGGCGGCGACGACCTCGGCGGCGCGGCCGGGGACGCGGGCGGTGAGGGTGTCGAAGAACGCGCCCTGGACCAGCTCGACGCCGGCGGCGGTGAGGCCCGCGGCCAGGATGGCGGCGTAGCGGTGGGTGCGCTGGGCGATCTGCTTCAGGCCGTCCGGGCCGTGGTAGACCGCGTACATGCCCGCCATGACGGCGAGCAGCACCTGCGCGGTGCAGATGTTGCTGGTGGCCTTCTCGCGGCGGATGTGCTGCTCGCGGGTCTGGAGCGCCAGGCGGTACGCCTTGTTGCCGTCCGCGTCGACGGAGACGCCGACCAGGCGGCCCGGCAGGGAGCGGGCGTGCTTCTCCTGGACGGCCATGTAGCCGGCGTGCGGGCCGCCGAAGCCCATCGGGACGCCGAAGCGCTGGGTGGTGCCGACGGCGATGTCCGCGCCGAGGGAGCCCGGAGAGGCCAGCAGGGTGAGGGCGAGCAGGTCGGCGGCGACGGTGACGATCGCGCCCAGCTCGTGGGCCTGGTCGATCAGCGGCTTGATGTCGCGGACCGCGCCGGAGGCCCCGGGGTACTGGATGAGCACGCCGTACACGCCGCGCTCGACGGCCTCGGCCGGGATGCCCTCGGAGAGGTCGGCGACCAGGACCTCGATGCCGGTGGGCTCGGCGCGCGTCTCGATGACCGCGATGGTCTGCGGCAGCGCGTCGGCGTCGACGAGGAAGACCCCGCCCTTGACCTTGCCGACGCGGCGGGCCAGCGTCATGGCCTCGGCGGCCGCGGTGCCCTCGTCGAGCAGCGAGGCGCCCGACGTGGGCAGGCCGGTGAGGTCGGCGACCACGGTCTGGAAGTTGATCAGGGCCTCCAGGCGGCCCTGCGAGATCTCGGGCTGGTACGGCGTGTACGCGGTGTACCAGGCCGGGTTCTCCATGACGTTGCGCAGGATCACCGGCGGCGTGAAGGTGCCGTAGTAGCCCAGACCGATCATCGGGGCCAGCACCTCGTTGCGGGAGGCGAGCTCGCGCAGCTCGGCCAGCACCTCGGCCTCGGTGCGGGCGCCGGGGAGGTTCAGGGCCTCGGCGCTCTTGATCACGTCAGGCACAGCGGCCGCCGTGAGCTCGTCGAGCGAGCCGTAGCCGACCTGGGCGAGCATCTTGGCCTGGGCCTCGGTGTCGGGGCCGATGTGGCGCTGCTCGAAGGGGATACCGCGCTCCAGGTGGGAGAGCGGAGTACGACTGGCGGTCATGGGCGGAGGCCTCCTGGTCTGACGACCTGCGAGGGGTGCCACGGCGCGGGCACCCGGACGGCCTCCCCCTCTGTCATCTCAACCTGAGAGCTTCACCGACGCCCCACGAGGGGTCGCCGGCTTTCACCGTCGGTGAGGAGGGGTTCCGGAGCACGTCCGACGCCCGCCCTGCTTTCCAGAGTGGCCTCGTCCGAGCGGTACGTCTGCCTGAGAGATTCCGGGGAGGATTTGCTCCTTCGGCGCCACCGGGTGAGTCTTTCGCGACTCGTTCGGAGGACTCTCCCGCACGGGGTCAGCAGCCGGAAACCAGACTACCAGCGAGGTCTCCGGGGCTCCCTCGAGTGGCCCCCTCTTCGAATATGCACTTTTGTAGTCGTAACGGAGGAGTTGCGACCAAATGGAGGGACCGTGCAGACCGACATCGATCCGCGCAGCCTGATCGGCCGCAAGGCGTTCGACCGCAACGGCACCAAGATCGGCACCATCGACGAGGTCTACCTCGACGACGCCACCGGTGCACCGGAGTGGGCCGCCGTCCGCACCGGACTCTTCAGCCGGGACGCCTTCGTCCCCCTGGAGCCCAGCGAGGTGGTCTCCGGCACCCTCCACGTCCCCTTCGACCGCGCCCTGATCAAGGACGCCCCGGACTTCGGCGTGGGCCGCCACCTCTCCCCGGAACAGGAACTCCAGCTCTACCACCACTACGGGCTGGACGTCTCGCTCCCCGAAGAACTCGCCTCCCCACCGCCCCCCGACCGCGATTTCGGCCGCCTGGCGGGCACCGAGGAAGCCTGACCGGCACCCGCCCCCGCCCCCTCCGGAGACGCCCCGCCGGCGGCACGGTCCGTCCCCGCCGGCGTACGCCCCGCCGCCTCCGCGGTACGCCCGCCCCGCCCCGGCACCCCGCCCGCCGCGGCCCCCCACCGCGCGGTCCGGGTTCCGGCACGCTCAGGGTCGACCAGCGGCAGCGGTTCGGCCGGCACCAGCTCCGGATCGTCGACCAGGAACGTACGGACCCGCCCCGGCCGCTCCGAACCGGGCTCCTCGAACCGCACCGTGACCCTCCCCACCCCGCTGCCCTGCACCCATCCCGCGCCGTACGCGATGTGCCGGACGTCACTCCCGGCCGGCCAGCGCCGCTCCGCCGGCACCCCGGACCGGTGTGCCGGGGCATCCCCTCCAGCGCCTCCCAGGGCCTCCGGCGCCCCTTCCCGGGGCTCTTCCGCGGCATCCCTCCCCTCCCCCGCGGCCTGCGCGAAGAGGTCCTCCTGCGTGTAGTCCGCGAGACCCGAGACCCCGACCCCCAGCAGCCGCACCCCACCCGTGGTGTCCACGGCGTCGAGCAGCCGCAGCGCGGCCTCCCTGACCACCGCCGGGTCGTCCGTGGGCCCCCGCAGGGTCTCCGAGCGGGTCAGCGTCGAGAAGTCGTACCGGCGCACCTTGAGCACGATGGTCCGCCCGGAGTGCCCCGAGCCCCGCAGCCGCTCCACGCACCGGTCGGCCAGCCGCTGGACCTCGAACCGGATCCGCGTCCGGTCGTGCAGGTCCACGTCGAAGGTGTCCTCGACCGAGACGGACTTCGCGTCCCGCTCCGCCACCACCGCCCGGTCGTCCAGGCCCAGCGCCATCCGGTGGAGCGCCACCCCGTGCGCCCGCCCCAGCAGCCGCACCAGCTCGTCCTCACCCGCTCCGGCCAGCTCCCCCACGGTGGTCATCCCGGCCCGCCTCAGGTGGTCCCCGGTCGCCGGGCCCACCCCGGGCAGCGTCCGCACCGGCATCGGCGCCAGCAGCTCCCGCTCCGTCCCCGTGGGGATCAGCACCAGACCGTCCGGCTTCGCCTGCTCCGAAGCGATCTTGGCCAGCATCTTGGAACCGGCCAGCCCCACGGACCCGCTCAGCCCGGTGACCTCCCTGATGTCGGCCCGCAGCCGCTCGCCTGCCACCCTGGCCGACGCCTCGTCGAAGGCGATCCCGCCCGCCTCCAGGTCCACGAACGCCTCGTCCAGGCTCAGCGGCTCCACGAGCGGGGACAGCTCCCGCAGCAGCGCCATGACCTGCTCGCTCACCGAGCGGTAGAGGGAGAAGCGCGGCACCAGGTACGCGCCGTTGGGGCAGAGCCGGCGGGCCTGGGCCATCGGCATCGCCGAGTGGACGCCGAACCGCCGCGCCTCGTACGAGGCGGTGGCCACCACTCCGCGCGGGCCGAGGCCGCCCACGATCACGGGCTTCCCGCGCAGGCTCGGCTTCGCCGCCTGCTCTGCGGCGGCGAAGAACGCATCCATGTCCAGATGCAGGATGGTGGGCGCGGCTCTCACGGCCCCGATGCTGCCCTACGCCACTGACAACGGCCCGGAACGCTCGTACCCGTGTCCGGGCCGTCCGCTACCCGGCCCTGTGCCGCCGTCTGGCGAGCTCGTCGGCCGGATTGTGGCCGATCAGCGTCTCGCCCGTGTCGACGCGCTCGCCGTGCAGCTGGGACAGCGCGTGCTCCACGTCGCGCCAGACCACGCCCACGGCGATACCGAAGATGCCCTGCCCGCCCTGGAGCAGGTCCACGACCTCGTCCGGCGAGGTGCACTCGTAGACCGTGGCCCCGTCGCTCATGAGCGTCATGCGCTCCAGATCGGCGAAGCCCCGGTTCCGCAGGTGCTGGACGGCGGTGCGGATGTTCTGCAACGCCACCCCGGTGTCCAGGAAGCGCTTGACGATCTTGAGAACGACGACGTCGCGGAAGCTGTACAGCCGCTGCGTGCCGGATCCGTACGCGGGACGCACGCTGGGCTCGACCAGCCCGGTGCGCGCCCAGTAGTCGAGCTGCCGGTACGTGATGCCCGCTGCGGCACAGGCGGTCGGCCCCCGGTAGCCGATCTCCTCGGATGCCGGGTCCTCGTTGACCACCGTGGGTTCAGGAAGACGGCGCGCGGAGCCCACCGCACCGCCGTACAGCGGGTACGCCCCGCCCTCCCCCGGACCGCGCGCGGGGATGCCCCCGGTCGTACCGTCGCCGCTGATTCTCACGCCGACCCTCCGTCCTTGACCTGCCATCTCGACGGTAGGCAGTCACCAGGGGTGCGTCAACGATCGCCACACTCGGCACGCCGAGTGATAATCACCCTGAGAGTGGTTTCCCGTACCCCTATGCGGGGAAAGGCTACTCGAATGACTTGAGGTTCCCTTGAGGTCGGGTCACTGCGTGCCGGTGCCGAAGTCCTCGGGCGAGATCTGGTCCAGGAACTCCCGGAACTTCTCGACCTCGTCCTCCTGCTCGTCCGGAATCGCGATCGCGGCGTCGTCCAGCACGCGGTCGCTGCCGTAGATCGGCGATCCGGTGCGCAGGGCCAGCGCTATGGCGTCGGAGGGGCGTGCGCTCACCTCCACCCCGCTGGCGAAGACCAGCTCGGCGTAGAAGACGCCTTCCCGCAGGTCCGTGATGCGGACCTCGCTGATCTCCTCGCCCAGCGCTTCCAGCACGTCCTTGAAGAGGTCATGGGTCAGCGGCCTGGCAGGGGCCATCCCCTGCTGGGCCAAGGCGATGGAGGTCGCCTCCCCAGGACCGATCCAAATGGGGAGGTAACGGTCGCCTCCCACTTCGCGCAGGAGCACGATCGGCTGGTTGGAGGGCATTTCCACCCGGACACCCACGACGTCGAGCTCGTTCACACAGCAACCCTAGGACCTGCCGCGTGGGTTTGGGTAGTCGGGACCGCCCAAGATCAGTGCAGACGTACCCCGAGAGCGGTCCGGACCAGTGCCTCGTGCAGGCGTACGGACAGTCCCGCGAGCTCCCGCACGGTGGCCTCGGCATGTGCCCTGGTCTGCGGGTTCCGGTGCCGCCGCAGGGGTGCCACCACCTGTTCGACCAGCCCGGCCTCTCGGTCCGCGGCGGCCTTCATGGCGCGCAGGTGACGCGGCTCGAGACCGTACCGGCCGAGATCGGCCACCAGCCTGGCGACGGTGACGGCCTCGGCGTCGAATCCGCCGCCCGGGGTCTCGGCGATCAGCCCGTACGACTCCCACTCGGCCAGCTGGGCCTCGTCCACCTCGGCGGCGGCGAGGAGCTCGGCGCGGCCGACCCGGGCCACCGTGGACCCCACGGCGCCGGCCTCGGCGGCGGACACCGCCGGGTCGCCCTGGGGGGAGGGCGCGGGGATGCGTACCTGCTCGCCCCGGTCGATCGCGTCCAGCTGCTCGCGGATCACCTTCAGGGGCAGGTAGTGGTCGCGCTGGAGGCGCAGGATCCGGGCCAGCCGCTCGATGTCGTCGGGGCTGAACTTGCGGTAGCCCGAGGGCGTGCGCCGGGGCTCGACGAGCCCCTCGGCCTCCAGGAACCGGATTTTGGAAATGGTGACTTCGGGGAACTCGTCACGCAGCAGGTTGAGCACCGTCCCGATGCTCACCAGCCGCCCGACCGAGCCGGCGGTGCCGTTTCCGGCACCGCCCGTCGGTGTACGCAGCATGGACCTTCCCTGGTGGGGATTCCCCCGATGTCGTCCGGGGGAGTCAGATGCCTCGCTGGCTCGCGTAGAAGACCAGTCGGTACTTGCCGATCTGCACCTCGTCGCCGTTGTTGAGCGTCACCGAGTCGATCGGCTCACGGTTGACGTACGTACCGTTCAGGCTGCCGACGTCGGCCACGGTGAAGCGTCCGTCCTGGCCCCTGCGGAACTCCACGTGCCGCCGGGAGACGGTGACGTCGTCCAGGAAGATGTCGCTCTGCGGGTGCCGGCCCGCCGTGGTCAGCTCGCCGTCCAGCAGGAAGCGGCTGCCCGAGTTGGGGCCGCGCCGGACGATCAGCAGCGCCGAGCCCGGGGGCAGGGCGTCCACCGCGGCCTGGGCCTCGGGCGAGAGGGAGGGCGCGAGCGTCTGCCCGGTCGCCTCCGCCTCGTAGGCCTCAAGACCGGAGATGGAGATGGTCGACGTGGTCTCCGAGGCACGCTCCGGCGTCAGACCCGGCCGCAGCGGTGCGCCGCAGTTCGAGCAGAAACGGCTGTCCTCGCCATTGCGGTGCCCGCACCTGCCGCACACCAACATGGACGGCTCCTCGCGCCGCGGCTGACCCGCGGAGGCATGGGTGGCGTACGGATCGGGGGCGAACCCTCCACCCGCACTAGAGGTTGATGGTTCACCGAAACCTATGCGCCCGGACCCGGCCGGGTCAACGGACGACGCGCCCGAATTGTCGCCCGATCCGGCGACCTCGTCGCGGAACAGCGGGCGGCCGCCCTGCTCCTGCAGCTCATCGGCGCGGTCGGCGCGGTGCTTGCCGCTGTCCTCACGCGCCTTCTTGCCGAACAACTTCTCAAACAACTTCACGGGCGATTCCCCTTGACTGAAACAGACCCGCCCGTGGGGCAGGAATCCTGAATGCACACACCTGCCGACCCGGACATTCTCACAACGTCCGTAACCACCAGACAGTTTCCACCACGCACCGCCCTATCGGTGCGCCGACCCCCCGCAAGCACCCGCCCGCGTGGGGAGCACCACAGCCAGCCGCGTCCCATGGCGTTCCTCATGACGATGACGACCGAGCGTAGTCAGGCTGCTTCGCCGCCCGCAAGGCATCTACGACGATCTTGGCCGATCGGGTCACCATGGCGGTGGCCTGCTCCTTCTCCAGCGTCTGGATGACCCCGCCGGGGATGTTGAGGGCGGGTTCTAGGTCCTGCGGCCTGCCGATGACCTTGAACTCGTAAGGCGGGGTGATCTTCCGACCGTCCACGGCGACCCCGCCGCCGTCCGCATCGGAGAAGTAGGTGTCGGCGACCACGCGGACGCCGTTGACCTGGATCGCCTCCGCACCCGCAGCGCGCAGCTCCTGGATCGCGTCCAGCAGCATGTCCGACTCGATCAGGTTCTTCGGGTCGATCACCCGCAGCGTGATCCCCGGCCCCTCGGCCGCCACCGTGCCCGCCAGGATGCCGAGTTGCCGCTCCTTCTCGATGGTCTGCTTCCGGGCCTCCTCGGCCTGGTCGGACGAGTTCTCCAGCTCCCTGCGCTGGTCCTCCAGCCGCTGCTTCTCGTCCTCCAGGCGCTTGGTGCGCCCGTCCAGTTCGTCCAGGATGCGGACCAGGTCCTCCTGGCGGGCACCGCGCAGCGCGCTCGAATCGCTGTTGGACCGCACCTGGATCGCGAGCCCCAGACCCAGCACGAACAGCAGCAGCGCGACGACCAGTTGGGCGCGCGTCACCCGCGGCGGCCACAGCCCCGCGGCCAGCCGCTGGCGGCCGGTCTCCTCGGGGGCCGGGCGCTCCTCGCCGGGGCCGCCCGGGACGCTGTTCTCCGCGGGCTCCGGGTTCTCGGGGTTCTTCGGGTTCTCCGTACTCATCGGCCTCACGCCCGGAAGACGTGCCGGCGGATGGCGGCCGCGTTGGAGAAGATGCGGATGCCGAGGACGACGACCACGCCCGTCGACAGCTGGGCGCCGACGCCCAGTTTGTCGCCGAGGAACACGATCAGCGCGGCGACGACCACGTTGGACAGGAACGACACGACGAAGACCTTGTCGACGAAGATCCCGTCCAGCATCGCCCGCAGGCCGCCGAACACGGCGTCGAGCGCCGCCACGACGGCGATCGGCAGGTAGGGCTCGACGACGGCCGGCACCTCGGGCCGGACGAGAAGTCCGACCACCACTCCCACCACGAGGCCCAGTACGGCGATCACGATGCACCCTTCTTCGGTTCTGCTGTGCGTACGGTCAGGCTCGACGCCGCCGGAAGCCGTACGTCGTCTTCAGTGGAGACGGTGTAACGGATGCCGTAGTTCTCCTGGAGCACATGCAGATACTGGCCGTCGACGCTGTCCTGGAAGTCCGTGCGGAGCCGGTTCTTCTCCCCCACCGCCAGCACCTCGTACGGCGGTACCAGCGGCTTGTTGTCGACCAGTATCGCGTCACCCGCGGCCCGGATGGCCGACAGGGAGGTCAGCCGCTGCCCGTTGATGGACACGGCCTCCGCCCCCGCCTGCCACAGTCCGTTGACGATCCGCTGCATGTCGCGGTCGCGTACCCGCCCGGTGTCGGAGAACCCGGCGCTCTCGCGCGGTCCCCCGCCGCCCTGCTCGGCGTCCTTGGCGTCGTCCACGACCAGCTTCAGACCAGGGCCCCGCACCTCGGTGGCCCCGGACAGGAGGGCGACCAGTTCACCCTGGTCCCCGCCGTGCTGCTTGAGCGCCGCCCGCTGACGTCCCGAGACGTCGGTCCGCAGCGACTCGATCTCCTTCTCCAGGCCGTCGGCGCCGGCGTTCGCCCGCTCGACCCGGTCGATCAGCTCCTCGCGCTCCTTGGCGAGCACCGGAGCCTCTATCCGCGCCTGCGCCGCGCCGAGCGTGACGACCATCGCCGCCAGCACGAGACCGGCCGCGAGCGCGAGTTTCGCCTTCAGGGTGCGCGGCAGCCCCGCGGTGCCCTCGGCCGCCCGGCGGGCGGAAGCCTCGGCGTAGCCCTCGTCGAGGCTGTGGTCCATCACGTGCGTCAGCAGCGACATGGAGGCGTCCGGGCGCGACGGCCCCGGGGCCGAGCTCCTGTTGTTGGGCGGCTGCGACATGCGGCACATCGTCGCACGTCGCAGGGCCCGGCACCGAATGCGCCCCCGGTACGGGCCGGGGCGGCCGCGTCAGCCGCCCCGGCCCCCGGGTCAGCCGCCCTGGTGGCCGGCGCCCTCCACCACGGCCGACCACTCGTCGAGCAGGGCCTGCGCGGAGGCGTCGTCGGGACCCTCCGCCCACAGGTGCGTCACGGCCTCGGCCGGGTCGGGCAGCACCAGCGCCCACCGCCCGTCGGCCTCGACGACCCGGACTCCGTCCGTCGTGTCCACGGCACGGTCGCCGGCGGCCTCGACCACCCGCCGCATGACCAGCCCCTTGACGGCCCAGGGCGTGGCCAGGTCCCGCTTGAGGACGTGGGCTCGCGGTATCCGGGCGTCGATCTGGCTCAGCGTGAGCTGTGTCCGCGCGACCAGGCCGATCAGCCGGACGAAGGCCGCGGCACCGTCGAAGACACTGCTGAACTCGGGGACGATCAGGCCGCCCTTGCCGTCACCGCCGAAGATCGTCGTCTCGGCCCGCCCGACCCGCGTGAGGTCGTCGGGGGAGGTCGTCGTCCACTCGACCTGCGTCCCGTGGTACGCCGCCACCTGCTCGGCGATACGGGTCGTGGTGACGGGCAGCGCCACCTTGCCGCTGCGCCGCTCCGCCGCGACCAGGTCGAGCAGGACCAGCAGGGCCCGGTCGTCCTCGATGATCCGCCCCCGCTCGTCGACCAGCGAGATCCGCTCGCCGACGGGGTCGAAGCGGACGCCGAACGCCGCCCGCGCGGAGGCCACGATCTCCCCGAGCCTGACCAGGCCGGAGCGCCGGGACTCGGCGGTCTCGGTGGGCCGCGACTCGTCGAGGCCCGGGTTGATGGTCAGGGCGTCGACGCCGAGCCGGCCGAGGAGGCTGGGCAGGACGAGGCCGGCGCTGCCGTTGGAGGCGTCGACGACGACCTTGAGCCCCGAGTCCGCGATGCCGGTGGTGTCCACCCGCCGCAGCAGCGACCCGGTGTACGAGTCGAAGACGCTGGACGGGAACTGCAGGTCGCCGATCTCGCCCGGGAAGGCACGCCGGTACTCCTGGCGCGCGTACACCCGGTCCAGCTTGCGCTGCCCCGCCTGGGAGAGGTCCGCACCGCGTTCGTCGAAGAACATGATGTCGACGGAGTCCGGCACGCCCGGAGTGGTCCGCAGCATGATCCCGCCGGCACTGCCGCGGGCGGTCTGCTGGCGGGCCACCGGCAGCGGCACGTTCTCCAGGTCGCGTACGTCGATCGCGCTGGCCTGGAGCGCGGAGATCACGGCTCGCTTGAGCGCGCGGGCGCCTCGGGAGTGGTCGCGGGCCGTCGTGACGGTCGCGCCCTTCTTGAGCGTGGTGGCGTAGGCGCCCGCCAGCCGCACCGCGAGCTCGGGGGTGATCTCGACGTTGAGGATGCCGGAGACGCCCCGGGCTCCGAAGAGGTGGGCGGTGCCGCGGGACTCCCAGATGACCGAGGTGTTGACGAAGGCGCCGGCCTCGACGGTCTTGAAGGGGTAGACGCGGACGTTGCCCTGCACGATCGACTCCTCGCCGACCAGGCACTCGTCGCCGATGACCGCGCCGTCCTCGATCCGCGCGGCGCGCATGATGTCGGTGTTCTTGCCGATCACGCAGCCGCGGAGATTGCTGTGTGGCCCGATGTACACGTTGTCGTGGACGACGGCCCTGTGCAGGAAGGCGCCGCTCTTCACGACCACGTTCGAGCCGACGACGGTGTGCTCGCGGATCTCGGCGCCTGCCTCGACCTTGGCGTAGTCGCCGATGTAGAGGGGGCCGCGGAGCACCGCGTCCGGGTGGACCTCGGCACCTTCCGCGATCCAGACCCCGGGAGAGATCTCGAAGCCGTCCATGTCGACCTCGACGCGGCCTTCGAGCACGTCGGCCTGGGCCTTGACGTAGCTCTCGTGGGTGCCGACGTCCTCCCAGTAGCCCTCGGCGATGTAGCCGTAGATGGGCCGGCCTTCCTTCATGAGCTGCGGGAAGACGTCACCGGACCAGTCGACGGGCACGTCGGGGTCGACGTAGTCGAAGACCTCGGGCTCCATGACGTAGATGCCGGTGTTCACGGTGTCCGAGAACACCTGGCCCCACGTCGGCTTCTCCAGGAACCGCTCGACCTTGCCCGCCTCGTCGACGATGGTGATGCCGAATTCCAGCGGATTGGGCACCCGGGTCAGGCAGACCGTGACCAGCGCGCCCTTTTCCTTGTGGAACCGGATCAGGTCGGTGAGGTCGAAGTCGGTGAGCGCATCGCCGGAGATCACCAGGAAAGCATCGTCCTTGAGGGCTTCCTCGGCGTTCTTCACGCTTCCGGCGGTGCCGAGTGGCTTCTCCTCGTGGGCATAGGTGAGTTCCATGCCGAGTTCCTCGCCGTCGCCGAAGTAGTTCTTGACGAGGGAGGCGAGGAACTGAACGGTGACCACGGTCTCACTCAGCCCGTGCCGCTTCAGGAGCCTGAGGACGTGCTCCATGATCGGCCGGTTGGCCACCGGCAGGAGCGGCTTGGGCATGCTCGAGGTCATGGGGCGCAGGCGCGTGCCTTCGCCACCGGCCATCACGACGGCCTTCATGTCGGAAGAATCCTCCTTGAAGAGACGACGGTCCTGCCGACCGCACCCACGAGGACTCATCAGCCCCGCGAGTCTTCGCTGACTTCGCGGCGGGCTCAATCGGCCGCGGCGTCCGCCTTCACCAGGCGGCGGACCTGAACCACGTAAAGGATCCCTGCCCACCAATAGAGGGTTGTACCCCATCCGGCGAACGCCCATCCGAAAACGGACGCCAACCACGCGAGTGCACCAGTGCCGTCACTCAGGAGAAGCAACGGGAAGGCGTACATGAGGTTGAACGTGGCCGCCTTGCCGAGGAAGTTCACCTGCGGCGGCGGATAGCCGTGGCGGCGGAGGATGAGCACCATGACGGCGAGCATCAGCTCGCGTGCGAAGAGTGCGAGGGTGAGCCAAAGCGGAAGGATCTCGCGCCAGGTGAGGCCGATCAGCGTGGAGACGATGTACAGCCGGTCGGCGGCGGGATCGAGCAGCCGGCCGAGATTGCTGATCTGGTTCCAGCGCCGCGCGAGCTTTCCGTCGAGGTAGTCGCTCACGCCGCTGAGCATGAGCACGAAGAGCGCCCAGCCGTCCTGCTCGGTGAGGATGAGCCAGAGGAACAGGGGCACGCCGACGAGGCGAGCCATGCTCAGGATGTTCGGGATGGTGAAAATTCGGTCCGTCTGGACTCGAGTCTCCTGGACCTCCACCCGGGGGCCTCCACTGGGAAACGTTTGAACGATGCCCCCTGACCCTACAGGAGAACATCCGTGCCCAGAACGCAGAAAAGCCCCGCACCAGAAGGTGCGGGGCTTTCCCACAATGATTGTTCGGCGGCGTCCTACTCTCCCACAGGGTCCCCCCTGCAGTACC
>NZ_JBITRX010000042.1:0-25889 GCF_044540325.1 Streptomyces sp. NPDC086023
ACGCCCGGTTACATTCCGAACCCGGAAGCTAAGCCTTTCAGCGCCGATGGTACTGCAGGGGGGACCCTGTGGGAGAGTAGGACGCCGCCGAACAACCCGCCCTTTTAGCTCAGTCGGTAGAGCGTCTCCATGGTAAGGAGAAGGTCAACGGTTCGATTCCGTTAAAGGGCTCCAAGAAAAAGGCCCCCGCCTTGTGGCGGGGGCCTTTTTTGTTTTCCGGGGCAGGGTCAGGGCAGGCGGGTCGAAGCCTCGGTGATGAAGGTGCGCACCGCCTCCTCGAACCGCCTCTCGATCCCGATGATCACTTGGGCGTCGGCCGCATGGGTGATCTCGCTGAGCTTCTCCGATATGCCTTCCATCAGCCGGCGCAGCTCCGCGTCGTCCGCGACCAGTTGGAGCCGGAAGGCCGCCGTGTCGACCGCGGCGCCCAGGCGGTCGCTGTCGATGTGGGCCGCCAGCAGGGCCTCGTGGTCGCGGGGCTCGTGCCGGCGGCGGAACCAGAGAGTGATCATCGCGCGTTTGAGTTCCGTCACCGCGCCGGCGTACCCGCTGTACGCGGTGATGAGTTCCTGGCGGAGGCGTTCCGAGCGGGCCACGGCCTCCGCGCGGCCGGCCGTGCGCCGTTGGAACCAGTACGTGGTCATGGATCCGATCAAGGTGCCCGCTACGGCCACCACACTCGTGAAGACAGTTTCCACGGCGGTGAGTTGACCATACGGCGGCCCGCTGCGGCCAGCGTTTTCCCGGTGGGTCAGTCGCCTTTGCGGGGTTCCGGGACGCGGAACGCCAGGATGGCCATGTCGTCGGAGGCCGGCTCGGCGGCGAAGCGTTCCACCGCCCGGAGGACCCGGGAGGCGACGGCGCCTGCCGTGAGCCCGGTACAGGTGGTCAGGACGTCCGTGAGGCCGTCGTCGCCCAGCATGCGGGTTCCCTCGCGGCGCTCGGTCACGCCGTCTGTGACGCAGAGCAGGACGTCGCCCGGCTCCAGGGTGAGGGTCTCCTCGTACAGCTCCAGGTCGTCCATGACGCCCAGCAGCGGCTGCGGCTCGGCGGCGGGCTCCACCTCGCCGTTCGGGCGCAGGCGCAGCGGGAGCGGGTGGCCGGCGCAGACCAGCTTCAGGGCCGCCCCGCCGTCCTGGAGCGGGCGGAGTTCGCCGTAGAGCAGGGTCAGGAAGCGGCTGCGGGCGCCCTCGTCGAGGATCGCGGCGTTCAGGCGCTGTAGTACCGCCGGGCCGCCGAAGCCCTCGCGGGCCAGCAGGCGCAGGGCGTGCCGTGCGAGGCCCGTGACGGCCGCGGCCTCGGGGCCCGTGCCGCAGACGTCGCCGATGGCGAAGCCGTACGAGCCGTCGCGGATGGGGAAGACGTCGTAGAAGTCGCCGCCCACCTCGTTGCCCTCACCGGCGGCGCGGTAGATGACCTCGACCTCCATGCCGGGGATGGCGGGCTGGCTCGGCGGCAGCAGGCTGCGCTGGAGCGAGCGGCTGATGGCCATGCGCTCCGAGTAGAGGCGGGCGTTGTCGAGGGCCAGGGCGGCCCGGCGGGACAGGTCCTCGGCCAGTTCGAGGATCTCCTGGCGGAAGTGCTCGTCGGCCGGCTTGCCGAGGGTCAGCATGCCGATCACGCGGTTGCGTGCCATCAGCGGCAGGACGACCGTCTCGCCGCCGACCGCCGCGGCCGTCGCCAGCGTGGTGCCGATGCCGGACGTGTGGTCGGCGGGCGAGCCCAGGCCGACCGCCCGCATGGACGTGCGCAGGGCCGCGTCGTGCGCCGCCTGTGCCGGGGCGTTCCAGGGGCGGACCGTCTGGTCGGTGCCGGGCTCGGGCGGATCGATGCGCGACAGCAGGGACTTGAGGCCGTCGATGAGCTCCTCGTCCTCGTGCAGGACGTACGCCAGGTACGGGTCCGAGGCCTGGTCGGCGATCGTGTAGACGGCGCACCAGGTGGCCAGGGTCGGGACCGTCATCTGGGCCATCAGGGCCAGTGTCTGGTCCCGGTCGAGGGTGCCGGCCAGCAGGTCGGAGGCCTCGACGAGGAAGGAGAGCGAGCCGCGGCGCAGCCGCTCCAGCTCGCCCAGGCGGGCCGATTCGACGGCGAGGGCGATGCGGTCGGCGGCGAACTGGAGGCGCAGGGCCTCCTCGTTGGAGTACCGGGCGGCGGCCTCCGCGGCGACGCCGAGTGAACCGGTCAGCCTGCCCTCGACCTTGAGCGGCACGGTGACCGCCGAGCGCATGCCGGTGCCGTTGAGGAGCGGTACGGCGCCCGGGACGGCCGTGAGGTCCTCGTGGACGGCGGGCATGCGGGCGGAGCCGTAGCGGCTGGTGCCGGCCTCGACGGGGACGCGGGCGAACCGCTGGCGGGTGGAGGGGAGTCCGGTGGTGGCCCGGACCTCCAGCTCCGTCTCGTCGTCGGTGGCGAGGAGCAGGAAGGCGGCGTCGGCGTCGAGCATGTCCCGGGCGCGCTCGACGGTGCGCTGGAGGAGGCTGTCGAGGTCGTCCGGGGCGGGGGAGCCGATGTAGACCTCGAAGGGGTCCGTCGTACGCGACTCGGAGAGCTGTGCCGGGTCGGCGGCGGGCGAGGCGGCGCGGGCGGGGGACTGGAGCACGGCGCGTTCGCTGTCGTGGACGAGCAGGCAGACCGTGGAGGGCTCGCCGGCCGCGTCGCGGACGCGCAGGTGCGAGGCGTAGACGGGGATCACGCGGCCGTCGGCGCCGCGGAGGCCGTAACTGCCCTCCCAGCGGGACAGGCGCAGGGCCTCGGCGATGCCGGTGCCGGTGCCGGGGGTGTGGGGCCAGGCGGCGAAGTCGGCGAGGGGGCGGCCGGTGACCTTCTCGGCGGGGTAGCCGAAGATCTGCTCGGCGTCCTCGTTCCAGGCGGAGATGCGGGCGCCGGCGTCGATCTGGAGGACGGCGACGCGTACGCGCCGGTCGGCGACCGGAAGTTGCGCGTCGGGGATCGCGGGGCCCGCGGATCGGGTCCCGACCGGGCGGGCCGGCAGGTCCAGCTGGAACCAGACGTGTTTGCTGGCCGATTCGTACTCGACGCCCCACCGGCTGGCCATGGCGGCGCACAGCATCAGCCCGCGGCCGCCCTCGTGGTCGGGGGAGGCGTAGGGGCGGTCGGGGTGGCGGAGGGGCACCTCGCGCTCGGGGTAGCGGTCGGCGACCTCGACGCGCACGGCGTCGGCGGAGCGCAGGCAGAGGACGTCGGCGCGGGTGCCGGCGTGGATCACGGCGTTGGTGACGAGTTCGCTGGTCAGCACGACAGCGTCGTCGACGATGTCGGAGAAGCCCCAGCCCTGGAGCGTGTCCCGGACGAACGCGCGGGCCGCGGCGACCGAGCGCCCTACGGGGTCGAAGCTGGCAGCGGCCCGGGCCGTGATCACAGCGCTCCTCGATCGTGTCGCGATGCCCGGCTCCGCCATCGGACCATTCCTCCGTGCCCGGTCGTCTCGGCGCCACCGTCCCCTGCCGGGCAGACCGGGGCGGTTGGACAGTCGGATGCCAGGTTACTTACCTTCGCGGTCACAGCGGGCGCGGACTGCGGGTATTCCACCCGCGGGGTGCGGGTCCCGTGCGAAGGTGCCGAAGTTTTATGGCCGTGTTCGGCCATGGTGAAACACTGGGAAGGCTTGGCAAGGGCAGACCCGGGTAGAGCACGAACCCTTTCGGGAGGGACACGGTGGAGTCTGGCGTGGCGGCGCGGAGGGCCAGTACGCGGGGGAAGAGCGGGCGGCCGCGGCGGGGCGGGACCACGGAAGTGGACTCGGCCGCGCTGGACAGGCTGCTGACCGCGCTCGTCTCCATGCGGGACGGGAACTTCCGCAAGCGGCTGACGGTCTCCGGCGACGGGGTGATGGCGGAGATCGCCGCCGTCTACAACGAGGTCGCGGACCGGAACCTCCACCTGACCGGGGAGATCGCCCGGGTGCGGCGCACGGTGGGCCGCGAGGGCAAGCTGAGCGAGCGGCTGGAGACGGGGGCCTGCGAGGGCTCCTGGGCGGCCGCGATCGACGCGTCGAACCAGCTGGTGGAGGACCTGGCGCGGCCGGTGTCCGAGGTCGGGCGGGTGCTGTCGGCGGTGGCCGAGGGCGACCTGGCGCAGCGGATGGACCTGCGGACGCAGACGGCCGAGGGGGTCGGGCACCCGCTGCGCGGGGAGTTCCTGAAGGTCGGCCGTACGGTCAACAACCTGGTCGACCAGCTGTCGGCGTTCACGGACGAGGTGACCCGCGTCGCGCTGGAGGTGGGCACCGAGGGCAAGCTCGGCGGCCAGGCCCAGGTGCGCGGTATGTCCGGTTCGTGGAAGGACCTGACCGACTCCGTCAACACGATGGCGTACCGGCTCACCGCTCAGGTGCGTGACATCGCTCTCGTCACGACCGCGGTGGCCAAGGGCGACCTCTCGCGCAAGGTCACGGTGCACGTGGCCGGCGAGATGCTGCAGCTGAAGAACACCGTGAACACGATGGTGGACCAGCTGTCGTCGTTCTCGTCCGAGGTGACGCGGGTCGCACGCGAGGTGGGTACGGAGGGCGAGCTGGGCGGCCAGGCCCAGGTGCCCGGGGTCGCCGGCGTGTGGAAGGACCTGACCGACTCCGTCAACACGATGGCGGGCAACCTGACCGCCCAGGTGCGCGGGATCGCGCAGGTCACGACGGCCGTGGCGAACGGCGACCTGTCGCAGAAGGTGACGGTCAGCGCGCGCGGCGAGGTGGCGCAGCTGGCCGAAACGATCAACCAGATGACGGAGACCCTGCGGACCTTCGCCGACGAGGTCACCCGCGTGGCCAGCGAGGTCGGCGCGAAGGGCCTGCTCGGCGGTCAGGCGCAGGTGCCGGGCGCGGCGGGTACGTGGAAGGACCTCACCGACTCGGTGAACACGGTCTTCCGGAACCTCACCACACAGGTGCGCGACATCGCCCAGGTGACCACGGCGGTGGCGAACGGCGACTTGTCGCAGAAGGTCACGGTCGACGTGGCCGGCGAGATGCTGGAGCTGAAGAACACCGTCAACACGATGGTGGACCAGCTCCAGTCCTTCGGTTCCGAGGTGACGCGGGTGGCCCGCGAGGTCGGCGTCGAGGGCGAGCTGGGCGGTCAGGCGCAGGTGCCGGGCGCGGCGGGTACGTGGAAGGACCTCACCGACTCGGTGAACACCGCCTTCCGGAACCTGACCGGGCAGGTGCGGAACATCGCGCAGGTGACCACGGCGGTGGCGAACGGCGACCTGTCGCAGAAGGTCACGGTCGACGTCTCCGGCGAGATGCTCCAGCTGAAGAACACCGTGAACACGATGGTCGACCAGCTGTCGTCGTTCGCCGACCAGGTCACGCGGATGGCGCGGGACGTGGGTACGGAGGGCCGGCTGGGCGGTCAGGCGCGGGTGGACGGCGTCTCGGGCACCTGGAAGGAACTGACCGACTCCGTCAACTTCATGGCCGGCAACCTGACCTCCCAGGTGCGGCAGATCGCGCAGGTGACGACGGCGGTGGCGCGGGGTGACCTGTCGCAGAAGATCGACGTGGACGCCCGGGGCGAGATCCTGGAGTTGAAGAACACCATCAACACGATGGTCGACCAGCTCAGCGCGTTCGCCGAGCAGGTGACGCGGGTGGCCCGCGAGGTGGGTACGGACGGCCGGCTGGGCGGTCAGGCGCAGGTGCCCGGCGTCGCCGGCGTGTGGCGCGACCTGACCGACTCGGTGAACGGCATGGCCGGGAACCTGACCGCGCAGGTGCGCAACATCGCCCAGGTCGCGACGGCGGTGGCGCGAGGTGACCTGTCGCAGAAGATCGACGTGGACGCCCGGGGCGAGATCCTGGAGCTGAAGAACACCCTCAACACGATGGTGGACCAGCTGTCCTCGTTCGCGGACCAGGTGACGCGGGTGGCCCGTGAGGTGGGCACCGAGGGCATCCTCGGCGGCCAGGCCGAGGTGAAGGGCGTCTCGGGCACCTGGAAGGACCTGACCCAGTCCGTCAACTTCATGGCGAACAACCTGACCTCGCAGGTGCGCAACATCGCCGAGGTGACGACCGCGGTCGCGATGGGCGACCTGTCGAAGAAGATCACGGTCGACGCCAAGGGCGAGATCCTCGAACTGGTCACCACCGTCAACACGATGGTGGACCAGCTGTCCTCGTTCGCCGAGCAGGTGACGCGGGTGGCCCGTGAGGTGGGCACCGAGGGCATCCTCGGCGGCCAGGCTCGGGTCCGCGGCGTCACGGGCATCTGGAAGGACCTGAGCGACAACGTCAACCTGATGGCCAACAACCTGACCGTCCAGGTGCGCAACATCTCGCAGGTGTCCGCGGCGGTCGCCAACGGCGACCTGACGAAGAAGGTCACCGTCGAGGCGCGCGGCGAGGTCGCGCAGCTCGCCGACACGGTCAACACGATGGTGACCACCCTGTCCTCGTTCGCCGACGAGGTCACGCGCGTGGCCCGCGAGGTGGGCACCGAGGGCCGGCTGGGCGGCCAGGCGCACGTACCGGGCGTCTCGGGTACGTGGAAGGACCTCACCGAGTCGGTGAACTCGATGGCGTCCAACCTCACCGGCCAGGTGCGGCAGATCGCCATGGTCACCACCGCCATCGCCAAGGGCGACATGACCAAGAAGATCGACATCGACGCGCGCGGCGAGATCCTGGAGCTCAAGACCACGATCAACACGATGGTCGACCAGCTGTCCTCCTTCGCGGACCAGGTGACCCGGGTGGCGCGCGAGGTGGGCACCGAGGGCATCCTGGGCGGCCAGGCCCGCGTGCGCGACGTGGACGGCACCTGGCGCGACCTGACCGAGTCCGTGAACGAGATGGCCGGGAACCTCACCCGGCAGGTGCGCGCCATCGCGGCCGTGGCCACCGCGGTGACCCGCGGCGACCTCAACCTGAAGATCGACGTGGACGCCGCAGGCGAGATCCAGGTCCTCCAGGACAACATCAACACGATGATCGCCAACCTGCGCGACACCACCCTCGCCAACAAGGAGCAGGACTGGCTCAAGGGCAACCTCGCCCGCATCTCGGGCCTGATGCAGGGCCGCCGCGACCTGGACGACGTGGCCTCGCTGATCATGAGCGAGCTGACGCCGGTGGTCTCGGCCCAGCACGGCGCGTTCTTCCTGGCCGTGCCGTCGGGCGGCGCGCAGGAGATCGGCGCCGAGGGCGGCCGGGACGGCGCGTACGAGCTGCGGATGCGCGGCAGCTACGCGTACGCCGGCAGCGCCATGCCGACCTCGTTCCGGCCCGGCGAGGGGTTGATCGGAACGGTCGCCGAGGAGAAGCGGACGATCCTCGTCGAGAACACGCCACCCGGCTACCTCAAGATCTCCTCCGGTCTCGGGGAGGCGCCCCCGGCGCACGTGATCGTGCTGCCGGTGCTGTTCGAGGGCAAGATCCTGGGCGTCATCGAGCTGGCGTCCTTCCAGCCCTTCACGCAGATCCAGAAGGACTTCCTGTCGCAGATCGCGGAGATGATCGCGACGAGCGTCAACACCATCAGCGTCAACTCCAAGACCGAGGTGCTGCTCAAGCAGTCCCAGGAGATGACCGAGCAGCTGCGCGAGCGGTCGGCGGAGCTGGAGAACCGGCAGCGCGAACTCCAGGTGGCCAACGCCGACCTGGAGGAGAAGGCGGAGCTGCTGGCCCAGCAGAACCGCGACATCGAGGTGAAGAACACCGAGATCGAAGAAGCCCGGCAGGTGCTGGAGGAGCGCGCGGAGCAGCTGGCGGTGTCCATGCGCTACAAGAGCGAGTTCCTCGCGAACATGTCGCACGAGCTGCGCACGCCGCTCAACTCCCTGCTGATCCTGGCCAAGCTGCTCGCCGACAACGCGGACGCCAACCTGTCGCCGAAGCAGGTGGAGTTCGCCGAGACCATCCACGGCGCGGGCTCCGACCTGCTCCAGCTGATCAACGACATCCTCGACCTGTCGAAGGTCGAGGCGGGCAAGATGGACGTCTCCCCGACCCGGATCGCGCTGGTCCAGCTGGTCGACTACGTGGAGGCCACCTTCCGGCCGCTGACCGCCGAGAAGGGCCTGGACTTCTCCGTCCGGGTCTCGCCCGAGCTGCCGGCCACGCTGCACACCGACGAGCAGCGGCTGCTCCAGGTGCTGCGCAACCTCCTGTCGAACGCGGTGAAGTTCACCGACAGCGGCGCGGTCGAGCTGGTGATCCGGCCGGCCGGGTCGGACGTTCCGGTGGAGATCCGGGAGCAGCTGCTGGAAGCCGGCTCCCTGCGGGAGGCGGACGGCGAGCTGATCGCGTTCTCCGTGACCGACACCGGGATCGGCATCGCCGCCAGCAAGATGCTGGTGATCTTCGAGGCGTTCAAGCAGGCGGACGGCACGACCAGCCGCAAGTACGGCGGTACCGGCCTCGGCCTGTCCATCAGCCGGGAGATCGCGCGGCTGCTCGGCGGGGAGATCCACGCGGCGAGCGAACCCGGCCGCGGGTCGACCTTCACGCTCTACCTCCCGCTTCACCCGAGCGAGCTGCCCCCGCAGGGGTACGCGCAGCCCGCGCCGGGCAGCCGGAGCGACGGGTTCCGCAGGGTGCCCGTGGCGCTCCCGCCGACGCAGCCGCTCGCACCCGCCCCGGCGGCCGCGGCCCCGGCGGCGGCGGCCCCGGCGGCGGCGGAGACGCCCGGTGCGGCGCCCACGCTGTTCCGGCGCCGTCGCAAGGCGCTCACCGAGCTGGAGCCGCGCCCGGCGCTGCCGGGCCAGGGCGTGCCGGACGAGGCGGCGGCCTGGGCGGGTGCCGAGGCGGAGGAGCCGCCGGCGCCGCGCACGTACGCGTTCCAGGGCGAGAAGGTGCTGATCGTCGACGACGACGTACGCAACGTCTTCGCCCTGACCAGCGTGCTGGAGCAGCACGGGCTGGCGGTGCTGTACGCCGAGAACGGGCGGGAGGGCATCGAGGTCCTGGAGCAGCACGACGACGTCACGGTCGTGCTGATGGACATCATGATGCCGGAGATGGACGGGTACGCGACCACGGCGGCGATCCGGCGGATGCCGCAGTTCGCGGGCCTGCCGATCATCGCGCTGACGGCGAAGGCGATGCAGGGGGACCGGGAGAAGGCCATCGACTCCGGAGCCTCGGACTACGTCACCAAGCCGGTCGACCCGGACTACCTGCTCACGGTCATGGAGCAGTGGATGCACGCCAAGTGATGGCGGGGCGTGGTGGGGGGAACCTTCTGGTCCCCCACCGCGTTTCTGCTTCGGAGACAGTGACATCTCGGTGACAGGGTGTGGCGATCTCGGGAGTGGGGCTACGATGACCGGCACAAGGACGGGCGGGTTCTGCGAGCCGGGGAGGCCCCCTTCGGGGGCGAGGAGGACAGGGCATGGTGCAGAAGGCCAAGATCCTCCTGGTCGATGACCGGCCGGAGAATCTGCTGGCGCTGGAGGCCATCCTCTCCGCGCTCGATCAGACCCTGGTCCGGGCGTCGTCGGGGGAGGAAGCGCTCAAGGCGCTGCTGACGGACGATTTCGCGGTCATCCTGCTGGATGTCCAGATGCCGGGTATGGACGGGTTCGAGACCGCCGCGCACATCAAGCGGCGCGAGCGGACCAGGGACATCCCGATCATCTTCCTCACCGCGATCAACCACGGTCCGCACCACACCTTCCGCGGCTACGCGGCCGGTGCGGTGGACTACATCTCGAAGCCCTTCGACCCCTGGGTGCTGCGCGCCAAGGTGTCGGTCTTCGTCGAGCTGTACATGAAGAACTGCCAACTGCGGGAGCAGGCCGCACTGCTGCGGCTCCAGCTGGAGGGCGGCGGAGCGCAGGCCGGCGCCGCCGGCGCGAAGGAGTCGGCGGGACTGCTCGCCGAACTCTCCGCGCGGCTCGCGGCGGTGGAGGAGCAGGCGGAGGCGCTGTCCAAACAGCTCGACGACGATTCCGCGGACGCCGCCGCGGTGGCCACGGCCGCGCACCTGGAGCGCAAACTCACCGGGCTGCGGCGGGCGCTCGACGCGCTGGAGCCGGGTACGGGCGGCACGTCCCCGGCCCTGCCCGCGGGGACCTGACGACGTCACGGCGCCCGGGCCCGTACGCGGCCCGGCGCCGGCGGCTCTGCTCCCGGCTTCCGACGGAGCGTCAAATCGCGGCCCGGCAGCCCGACACGAACGGGTGAAGGGGTGGGCACACGTGTCCCCCGCCGCCGACACCGGTAACCTCGCCCCCATGGCCTCAAGTACGTCCGGCAAGGGTTCCCAGAGCACGGCGGGCACCGCGAAGGCCCGCACCGGCCGTACGACGGCGGCGGCGAAGAAGGCTGCGCCCGCGCGCAAGCCGCCCGCCAGGAAGGCCGCGCCCGCGAAGCGGGCCCCGGCCAAGAAGGCCGCGGCCCGGCCCGCGGCGAAGGCGGCGCCGTCCCCCACCGGGGGCGTGGTCCGGCTCGTGCGCGCCCTCTGGCTCGGGGTCGCGCACGCCGTGGGCGCGGTGTTCCGCGGCTTCGGACGGGGCGCGAAGAACCTCGACCCCGCGCACCGCAAGGACGGCCTCGCGCTCCTGCTGCTCGGCCTGGCGCTGATCGTCGCGGCCGGCACCTGGTCGAACCTGCGCGGTCCGGTCGGCGAACTCGTCACCATGCTGGTCACCGGCGCCTTCGGCCGCCTGGACCTGCTGGTGCCCCTGCTGCTGGGCGTGATGGCGGTACGGCTGATCCGGCACCCGGAGCAGGTGGACGCCAACGGCCGGATCGGCATCGGACTGACCGCGCTCGTCGTCGGCGTCCTGGGCCAGGTGCACATCGCCTGCGGTTCGCCCGGCCGCGACGCCGGCAGCGCCGCCATCCGGGACGCGGGCGGCCTGGTCGGCTGGGCCGCCTCCCAGCCGCTGGTCTTCACCATGGGCGCGCCGCTCGCCGTGCCGATGCTCCTCCTGCTGACCATTTTCGGCCTGCTGGTCGTCACCGCCACGCCGGTCAACGCCATCCCGCAGCGGCTCCGGCAGCTCGGTGTGCGGCTGGGCGTCGTCGCCCCGCCCGAGGAGGACCCGTACGGCACCATCGCGGGCGAGGAGCACGACGAGGGCCAGTGGCGGGCCCGTACCCGACGGGGCAGCGGGCCCGCCGCACCTGCGGGGAGCCCCGAGGGTGCGGAGGAGGAGGCGCTGGCACGGCGCCGCCGCCCGCGCCGGGCCCAGCCGGCCGGGGACCGGCCGCTGGACGCCGTGGACGTCGCGGCCGCCGCGGCCGCCGCGCTCGACGGCGCCGTACTGAACGGGCTGCCGCCCTCGCCGCTGGTCGCCGACCTCACCCAGGGCGTCGCCCCCGAGCGGCCGGTGGAGACCACCACCCCCGTACCGCTGCCCACGGCCCGGGAGGCGCGGCCCGCCGTCGTCCCCGACCTGACCAAGGCCGCGCCCGAGGTGTCCGAGCCGCTGCCGCCGCGCGCCGAGCAGCTCCAGCTCAGCGGCGACATCACGTACGCGCTGCCCTCACTGGACCTGCTGGAGCGGGGCGGCCCCGGGAAGACCCGCAGCGCCGCCAACGACGCCGTGGTCGCCTCGCTCACCAACGTCTTCGCGGAGTTCAAGGTCGACGCGGCCGTCACCGGCTTCACCCGCGGCCCGACGGTCACCCGGTACGAGGTGGAGCTCGGCCCGGCCGTGAAGGTCGAGCGGATCACCGCCCTCACCAAGAACATCGCCTACGCCGTGGCCAGCCCCGACGTCCGGATCATCAGCCCGATCCCGGGCAAGTCGGCGGTCGGCATCGAGATCCCGAACACCGACCGCGAGATGGTGAACCTGGGCGACGTCCTGCGCCTGGCCGACTCCGCGGAGGACGACCACCCGATGCTGGTGGCGCTCGGCAAGGACGTCGAGGGCGGCTACGTGATGGCCAACCTGGCGAAGATGCCGCACGTGCTGGTGGCCGGCGCCACCGGCTCCGGAAAGTCCTCCTGCATCAACTGCCTGATCACCTCGGTCATGGTCCGCGCCACGCCCGAGGACGTCCGGATGGTGCTGGTCGACCCCAAGCGCGTGGAGCTCACCGCGTACGAGGGCATCCCCCACCTGATCACGCCGATCATCACCAACCCCAAGCGCGCCGCCGAGGCCCTCCAGTGGGTGGTCCGCGAGATGGACCTGCGGTACGACGACCTGGCGGCCTTCGGCTTCCGGCACATCGACGACTTCAACGAGGCGATCCGCAACGGCAAGGTGAAGCTGCCCCCGGGCAGCGAGCGGGAGCTGAGCCCGTACCCGTACCTGCTGGTGATCGTCGACGAGCTGGCCGACCTGATGATGGTCGCCCCGCGGGACGTCGAGGACGCGATCGTCCGCATCACGCAGCTGGCCCGCGCGGCCGGCATCCACCTGGTGCTCGCCACCCAGCGCCCCTCGGTGGACGTGGTCACCGGCCTCATCAAGGCGAACGTGCCCTCGCGGCTGGCCTTCGCCACCTCCTCGCTGGCCGACAGCCGGGTCATCCTCGACCAGCCGGGCGCGGAGAAGCTCATCGGCAAGGGTGACGGTCTGTTCCTGCCGATGGGTGCGAACAAGCCGGTCCGGCTGCAGGGCGCGTTCGTCACCGAGGCCGAGGTGGCCGCGGTGGTGCAGCACTGCAAGGACCAGATGGCGCCGGTGTTCCGGGACGACGTCACGGTCGGGCAGAAGCAGAAGAAGGAGATCGACGAGGAGATCGGCGACGACCTCGACCTGCTGTGCCAGGCGGCGGAGCTGGTGGTCTCCACCCAGTTCGGCTCCACCTCCATGCTCCAGCGCAAGCTGCGGGTGGGCTTCGCGAAGGCCGGCCGGCTGATGGACCTGATGGAGTCGCGGGGGGTCGTGGGGCCGAGCGAGGGATCCAAGGCCCGCGACGTGCTGGTGAAACCCGATGAGCTGGACGGAGTCCTGGCCGTCATCCGGGGGGAGTCTCACTCGTAAGGGATAGGGGGGCAACCGTTTCCCTTGGCCGCGCGTCAAGTTGAGGGAGAGGGGGCGGGGCTGTTACGACAGCTCCGTCGGAGGACGGCGTACGTCATACCGATGCCATACCGATGGCGTACAAAGTCCACCCTCCCGGTTGCTCACCCCTTTCGTAACCCCCCTAGACTGGACCTCCAGCAGGTGGTTACACGCTCGAAAGGCGCCCTCGTGTCCATCGGCAACGCCAACTCCCCCGAAGACGACCGTCCTTCCGACGGCGACGGCCCCTCCATCGGCCGGGCCCTCAAGCAGGCCCGCATCCGTGCCGGGCTCACCGTCGACGAGGTCAGCACCACTACCCGCGTGCGCATCCCGATCGTGCACGCGATCGAGCAGGACGACTTCACCCGCTGTGGCGGCGACGTGTACGCCCGCGGCCACATCCGTACGCTCGCGCGCGCCGTCGGGCTCGACCCGACCGGGCTGATCGAGCAGTTCGACGCCGCCCACGGCGGCCGGCCGGCACCCACGCCCGCCGCACCTCTGTTCGAGGCCGAACGAATCCGGCCAGAGCGGCAGCGGCCCAACTGGACCGCCGCCATGGTCGCGGCGATCGTCGCCGTGATCGGATTCGTCGGCTTCACCGTGTTCAGCGGAGAGGGCGACGGGACGAAGCGGCCGGTGGCGGAAGGTTCCGCCTCCCCGCAGCCCGCGCCCAAGCAGACCGGCAAGGTCATCAGGCCGCCGGCCCCCACCCCGCCCAAGCCCACCGCCGAGCCCTCGGACAGCGCCATCGCGCAGGCCCCGAAGGACCTGGTCACGGTCGTGATGACGGCCGTGGGCGGTGAGAGCTGGATCTCGGCCAAGGACCACAACGGCCGCCTGCTCTTCGACGGCATGCTCGAAGAGGGCGACTCGAAGACCTTCACCGACAAGAAGTCCGTGGACCTCGTCCTCGGCGACGCCGGCTCGGTCAAGCTCTTCGTGAACGGCGAGGAGATCAAGGACGAATTCCAGCCAGGGCAGGTCGAGCGGCTGACCTACACCAAGGACGACCCGCGCGAGGACGCCCCGCAGGCCGGCTGAGCCTCCGGCGCGTGTCGGGCACGGGCCGGTAGCCGGCCGGGAACCGGCCGGAAGCCGGCCGGACGATCTTGTGATCCCCCGGGTGCGACCCCGCATCCGGGGGATCCTTGCTGGTCGGGGGCACCGGGCGGGGGCCGGTGCCGGGACGAAGTAGTCTTGAGTCCATGCCCGAACGCCGTACCGTCGCCCTTGTCACCCTTGGCTGCGCCCGTAACGAGGTGGACTCGGAGGAGCTCGCAGGCCGCTTGGCGGCGGATGGCTGGGAGCTCGTCGAGGACGCCGCCGACGCGGACGTCGCCGTCGTCAACACCTGTGGCTTCGTCGAAGCCGCGAAGAAGGACTCCGTAGACGCCCTGCTGGAGGCCAACGATCTGAAGGATCACGGCCGGACCCAGGCCGTCGTCGCCGTCGGCTGCATGGCCGAGCGCTACGGCAAGGAGCTCGCCGAAGCCCTTCCGGAGGCCGACGGCGTCCTCGGCTTCGACGACTACGCCGACATCTCCAGCCGCCTCCAGGTCATCCTCAGCGGCGGCAGCGTGGAGGCCCACACCCCGCGCGACCGCCGGCAGCTGCTGCCCATCAGCCCGGCCGAGCGCCAGGGCGCGGCGGGCGTGGCCCTGCCCGGCCACGCCCAGGAAACCGACGAGACCCCGGCCCCGGCGCCCGCCGACCTGCCGGACGGCCTCGCGCCCGCCTCCGGCCCCCGCGCGCCCCTGCGGCGCCGCCTGGACACCAGCCCGGTCGCCTCCGTGAAGCTGGCCTCCGGCTGCGACCGCCGCTGCTCCTTCTGCGCCATTCCGTCCTTCCGCGGCTCGTTCATCTCGCGCCGCCCGAGCGACGTGCTGGGCGAGACCCGCTGGCTGGCCGAGCAGGGCGTCAAGGAGGTCATGCTGGTCTCCGAGAACAACACCTCGTACGGCAAGGACCTCGGCGACATCCGCCTGCTGGAGACCCTGCTGCCCGAGCTGGCGGCCGTCGACGGCATCGAGCGGGTGCGGGTCAGCTACCTCCAGCCGGCCGAGATGCGGCCCGGCCTGATCGACGTGCTGACCTCCACCCCGAAGGTCATGCCGTACTTCGACCTGTCCTTCCAGCACTCCGCCCCGGACGTGCTGCGCGCCATGCGCCGCTTCGGCGACACGGACCGCTTCCTGGAGCTCCTGGACACCATCCGGAGCAAGGCCCCGCAGGCCGGCGTGCGGTCCAACTTCATCGTCGGCTTCCCCGGTGAGACCGAGGCGGACTTCGCCGAGCTGGAGCGTTTCCTCACGCACGCCCGCCTCGACGCCATCGGCGTCTTCGGCTACTCCGACGAGGAGGGCACCGAGGCCGTCACGTACGAGAACAAGCTCGACGAGGACGTGATCGCCGAGCGGCTGGCCCACATGCAGCGGCTCGCCGAGGAGCTCACCTCCCAGCGCGCCGAGGAGCGTGTCGGCGAGACCGTCGAGGTGCTCGTGGAGGCCGTCGGCGAGGAGACCGGGGACGAGGACGGCGCCACCGGCCGCGCGGCCCACCAGGCGCCCGAGACGGACGGCCAGGTGATCTTCACCAGCGGCGAGGGCCTGGTCCCCGGGCGTATCGTCACGGCGAAGGTGGTCGGCAGCCTGGGCGTGGACCTGGTCGCCGAGCCCCTGGACCTTGAGGAGGCGGCCGGATGACCGGAGTCCCGGCATCAGCGACGGGCGGCACCGCGCCGCGGCCCGCACCCGGCGGAAAGCTGGGCGCGGCGGCCGTCAACCAGGCCAGCCTGTGGAACATCGCCAACATCCTGACGATGGTCCGGCTCGTGCTCGTGCCGGGATTCGTGCTCCTGCTCCTGGCGGACGGCGGCTACGACCCCGTCTGGCGGGCATGGGCCTGGGCGGCCTTCGCGGTCGCCATGATCACCGACGTCTTCGACGGGCACCTCGCCCGTACGTACAACCTGGTCACGGACTTCGGCAAGATCGCCGACCCGATCGCCGACAAGGCGATCATGGGCTCGGCGCTGATCTGCCTCTCCTGGCTGGGTGAGCTGCCGTGGTGGGTGACCGCCGTCATCCTCGGCCGGGAACTCGGGATCACGCTGCTGCGCTTCTGGGTGATCAGGTACGGGGTCATTCCGGCCAGCCGGGGCGGGAAGCTCAAGACCCTCGCGCAGGGCACGGCGGTCGGCATGTACGTCCTGGCGCTGACCGGAGCGCTCGCCACCTTCCGCTTCTGGGTGATGGCGGTGGCGGTGGTGCTGACGGTGGTCACGGGACTGGACTACGTGCGCCAGGCGGTCGTCCTCCGGCGGCGCGGCCGGGCGGCGGAGCGCGCGGCGGCCGGGCAGGCGCCGGGCACGGGAACGGACGCGACGCCGGGTTCGGAGCCGGGCGCGCGGGGCGTCGACGGCTGACCGCGAGGGAGTCATGACCGAGGTTGTGGGGAGTAACGGGGAAACCGGTGCGGGTGCGACCGCGGCCGAGGTACTCTCCATGCTTGCGGAGCGTAACCAGACCGTCGCTGTGGCGGAGTCGCTGACGGGCGGGCTCGTCGCGGCCGAGCTGACGGCGGCGCCGGGCGCGTCGCGGAGCTTCCGCGGCTCGGTCACGGCGTACGCCACCGACGTCAAGCGCGACGTGCTCGGCGTGGACCCGGAGCTGCTCGCGGCGCGAGGCGCGGTGGACCCGCAGGTCGCGGCCGAGATGGCGGACGGCGTGCGGCGGGTGCTGGGGGCTTCGTGGGGAATCTCGACCACGGGCGTGGCCGGTCCCGAGCCGCAGGACGGCCAGCCGGTGGGGACGGTGTACGTCGCCGTGGCCGGTCCGGCAGGCGGGAAAACGGCTGCGCTGAGGTTGAACGGCGGCCGCGCGGAAATCCGTATGGAGAGTGTACGGAGGGTGCTCGAACTGTTCTCGAGCGAACTCCTGGACAATGCGCGGACACAGGATACGGAACAGAACGGGGGGATTTGATGTTTGCAGCCCTGAGTGAACACGACATCGCTCCCCGCACGGCCGCGGCGCGAGGCGGTACGGTGGGGCGTGAAGGATGCGGCTATACGGTCAGAGGAGGGAGCCACCGATGATTCTGCTCCGTCGCCTGCTGGGTGACGTGCTGCGTCGGCAGCGCCAGCGCCAGGGCCGTACTCTGCGCGAAGTCTCCTCGTCCGCCCGAGTCTCACTCGGCTATCTCTCCGAGGTGGAGCGGGGGCAGAAGGAGGCGTCCTCCGAACTGCTCTCCGCGATCTGCGACGCGCTGGACGTACGGATGTCCGAGCTGATGCGCGAAGTCAGCGATGAACTCTCGCTCGCCGAACTGGCCGCGTCCGCGGCCGCGAGCGACCCGGTACCGGCACCGGTACGCCCGATGCTCAATTCGGTTTCCGTGACCTCGGTCGCGGGTGGACCCGAGCGGGTGACCATCAAGGCGCCTGCCGAAGCGGTGGATGTCGTAGCCGCGTGAGCTGAGCTTGGTACAGGGCCCCGGGGAGGTGCGTGAGGCACCTCGGCCGGGGCTTCGTGCTGTCCGGCGACGGGTCGGCGTGCGGTGGCCGGCGTTCTGGGTGCGGGGTGCGGGGCCGTACGGGAGACTGGCCGGGTGGCGAGCTACGGCTTCTGGGGGCGCATACGGGTCCCCGCCCTGGGTGCGGTGGCCCTGGCCGGTGGTGCGCTGTGGTGGTGGGCCGCGCTGCGGCTGGTGCTGTCCCCGGCCAGTGCCGGGGTGGTCGAGGGCGCCGTGGTGGTCGGGGGCTGGGGGCTGAGCCTGCTGCCGGTGCACTGCGTCCCGCTGGCCAGCGCGCCGGGCGTGTCGGCGGCGCGGAGGCGGGGCGAGGGGGTGCTGTCGGGGGCGCGCGGGGCGGTCACCAGGGCATGGCGACGCCGCCGTTCGGGCGGAGTATCTGGCCGGTCATGAAGGACGACGCGTCCGAGGCCAGGAAGAGCACGGTCTGGGCGATGTCCTCGGCCTCGCCGACCCGCCTCAGCGGGGACATCCGGACCATCATCGCCTCGGTCTGCTCCTGGACCTCGGGCGAGTGGCGGCCGGTCATGGGGGTGCGGATCCACCCCGGCGCGACCGCGTTCACGCGGATGCCCTGCGGGCCCGTCTCGGTCGCCAGGGTCCTGGTGAGCTGGACGACCGCGGCCTTGGCGGCGCTGTAGCAGAGCAGGCCGGGGCCGGCCGCGTCCACCGCCCCGGACGCCATGGTGATGATGCTGCCGGGGGTGCCGGCGGCCAGCATGGCGCGGGCCGACTCCTGGCAGGCGTAGAGGACGCCTTTGAAGTTCACGTCGAGGACCCGGTCGAGGTCCTGGTCGAGGGTGTCGACCACGCTGCTGGTGTGCATGATCCCGGCGATCGCAGCGGTGATGTCGAGGCGGCCGGCGCTCTCGACCGCGGCGCGGATCCCGGCGCGGTCGGTGACGTCGAGCGGGTGGACCACCGCCGTGCCGCCGTCCTCGCTGATCAGGGCGGCGGTCTCCGCGAGGCCCTTCTCGTCGCGGTCCGCGCAGTGGACGGTCGCGCCCGCCCGGGCCAGGAGGCGGGCGGAGGCGCGTCCGATGCCGCTGGCGGCGCCCGTGATCAGCGCGGTGCGGCCCGTGAGGTCGTACGACGTAAGGGGCATGCGGGGACGGTACGGCGGGATCTGACGGACCGTCAACCGGTGCGGCGGGGACGGCCGTGGGCGCCGGTGCCCGTGCGGCCGCCGGGGACGGGGCCCGTCTGGCACTGCGGACACCAGTACGTGGGGCGGTCGTCCTGGGAGGCGCTGCGGATGGGCGTGCCGCAGCGGAAGCAGGAGCGCCGGGCGCGGCCGTACGCGTACAGCATCTGGCCGGGACGGTGGCTGCCGGTGGTGCTGCGGCGGCCGGGGTGGGCGCGGTTCGCCTCCAGGAGGCGATGGGCGAGGTCCACGACCTGCGCGGCGTCGGGCAGCTCCGCCACCGGCAGCCAGGGGGTGACGCGGGCCAGGAAACAGATCTCGGTCTTGTAGATGTTGCCGATGCCGGCCAGGTTGCGCTGGTCCAGCAGGGCCTCGCCGACCGGGCGGGCCGGGTCGCGCAGCAGGTTGGCCTCGGCGGTCTCGGGATCCCAGTCGGGACCCAGGAGGTCCGGGCCGAGGTGGCCCACCGCCTTGTGTTCCTCGGCGGTGCGGAGGAGTTCCAGGACCTGGAGGCGGTAGCCGACGGCCGTGGTCGTCTCGTTGCCCAGGATGGCCCGGATCTGGTGGGCGGGGCCGCCGCGCCACTTCTCGCCCGGGGCGTAGAGGTTCCAGGCCCCCTCCATGCGGAGGTGGCTGTGCAGGGTGAGGCCGCCTTCGAAGCGGGTCAGGAGGTGCTTCCCGCGGGGCGTGACGTCGGTGACGGCACGCCCGGTGAGATCGACGGTGGCGAGGCGGGGGACCCGGAAGTCGCAGCGGGTCAGGGGGCTGGGGGTGAGGGCCTGGTCCAGCCGCCGTGCCGCGTGCCAGACCGTGTCTCCTTCGGGCATGGGGCCATTGTCCTCCCGGACGGGTGCGGGCCGACGGGTGGGGGACGGTGGCCCTGGGCGCGCCCTGCCCGGGCACCCCGGTCCGCCGTCCCGGCCGTCCGCCGTCCCGGCTGTTCGGCGCCGGCCGCCGGGCCCGGCCTGGCGCCGCGGTTCGCTGATCGGTCCCACGGTTCCGGCCTGGCGTCCCGGCCTGGCGCCGCGGTCCGGCGCCCGGTCCGCCGACCGTCCGGCGATCCCGCCGTCGTTCGGCGGCTCGGGTGGGCGGCCCCGTTGTGCCGTACTCGCACCTCCTAGGGCCGCAGGCGCAGGCCTCGGGGGGTGGCGTGGAAGCCGGCGGCTTCCAGGGAGCGGCCCAGCGGGGAGGTGAGGGCGGGGGAGCCGTTGGTGCGCTCCACCGTGAGGGCGCCCACCGTGCCCGCGCGGGCTGCGGCGGCCAGGGCGTCCGTGGCGGCCAGCAGGGCCGGGGAGTCCGGGTCCGGCCAGGCCAGCAGCGTCTTGCCGCCGCGCTCCAGGTAGAGGGTGAGGTCGCCGTCCACCAGGACGACGATCGAACCGGCCTTGCGGCCCGGCTTGTGGCCCGCGCCGGCCGGGGGCTCCGGCCAGGGGAGGGCGGCACCGTACGCGTTCGCAGGGTCGGCGGCCGCCAGCACGCGGGCTTCGAGCGGGGAGTCGGCGCGGTCGCGGGCGGTGGCCGTGGCGCGGAGGCGGTCCACCGCGCCGTCCATGGCGAACTGGGCCGCGCCCAGGCCCTCCACGACGTACCCGCGGCGGGCCTGCCCGCTGTCCTCGAAGGCGGACAGGATGCGGTAGACCGCCGAGAAGCCGCCCTCGATGCCCTCGGCGGCGACCGCGCCCCTGGTCACCACGCCGTGCCGGTCCAGGAGCGTGCGGGCCACCGCGTGGGCGCGGTGCGTGGGGTCCGGCTCGGCCGCCGGGAGGAGCGACCAGCGGCCCGAGACGGTGGGCGGGCCGGTACGGGAGACGGCCGGGCGGGCGGAGGCGGACAGCGTGCCGTACCGGCCGCGGGGAACCGTACGCTTCGCGCGGTGGGCGGTGGAACCCGCCGTACGGCCGCTGCCCAGCAGGGAACGCAGCGGCGCCAGCGTGTCGTTGGTCAGGCGGCCCGACCAGGCGAGGTCCCAGATCGCCGAGGAGAGTTCGAGGTCGGTGGCCTCCGGGTGGCTCCGGCCCACCGACTGCGCGATCTGCCGGAAGAACAGGCCGTACCCGCCCGAGAGGGCGTCCAGGACCGCCTGGTGCAGGGGCGTCAGCTCCAGCGGGTGGGGCGGGGGGAGGAGCAGCGGGGCCGCGTCCGCCAGATACAGGGAGATCCAGCCGTCCTTCCCGGGGAGGGCGCCCGCGCCGGCCCAGACGACCTCGCCGGTGGTGGTGAGCTCGTCCAGCAGCGCCGGGTTGTAGTGCGCCACCCGGGACGGGAGGACGAGCTTCTCCAGAGCGGAGGCGGGCACCGGCGCGCCCTGCAGCTGCTCGATCGCCCTGGCGAGGCCGTCGATGCCGCGCAGACCGCCGCCGCCCACGTGCTGCCACTGGGGCAGGAAGGAGGCCAGCGCGGCGGGCGGCACCGGTTCGAGTTCCTGGCGCAGCGCGGCCAGCGAGCGCCGGCGGAGCCTGCGCAGCACCGCGGCGTCGCACCACTCCTGACCGAGACCGGAGGGGTGGAACTCGCCCTGTACGACCCGGCCCGCCCCGGCGAGGCGCTGCAGCGCGCCCTCGGTGACCGCGACACCCAGGCCGAAGCGGGCCGCGGCGGTCGCAGAGGTGAAGGGGCCGTGGGTACGGGCGTACCGGGCCAGGAGGTCGCCCAGCGGATCCTTGACCGGTTCCGTGAACGCCTCCGGCACGCCGACGGGCAGCGCGGTGCCAAGGGCGTCCCGCAGGCGGCCCGCGTCCTCGATGGCCGCCCAGTGCTCCTCGCCCGCGACGCGGACGCGGATCGCGCGCCGGGCGCGGCTGAGGGCCTCGGGCCAGTCGGGCTCGGCGCCACGGGCCGCCAGCTCCGCGTCGGTGAGCGGGCCGAGGAGGCGGAGGAGGTCGGCGACGCCCTCGACGTCCTTGATCCGCCGGTCCTCCGTCAGCCACTGGAGCTCCGCCTCCAGTTCGGCCAGCACGTCCGCGTCCAGCAGCTCGCGCAGCTCCGCCTGGCCCAGCAGCTCGGCCAGCAGGCGGGAGTCCAGCGACAGGGCCGCCGCGCGGCGCTCGGCGAGGGGGGAGTCGCCCTCGTACAGGAACTGGGCGACATAACCGAAGAGGAGCGAGCGGGCGAAGGGCGACGGCTCGGGAGTCGTGACCTCGACGAGACGGACCCTGCGGGACTCGATGTCGCCCATCAGCTCGGTGAGGCCCGGCACGTCGAACACGTCCTGGAGGCATTCGCGGACGGCCTCCAGGACGATCGGGAACGAGCCGAACTCCGAGGCCACCTGGAGCAGCTGGGCCGCGCGCTGGCGCTGCTGCCACAGCGGGGTGCGCTTGCCGGGGTTGCGCCTCGGCAGCAGCAGCGCCCGGGCGGCGCACTCGCGGAAGCGGGCCGCGAACAGGGCCGAGCCGCCCACTTGGTCCGTGACGATCTGGTCGACCTCGCCCTTGTCGAAGGCCACGTCGGCCGCGCCCAGCGGCGCCTGCTCGCCGTCGAACTCGAAGCCGGGAGCGGCCGGATCGGCGTCCAGCAGGTCCAGGCCGAGCAGGTCCGCGTCCGGCAGCCGCAGCACGATGCCGTCGTCGGCGTGCATCACCTGCGCGTCCATGCCGTACCGCTCGGCGAGGCGGGCACCGAGCGCGAGGGCCCACGGGGCGTGCACCTGGGCGCCGAACGGGGAGTGCACCACCACCCGCCAGTCGCCCAGCTCGTCGCGGAAGCGCTCCACCACGATGGTGCGGTCGTCGGGTACGTGGCCGCACGCCTCCCGCTGCTCCGCGAGGTAGGCCAGGACGTTGTCCGCGGCCCACGCGTCCAGACCGGCCGCCAGCAGCCGCAGCCGCGCGTCCTCCGCGGGCAGGCCGCCGACCTCGCGGAGGAACGCGCCCACCGCCCGGCCGAGTTCGAGAGGACGGCCCAGCTGGTCGCCCTTCCAGAACGGCAGCCGGCCCGGCACGCCGGGCGCGGGCGAGACGAGCACGCGGTCGCGGGTGATGTCCTCGATCCGCCAGGAGGTCGTCCCGAGGGTGAAGACGTCCCCCACCCGCGACTCGTACACCATCTCCTCGTCCAGCTCGCCGACCCGGCCGCCGCCCTTCTTCGGGTCCGCCCCGGCCAGGAAGACACCGAACAGGCCGCGGTCCGGGATCGTGCCACCGGAGGTGACGGCCAGCCGCTGCGCGCCGGGACGCCCGGTGACCGTACCCGCGACCCGGTCCCACACGACGCGCGGACGCAACTCGGCGAACGCGTCGGAGGGGTAGCGCCCGGCGAGCATGTCGAGCACGGCGGTGAACGCGGACTCGGGCAGCGAGGAGAACGGCGCGGCCCGGCGCACCAGGGCCAGCAGGTCGTCCACCTGCCAGGTGTCGAGGGCCGTCATCGCGACCAGCTGCTGGGCCAGCACGTCCAGGGGGTTGGCCGGCACGCGCAGCGACTCGATCGAGCCGGTGCGCATCCGCTCGGTCACCACGGCCGCCTGCACCAGGTCGCCGCGGTACTTGGGGAACACCACGCCCGTGGAGACCGCGCCCACCTGGTGGCCGGCCCGGCCCACGCGCTGGAGGCCCGAGGCGACCGACGGCGGGGACTCCACCTGCACCACCAGGTCCACGGCGCCCATGTCGATGCCCAGTTCGAGACTGGAGGTCGCGACCACGGCCGGCAGCCGGCCCGCCTTCAGGTCCTCCTCCACCAGCGCGCGCTGCTCCTTGGAGACCGAGCCGTGGTGGGCCCGCGCGAGCAGCGGCGGTGCGCCCTGCGCGCGGCCGGACTGGGCCATGATCTCGGCGGGCGGGGCGCCCTCGGGCAGGGCCTCGCCCACCGACCGCTCGTACGCGATCTCGTTGAGGCGGTTGCAGAGCCGCTCCGCCAGGCGGCGGGAGTTGGCGAACACGATGGTCGAGCGGTGGGCCTGCACCAGGTCCGCGATCCGCTCCTCCACGTGCGGCCAGATGGACGGCTTGTCGCCGCCGTCCTGGCCCTCGGTGGCGGGGGAGCCGCCGAGTTCGCCCATGTCCTCGACCGGGACGACGACGGAGAGGTCGAACTCCTTGCCGGAGGGCGGCTGCACGATCTCCACCCTGCGGCGCGGGGAGAGGTACCGGGCGACCTCGTCCACCGGCCGGACCGTCGCCGAGAGGCCCACCCGCCGGGCGGGGCGCGGCAGCAGCTCGTCCAGCCGCTCCAGGGAGAGCGCCAGGTGGGCGCCGCGCTTGGTGCCGGCCACCGCGTGCACCTCGTCGAGGATGACGGTCTCGACGCCGGACAGCGCTTCCCGGGTCGAGGAAGTGAGCATCAGGAAGAGCGACTCGGGGGTCGTGATGAGGATGTCCGGCGGCCGGGTGGCCAGCGCGCGGCGCTCGGCGGGCGGGGTGTCGCCTGAGCGGATGCCGACGCGGATCTCGGGCTCGGGCAGGCCCAGGCGCACGGACTCCTGCCGGATGCCGGTGAGCGGGCTGCGGAGGTTCCGCTCGACGTCGACCGCGAGGGCCTTGAGCGGGGACACGTAGAGCACCCGGCAGCGCTTCCTGGCCTCGGCGGGCGGGGGCGTGCTCGCCAGCTGGTCGAGGGCGGCGAGGAAGGCGGCGAGGGTCTTGCCGGAGCCGGTGGGCGCCACGACCAGCACGTCGGACCCCTCGCCGATGGCCCGCCAGGCGCCGTCCTGGGCGGCGGTGGGCGTACGGAAGGCCCCCGTGAACCAGGAGCGGGTCGCGGGGGAGAACGAGTCGAGCGCGGATCCGGCCATGCCTACCATCGTGCACCCCGACACCGACAACGGCGTTCACCTGCGGTGATGTGGGGGGTGGGGGTCGGTTCGCGGGGACGGGCGCCGGAGCGGGTCAGGGAGTGCGTTCGCGGCGGTAGGCGCCCGGGGGGACGCCCACGATGCGGGTGAAGTGGCGGTTGAGGTGCGGCTGGTCGGTGAAGCCGACGGTCACGGCGGCCTCCGCCACCGGGGTCCCCCCGTCGAGCAGTCTCCGGGCCCGGCGGACGCGGGCGTCCGTGAGCCAGGTGTGCGGCGGCATGCCGTACGCGTCACGGAAGGCCCGCAGCAGGGCGAACGGGCTCGTGCCGAGGGAGGCGGCGAGCTGCTCCAGGGACGGCGGCTCCGTCATCCGCTCCTCCAGGACCGCCCGGGCCCGCGCCGCGACCGCGGCGCCGGAGCCCCGCACCGTACGGGCCGGGAGCGTGCCGCCGTGGCGGCGCAGCAGCCCTGCCACGGCGACCCGCAGCAGGCTGTCCGCGGCCAGCGCGTTGCCCTCCTCGGCCGCCCGGTGGACCTCCTTGATCAGGCGGGAGGCCTCCGGATCGGCCACGACGTCGACGGTGAACCCGGGGGTCCCCCGCAGGGTGGACAGCTCGGCGGCCACCTCGACGATCACGTCGCGGGCCGGGTACAGCGTGTCGTACGACCAGCCCTCCGCAACGCCGGCCCGCGCGGTGTGGGGCACCTCGGGGTTGATCAGGATCACGTCGCCGGCCCCGGCCCTGACCACGCCGCCGGGCAGGCCGACCTCCTCGATGCCGCCGGTCACGGTCGCGACCACGTACCCGTCGTGTGCGTGCCGCGGGAAGGCGTGCCGGACGTACCGGGCGCGCAGCAGGTCGAGGCCGGGCAGGTCCGGGTACTGCCAGTGCCGTGCCCACTCGCCGTTCCCCATGGGTCCATTCTCCGCCGGGCCGGCCGGAGGCCGACGCCCCGGTCCGCCTGCCGAGACCCCGCGGGGCGCCGAGCCGCAGCTCGGCGCCGGGAACCGGCGGCAGGGCGCTGAACCGGCACGAACCGGCCCCCGGCACGGGAGGAAGGGCGCCGCTGCCTCCCGGCACGAGCGACTCGGCACCTACCGGGCCGTGAGGTCCGCTGAGCGGAACTGTCGACAGGTGATCTGCGGGCCCAGACGCCGGCAGGGCTCGGACCGGTATGAAACGCCCCCCCCCCGCATGACGAAAAGCACGCCGCGGCCTCCCGGCATGAGCGACTCGGCACCTGCCGGGCCGAGAGGTCCGCTGAGCGGAACTGTGGGCAGGTGATCCGCGGGCCCAGACGCCGGCAGGGCTCGGACCGGCCGCTTTGGGAGCGCCTGCGGCCTGTTCAGCCCTGGGCGGCCTGTCGGCCGCCGAGACGGCCGAAGCGCGTAGCGATCGTGGGCGGCTTATGAAGGGGCCCTGGCGGCCCGGAGGCCGCCGGGCCGGCCGGCGGGCCTACGGACGCTGACGCGTCCGCCCCGTCGGGGCGCACCCGCACCTTGGTGCGGGGATTCGCACCCGGCACCGCCGGTCCTGAGGTGTCCCC
>NZ_JBITRX010000043.1:0-18925 GCF_044540325.1 Streptomyces sp. NPDC086023
TTGAGCGCCAGGTGCAGCATGACGATGGAGTCCTTGCCGCCGGAGAACAGGATCACCGGCTTCTCGAACTCGCCCGCCACCTCGCGGAAGATGTGGACCGCCTCGGATTCCAGCGAGTCCAGGTGCGTGAGAGCGAAGGGGTTCCCCGACGCCTCGATCAGGCGATGGGTCGCGGTCGTCATGCCAGGCCCCTCTCGGTCAGGAAGGTGTGCAGCTCGGCTACGGACTCGGCCACCGAGCGGCGCTGCGTCTGGACGCGCAGCTCCGGGTTCTCGGGTGCCTCGTACGGGTCGTCGACGCCGGTGAGACCGGAGATCTCGCCGGCCGCCTGCTTGGCGTACAGGCCCTTCACGTCGCGCGCGGAGCAGAGCGTGACCGGGGTGGCCACGTGGATCTCCAGGAACGGCGTGCCGGCGGCGGCGTGCCGGGCACGGACGGCGGCGCGGGAGTCGGTGTACGGGGCGATGACCGGAACCAGCGCCTTGACGCCGTGGGAGGCCAGCAGCCCGGCCACGAAGCCGATCCGCTGCACGTTGGTGTGCCGGTCCTCGCGGGTGAAGCCCAGGCCCGACGAGAGGAACTCGCGGATCTCGTCGCCGTCCAGGACCTCGACCTCGTGTCCCTCGGCGCGCAGGCGCTCGGCGAGGGCGCGGGCGAGGGTGGTCTTGCCCGCGCTGGGCAGCCCGGTCAGCCACACGGTGGCCCCGCGCTCGCTGGGGGCGGCGGCCAGGTCCGCGGTGTACCCGGCGGCCAGGGTGTGAGCCGTGGTCACGGTGGTGTTCTCCCGGGAGGTAGAAGGCGGACTTTCAGGGGTGGGTCGAGCACGTCCCCCGCCCCGCAGGGCGTCGGCGCGGGCGGGGCGGAAGTCCTTCAGGCGGTGGCGAACTCGGCCAGCGTCCGGCCGAGCACGTCCATGTCGATCCGGTGCCAGGACCCACGCAGCTCCAGGCCCCGGCCGTTGGGCAGGGCCGCCGCGGTCGCCTGCGCGGCCGCACGCAGCCAGGCGCTGGTGCCGTCGCTGTTGAGGACCAGCGTCTCCGTCCGGAACCCGGCGAGCCGGTCGGCCGGCACGGTGAAGTCGCCGCAGATCTCGACGTCGTACAGCAGGGTGTGCGCGTTCGCCTCGTTCATCGCCCAGATCGGGCTCCTGCGCCACTCCGCGACCGTGTCGGGGGTGAGGCCCAGGACGGGGCCGAGGAAGAACTCGGCCGCCTCGTCGCGCCGGTCCTCCTCCAGCAGGGCCCGGATCGTCCGCGCGGCGTTCCACGGGGTCTTCGGGAACCCTTCGACACGGAAGAACGGCTCGTGGAGCGCCAGCCTGGTGATCGGCGTGCCCGTGAGTGCCGCCCGGATCGCCAGGTTCGCGCCCGTGGACCCGGCGAACACGGCCGCCGAGCCGCCCGCCTCCTCGATCACCGCCTGGAGGTCCTCGACCTCCCGCTCGACGGCGTACTCGGGAGCGTCGCCGCTCTGGCCGCGGCCGCGGCGGTCGTAGGCGTACACGGTGCAGTGCTGCGCGAGCTCGGGAACGAGGTCGCCGAAGATCGTGTGGTCGCGGAAGGCACCGTTGAGGAGCACGAGGGCGGGGCCCTCGCCGGACTTCTCGTAAGCGATCGTCGTGCCGTCCCGCGAAACGACCTTGCGCATCACGCACTCCTCATGCCGACCGGAGGTGCTGTCACCTCGCCCTGTGTCGGCAGCTTCGAGTGCGTCGATGGATCAACGGTCGAGAACCGTTAGCGGCCCGCTTGCACCGCCCGCCGCCGACCCCCGGAGGCGACCCCGGCGGAACCGGCGATGACCAGCGCAAACGCCACCGGGCCCGAGGTCCCTCCGGCATGACGCAGGCGGCCGTTCTCCACGCTTCGATGTATTGCGCATCGAAGCACTGGGGAACGGCCGCCTGCGTACGGGCGCTGCCGTGGGACGGCCTCCGGGCGGTCCCTCCGGGAGTCAGCTCACCGCCTTCTTGACCAGCGCGCCGATGCGCTCCTCGTCGGCCGCGGTCAGCTCCTTCACCGCGTACGAGGTCGCCCACACGGCGCCGTCGTCGAGAGCCGCCTGGTCGCTGAAGCCCAGCGTGGCGTACCGCGACTTGAACTTCTCCGCGCTCTGGAAGTGGCAGACGACCTTGCCGTTCCTGGCGTACGCGGGCATCCCGTACCAGAGCTTGGGCGCGAGGTCCGGAGCGGCGGTCGTGATGATCTCGTGGATCCGCTCGGCGAGCACACGGTCCGCCTCCGGCATCTCGGCGATCTTGGCGAGCACGTCCTGCGCCTCCGCCGCCTCCTTCTCCGCCCGGGTCGCACCGCGCCGGCCCGCCGCCTTCTTCTGGTCGCGCGCGTGGTCCTTCATCGCGGCCCGCTCTTCGGCGCTGAAGCCGTCGTACTTCTCGGTGACGGCGGACTCCTCGGCGGGTGACTTCGCAGACGGCATGGCAGTTTCCTCTCGTACGGGGTCACGCGGGGTCGGGGACGCCGACCCCTCCCACGCTAGGCGCCGGCGGCCGCCGGGGCTTCTCGATTCCTGACCGGTCTCGCGACCTGCTTCGCCACGCACGCCGGCATCCCCTCCACCGTGACCGCCGGCCCGCCGTCGCGGTCCGCACCCGGGCCATCGGCCCCGTCGGCCGCATCCGCCGCCTGGCGCCGGAAGGCCCCGGGCGGCATGCCGACCAGTTCGGTGAAGCGGGTGGTGAAGGTGCCCAGCGAAGCGCAGCCGACCGCGAAGCAGACCTCGGTGACGCTGAGGTCGCCCCGCTTCAGCAGCGCTGCCGCCCGCTCGATGCGACGCGTCATCAGGTAGGCGTACGGCGACTCACCGTAGGCGGCCCGGAACTGCCGGCTCAGGTGCCCGGCGGACATGCCCGCAGCACGGGCGAGCGCCTCCACGTCCAGCGGCTGCGCGTACTCCCTGTCGATCCGGTCGCGGACCCGGCGCAGCCGCGCCAGATCGGCCAGGCGCTGCGCCTGGATGCGGGCACGCCGCCATTCGGGCCTGCACATCGGGACACTCCCCTCGGTCGGCTTCCGTTTCGACCGGCATCCGCACGGTCAGCGGATCTCCTGGATGCGGACCAGGTTGCCCGCGGGGTCCCGGAAGGCGCAGTCGCGTACGCCGAACGGCTGCTCCGTAGGCTCCTGGACGACCTCGGTGTCACCGGCCTGCACCTTCTCGAACAGGGCGTCGAGGTCCCGGGTGGCCAGCAGGATCCAGCCGTAGGTGCCCTTGGCCATCATCTCGGTGACCGTGCGCCGCTCCTCCTCGGTGATGCCGGGATCGGAGGCCGGCGGCGTCAGGAGGATCGACGGTCCCGGCTGCCCGGCCGGACCCACCGTGATCCGGCGCGACTTGCCCTGGCCGACATCGCTGCGGACCTCGAAACCGAGCGCGTCGCGGTAGAAGGCGAGCGCCGCGTCCGGGTCGTCATGCGGAAGACAAGCCGTGTGAATGGTGATGTCCATGCTTGGCAGGCTAGGGGCGCCTCCGCGCACCGCGCTTCTCGATTCCTGACCGACCAGGCCTCAGGGCCTGTCCGGCGGCCCTCACTCCGCCAGGCCTCAAGGAGTTCGGCAGGCCCGTACACCGCGTCGAGCCCGGCCATCGCACGCACGCCGTCCGCCCCGCTGCGCGAGACCGCGACCAGCGGCAGCGGTTCGTCCGTGAGCGCGGCGCGGTGGCGCTGCAGGGCGGCGAGGTCGTGCCGGTCGAAGGACTTGTGCTCCAGTTACTTCACCGACCCCACGAACAGCAGCCGCCGTGCCCCCGGAGCCCGGTCCGCCCCCACGATGTCGATCTCCACGTCGTTGGTACGGGTCCAGTAGCCCCCGATCGCCGGCGCGGCCGGCAGCCGCCCGTCGGGCAGCAGCCGCGCCAGCGCCTCCCGCACCAGCGGCTCGACGGCACGCCCGCGCCAGCTGGTCCAGCCCGCCCTGATCCGGGCGAGCGCCAGGTCGCCGCGGCCGCGCTCGATCTCCGGCAGGGCGGGCCCGAGGTGCTTGAGCCAGAACCGCAGGTACGGGTCGGCGACCCGGTGGCGGCGGTCGCGCGAGGCCCTGGTGGAGACCGGGAGTTCGGCGGCTACCACCCGCCTGTGCGTGAGGGTCTCCAGCGAGCGCTGGAGCGGGGTCGCGCCGATGCCGCCGGCGGCCCGCGCGATGTTGGAGAAGGCGCGCTCGCCGCTGCCGATGGCGCCCAGCACCCGGCGGGCCTGCAGGGTCTGCGGGAACTCGGCGGCCGGCGACCGCTCCGCCGAGACCAGCAGCGCGGAGACCGGATCCTCCAGCGCGGCGGCCAGGAACTCCTGGATCCCCGCCCCCCGCGGCCAGTCGGCGCAGATCAGCGGCAGCCCGCCGGTGATCAGCGCGGCGTCGAAGGCGGCGGCCGGCGGCAGGTCCAGCATGGCGCCGACCTCGGCGGGGTTGAGGGGCCCCAGCACCATCTCGCGGCCGCGCTGGTGGAAGGGGCGGCCGTAGGCGTCGAGGGCCTCCATCATCGACAGGTCCGAGCCGATCAGGACCAGCAGGACCGGCTTGGTCTCCAGCGCCCGGTCCCAGGCCCGCTGGAGGGTGCCCTCGAAGGCGCCGTCGGCGTCCATGAGGTACGGGACCTCGTCGATCACCACGATGCTGGGCCGGTCGTGCGGCAGGGCCGCGGTCAGCACGTCGAAGGCGGCGCCCCAGTCCCCGGGCCGGGCGGCGGACAGCAGTCGGGCCAACGGCAGGGTCGAGGCCTCGGCGTCGCGCGCGAGCCGGGCCAGGTCGGCGGCCGGGGGAGGCCCCGGTGGGCCGCGTGGAACAGGAACGGCGCGCCCGACCGCTCCGCGAACCGCTCGACGAGCCGGGACTTCCCGACCCGCCGCCGCCCGCGCAGCATCGGCACCGCCCCGGCCGGTCGCCGCCTATGCCGGACGCGACCCTGGCCAGCTCCCGCCCCAGCGTTTCGAGCTCCCTGCGCCCGCCCACGAAGTCGGCCACCCCGCCAGGCCAACCCTCACGTCACTCACGCGGATGCCACTAACACCGGTGTCAGCCAGGCAGACGAATCTGTGAGCTGCGTCACGTCATGTCACAACGGCCGGGGCTGCGGTGTCCCGTGACTGAAACCCCTGGAGCCAAAGGAGACACCGTGAACGCGAACACCCAGGTCATCGTCATCGGCGGCGGATACGCGGGGGTGATGGCGGCGAACCGCCTGACCCGGCGCGACGACGTGACCGTGACCCTGATCAACCCCCGGTCGTCGTTCGTCCACCGGATCCGCCTGCACCAGCTGGTGGCCGGCACCGACGAGGCCGTCGTCGACTACCGGGACGTCCTGGCCGAGGGCGTCCGGCTGCACGTCGGCACCGTGTCCCGCATCGACGCGCCCGCCCGCCGCCTGACGCTGGCCGACGGCGGCACCGCCGACTACGACTACCTGGTCTACGCCGTGGGCAGCGGCAGCGCCGACCCGAGCGTGCCCGGAGCGGCCGAGTACGCCCACCCGATCGCCACCCTTGAGGACGCGCTGAGGCTGCGGCCGCTGCTGGCCGCCGCGACCCCGACCGCCCCGGTCACGGTGGTCGGCGCGGGCCCCACCGGCATCGAGACCGCGGCCGAACTGGCCGAGCGGGGCCGCCGGGTGACCCTGGCCTGCGGCGGGGTCCTCGGCCCGTACCTGCACCCGCGCGGCCGCCGGGCCGTCGCCAAGCGGCTCGCGGCACTCGGCGTGGCCGTGCTCGACGGGCCCGGCTCCAAGGTGACCGCCGTGTCCGCCGACGCCGTGCGGCTCGCCGACGGGCGTGAACTGCGCAGCGAGGTCACCGTCTGGACCGCCGGCTTCGGCGTGCCGGACCTGGCCGCCCGCAGCGGCCTGACCACCGACGCGCTGGGCCGCCTGCTCACCGACGAGACCCTCACCAGCGTGGACGACGCGCACATCGTCGCCGCCGGCGACTCCGCCGCCCCCTCGGACCTGCCGCAGCGCATGAGCTGCCAGGCCGCGATGCCCCAGGGCGCACGCGCTGCCGACACCGTGCTCAGCCGCATCGCGGGCGAGCAGCCGGCCACCCTCAACCAGGCGTTCGGCGCCCAGTGCATCAGCCTCGGCCGGGGGACCGGCATCTTCCAGCTGGGCAACAAGTACGACGTCGCCGTGTGGTTCCACATCAACGGCAAGCCCGGCGCCAAGCTGAAGGAGACCATCTGCAAGGGCGTCGTCAAGCACCTGGCACACGAAGGGCAGAAGCCCGGCGAGTACAAGCTGCACCTCATGTCGCGCGGCGGCACGCGCCAGGAGCAGCTCAAGGCCAAGCGCGACGGCGCCCCCGCCCTCGCGGGCCGCCCGGCGTGACCCACCCGTGCCCGGCTGACCGCGCCGCTCTCGACCCCGCCGATGCCGGCGTGCGGACCGCAGACCGCCCCCGCCGGCATCGCCCCGCCGGCATCACCCCCGCCCGTCTGCCGAGCGGACGTGCCTCCCGAAGGCCCCGCGAGCCGCGCGGGATTCGTTCCCGCGCGTGCTCGCGACGGCCTGGACGCTCGCGTATGCGCCTGAGCTTCACAGCTATGTGCCGTCTCAACTCCCGCCGGTTCACTGAAGACATGACCCAGAACACCACCACCCTCGTCATCGGCGGCACCGGCAAGACCGGGCGCCGCGTCGTCTCGAAGCTCACCGAGCGCGGCCTCGACGTGCGCGTCGGATCGCGCTCCGCCGCGGTGCCCTTCGTCTGGGAGGACCCCGAGACCTGGGCGCCCGCCCTCGACGGCGTCCACTCCGTGTACGTCACCTACGCGCCGGACCTCGGCTTCCCCGGCGCCGCCGAGACCGTCGGCGCCTTCGCCCGCGTCGCCGTCGAGCGCGGCACCCGCCGCCTGGTGCTCCTCTCCGGCCGCGGTGAGGAGGGCGCCGAGGCCGGCGAAGAGGCCCTGAAGGCCTCCGGAGCCGACTGGACCGTGGTCCGGGCCGCCTGGTTCCACCAGAACTTCGACGAGAGCTTCTTCCTCGACGACGTACGCGCCGGGGAGATCGCCCTCCCCACCGCCGACGCCGTCGAGCCCTTCGTCGACGCGGACGACATCGCGGACGTCGTCGTCGCCGCGCTCACCGACGACCGCCACGTCGGCCGCACCTACGAACTCTCCGGACCCCGCCTGCTCAGCTTCCACGACGTGGCCGCCGAACTCTCCAAAGCCATCGGCCGCACCATCACCTACCTTCCCGTCAGCATCGAGGATTACAAGGCCGTTCTCGCCGCGAACGGCGTGCCCACCGAGTTCGCCGACCTCTTCCGGCTGATCCTCGACGGCCGCAACGCCCACCTCGCCCACGGCGTCGAGGAGGTCCTGGGCCGCCCGGCGAAGGACTTCGCCGACTACGCCCGCGAGGCCGCCGCCACGGGCGTCTGGAACGCCTAGGCGATGTCCGCCGGAGCAGGGCCGCCCAGGCCGCCTGCCCCTATCGTGGAGGGCATGGACACCCTGGCCGGCCTGCTCGACGGGCCCAAGGCGCGCGGCGCCTTCCTCCTCAAGGCGGTGTTCAACCCCTCCTGGTCGGTCCGCATCGAGGACCGGGCGCCCCTCTCCGTCTTCACCCTCCTCCACGGCGACGGCTGGGTGCTGGCCGACGGCGGCGACCCGGTCCCGCTGCGGGCCGGCGACATCGCCGTCGCCCGGGGCCCGGATCCGTACACCATCACCGACACCCCCGGCCTGCCCCCGCTGATCACGGTCGACCCCGACCAGCGGTGCAGCACCGCAGAAGGCGTCGACGTCAGCGATTCCATGTCCCTGGGCGTCCGCACCTGGGGCGTCGCCCAGCCGGCGCCCGACGCCGCCGTCATGCTCACCGGCACCTACCTCGGCCCCAGCGAGATCGGCAGGCGACTGCTCGCCACACTCCCTCCCCTCCTCGTCCGCCCTGCCAAGGGCACCGACCTGACCCTCGTCCACCTCCTCACCGAGGAGATCGGCAAGGACCGCCCCGGCCAGGAACTCGTCCTGGACCGCCTGCTGGACCTCCTCCTCATCGGGGTGCTCCGCGACTGGCTCGCCGACCCCGACAGCGGGTCACCCGCCTGGTACCGCGCCCACGGCGACCCCGTGGTCGGCCCCGCCCTCCGCCTGCTGCACGAGAACCCGGCGTACGGCTGGACCGTCGCCGAACTCGCCACGAAGACCGGCACGTCCCGCGCCTCGCTGGCCCGCCGCTTCACCGACGTGATGGGCGAGCCCCCGATGGCGTACCTCACGGGCTGGCGCCTCGCCCTCGCCGCCGACCTGCTCCGCGAACCGGACGCCACGGTCGCCACCGTGGCCCGCCGCGTCGGCTACGGCAGCGCCTTCGCCCTGAGCACGGCCTTCAAGCGCGTCCGCGGCATGAGCCCCCAGGAATACCGCGCCACGGCCCCCGGCTGACCGGCCCCGCCACCGAGGGCCCACCCGGTCGGCTGACCGCCCCGGCCCCGCGGTACCGTCCGACCCGTCCGACCCGTCCGACCCGTCCGACCCGTCCGACCCGTCCGACCCGCCGGGCCTCACCCCTCCTCTATCCTGGCGGGCACCCCGGCCGCCCCCGTCACCAGCCCCGCCCACTCCCGCAGTTCGCGCACCGACTCCGGACCTCCGGCCCCCGCCCAGCCGACGTACCCGTCCGGCCGCACCAGGTACAGGCCCCGCCCGTACACCTCGTACGCCCCCGTCCTCGCCGTCCGGAGCCCCGGCAGCGGCGGCAGCTCATCCGGCAGTTCGGTGTCGACCGCCAGCAGCGTGAACTGCGGCCCGCGGTACAGGTCGAAGAGCCGCAGCCCGTCCCGCCGCCCGTCCGGCGCCCGGTCTCCGGCGCGCAGCGCCTCCTCCGCCAGCCCGTCCCGGGTCTCGCGGGTGAGCGGCGACTGACGCAGGTGGATGCCCAGCTGACGGGTCTCCGCCCCGCGTCGCGCCTCGCCCCGGTGGATCCGCGTGGACAGCCCCAGCATCGCGGCCGCCTGTGGCAGCCGCTCCTGCTCGTACGTGTCGAGCAGCTCCTCCGGCGCGCCCTCCCGCAGCACCGCGGCCAGCTTCCACCCGAGGTTGTACGCGTCCTGGACACTGGTGTTCAGCCCCTGGCCGCCCGCGGGGGAGTGGATGTGGGCCGCGTCCCCCGCCAGGAAGACCCGCCCCTCCCGGAAGCGCTCGGCCATCGCCGCGTTCACGGTGAAGTCCGAGGCCCACCGCACCTCCGTGACCTGCTCCGCCCTGATGTGCGTCAGGTCGGCCACCATGGCGCGCACGTCGTCGGCGGTGACCCCGTCCCGCCGCTCCGCGGCCTGTGCGACGAACTGGAAGTCCTCCGCGTGCGGCATCGGGCACAGCGCGGCGAAGCCCGCGCCCCCCTCCTTCGGCGGGAAGACGTGCCAGTTGTCCCGGTCGAGCGAGGGGATCACCACGTCGGCCACGACCATCGGCATCGGGTCCACCTGCTCGCCCGTCATCGGGATGCCGGTCAGCCGCCGCACCGTCGACCGCCCGCCGTCCGCCGCCACGGCGTACCGGGCACGCACCGTCTCCGTGCCCCCGTCCGCCGTGCCGAGCGTGGCCGTGACGGAGTCGGCGTCCTGCGCGAGCCCCGTCAGCTCCACGCCGAACCGTACGTCGCCGCCCAACTCCCGGAGCCGCTCCAGCAGGATCTGCTGGGTGCGCCACTGGGGGAGCATCCACGGCCCCGGGTACGGTGCCTCCTCGGTCGGCTCGACCACCTCGAACACCGGCTGCTCGCCGACCCGCCGGCCGTCCACCCACGCCATGGCGGCCGGTGCCAGGCCGCCCCACTTCAGCACCTGCCCCAGCACGCCCAGGTCGTCGAAGACCTCCAGCGTCCGCGGCTGCAGGCCCTTGCCGCGCGAGCCGGGGAAGAGCCCCCCGGAGCGCTCGACGACGAGCGCGCGCACGCCCCGCCGGGCCAGGTCACAGGCCACTACGAGACCGGTCGGCCCGGCCCCCACGACCAGCACGTCCACCGCGGCGCCACCGGCCCCGCCCGACGCCCCCGGTTCGGCATCCCGCTGCTCACGCCCCACATGGGCGTCCTGTGCCCGCTCGACGCCCTGCCCCTGCATCTGCATGACTCTCCCCCGTCCACCCGATCCATTCCGACAAAAACGCGCAAAGCAACCACTCCTTAACAACGTTAAGGAAGGTCCCGTCGCAAGCATGCACTTAACGTTGTTAAGGTGTCAATCCCCGAAGAGAAGCAGAGCGACACAGAGAGCCGGCCGATGACCTCCAAGCCGCAGCACACCCCGCCCCGCGTTCCGCCCCTGAGCCGGGCGACCGTCGCCGAGACGGCGCTGCGCCTGCTCAACGAGACCGGCCTGGACAAGCTCACCGTCCGTGCCATCGCCCAGGAGCTGGACGTCAAGGCGCCCGCCCTCTACTGGCACTTCAAGAACAAGCAAGAGCTCGTGGACGAGATGGCCACCGAGATGTACCGCCGCATGACCGGCGAAGGGGCGGAGCACCCGGCCGGCGACCCCGACCTCCCCTGGCGCGAACGCCTGCTCCTCGCCAACCGCTCCCTGCGCAGGGCCCTGCTCGCCTACCGCGACGGGGCCCGCGTCTTCAGCGGCTCACGCTTCACCGGCACCGACCACGCGGCGCAGACGGAGGCCCACCTCCAGGGCCTCGTCGCCGCCGGCTTCGACCTGCCCCAGGCCGTCCGCGCCACCAGCACGGCCTTCGCGTACACCCTCGGCTTCGTCACCGAGGAGCAGGGCGTCCACCCCGCCCCCGGAGAACGCCGCGAGGGCTACGACGTGGCGGAACGCGCCGCCCGCATGGCCGACTACCCCCTCACCGCGGCCGCCGGCACCCAGCTCTTCGAGGACTACGACACCCACTTCGAGGAAGGCCTCCAGCTCATCCTGGACGGCATCGCGGCCCGCTACGGCATCGCCTGACGGCCGCTCACCGCCAGAGCGCGCGCACATCCACGCGCAACAGCCGGGGCACCGCGTCCCAGCGCGCGAACACCCACGCGCAAGAGGCCGGCACCGCGCCCCAGCGCGACACCGGCCTCCCGTGACCCCAGTCGTACGGACGACCTCTCAGCCGTCCGCACCCGCACCCGCACCCGCAGCCGCCGCGGCCAGCTCCGCCACCCGCTCCGCTACCTCGGCCTCGGCCGCCGCCTTGTCGACCCCGAGCCCCGTGAGCAGCCCCGCCCCGGCCTCGAACTCCAGCAGTGCCAGCAGGACGTGCCCGGTGCCGACGTGGTTGTGGCCCAGCCGCAGCGCCTCGCGGAACGTCAGCTCCAGCACCTTCTTCGCCTCGCCGTCGAAGGGCACCAGCGCCGGCGCGTCGCCCGCGGACGCCGGCAGCGCGGCCTCCGCCGCCCCGCGCACGGCCTCCAGCGCCACGCCCTGCGCCACGATCGTCCGGGCACCCAGGTCCGAGGGCTCGGCCACCAGGGCCAGCACCAGGTGGACCGTCCCGATCTCGTGGTTGCCCGCGGCCTGCGCCGCGCCCTGCGCGGCCATGACCACGCGCCGCGCCTCGTCCGTGTACCGGCTGAAGCCCTGGCTCGCGTCCAGGTCCACGTCCTCCTTCGGCACGAACCGCTTCTGCGCGGCCTGCCGGGTGACCCCCATGCTGCGGCCGATGTCGGTCCAGGAGGCGCCGGAGCGCCGCGCCTGGTCGACGAAGTGGCCGATGAGGTGGTCCGCCAGCTCCCCGAGGTGGTCCGCCGCGATCACGGCTCCGGACAGCTGGTCCAGTGCGTCGTCGTGCACCTTCTTGATGGCGTCGATCAGATCGTCGAGCCGCACGGGATTCGTCATGCGTCAACCGTAGGTTGACGCCCCGTCGGGCGTCAACCTACGGTTGACAGTGGAATTCCGGCCGATCCCTACTTCACGTTGACGGCGGTCCACGCGGCGGCGACGGCCGCGTACTCGGTGCTCCCGCTGCCGTACAGGTCGCCGGCGGCCTGCAGGGTCGCGACGCGCGCGCCCGCGTAGTCCGTCGACGAGGTCATGTACGTCGCCAGCGCCTTGTACCAGATCTTGTACGCCTTGACGCGGCCGATGCCGGTCACCGACGAGCCGTCGTACGTCGGCGAGTTGTAGCTCACGCCGTTGATCGTCTTCGCGCCGCTGCCCTCCGACAGCAGGTAGAAGAAGTGGTTCGCGGGCCCGGACGAGTAGTGCACGTCCAGCCGGCCGACGGTCCTCGACCAGTAGTCGGCGGAGTTGCCGTCCCGGCTCGGCTTGTCCATGTAGCGCAGCGGCGTGCCGTTGCCCCGGATGTCGATCTTCTCGCCGATGAGGTAGTCGCCCTGGTCGGCCGAGTTCGCCGCGTAGAACTCCACGGACGTGCCGAGGATGTCCGACGTCGCCTCGTTCAGGCCGCCCGACTCGCGGCTGTAGCGCAGCCCCGCCGTCGAGGCCGTCAGGCCGTGGGTCATCTCGTGCCCGGCGACGTCCAGCGAGGTCAGCGGCTTGGCGTTGCCCGCCCCGTCGCCGTAGGTCATGCAGAAGCACTGGTCCGACCAGAACGCGTTGACGTACGCGTTGCCGTAGTGGACCCGCGAGTACGCGCCCACGCCGTCGCCGCGGATGCCCAGGCGGCCCAGCTCGTTCTTGTAGAAGTCCCAGGTCACGCCCGCGCCGTAGGCGGCGTCGACGGCCGCGGTCTGCCGGCTGCCGGCCGTGCCGTCGCCCCACGCGTCGTCTGCGTCGGTGAAGAGCGTCCCGGTGCCGTTGGTGCCGCCGTTGAGGTCGTACGTCTTGTGGCCGCCGCGGCCGGCGTCCGTCAGCTCGTACAGCGAGCCGTTCTTCACGGTGCCGAGCGGGACGGAACCGCTGTACTGGCTGGTGCCCGTGCCGGTGAAGATGGCGTCGTAGCTGTGCAGCACCTTGCCCGTGCGGGCGTCGGTGACGGTGTGCAGCTCGCTCGGCGTGCCGTCGTGCGAGGTGCCCGTGGTGACGGCCTCCCACGCCAGGGTGGGCGTGCCGTTCGCGGCCCAGACGACCTTGCGGGCGTTCTTCGGGGCGGCCTTGGCGGCGAAGGTGCTCGCCACGGCTATCTTCGCGTTCGTCGCGCGCGTGGTCTTGCGGCTGCCGTCCTTCTTCTGGTGGACGACCAGGTCGCCGCCGAGCACCGGGAGTCCGGCGTACGTGCGCTCGTACCGGGTGTGCACGGTGCCGTCCGCGTCGCGGATCACGTCGCGCACCACGAGGGCCTCGGACGAGCCCAGGCCCAGCGCCTTGGCGGTCGCGGCGGCGCCCGACTGCGCCTGGGCGATGGCGGTGGCGCGCTGCGCACCGGACAGGGGCACGGCGGTCGCGCCGGCCTCGCGGTCGGCCGTGGCGGAGGCCGAGCCGCTCTGCACCGCGACGACCACCATCGCGGCGGAGGCGACCAGCGCGCCGGCTCGCACGATGCGGGTACGGGTACGGGAGGTGCGGGATGAGGACTGGGGGAAGGTCACTCGTGCTCCTTGGAAACCGTGGGGGTCAGCGGCTGAGAAGAGTGCCAGCGACCAAGGGCTTTTGACAGGTCTGCAACAAGAATTTGACCTTGAGTTGTCCGAACGTAGAAAACTGCTGTCCGAATGCCGGATACGTCCGACTGTGAATCCGCCCCCGGAAGGGACTTGAGCCCATGACAGATCCCGCACCCGCGGCACCCGCCGCCCCGCTGCCCGCCCCACGCCGGGCGGCGCCCGAGGACCTCCCCGAACTCGTCCGCCTGCGCGCCGTCGCCCTCGCCTCGCTCGGCGTCGAACCCGGCCCGGCCGACGCCCCCTGGCGCGAGATCGCCCACGCCTGGTTCACCGAACGCCTCACCGCCCGCCCCGACCACACGTGCCTGGTCATCGGGGGTGCGCCCGGCGAACGGCTGGAGGCATGCGGGCTGGCCTGGGTGACGTACCACCTGCCCGGCCCCCTCTGGCCGGACGGCCGCCGCGGCTACCTGGACGGCATCGTGACCGACACCGGCGCCCGCGGGAAGGGGTACGGCAGGCGGATCGTGTCGGGCCTGGTCGACTGGCTCAACGCCCAGGGCCTCACGTACATCCAGCTCCACGCGAGCACCGACGGCAAGCCGCTCTACAGCTCCCTCGGCTTCACTCCGTCTCAATTCCTGGGCATGGACCTGCACACCTCCCCGCCCGGCGCCGGCACCCCCTGACACGCCGCCACCCACCGCCCCCGGCCGCCCTCGGACGCGGCCGGAAAGCACCTCTCCACCCGCCCCGGGGACCACCCGCCCGCCCGGCACGGAACAACCACCTCCCGACCCGGTACGCCCGCCCCGCGCGCCCGGCACACTGGGCACGTGCGCGTACTGATCGTCACCGCCGGCTCCTGGGGCGACGTCGCCCCCTACACCGGCCTCGCCGTCCGCCTGCGCGAGGCCGGCCACGCCGTCGACCTCGCCACCCACGCCCGCTTCGCCGACGCGGTCACCGGCCACGGCATCGGCTTCCGCCCCTTGCCGGTCGACCCCCGCGAGGAACTGGCCTCCGCCACCGGCCAGGGCCTGGCCCGCGCCGTCAGCCCGGCCGTGGCGATGGCCCGGGCCGTGACCATGGCCCGCCGCTTCATGCCCCGCCTCACGCGCGGCATCGCCGACGCCGTCGCCCAGGGGGCGGACGTGCTGATCTCCTCCACCGTCACCGACCCGATGTGCACCGTCCTGGCGGAGGCCCACCGCATCCCCAGCCTGAGCGGCTACCTCCAGCCGGTCACCCCCACCCGCGCCTTCCCGCCCCTGGTCACCGCCGCACGGACCCTCGGCGGATACGGCAACCTGCTGGCCTCCCGAGCCCTCTGGGCCGGCACCGACGGCCTCTTCGCCCCCGCCGTCCGGGCCCTGCGCCACGAACTCGGCCTCCCCGCGCCCCGCCGCGGAACCTCCCGCGGCGCCTTCACCGGCTTCCTCGGCCTCCCGCCCACCCGCACCGTCCTGCACGGCTTCAGCCCCACCGTCGTACCCCGCCCGGCCGACTGGCCCGAGGGCCACGAGGTGTGCGGCTACTGGTGGCCGCCGGCCCCGCCCGGCTGGGAACCCGAGCCGCGCCTGGCGGAGTTCCTCGCGGCCGGCCCGCCCCCGGTCTTCGCCGGCTTCGGCAGCTTCGTCGCGGGCGACGCCGAGCGCCTGTCCGCCCTCCTGGTGAAGGCCTTCCGCCTCGCCGGCGTACGGGGCGTCGTCCAGTCGGGCTGGTCCGGCCTGCACGCGGAAGGCGACGACGTCCTCACGATCGGCGAGGCACCGCACGCCGCCCTGTTCCCCCGCATGGCCGCGGTGGTCCACCACGCCGGCGCCGGCACCACGTCCGCCGGCCTGCGGGCGGGCGTCCCCGCCGTACCCGTACCGGTCCAGCTCGACCAGCACTTCTGGGCCGCCCGCCTGCACACCCTCGGCGTGGCCCCCCGCCCCCTGCGCTACCAGCGCCTTGAGGCCGCGGAACTGGCGGGCGCCATCCGTGCCGCCCTCGCGGTGCCGCCCGTACGGCCCCGCGCCCTGGCCGCCGCGCTGGCGGCCGAGGACGGATCGGCCCCCGTACGCACGGCCCTGGCACGCCTCTGACGGCCGCCGCACGGCCCTGCCCGGACCACCCGCCGGCAGGTGAGCGCGCCGAGAGGCGGCACGTTCCTGCACCGACCAGCGGCAATTTGGCACAATCGCGCACATTAAGGAGCCTCATGCGTGCCCATGCCACCGCCCAGCTGACCGGCGACCGGTCCCACCAGTGCGACGCCACCGCGACGTTCACCCATCGCGGCGCGCGGTCGTACGCGCTGCTCGACGGCATCGGCAGCAACGACGAGGTCCGCGACTGGGCGCGGACCACCGCCCGCCGCCTCGCCCGCGCCGCCGCCCGGGAGGGCGCCGAGCCCGGCCTGCGCGCGGTGCACGCCGCCATCGCCGCCGATCCCGCGCGCCAGGACCCGTACACGGAACTGCCCTGCGCGGTCGCCGTCGTGGCGGTCGTCTCCGACCAGCGGCTCCAGGTCGCCTGGTGTGGCGACTCCCGTGCCTACCTGCTCCCGCCGGGCGCCCGCGAGGCGGTCTGCCTCACCGCCGACCACAACATGCGCCGGCAGTTGCAGGACATGGGGCTCACGCCCGGCCCGTACGACCGCAACCTGGTCACCTCCTACCTCGGCGACACCCGCCCCGACTGGCTGCTCGGCACCCGGTCCGTGCCCGCCGGGGGCCGCCTCCTGCTGGCGAGCGACGGGGCGTACGAACCCCTGGAGGACGCCGGTGCCGACCTGGCGGCCCACCTCGCGGGAACCCCGCAGGCGGCGGCCCGCGCGCTCGTCGCCGCGGCGGTCGCCCACGCCACCGGACCCGCCGACAACGCGACGGCCCTCATCGCCGACCTCTGATCATGTGACCCACATCACGGGAGAAAGGCGTCGGTGCGCCGATGAGTCCGGCGGGCCGCGCCGGTCTACCAGTTCGCAAGCCACACACGCAGACCACGGGAGCGGACCGACATGCGCATCGTCATCACCGAGTTCATCAGCCTCGACGGCATCGTGCAGGCTCCCGGCGGCCCGGAGGAGGACACCGACGGCGGCTTCGCGCACGGCGGCTGGACCCACCCCTTCTTCGACCCGGAGGTCGTCGGCGGCGCCTTCGACAGCGCGCTGGCCGGCGCCGAGGCACTGCTCTTCGGCCGCCGCACCTGGCAGAACATGGCCGCGGCCTGGCCGGAGCGGGCGGGCGACCCCTTCGCGGACCGGATGAACTCCATCCAGAAGTACGTGGTCTCCGACACCCTCGGCGACGACAAGCTGACCTGGGAAAACACCGTCCGCATCCCGGGCGCGGAGGCCGTCGCCGGGATCCGCGAGCTGCGTGACCGCGACGGCGGCGACCTGGTCGTGATGGGCAGCCCGACCCTCGCGCGCACCCTCATCTCCGAGGGACTGGCCGACGAGCTCCGGCTCATGACCATGCCGGTGCTGCTGGGCGGCGGGAAGTCGCTCTTCCCCGCGGACGGCGGCCTGCACACCTTCGAGCTGGCCGAGGCGGTCACCTCCCCCCAGGGCGTCGTGGTCTCGACGTACCGCCGCAAGGCCTGACCAGGCGGCCCCGGACCCGCCTCCCGGGTCCGGGGCCCGCTCCCGCTCCCGCCGTCCCCCGTCGCCCGCTCCTGAGGCCCGCTCCTCCGGAAGGGCTGACCCCCGCCGCGCGGAAACCACGTTGCTCCCCGGGCGAACCACCACCAGGATCCACGGCATGGCGGTCCGATACCCCCGCCCCCTGCGCCCCGGCGACCGCGTCGGGGTGACCTCCCCGTCCAGCGGGGTCCCCGAGAAGATGCGGGCCCGGCTCGAGGTCGCCCTCGGCGACGTACGCGCCCGCGGCTACGAGGTCGTCGTCGGCCGGTGCATGGACGGTTCGGGTCACGTCAGCGCCCCCGCGGCCGACCGCGCCGCCGAACTGACGGAGATGCTGACCGACCCCACGATCCGCGCGGTCGTACCGCCCTGGGGCGGCGAGACCGCCATCGACCTGATCCCGCACCTGGACTGGGGACGGCTGCGCGACGCGGAGCCGACCTGGCTCGTCGGCTTCTCGGACACGTCGACCCTGCTCACGCCGCTGACCCTGCTCACCGGCACGGCGACCGTCCACGGCAACAACCTCATGGACACGCCCTACCGCGCCCCCGACGGGCTGCTGTCGTGGCTCGACGTCGTCGCGGCCCCTCCGGGCCACCGGTTCACCCAGACACCGCCGGGCCGCCACCGCGCCACGGGCTGGGACGACTACGCCGTCCACCCGGACGTACGCGAGTTCACCCTCGACTCCGCCGGCTCCTGGACCCGGCTCGACGCCACCGGCGACGTCACGGCCGAGGGCCGGCTGATCGGCGGCTGCATCGAAACGCTGTGCAACCTCGCCGGGACGCCGTACCTCGACGCCTCGGCCTTCGCCCGCGCCGAGTCCCCGGAAGGGCTGCTCGTGTACCTCGAGGCAGGCGGCGACGACGCCTTCGCCATCTGCCGCAACCTGCACGGCATGCGCCTCGCGGGCTTCTTCGACCGGCCGGGGTGCGCCGTACCCTGTCGAGGCCGTGGCCAGGGGGAGCACGGCCCAGCCGAGGGGAACGACCGTTGATATCCGAGCCCGAGATCACCTCGTACGAGGACCCGCACGCCCCCTTCTCACCGCCGGAACCCGGCCCGGGCGCGCCGGAGGAGCGGGCATCGGCCCCTCGCGGCGGCCGCCGCCTCCGCTGGGCCCTGACCGGCGCCGTCACCGTCTCCGCCGTCTGGGCGGCCGGCCTGTACGTACTCCACCCCCCGCACGAACCGCCCGCCCAGCGCCCCCGGATGGACTACGCGCTCCCCTCCGACATGTGCGCCCGGGTCCACGTACCCGCACTCGGCCAGGTGACCCGCATCGCGAAATGGTCCGAGACCGGCCGGACCCGGACCACGGACCCGGCCCTGCGCACCGGCGTGTGCTGGCGCGACAGCGACCACTCCGGTGCCCAGGGCCAATGGCGCTCCTGGAACGTCCGCGCGTCCGTGGAACTGCACCACCGCACCGACCCGGAGCCGGAGTTCGAAGCCCGCAGCGCCGAGCTGCAGGACTCGCTGGAGACACCCCGCCAGGAGGAGGTGCCCGGCCTCGGACAGCGCGCCCTGATGCTCACCACCTCGGCGACGGACGGGCGGATCCTGCGCGTCCTGGACGGCGGCGCGGTCTTCCAGCTCGTGGTGACCACCATGGCCAACACCGACCACTCCCTGGAGAACTCGCCCGACGCCGCCGAACTCCCCGAACCGGACTGGACCGAGGTCCAGTCCGCGATGATCGAGGATGCCCGGGGCATGCTGACGGCGCTCCGCCAGGCCCTAGTGATCTGGTTGTGAGTTCGCTGGGCACCACGTGAGTCGTTTTGCGCACCAATTCGCGGGTTCGCCTGACGGGTG
>NZ_JBITRX010000044.1:0-2812 GCF_044540325.1 Streptomyces sp. NPDC086023
ATGGCCGACGGGAAGATCGTCGAAGAGGCGACGCCCGACCAGTTCTTCAACAACCCGCGCAGCGATCGTGCCAAGGACTTCCTGTCGAAGATCCTGCACCACTGACCGGTCCCGGTCTGGTCTGGTACTGATCCGGTCAGCAGTATTCGTCAACGTCAACCACGTCTCATCCGAGGGAAGTTCACCATGAAGGTTTCCAAGGTCGGCGCCGCTGCCGCGGCCGTCGTAGCCCTCGCCCTGACCGCGACCGCCTGTGGCGGCGACAGCGACAAGGGCGACGGCGGCTCCGGCGACAAGGTCGTCGTCGGCATCAAGTTCGACCAGCCCGGCATCGGCCTGAAGACCGCGGACGGCAAGTTCACCGGCTTCGACGTGGACGTGGCCAAGTACGTCGCGAAGAAGCTCGGCTACGACGAGAAGGACATCGAGTTCAAGCAGGCGCCCAGCGCCCAGCGCGAGACGATGCTCCAGAACGGCGACGTGAAGTTCATCGTCGCGAGCTACTCGATCAACGACAAGCGCAAGGCCAAGGTCGACTTCGCCGGCCCGTACTTCCTGGCCCACCAGGACCTGCTGGTCCGCGCCGACGACAACTCGATCACCAAGGCCGAGGACCTCAACAAGAAGAAGCTCTGCTCGGTCACCGGCTCGACCTCCGCGCAGAACGTCAAGGAGAAGCTGGCCCCCGAGGCCGACCTCAAGCAGGTCGGCGGCTACTCGGAGTGCATCACCGGCCTGGAGAACAAGTCCGTCGACGCGATCACCACGGACAACTCCATCCTCGCCGGCTACGCCGCGCAGCCCGACCACGCCGGCAAGTTCAAGCTCCTGGGCCTGACCCTGAGCGACGAGAACTACGGCATCGGCCTGAAGAAGGGCGACCCCGACCGGGCGAAGATCAACCAGGCGCTCAAGGACATGGTCGCGGACGGCTCCTGGGACAAGTTCGTGAAGGCCAACTTCGGCCCGGCGAACTACAAGAACGAGCCGGCCCCGCAGGTCACCGAGGGCAGCTGAGCCACTGACGGGGCACGCCGCCGGCCTGCCACCGGCGGCGTGCCCCACCAGCCATCCTGAGGAGAGCGCAGGGCAACGACGTGTTCGATTTTCTAGACAATCCGCAGTACGACCTGCTCGGCGCCTTCTGGGTGACGGTGCAGCTCACCCTCTGGTCGGCGGCGGGCTCCCTGATCTGGGGAACCATGCTGGCCGCCATGCGGGTCAGCCCCGTCCCGCTGATGCGGTCCTTCGGCACCGCGTACGTCAATCTGGTCCGCAACACCCCGCTGACGCTGATCATCATCGGCTGCTCGCTCGGCCTGGGCGACACCCTCGGCGTCACGCTGGGCGGTGACACCTTCGAGTCGAAGGGCTTCCGCCTCGCGGTCCTCGGCTTCATCGCGTACACCGGCACCTTCGTGTGCGAGGCGCTGCGCTCCGGCATCAACACCGTGCCGCCCGGCCAGGCCGAGGCCGCCCGCGCGCTGGGCCTGAGCTTCACCCAGGTCATCCGCCTGATCGTGCTGCCGCAGGCGTTCCGCGCGGTCATCACGCCCCTGGCCAACGTGCTGATCGCGCTCACCAAGAACACCACGGTGGCGGCCGCGATCGGCGTCGCCGAGGCGGCCACGCTGATGAAGACCATGCTCGAGAACGAATCCGACGCGATCCTGGCCGTCTTCGCGGTCTTCGCCTTCGGGTTCATCGTGCTGACCCTCCCGACCGGTCTGTTCCTCGGCTGGGTGGCCAAGCGGATGGCGGTGAAGCGATGAGCTCCGTGCTGTACGACACCCCGGGCCCCAGGGCCAGGCGGCGCAACGTCCTCTACACCATCGCCTTCGGCATCGTGTTCTGCGGCGCCCTGGCGTACGTGATCGCCACGATGGCGGACAAGGGCGAGATGGAGGCCTCCAAGTGGCTGCCGTTCGTCGAGGACGGCGACGTCTGGACGACGTTCCTCCTGCCCGGCCTCGGTGAGACCCTCAAGGCGGGAATCCTGGCGATCGTCATCGCCATCCCGCTGGGCGCCCTGCTCGGCGTCGGGCGGCTCTCCGAGCACCGCTGGATCCGCGGCCCGGTCGGTGCCTGGGTCGAGTTCTTCCGCGCCATCCCGGTCCTCATGCTGATGCTGTTCGCCAGCCAGCTGTACGTCGAGTACACCGCCATCGGCTCCGAGATCCGGCCGCTGTACGCCGTGGTCACCGGCCTCGTGCTGTACAACGCCTCGGTCATCGCGGAGATCGTCAGGGCGGGCATCCTCTCGCTGCCGCACGGCCAGTCCGACGCCGCCAAGGCGCTGGGCATGCGCAAGAGCCAGATCATGCAGTTCATCCTGCTGCCGCAGGCCGTCACCGCCATGCTGCCCGCCCTGGTCAGCCAGCTGGTCGTGATCCTCAAGGACACCGCGCTCGGCGGCGCCATCCTCGGCGTCGAGGACCTGATGTCCGCCTACCGCACCATCCCGGCCAACTACGGCTCGAACACCATCGCCACCCTGGTCGTGATCGCGGCCGTCTACATCGCGGTGAACTTCGCGCTCACGGCCTTCGCCTCCTGGCTGGAGAAGTGGCTGCGCCGCTCCAGGCGGAGCACCGGGACCACCCTCACCGCCGAGGAGGTCGAGGAGCTCGCGGCCCCGCACGCCGGCGGCAACGACGAGAAGATCTGACCCCGGATCACCCACCCGCTGAGAGAGGTGGGGGGGGGGGGGGGGGGGGGGGGGCCCCCCCCCCCCCCGCCCCGCGGGGGGGGGGGGGGGGGGGGCGCGCCCCCGCGGGGGGGGGGGGGGGGGGGGGGAGAAGAACGGCGAGGG
>NZ_JBITRX010000044.1:2822-15719 GCF_044540325.1 Streptomyces sp. NPDC086023
GGGGGGCCCCGCCCCCCCCCCCCCCCCGCCCCCCCCCCCCCCCCCCCCCCCCCCCCCCCCCCCCCCGGGGGGGGGGGGGGGGGGGGCCCCCCCCCCCCCCCCCCCCCCCCCCACCTCTCTCTGCGTGCCTACGTCACTTGACGCAAGCACGCGCAGTGGGTTGCATACGTTCTGTGATCACAAATCGGACGGCCGGGGAGCACGCGTGGACCCGGTGATCGTTGTCGGAGCGGGGCCCGTGGGACTCTCGCTCGCGCTGGCTCTCGCGGGCCAGGGCGTCCCCTCGGTCCTCCTGGACGAGGGCCCCGGCAAGGACGAGCCGCGTCCCGCCCGTACCGTCGTCCTGCACGCCGACACCGCCGCCATGGCACGGCGGCTGGGCTGTACGACGCTGCGCGACGAGGCCGCCCGGTGGACGGCCTGGCGCACCGTGCGGCGCCGGCAGGAGCCCGTACGCATCGAATTCGCACCCCGGGACGCCGAGTCCGGGACGCCCGCTCCCCTGCACGTGCCGCAGCACGCCCTGGCCCGCGGGCTGCGCGACGCCGCGCACGCGCACCCGCTGGTCCAGGTGGTCGCGGACAGCCGGCTCGACACCGTGGAGCAGGACCCGCACGGCGTCACCGCCCACACCCGCGGGGCGGAAACCACATGGTGGCGCGGGAGTTACCTGGTGGGCTGCGACGGCGCCCGCTCCACGGTCCGCAAGCTGCTGGGCGTGCGCTTCCCCGGCCGTACCGCCGTGGAGCGGCACGCGGTGGCCGCGCTGCGCACCGAACTCCCCTGGCCCGACGAGGCCCTGCTGCACCGGTCGCCCCCGGAGGAGGTCACCGCCCGCCCGCTGCCCGACGGGGTGTGGCGGCTCGACTGGCTGCTCCCCCCGCGCGGCGACCTCGTGACCCCGGACGTGCTGGTGGGCCGGATCCGAGACACGCTCGCCGAGTGGTGCGGCGGGGCGACACCGCCGTACGAGCTCCTCGACACGGGCGTGCACACACTGCATCATCGGCTCGCCCGGCGCTGGCGGGACGGCCGCGCCTTCCTCGCGGGGGACGCGGCGCACCTGCTGGGCGCCCTCGGCACGCAGGGCGTCGAGGAGGGGCTGCGCGACGCGGAGAACCTCGCCTGGAAGCTGGCGCTGGCCTGGCACCAGGGGGCCTCGGAGACCTTGCTGGACAGCTACCAGAGCGAGCGCCGCACGGCCGTGGCCGCCCGGCTGCGGGCCGCCGACCAGGCGATGCCGGTGCTGCGCTCCTCCGGCGGGCTGCGGGTGCTGCTGCCGGGCGCGGCCCGGGCCCACGCCACGCTGCTGTCCGACGCCCACCTGGGCCGCGGGCCGCTGGGCTCCGCCCCGGGGTACGGGCGTTCGCCGCTGGCCCCTGCGCCCACCGAGGGCGCCGTGCAGACCGCCACCGAGCCGGGCGCGCCGGTGACGGACGTCCGGGTCACCGCGCCGGACGGGACGACCGTGCCGCTGCGCGACCGGCTGGGACGCGGGCGGCTGCTCGCGGTGCTCGTGGCGCCGGGTACGGGCGTGTGGGACCGGCGGCACTGGCTGAAGGCCGGTCTGATGCCCCGGCTGGCCGCCGCCGTGAGCGCGCTGCCGACACGGGCGGAGCTGCTGGTGGCCGAGTCGTACCCGGGCGCGGCCGCGCACACCGTGCTGCTGGTCCGGCCGGACGGGCACCTGGTCGGGGCTTTCTCCGGGGTGCGCCCGGCGGAGCTGTACGAGGCGGCCGAAGCCGTCCGCGGCGGCTCCGTCGACCGGTCGCCATCCGAGGACCCGGTCCCCACGGCGGCGGACGCGGCGGGCTGACCGGAGCCCTGCCGGGCAGGGCGCCGGGTGCGGCCGGCCGCCGCACTTGAACGCAGCGGTACGGGGCGGCGCGCACCGGTCCGCACTCGTGCCGGGCCGCCGCGCAATCCCTCCGGCCCTGGTCGGGAGGGTGCGGCGGACTCCGGGGACGGGCGAACGCGTCCGGATGCCGGGCGCCGGCATCCGTATTGTGGTACGTGTCCCGGTGATCGATTGACCGTCCGCGGAGCCCCGTGGTGTACTCCCGGACATGACCGGCACCGATGCACGCCTGTGGCGGAGGGTTCACATGGACCTCCTCCGCTACGCGGGCTGCGTGTGTCGCCCCTCCTGCTGATTCGCCTTCCTCCGCGCGCCAGGACGCGCTCCCTCGCGAACTCCCAGGACGGATGCCCCGTGTCACCCTCCCCCTCCGCGCCCGCGCACACCCGTACCCAGGTCCAGGACGGCCCCACCGCCGCCGAACTCCTCGACTTCGCCCTGCGCACCGCCGCCGACCCCGAGCTCGTCGCCCAGCTTCCCCTCGACCCGGAGGGGCGCACCTGGGTGCGGCTGGAAGGGCCCGGCGGCAGCGAGGCCTGGCTGATCGGCTGGCCGCCCGGCACCGGCACCGGCTGGCACGACCACGCCGAGTCGCGCGGGGCCTTCGCCACCGCCTCCGGGCGGCTCACGGAGCACTCCCTCGCGGTGCGGCTGCCCTCCGAGGGCTGGCAGAGCCTGGAGCTCGCCGAGAACGTCGACCGCACCCGGAGCCTGGCCGAGGGCACCGGCCGGGCGTTTCTGGAGCACCACGTCCACGAGGTGCTCAACGAGTCGGAGGCCGAGCACGCCGTCTCGGTCCACGCCTACTACCCGCCGCTGCCCCTGATCCGGCACTACTCGCGCTCCGGCGCCGTGCTGCGCCTGGAGCAGGTCGAGCGCCCTGCGGACTGGCAGTGAGCGCCGCCGGCCGCCCCGGGGGCGGAGAGGTGCGGGGCATCGACGCCTACCTGGAGCGGGTGCGCGAGGGGCTGGAGCGGGTGGACGCGCACGCAGCCCGCGCGGCCGCCGCCGAGGGCGCGCTGCTGGTGGACATCCGCTACCAGGCGCTGCGCGAACGCGACGGGCTGATCCCCGGGGCCCTGGTGGTCGAGCGCAACGAACTGGAGTGGCGCCTCGACCCGGACGGCAGCCACCGGCTGCCCGAGGCCGCGGACCACGGACTGACCGTGATCGTGATCTGCAACGAGGGGTACGCCTCCAGCCTCGCGGCCGCCGAACTCCAGCGCATCGGCCTCCCCCGCGCCACCGACCTGATCGGCGGCTTCCAGGCCTGGCGGTCGGCCGGGCTCCCGGTCGAACCGGGCCACGACCCGGGTCGGGGGCAGGACCAAGGCCAGGGCCAGGACTCCGCCTGACGGCACGGCACCGAGACACCGGGTGGGGCGCCCTCCCGCAGGAGGAACGCCCCGCCCGGCCGGCACCGCCGCTACTGCCTCGCCCCCGCGGCCTCGACCGGCCGCACCCTCAACGCGAAGCGTCCCGGTACCGCCGTGGCCGCCAGGGCCAGCAGCCCGGCCGCGCTCAGCACGACCGCGTACACCAGCGGCAGCACGGCGGGCGCCGCGCTCCCGGTCATCCCGACGCTGAAGGCGGTCAGGACGGCGAGGGAGGTGCCGCTGCCCAGGACCACGCCCATCAGCAGGACGGCGAGGGCCTCCAGCCGCAGCATCTGCAGCACCTGGCGGCGGGTGGCGCCGGTCAGCCGGAGCAGCGCGAACTCCCGGACCCGCTCCGCGGTCGACATCGCGAGGGTGTTGACCACGGAGACGGCGGTGAAGGCCAGCACCAGGCCCATCGCGATGAGGTTCACCTCGGCGTTCGCCTGCTGCCGCCCGGCCCGGGCCGCGGCGGCCTCGGAGGGGGTGAGGAGCGCGAGGCCGGGGAAGCGGGCGACTGCGGCGGTGAGGCGGTCCCGCGGGGTGGCGGGGGCGGTGGCGATGTACACCGCCCGGGCGAGGGGGTTGTCCACGTGGGCCGCGACCAGGTCGTGGGCGAGGGTGAGGTCCCCGAAGCCGAGGCCCCGGGCGTAGACGGCGGTCACTGTGACGGTGGCCGGCGTACCGTCACCGAGGTTGAGGGTGAGGGTGCTGCCCGGGCGCAGGTCCAGCGCCTCGGCGGCGAGTTCGCTGACCGCCGCGCTGCGCGGGCCGAAGCCGTCGAGCGTGCCCCGGGTGACCTGCGGGTCCCAGGTGCGGGTGAGTCCGGCGGGGGTGACGCCCTGGGCGGCGTACCTGGTCAGCCCGACCCGTACCTGGGTGGTGACGACCTCGGTCGCGGCGGTGACGCCCGGGGTCCTGCGGAGCTTCGCCGCGGCCTCCGCCGGTACGCCGGGACCCTGCGGGGCCAGGATCCAGTCCGCGTGGATGCCCTCGCCGGCCTGGGCCCGGGCCGCGTTGCCGAGGGTGGGCTGGCTGAAGAGCGCGGTGCACGTCATGCCGACGAGCAGGGTGAGGGGGGCGACCGCGGAGGCCATCCGGGTGGCGTTGCCGCGCAGGTTGGCGGTGGCGAGGCGGCCGTTGGGGCCGGCCAGGCGGAGCGGGCCGGCGAGCAGGGCGGTGGCCCCCTTCACCAGGAGCGGGCCGAGCAGCGAGACCGCGCCGGCGAGGACCACGATGGCGAGGAAGGTGACCGGGGTCGAGGCGGGCTCGCTGCGCAGCGCGCTGAGCAGCGCGATCAGTACGACGCCGGCGGCGGCCAGCACGAGACCGGCGGCGATCCGGGCCCAGGCCGGGCGGGAGCGCTCGACGGCGGCCTCGGCCAGCGCCTCGGCGGGGCGGATCCGGGCGATGCGGCGGGCGGTGATGCGGGCGGCGGCGCGGGCTCCGACGAGGGTGACGGCGACGGCCGCCGGCATGGGGAGGATGCCCGCGGAGCGCTCCAGGGCGGCGGGCACGACTCCGGCGTCGACGAACCGGCCGTGCAGGTACGCGGCCAGGGGCAGGCCCGCGAGGGCTCCGAGCGTGCCGCCGGCCAGGCCGACGACCAGGGCTTCGGCGCCGAGCAGTCGGCGGAGCTGCCGGGGGGTGGCGGCGATGGCGCGGAGCAGGGCGAGTTCGCGGTGGCGCTGCTGGACGGCGAGGGCGAAGGTTCCGACGGCCACGAGGATCGCGACCAGCAGCGAGGTGCCGATCATCGAGCCGCCGATGGAGACGAGCTTGGTGCGGGCCCCGGACGCGTCGAGGAACTCGACGGGCCCGCGGTCGGCCCCGCTCGTGACCTGGGCGGTGGTGCCCCGGAGGGCGCGGGTGACGGCGGCGTCGAGCGCCGCGGTGCCGGTGCCGGGCACGGGCAGCACGCCGATGGCGGTGTGGCGGCCCTCGGGGCGGGCGGCGAGGCGGCGGGCCTCGGCGGGGCTGAAGAAGAGCGAGGTCTGGTGCCGGAGGTCCCCGTCGGCGGCGGTGGCGATGCCGGTCACGGTGTAGGTGCGGGGGGAGGCGGTGGCCTGGACGGTGAGCGGGGAGCCGGGGCGCAGGCCGGCGCGGCGGGCCAGGGCGCGGTCGACGACGACCTCGGCGGTGGTGCGCGGGGCGCGGCCCTCGGCCAGGGTGAAGGGGGTGAGGGCGGCGGATTCCCAGGAGTGGCCGTACGAGGGAAGGCCGCCCGGGGCCTTCGTCAGCGGGACGGCCTGGAAGGTGAGTTCGGGGACGGCCCGCGCGACACCGGGGACGGCGCGGACCCGTTCGAGGGTCCCGGCGGGGAGCCAGGCCCGCTCCGGGACGGGCTTGGCCTTGTGCTTGTACTTCCTCTCGCCGTCGCCCTTGTCCTTGACCGTGGTCCGGTGGACGTTCTGGTCGGCGGAGACGACCACCGGGGCACCGGCGTAGCGCTCGGTGGCGATCGTGCCGCGCAGTCCGGTCTCCAGCAGGGAGCCGCACGCGGTGATCAGGGCCGCGGCGCAGAGGAAGGCGACGAAGGCGCCGAGGAACCCTGCTGTGCGGTCCCTGACGGTCTGGAGGGCGAAACGCAGCATCATGCGGCCAAGCCTGCTGGCCGGGGGTGCCCCGGGGCACTGGAGCGCCCCGGCGTCCCGTCGGGGGGCTGACCCCACCCCCTTCCGGGGGGAGGCGCCGCCACCGGCGGTCAGCCGAAGCCGTACCCCAGGTCCTCGGTGTCCTCGCCCTCTTCTTCCAGGGCGCGGCGGACCACCCGCAGGGCCATGCCCTCGGGGTAGCCCTTGCGGGCGAGCATGCCGGCGAGGCGCCGGATCCGCTTGTCGCGCTCGAGTCCGCGGGTGGAACGGAGCTTGCGCGCGACGAGTTCGCGGGCGGTCTCCTCCTCCTGGTCCGAATCGAGGCGTTCCATCGCCTCGTCGATCAGCGAGGATTCGACGCCCTTCGTGCGGAGCTCGCGGGCGAGCGCCCGGCGGGCGAGCCCCCGGCTGTGGTGCCGGGACTCCACCCAGGCGCCCGCGAACGCGGCGTCGTCGATGAGGCCCACCTCCTCGAACCGGGAGAGGACCTCCTCCGAGACCTCCTCGGGGATGCCCCGCTTGCGCAGGGCGTCCCCGAGCTGGCGGCGGGTGCGCGGACTTCCGGTGAGCAGCCGCAGGCAGATCGCCCGGGCCTGCTCCTCGGGGCTCTGTCGCTCCGGAGCCTCGTCCGTCCCGCCGGGCGGCGGCCCCTGCCCGGCCCTCGACGGGCCGGGACCGCTGCCGTCCTCGGGTGCTGGGACCATCACGGTCAGCTCTTGGCCGTGGTGGCCTTGGTCGCCTTGGCCTTGCTCGCGGGCGCGGGCACGGACTTGGCGTCGTCGGTGGAGACGGTGGCCGCGTCGGGGCCGGGCTCGGCGTCGGCCGTCTTGCGGACGCCCACGCCCAGCTTCTCCTTGATCTTCTTCTCGATCTCGTTGGCGAGGTCGGGGTTGTCCTTCAGGAAGTTGCGGGCGTTCTCCTTGCCCTGGCCGAGCTGGTCGCCCTCGTACGTGTACCAGGCGCCTGCCTTGCGGACGAAGCCGTGCTCCACGCCCATGTCGATCAGGCCGCCCTCGCGGCTGATGCCCTGGCCGTAGAGGATGTCGAACTCGGCCTGCTTGAACGGCGGGGCGACCTTGTTCTTGACGACCTTGCAGCGGGTGCGGTTGCCGACCGCCTCGGTGCCGTCCTTGAGGGTCTCGATGCGGCGGATGTCGATGCGCACGGAGGCGTAGAACTTCAGCGCGCGGCCACCGGTCGTGGTCTCCGGCGAGCCGAACATGACGCCGATCTTCTCGCGGAGCTGGTTGATGAAGATCGCGGTGGTCTTGGACTGGTTCAGCGCGCTGGTGATCTTCCGGAGCGCCTGGCTCATCAGTCGGGCCTGGAGACCCACGTGGGAGTCGCCCATCTCGCCCTCGATCTCCGCGCGCGGCACGAGGGCTGCCACGGAGTCGATCACGATGAGGTCGAGGGCACCGGAGCGGACCAGCATGTCCACGATCTCCAGGGCCTGCTCACCGGTGTCGGGCTGGGACAGGATGAGGTTGTCCGTGTCGACGCCGAGCGCCTTGGCGTACTCGGGGTCGAGGGCGTGCTCGGCGTCGACGAACGCGACCGTGCCGCCGGCCCGCTGCGCGTTGGCCACCGCGTGCAGGGTCAGCGTGGTCTTGCCGGAGGACTCCGGTCCGTAGATCTCGACGACACGGCCGCGCGGCAGGCCGCCGACGCCGAGCGCGACGTCCAGGGCGGTCGACCCGGTGGGGATGACCTCGATGGGGTCGTTCGGCCGGTCGCCGAGGCGCATCACGGCGCCCTTGCCGAATTGTCGTTCAATCTGCGCGAGCGCGGCGTCGAGCGCCTTCTCGCGGTCGGTGCCTGCCATGGGTTCCACCCGGGTTGCTTGAGTCGATCGCTTCACGTCAAAGACGCTAACGCCTGCCACTGACAATGCGCCTCCACGCCCCTTCCGGCTGTGGATAACCGGAGAAAACCCCTGCAATCACACGGCCAGGTTCTCCATCAGAATGGATGTTCGAATTCCGTGTCAAGCGCGCCACGCCCACCCCGGCCCGCCGCCCGGCGCGGTGACGGCGGAGGCTACGGTGCCGCCATGAGCGAGCGCGAGCACGTGGCGGACGGGGAGCCGGCGGAGGGGGCGGAAGCCGAGCCACCGCTCGTGCGCGAGGTCCACCCGGACCTCGTCGCCGAGCTGGTCGCCCTGCTGGAAGCGGAGGGCGAGCGGGAGCTGGCCATCTGCGCGTGGGACATCCGGCTGTTCGCGCACTGCTCGTGCGGGGACGACTTCTGCCAGAGCTTCTACACGGCGCCGCCCCCGGAGGGCGCGTTCGGTCCCGGGCACCGCTGCCTGCCGCTCATGCCGGAGAAGGGCATGCTGATCGTTGACGTCGTACAGGGGCGGATCAGGTACGTCGAGGTGATCGACCACGCGCCGCTGCGGGACCACCGGATCCCCGCCGCCCCGGACGGAACCGCGGCCTCCGGCCTACGCTGACCGTCATGGAGCAGCTGGACGGTGTGGAGATCATCGCCTTCGCGGACGGCGCGGCCTTCGAGACCTGGCTGGCGGCCGGGCACCACACGCGCGCCGAGGGCGTGTGGATCAGGATGGCGAAGAAGGGCTCGGGCATCCCGTCGGTGACCTCCGACGAGCTGGTGGACATCGGCCTCTGCTTCGGCTGGATCTCGGGGCAGCGCCGCTCGCTGGACGACCGCCACTACCTCCAGAAGTACGTGCCGCGCAGGCCCCGCAGCCTCTGGTCGCGGGTGAACGTGGAGAAGGTCGAGCGGCTCACGGCCGCCGGGCGGATGCGCGAGCCCGGGCTCGCCGAAGTCCGCCGGGCCCGGGAGGACGGCCGGTGGGACGCGGCGTACGCCCCGCAGACGACGGCGGAGGTGCCGCCGGAGCTCACGGCCGCGCTCGACGCGGACCCCGCCGCCCGGGCCGCCTTCGAGGCGCTCGACAGGACCGCCCGCTACCAGCTGGTCCTGCCCCTCCTCCAGGCCCTCACCCCGCGGTCCCGCACCTCCCGGCTCGACCGGGTCCTGCGCACCCTCGCGGAGGCCGCCGCCGGGCCGGACGGCCGGCCCTGACCCCCCTCTGCCCCCCTGGTCCTCACCCGCCCCGGGCCCCGGGCGCCTTCGAGCCGGGCCCCGGGCGCCTTCGAGCCGGACCCCCGGGCGCCTCAGACCCTCGGGTCGGACGTCACCTCGTACCGTTTCACGTACGCCCCCAGGAACGCCTGCAGCGTCGCCACCGCCGGGATCGCGATCAGCGCGCCGACCGCCCCCAGCAGCGCCGTCCCCGCGATCACCGAGCCGAAGGCCACCGCCGGGTGGATGTCGACGGTCTTCGAGGTCAGCTTCGGCTGCAGCATGTAGTTCTCGAACTGCTGGTAGACCACCACGAAGCCCAGCACGTACACCGCGTACCAGGGGTTGACCGTGAAGGCGATCAGCATCGGCAGCGCGCCCGCCAGATAGGTGCCGATGGTCGGGATGAACTGGGAGACCAGCCCGACCCACACCGCGAGCGCGGGCGCGTACGGCACCCCGAGCACGAACAGCACGATGTAGTGCGCGACCCCGGACACCAGGGCCATCAGCCCCCGCGAGTAGAGGTATCCGCCGGTCTTCGCGACGGCGATCTCCCAGGCCCGCAGCACCTCGGCCTGGCGCGCCGGGGGCAGGACGGAGCACAGCGCACGCCGCAGCCGGGGGCCGTCGGCGGCGAAGTAGAACGCGAAGAGGGCGATGGTCAGCAGCTTGAACAGCCCGCCCAGCACGGTCGCGGACACGTCGAGCACGCCGGACGCGCTGTTCTGCACGTACTTCTGGAGCGAGTCCGAGTGCAGCAGGCTGTCCTGGATCGCGAGCCGCGACAGGTCGGTGTGGAAGGTCTGGTTGATCGAGTCGATCAGCGAGTCGAGGTACTGCGGGAACCTCTCCACCATGTCGACGATCTGCCCGGCGAGCATCGAGCCCAGCAGGGCCATGAAGCCCAACGAGAAGACCAGCACGCCGAGGAAGACCAGGAAGGTCGCCACCCCGCGGCGCATCCCGCGGGCCGCCATCCGGCTCACCGCGGGCTCGACGGCCAGCGCGAGGAAGAAGGCGATCAGGATGTTCAGCAGCAACCCGACCAGCTGGTGGAACGCCCAGCTGCCGAGCTGGAAGCAGGCGTACAGGGCGAGTACGAGGACCACCGCGCGCGGCAGCCAGCGCGGCATCCGCGCGGGCGGCTGGCGGAAGGCGGTACCGGGCCCGGCCGGCGGCTCCGCGCCCGCCCCGTGCGCCGCGCCACCGGCCCGCGCCCCCTCGCGCCCGCCCGGCCCCTCGCCCTCCGGGCCCGAGCCACCGGGCGGCGCGGCCGCCGGGGAGGGCACGGAACGGGCCGCCGGCTCCGGTTCGCGCGAGGGCGACGGAACGGAGCCCGGGGGCACGGAGGCGCCCCGGGAGTGCTCGGGCTGGTCGGTCTCATGGGTGGCTGCCACCCGGCAAGTGTCCCGTATGCGTCGCCCGTCCGGCCGTCGGCGCTTGTCGCCCGGTACGTCGGCGCTTGTCGCCCGGTACGTCAGCGCTTGTCGCCCGGTACGTCAGCGCTTGTCGCCCGGTACGTCCATGGCCGAACACACCGCGCGCCACACGTCCTTGGTCTCCCAGCCCGCGTCGAGGGCCTGGTGGACGGTACGGCCGCCCAGCTCGGCCATCACGTGGTCCCGAGCGAACGAGTCGGCATAGGCGGGACCGAAGTGCTCGGCCATCCGCTCCCAGAAAATCGTCAACCGCATGCCCCCAGTATCCCGCCCCCCGGGTGGACCGGTCCGTTCGTCCCCGTCCGGTGCCGGAATCCGCCCTACGTTGGGGGACATGCCTGGTGACGATGCATCCCCCCTGGCCCGTGCCGAGCGGTTCGTCTGGCTCACCGCCCGGGTCCTGGAACAGCGGCGGTTCGCCTACCACTTCCTCGGCGGCGCGGCCGATCCCGTGGACGCAGCCCTCGGCCCCTATCTCAACCCCGACGGCGGCTACGGCCACGCCCTCGACCCCGACCTCCGCGGCCCCGACAGCCAGCCCCTGCACACCGCCCACGCGCTGCGGATCCTCGACACCCTCGGGCGCTGCGCCGGGCAGCGCATCGAGCGGCTGTGCCGCCACCTGACGCAGGTCTCCACCCCGGACGGCGCCCTGCCGGTGCTGCGGCCGGGCCCGCGGGACTACCCGGGGGCGCCGTACCACCCGGTCGTGGACGACCCGCCGAGCGAGCTGCTCACCACCGGCCCCGTGGTCGGCGTACTGCACCGCAACCGCGTCTGGCACGCCTGGCTGTTCCGGGCCACCGACTACTGCTGGGACCGCATCGAGACGCTGCGGCACTCGCACCCGTACGAGATCCAGGCCGCGGTGGAGTTCCTGGACGGCGCCCCCGACCGCTCACGGGCGCAGGCTGCGGCCGACCGGCTCGGCCGGCTGGTGCGGGAGGCGCGGCTGGTCGTACTCGACCCGGAGAAGCGGGACGGCTATCCGGTGGCCTCCGGGTACGCACCCGGGGAGCGCCTGTTCCCGCACGACCTCGCGCGGCGGCCGGAGTCGCTGGCGCGCGGCTGGTTCACGGACGAGGAGCTGGCCCGTTCACTGGACTTCCTCGCCGCGGAGCAGCAGGAGGACGGCGGCTGGCCGGTGCGGCGGCGCGCCTGGGCACCGGGCAGCAGCCTGGAGCGGCGCCCGATCGCGACGATCGAGGCGCTGCTCACGCTGCGGGCCCACGGGCGGCCGATCGGCGCCGGTCCGGTCAGCCGCCCAGCGCCCGTACGCCCGCGGTGACGAGCACGGCGGCGGCGACGACCAGCAGGAAGGGCGCCCGCAGCAGCAGCGCGACCCCGGCGGCGGCCAGGCCGGCGGCACGGGCGTCGAGCACCAGGGCGTGACCGGTGCTGAAGGTCTGCTGGGCGGTGAGGGCGGCCAGCAGCGCGACCGGCAGCAGGGCCGAGAGCCGGCGGACGGCGGGCCGCTCCAGCGCACCCGCGGGGACCAGCAGGCCGGCGAGCTTGAGCAGGTAGCAGCCGACGGCGGTGGCGGCGATGGCGATCCACACGTTCATCGGTCCTCGCCCTTCTCGTGTACGGACTCCAGCTCCCGGCGCTCGCGGCGCGCGGCCTCCCGCCCCTTGACGTACAGCACGGCGGGGGCGGCGAGGGCGGCGACCAGCACGGGCACCCCGGCGGGCAGGAACGGCAGGAAGCCGAGGCCCAGCACGAGCGCGAGGGCGGCCACGGCCCGCTCGGTGGCGGTACGCAGCATGGGGGCGAGCAACGCGAGGAAGACCGCCGGCCCGGCGGCGTCGAGCCCCCACGCGTCGGTGTCGCCGATGGCCTCGGCGCCGAGGGCGCCGAGCAGGGTGGTGAGGTTCCACAGCAGGTACAGGCTGAGCCCGGTGACGGTGAACCCGAGGCGGGCGGTGCGTCGGTCCGGCTGGGCCAGGGAGACGGCGGCCGTCTCGTCGATCACCCAGTGGGCGGCGAGGGGCCGGACGGCGCGCGGCAGCGCGAGCAGCTGGGACAGGCGCAGGCCGTAGAAGGCGTTCCGGGTGCCGAGGAAGAAGGCGCCTGCGGCGGCCGTGAGGGGGTTGCCCCCGGCCGCGAGGGCGCCGACGAGCGCGAACTGCGAGGCGCCGGTGAAGACGAGGAGGCTGAGGGCGCAGGCCTGGGCCACGGTGAGCCCGGCCCCGGCGGCGGTGACGCCGAAGGCGAACCCGGAGAGGCCCACGGCCACCCCGACGCCGAGCGCGTCCCGGACCACGGCCCCCCGAGGCCGCTCGCTCCCGCCCCTGGAAGCCGTGTGCGGTGGTGCTGCTGCTGTCTGTTCCACCCACCGCACGCTACGGCGCCCCCGACCCCCGGGTCTTGTACGTTCTTGCGCCCCGGGGACGGGCGGCAGCCCGCTCGGAACTGCACTCAAGCGACACTCGGGGGACGAGGGCCCGGCCCCGGGGCGGGGGCAGCTTTGGGAAGGCCGGGCGAAGCTGCGGCTGGGCGCTCGAAGCCATACCCCCGGGGCCGGGGGCTTTGGGTGCTGGCCGGGTCTGTGGGCGTCCGCCGACCGAGGGTTT
>NZ_JBITRX010000045.1:0-11964 GCF_044540325.1 Streptomyces sp. NPDC086023
TCTTGGTCGAGAACCCGTCTACCAGGAGCTTCGTCGTTCCGTACAGCCCTTGACCCCCAACAGCCCAGCATCACTGCCAGGTTGAAAAAGGCTCAGTATTTCCACGGCACGTTCGTCATGGACCCTCAGCCCATTCAAAACTTCAATTAGAGGCCCGTACGATTTCGAGGTGAGGATATCCTCCGGATTTTCGTCCTCCTTCAAAAATACCGGTACAATCAGTGTGGCCATTTTCCCCCGCCCGGGTTTCTGTCGCAAAGCCCGGCCAATGGCCTGCGCAATGTCCACCGCCGACCCCTTGAGATCGACAAGGGCCACGGAATCCACCGCCCGGATATCCACTCCCTCACCCAACACCCTGCAATTTGCGAGGACGGCTTGGTCCAGGCCTCGGGGAACGTGCCGGCTACGGTGCGTTTACGCGCTGCGCCGCGATGAAGTGAGAGCGGTCAAGCGATCGCGACTGCTGAAAAACTGAGGCCAGTGGTCAGCTGCATCCGGTTGTGGAGTCGGACGCGGTGAATGTGACGGCAACGCCATTGTTGACGTTTACCGGGTCTGCATACACCACACATGCCGGCCCTGAAGCGTCTGCTTGCACATCATTGTCGGGCGGGGCCGGCGATGATGCCAGGTTTTTCACGCCCACCGTTACGGCCCCTCCGTTGGCATAGGACTAGTTCGACCAAAAATCCGGAGCAATGTCGGTCCACACATTCCCGCAAGTCGTCCCCCTGCCTTGCTGACCGGGGGCAATGGTGGCTGGGAAAGCATCGCTGGCCAGGTAATAAGTTCCGGCCATGCCATCGACTCCACTTCCCTTGAGGAATTGCGCATCCAAAGTGAGAGTTCCGGAACCGGAGTTCCTCAGGATAATTGTCGTCTGATTGCTTTCACACTCGTTACCCTGAGAACCTTGCCCTCTGGTTACGGAGTGCCCTTGTCCGGTGGTGGCATTGTCGCCGTATTTGATGTCGCCGCAGGCGTTGTGGTTGTGGTTTCCTTCGACGTGGATGAAGCAGATGTTGCTTTTACCGTTCTCGCCCTTGTCTTTCTCGTTGTTGGCGTGTGCGGTGGTGCCGCCGAGTGTGGTGAGGTCGAGGAGTGTGGTGGCGATGGTGAGTGCTGTGCGTGTGTAGCGCATTCGATTTCCTCTTTTTAGTGGGTGTGGTTGTTGTATTTTGGTTGGTGTGTGGTGGTCAGGGCTGAAGCGTTCTCAGCTGGTGGGCGTGATGAGGTCGAGTGCGTGGTCGGGGTGTGACTGGTAGTGATCTACGGCTTGGGCGTGGTTGGTCCAGCCGACGAGGTGGGCCAGGGCTATCGCGAGGTTGCGGAAGGTGGCCAGGGCTCGTGGAACGGTTTCCGGTACGCACCCGGCAGGCGTCTTCGTGGAGGGTGGTGTCGCGGATGTGGTGCAGGGCCCTCGATCTGCCAGGGCCCTCGATCTGCCAGGGCCCGCGGACGGCGGCGGCGAGCTGGGCGGGGGTGGCCTGCCCGGCTTGCAGGCCGGTGACCGCGTAGGCGCGTTCGAGCGTCACCTGGCCGGTGCGGACATCACGGCGTCGGCGCACGATCTGGAGGGCCTGGACCGCGTGCGGGAAGGTGAGTCCGCCGACGGTAGCGGTCTTCAGCCGGCGGATCTCGTCCCGGCCGCGACCTGCCTCACGGGTCTTGGCCAGGAGGGGAACGTCCCGCCAGGGCAGCTTCTTCAGTGCTGTCTGCAGGGTCGGGTGGTTGCCCTTGACCACGGCGATGTAGTGGGCCTTCTTCTCTTCGACTAAGGGCTGTCCCGTAAATGATCTACGGCATGCCGGGTGACCAGCGTGTTTCCATCAGCCGGCGAGGGTGAGGTTGTGGAGGCGGGCGATGCCGAGCATGGCGTGGTGAACGCCGTCGCCCTTCAGGCGGCAGTCCCGGAGGATCTTCCAGGTCTTCATGCGGGCGAAGGAGTGCTCGACGCGGGCTCGGATCTTGCGGTGAGAGGTGTTGTGTTCTTCTTTCCAGGCCGGGAGTTCACTCTGGCCGGGTTCGCGGCGGTGCGGGATGACCAGGCCGGTGCCCCGGTAGCCGCCGTCCGCGATGACGGTGGTGTCGCCGACGGCGGCCTTTGCGCCGGACAGCTCCCACGCCTTGCAGTCGTTGCGGTTGCCGGGCAGTGGCCGGCCGACTGCGACGACGAGTCGGGTGTCGGCGTCGATGACGACCTGGTGATTGGTGGTGGCGTTGTCGCCGTAGCTGATGCTGCCGCAGGCATCGGTGTTGTGGTCGCCCACGACGTCTCGCCTGGATTCTGCGCGAGTTTTTACCAGGACAGCGTGATGCTTCCTGTGGTCGCGGTGGAGGAGGCTGCGGTGAATCCGGTGGGGTAGTAGGAAGATCCGCCTCCGCCCCCGGCCCCGCCTCCGAGTTGGCCGGGGTTCGGGTCGTCGCCCTGGGCTGGTACCTGGGCTGCTCCGCCGCCGCCTCCGTACCAGCCGCCGCCTCCGCCGCCGGCTTGGTTGAGGCCGGCTCGCCCGCCGAGGAAGAGTCTGCCGGTTTGCCCGTTGCCTGCGGCCTGTTGTGCTGTGCCGCCGGTACCGCCTGCAGTCTGTGTTCCGCCGCCGCCTCCTGTTGCGCTGGCTCCGCAGCTGGTGCTGGTGCCTGCGGTTCCGGTGGGGTGGCCGGCGTTGCCTCCGGGGAATCCGCCGGGGCATGCCTGGCTGGCGTGTCCTGCTCCGCCGCCGCCGCCGGCCACGATGAGCCTTTGGTTTTGGATGTTGCGGATGTCGCTGGCGCCGCCCCCGCCGGCGGCGAAGTACCCGCCGCCTCCGCCGCCGTTGAAGCCTCCGATGCAGGCGACGCCCGTATCGCATGGATTGGGGTTGCTTGCGGGGACGGTGTTGGTAGTCGGGGTGCCGCCGACGTTGAGGTAGAGGACTTCCAGCGGGTTGACACTGAGTTGCCCAGTGATGATTTGCCCTTGTCCGCCGGGTGCGTTTGATACTGATGCCCCAGGAGCGCCGACGACGACGACGTTGATCGATCTCACACCTTCCGGCACCAGGAATGTGCGCGTTTTGCCCGTGAACGGGTACTGGCACGGCGAAGATTCGCAGGGGGCCGAGTCTACGGAATCGAGGTTGGTGATGCTGTGGCCGTTTCCGGTGGTGGCGTTGTGGCCGTATTTGATGTTTTCGCAGGCGTTGTGATTGTGGTTGCCGACGACGTTGATGATGCAGCGGTGGTTGCTTTTACCGTTGTCTTCGTGGTGGTCTTCGGCGTTTGCGGTGGCAGCGAGTCCGGTGAGAGTGAGGAGCGCTGTGGTGGCTGCGAGTGCGGTGCGGGTGTAGCGCATTTACTTGTGTTCCTTCAGTTCGGTCTCGGCCAGCCCAGTTTCTTACTTTCCTTTCAGCGAGGGCGGGGCCTGGGTGAGGTTGATGGTGGTTTGTGCGGTGTTACTGAAGGTAAAGGAACCGTCGCAGCTGATGTATGGAGAGGTGCTACACGCCGGTGTGGTGATTCCGTTTCCGATGCGGGTGACGAAATATGCCTGGCCGAGGTAGATGCCGGTGGCCTTGTCTGTCAGGTATGCGGTTGAACCGGATTGAGTTGCCATGACCTGAAATGAATTTGATGAAGAGTCAGTTCCAAGTTCAGCTGGAATGGTCATGCCTGACGGCGCCGCGCAGTACATACAACTCACCTGGAGCACTCTGCCGGTGTTGTTAATGACGGTGTAGGTGGGTGGTTGGCTTGAGACCACACCGAGTCCGGTGACCAGGCTGTGCCCTTGTCCGGTGGTGGCGTTGTTGCCGTATTCGATGTTGCCGCAGGCGTCGGTGTTGTGGTTGCCGATGACTTCGATGACGCAGAGGTTGCCGCCGCCTTTGTCCTTGCCGTGGTCGTCTGCGTGTGCGGTGGTTGCGAGTCCGGTGAGGGTGAGGAGGGTGGTGGCGATGGCGAGTGCTGGGCGCGTGTAGCGCATCCCTTTTCTCCTTGTTTGGCGATGGGTATGGTGTTTGTATCTTGTGGGTGTAGGGGGTGTGTTGGGGGGAGGCGAGCCCAGTGCGGACCTAGAAGGACCCGGGTGGGGGAGCGAAGCGGACCCACCGGACCCCGTGAAACGGGGTCACCCAGGCCTGCGAAGCTGTGAGTGGGTGGGGTGGTGGCAGCGGTTGGGCGTCAGCGGGTATGCGGGGGCTCGTTGCGTTGAGGGCCTTGTGTAGCTGGGGGTCTTCTTGGCATCGGTCGTCTTGGGCTGGTGATCTTGGCTGCCATTGAGTGACCAAGTGGCTGCCATGTGGTGGCTAGCACGGCGATGGAGGGCTGTCATGGGTTTGCCCATTCCTGTGTTCGTTGTCGTGGTCGCCGGGTGTGCTGGCGGGTATGGGCGAGGCTGGCGGGTTGGCGCGGGGTGTGGTGGTGCGTCGGTTGTTGGCGGTGGACCAGGGGCCTGGGGCGGTGTCGTCTCTGCATGTGCGGGTGATGGCGGAGGCTGCCGGGGTGACGGTTCGGACGGTGTGGCGATGGTTGTCCGAGGCGCGGGAGGGCCGCCTGGAGCCTGTGCCGCGGCAGGACGGGTTCACGCTGGATGACGAGCAGTGGTCGACCCTGACCGAGGTGGGCGGGAACGTCGCGGCGTTGCACAGGCGGCTGACGGCCGACGGTTCGTCCGCGCCGGGCAGTGTGCCGTCTTTGGGAACGCTGCACCGTGTGGTGCGCCGGGATCTGCAGTCGGGTCGGGTACTGGAGGTGGCGAGGCCGTCCCGGAAGCGGGTCGAAGCCGGCCGCTATGACCGGGTCCTCGCCGAGCTGAAGCTTGAGCGGGCGGGTGACGGCCTGCCGGTGGTCGACGCGGAACTGGCGACCCCATCGGAGCCCGGGACGGGCGAGGGCAGGGAGGGGAGCACAGGTCCGTCGCGGGGTGGGGTGCGGTTGTTCGTGCCGGGGGCCCGGGTGGTGTCGACAGCCCAGGTGGCTGCGGTGGTGGAGGCGGTGGGGCACACGGTGGCGGCGCGGGGGATTGGGTGTGTGTTCGGGGATCCGGGGGTGGGGAAGACGGTGGCGTTGCAGCAGGCGCTGCATCTGCTGCCTGATCGGGTGCCGGTGTGGCGGGCGGTAGACGCCGTGAAGCCGGGCCTGCCGCAGATGCGTGCATCGTTGCTGGAGGCGTTGGGGCTGGCAGCGGGGTCCCTGTCTCATCGCGCGCAGCCGGCCGACCGTGCCCTCGGAGAGGCGCTGCGCCGACCCGGGGTGCTGTTCCTCGACGACGCGCAGCGCTTGTCCTCGCCGCTGCTGGACTACCTGCGGCTGCTGTGGGACGAGCCGGGTACCGCTGCCGCTCTGTTGTTGTGCGGGGCGGGTGCGGAGCGGGTGATCGCGCGGGCACCGGCGCTGCGGTCTCGGGTGCTGACCTGGCACCAGGTCCCCGGCCTGGATCAGGAGCGGCTTGCGGAGACGCTGGCGATGTTCCACGACGTGTGGGAGGGCGCCGATCCGGCGGACGTGGGATCGGCGGACGCGACGGTGGCGCGGGGCAACTTCCGTACCTGGGCGAAGATCACCTCCCACGTCTACGCCCTGACCAAGCGCGGCCGGGATGTACGGGTGGACCGTGCGCTGATCGAGCAGGCCTGTACCCGGCTGGGCCCCTACCCGTAGCGCCCGGCGGGGCGGGATCGGAACGGGGAGACCAAGACGGGCGGCAAAGGGCGGTTCCATGATCAGCTCATCCGAGGCGGGGGCACCGCTGGACGTGTCAAAACCGATGCCCGAGCTCCAGGGGCAGGCGCTCGCGGCGTTACGCGGCCCTGCCGTGCAGCGGTTGTTGCGGCTGCGGGCCCGGGGACGGCTGTCGCGGGGGCACGTGCGTCTTGCGGGGGAGTGTCTGGGGGTGTCGGAGCGGACGGTGTGGCGATGGCTCGCGCAGGCCGAAGCCGATCCAGACGCGGGGGCTGTTCCGGGTACCCGGTCGGTGGACCGGTTCGAGGTGACGCCGGAGGTACGGGTGCTGCTCGCGTACTGGCGGGGGAACGCCTCGGCGGTCCACCGGCAGCTGATGGCCCGCGCCCGGACGGCGGCCGGCGAGCCGGCCCTCGTGGTTCCGGGCGGTGCGCCGACGGACGCGGTCCCGCTACTGGATCCGGTGCCGTCGTTGTCGACGTTCCTGCGCGCGGTGCGCCGGGACCTGACCGCTGGTGAACGCGCGGGTCTGGCCCGCGGGCCGGAGGCAGCCCGGGCCCACGACGTGTTCGGACGTCGCCCGGCGCAGTGGCGGAACCAGACCTGGGAGGCCGACCACGTCCAGGCGCCGCTTGTCGTCGACGCGGACGGGGAGCTGGTGCGCCCGTGGGTGACGTGGTTCATCGACGTCGCAACGAAGACCATCACCGGGACCGCGGTCACGCCCGGCCATCCGTCCAGGGCCTCGATCCTCGCGGCCCTGCGCGCCGCGGTGCTGCGCACCGGCCCGTACGGGCCCGCGGGCGGCATCCCTGAGCACGTGCGCGTCGACCGCGGCCGGGACTTCCTGTCGAAGACGGTCCTGGCCGCCTTCACCGACCTGAAGACCAAGTGCGAGGACCTGCCTGCCTACAGCCCCCATTTGAAGGGCACGGTGGAGAACCTCAACCGGTGTGCCGACGGCATGCTCTTCGCTGTCCTGCCCGGCTACACGCTCACTCCGAAGCCCCGACGCACCAAGAAGAAGCCCGATGCCGAGGAACCGGTGCCGCTGACGTTCGCCGAGTTCACTGCCGAGGTCCTGGACTGGGCACGGTGGTGGAATACCGAGCACCGCCCGGCCGGCCTGAACGGCCGGACCCCTGTCGAGGCCTGGCAGGCCGACCCCACACCCCTCTCGGACATCCCCGATCCCGCCTTGTGGGGGCTGATGCTGGAGGACGACGGCCGGGTCCGGAAACTGAGCAGCCACGGGGTCCGCTGGCGCGGCCGGGACTACCTCGGCGCGTGGATGGCCGGCCAGGCAGGTCGCCCCGTCAGGATCCGGCACATGCCCCACCACGACCACGAGATCGAGGTCTGCGACCCATCCGGACGCCACCTCGGCACCGCCCACCTCGCCGACGCCGCCACGCCCGAGCAACTCGACGAGCTACGCCGCACCCGTACCGCGCGGGCCCGTCGCCTGCGCGAGGACGCGAAGAAGGCGGAGGCCCTGCGTCGCCAGCGCTTCGCCCCGGCTACGGCGCCCACGCGCGCGCAGCGCCTGGGCGCCGTCACAGCGGCCGAAGCCGCTCGTGAACTCGACGCAGCCGCCGACAGCGACATGGCCGCCTTGGCCCTGCCGGACTTCATCCCGCCCGCTCCTCCGCCCGACGACTGGAACACCCCCGCATCCCTGCGCACCGCCCCCGGTTAGGAGAAGCGATGACGAGCCAGCTGCCGCCGCGGGAGACCGATCACTACACCCAGCTCGCGGACGCCGCGGTCGTCACGACCAGGGCGCTCTTGGCGGCACGGGAGAACATCGCCGACACGATCGAGGCCAGGGCGATGATGTGCCTTCATGGTCCGGCTGGCGTCGGCAAGACGCTGGCGGTGAACGTCTGCCTGCGTGAGCTCGAGCGGACCCGAGGCGAGGAAGTGTGCCGGATCGCCTTCCGCGCCCGCCCCACGGCCCGTGCGGTGCGTCATGAGCTCTTCACTGCGCTCGGTTTGCCGGGCGAACCTCCGCGTCACCCGTCCGAGTTCGACCGGCTGCTCCTGGACTCGCTGGCCGCGCAACCGCGTACGCTGGTCGTGGACGAAGCCCAATGGCTCAATCGAGAGACGTGTGGATGAGCCGGTTGTTTCGCTGGTACCGGTTGCTTTTCCTTCGGTGGGTCGTTGGGTTCGTTGGTGGCGGCATGGTTGTTCAGGTGCTGCCTTAACTGGCGAGTTCTGGGGCGTTGCGGGTGAGCGTGGGTGAGCGGGGCGGGTTGCGCCTCGTGGAGGGCGGTCTGGCCAGCCCGGACGCCGTGGCGGATCCGTGGGTGTTCCAGGCCGGGTGCGCTGAGGCGTTCGCCAGGTCGTGGGTGGTGCGCGGGTTCGCTCCGACGACCGTCCGTGGGTACACCTCCCTCCTGGCCCGCGTCCTGGGGCACTTCGACTGTCCGGTGTGGGCTGTGGAAGCCGAGGACGTGGATGAGATGCTCCACGCTCTGGCGGTGGCGGGTCTGGCGGCGGGGACACGGCGGCAGTATCTGCAGATGCTCCGTGACTTCCATGCCTTCGTCGCGCAGCGGCATGGGGCTCAGGTTTGTGCCGTGTTCGGGGTGGGCGTCGGTGACGGCGGGCTGGACCGGTTCAATCGTGTGCGGCATGCCGGCGACGATGCTGCGGTGGGGCCGCCGCCAAGCCGTGAGCGGCTGCAGGCGTTCTTCTCCTTTGTCCGTTCTCAAGTGGCGGTCGCGTCTGATTACCGGGCCGCGGCGCGGGATTACGCCATGCTGCGCACGCCCTACCTGTCGGCAGTGCGGGTAAGCGAGCTGGTGCGCCTGGACCAGGCGGATGTGTATCCGGGTCTCGGGCCGTCGGGGAAGCTGCATGTGCGATTCGGGAAGGCGGCGAACACTTCGGGGCCCAGGCCGCGGTGGGCGCCGATGCTGGAGGGCCTGGAGAGGATCCTGGCCTGGTACCTCGCTGATGTCCGGCCGCTTTTCCCCACCACCGCGCCGCTGTTCTGCGACGACGATGGCCAGCCGATGAAGGCGGCGGCTGTCCGGGACCGTCTGGCCCGCCTTCTCGATCTCGAGGGCGTGGGCTGGGACGAGCGGTTCACGCCGCACGCGCTGCGTCGGGCGTGTGCGACGCACCAGTACGAGCGCGGCATGGACCTGATTGCGGTCCAGCAGCTGCTCGGGCATCGGCATATCGCGTCGACGATGGCGTACGTGAAGCCGTCGCAGAAGTTCGTCGAGGATGCCTGGCAGCGCGCCACAGACTCTGTTGTCCGCGCGTTGGCCGGCTGATCGAAGGGAGGCGCGGACATGACCTCATCAGGACCAGCGCTCCAGGCCCTGGCCTCTCCAGGCGTGGAGTGGCGGCTGCGGATGGCCGCGGCGGAGCGCGGCGTGTGGACCGGGACCCAGTTGCGCCGGCTGCTTGCCGAGAGGGCGGGGCTGGACCTGTCGCCGGCCTCGGTGTCCGCGCTGTTCACCAAGCAGCCGTCCCAGGTGAAGCTGTCCACCCTGGCTGCGCTGTGCGCGGCGCTGGAGTGCGCTCCCGGGGATCTCCTCGTGCTGAGCCCCGTGGCAGCGGCACCGGCCCCATTACCTGCACTGGCGGGACTACGCGGCGGACAGCCGGTACCTGGCCCGCTGCGGCCCACTGGTGGACGGTCCCTTCCGCCCCTGTGACTGTGCGGCTGTCCGTTGTGCCTCCTCCTTCTACCTTGCGGATTCGAGATCGCATGGAAGCGTCCGTTCCTGGCGTCGTTCAGGGTCGTTGCCCAGGCTGTACGAAGCTGCGCCGGCTGCGGCCAGGATCCGGCCTGTGCGCCTGGTGCTTGCGGACGTGTCCTGGCTGCGGGGGCGGCAGGCGCTCGGCGGAGGAGATGTGCGCGGCTTGCCGGCGCCGGGCCGCGGGCGGATTCGGACGTGGCCCGTGTCAGCGGTGCGGGCGTCGGCGCATCCTCGATGCGGCGACCCAGTGGTGCCGTCCGTGCTCCGATCCGGCGAGGGCGGAGCCGCCTGCGGCCTGTTCGGGATGCGGTGTGCCGTCCCAGTGGGCGCGGGGCATGTGCAAGCGCTGTTATGAGCAGTCGCCTCACACCGTGCGGACCCGGGCGGCCGGCTGGTCCCGCCGGATGCTCCGTACGCCGTCGTGGTGGGACGCGTTCGCCGTGCATCTGGCGACCCACCGTCATGCTTTCTATGCCGCGGACGCCCTCACTCACACAGCCCGTCTCGTCATCGATACCGAGTCCACCGACCCGGACACCCTGCTCGCCGCCGCGGAGCGAACGACTCTCTGGCTCAGACGACCGCTCGCCGACTTTTTCCACACCCACCGCCTCTTCGCCCCACCCGCCGACACCGAGGAGGCACGAGCAACCGCTCGCCGCGAGCGCCGGATCCAGGCTGTCCCGACCCCGCTGCGCCCCGCCGTACGAGCCTTCGCCGAGGCGCTGGTGGCCCAGCGAGAGGATGCTGAGCGTCTCGGGCTGCGACCGAATCAGCTCAAGACCATCGAGATCCGCCTCGACACCATCCGGGACCTGGCACTCCACCTCCACGCGCAGGGACTCACCACCTGGGCAGGCGTGAACGGCACCGACCTGGAAGCGTTCCTGGCCCGCAACCCTGCCCGCCGGGCTTCCTGGCTCGCGGGGCTGCGGCAGTTCTTCGCCCACGCCCACCGCACTGGCTTGCTGCTGCACGATCCCGCCGTGGCTGTGGAGGCCCCCCAGCCACGTGGCTTCAGGGGCTCCACCCTCACTCTCGACGAGCAGCGTGCCCTCTACCGCCGCTGGAGTGCCGGCAAGGATGTCCTGCCGTATGAGGCATTCATCGGCCTGGCGGCTCTCCTGCACGCTGCCACCACTACCGAACTCCGCCACCTCACCCTCGACCACATCAGCATGGCCTCCCGAACGGTCCGTTTCCCCGGGCGCAGCGTCGACCTCGCCCTCGACAACGCCACGTGGCAGGCTCTGGAAGGCTGTCTCGCACACCGAAGCGCCCTGCACACGCAGAATCCGCACGTACTGGTCACCCGGCTCACCAGAGTCACCACTGGCCCGGCCGGAGGAGCCCACATCCGTGACAGCCTTGTCCCGGTCGGCCTCCTCCCGCGCATCCTGCGCTCCACACGGCTGCTCACCCTCGCCGACGAACTCGACGTCAAACAGCTCACCGTGGCACTGGGCATGTCCTACGGTGGAACTGCCCACTACCGGTAGCGCCCTGAATGGCTGTCACACCACCCGGTGTGCCTTCCTCGCCGACATCGCTCGGAGGGCAAGAGCCCCAAGCATCACTCGGGTCTGGAAGTAGTGCCCGGATCCAGTATCTAGCTGCATATCGGAATGAAGCAGCAAGATGGGCCGGGACTCCTGCTCTCTTCCTCTCTGCTGAAGTCCCAGGCTGGCGCAGTCGGCAGTTCTGCACGTGATGGCGTTCTGCAGCCGGACCCAACCGCCCGGGATCGCTCGATTCCTTGCGCCGCCCTCGGGCAGGCCAGCCTGGAGGCGGAGTGGTAGATCTTGGGGAGGCGAGGCCGGATAAATGACGGGCGCTTCTTCAGCGGGTTCGGTCATGATCGAGAGGATGAATCACGAATCAGATCTCATAGCCGCCGTGAGCTCGCTGTGGGATGAACACAGACCTGCCCCCTTCCCCGTTGGTCTGGCAGGTGAGGATCGGGCAGGTTTCGATCTTGTCATGGTTGACGCGGACATCGCGGGGTGTGTGCATACCTGGCTCAGTAATGCTGGCGCCCTGGACGTGCGGAGTTATCGGGTCTTGCACTGGCGTGGATCCCAGCTCGGAGAGATCCTTGCCGAGCTGGGTGATGGTGATAGCCCTGAGTACTGGTACCGGCTCTCTAGGATGGCTGAACTCGTGGCATCCACGGACCCCAAACCGCGGAATGCCTACCCGCCTGAACCTTGGACTCCGATGGACGGATCCAAGGACGCCGGCGGGTGATCGCCCCCGACTGCTGCTGGCCTGGCTCGCGAAGCGGGCCCGGGAGCTTGGAGGCGAAGCCGGAAAGGTCGGGGTGGGAGCGAAGCGGACACCCCAACGGCCAGAAGAACCGGACCTCGTGAAACGAGGTCACTTCCCGTGCGTAGCACGGGGTTCCTGGGCCCGCGAAGCGGGCCTTGTTCGGATGTAGCGAAGCGGAACCCGAACAGTCCGAAGCGAAGCGAAGGACTCCGGACCGAAGGGCCGGCCCTGGCTCGGCGAAGCCGAGCCCCGCCGAGCGTAGCGAGGCGGTTCGCTGGCACAGCGCGCAGCGCTGTGGGACCCGCTCCGCGGG
>NZ_JBITRX010000046.1:0-6588 GCF_044540325.1 Streptomyces sp. NPDC086023
TCTTGGTCGAGAACCCGTCTACCAGGAGCTTCGTCGTTCCGTACAGCCCTTGACCCCCAACAGCCCAGCATCACTGCCAGGTTGAAAAAGGCTCATTATAAAAAATGGCGTGCACATGGCAGGAAATCTGGCCGCCTGGGCCTGCCCCTCGGCGAAAAAATTTTGCGCAGGAACGGCGATTGGGACCTTCTTGCCGGAAGATCGACTGGCATGCACACGCCATGTATCGATAACGTGACAGCGCCGCGCGAACGCGCGATGAAAGGATCGTAGCCCGGGCGGAGCCAGCGGTTCCTGTCGGCATTCACTGGGATCTCACCCCACTTCCGTCCCCACCGCCACCTCATGACCGCCAGCCGCTGCCGCTTCGAAATGAGAGTCCGCTTCACTATCTGGAACCAGATCACCGGCGCCACCGACATGCCCATGACGACCTGAACAGCAGACCGCCGGCACCCCACCACGTCCTGACGCGCGATCAAACGATCATGGCCTCGACAACGTGACAGTGCCCGTCCGAACGCCGATCCACCCCGGCCACCCAGACCGTCCCGCACTCGGGACACACCACCCGGCCCAACCCGTTGAACTCCGCCGCGACCCGGCGCCGCAACCGACGGTCCCGCCGCCACGACCTGGCCCGACACGCCGTCGAGCAGAACGGCGCGTCCGGCCGCGCAGCCGGCCTCGACGGATCACCGCAGCCCGCGCACACCCGCTCTCCGGGCTGCCCGGAACCCTCGGTCACTACGACAGGCTAGAGCCCCCGGCCCCTCGAAAACCGAGATATGGATCAGGGACTCACCCATCCCCGCATCCCGGGGGAACCTCAGGACGACTTGTGTCCCCCACCCGGGTCCTTCCAGGGCGAACACGGCCCGCCTCCCTCGTCACGCACCCGCTCACCTGCAGGATACAAACCCCATACATATGACCAAAAGGAGAAAAGGGATGCGCTATACGCGCCCAGCACTCGCCATCGCCACCACGCTCCTCGCCTTCATCGGACTCGCCTCCACCGCACAGGCCGACGACAACGGCAAAGAGAAGGACTGCACCATTACCATCGGCACCGTCGGCGACCACAGCAACATCGCCTGCGGCAACATCACCTTCGGCGACAACGCCACCACCGGACAAGGACACACCACCGGCGGACTCGGAGCAGTCCGCCAGCCCCTCACCGCGGTCTACACCATCTCGAACAACTCGACACAGGACCTGACATGCACGGTTATCTGCAATGCAAGCATCCCAGCCGCTAACAACGGGAATCCGGGTACCGCACAAGTCACGATCGTCGGAGGGGTACCGGGAGGAACTCTGCAGAAGGGCGACGGGACAACAGTCGCCTCGCTATCCACGGGAATTCAGTCACCCGAGCTGGGTGGCGGCCTGACGGTCGGATGCTCTCCCCAACCCGGATGGACCTGCACCGTCAACGACAGCGCCGCAACCATCACCATCATGGAACTCGGGAGCGTGATGAGGTCTGCCGCACGATCAGGGAGTGTCTAAGGGCTGTCCCGTAATCCGCGGTGGATCAGCATGCGGCGTCAGATGCGGTGCACTGCAAGGCGGAGGGGCGTCCTCATACTGGGCGTATCGGGGCGTTTTCGACAACGCGGCGAGGTGCCGTGGCTGTCGTCGCGCGCCCGCCGGGGATTACGGGACAGCCCTTAATCAACGGCGGATCCGATGATCAAGGAGACGCCTGATGAGCGAGACCATCACCGTGGACGAGGCCGCAGAGGAGCCGGTCCTCGAGTCGACCGTGGAGGCGGTGTCGGACGAGCAGTTGATCGGGCGCTGTCACGTTATCGATGCATGGCGTGTGCATGCCAGTCGATCTTCCGGCAAGAAGGTCCCAATCGCCGTTCCTGCGCAAAATTTTTCGCCGAGGGGCAGGCCCAGGCGGCCAGATTTTCCTGCCATGTGCACGCCATTTTTCATAATGTGACAGTGCCTCTGGAACCGCATCACCGGCTCCGCCGGTCTGCCCGCTGAGGCCTGAACCGCAGCCGCCGGCAGCCCCCGGTGCATCCTGACGCACCCTCAGGCGATCACGTCCTCGATAACGTGACAGTGCTCCATGCTCCTGCGTGCGGTGGAAGCGGGCGTGCCGTTCGCGTGGGTCACCGCGGACGAGGCCTACGGACAGTCGAAATCACTGCGCTGCTGGATGGAGCAACGGGCCGTCAGTGAGCCTTTTCCAACCTGTTGGTCGAGCCGGGTAGTTGGGCTGACAGACAGGTGAAGCCCCTGGTAGATGGGTTTTCGACCAAGAATTCCGTCCTACCAGGGGCTTCGTGTGCTTGTCTACCCGTCGGGCGTCGACGTGTCCAGTTCTGCCCTCCGGTTCCTCGCCGCCCGCCTGAGAGAACACCGCCGGGCTCTTGGCACCCGGTGGCGGCGTCTGAGCGCGGGCCGACAGGCCTTGCTCACCCTCGCCCACCTCCGCAACGGGCATCCGTATGCGCAGCTGGCGGCTGGTTTCGGGGTCGGTACGACCACCGCGTTCCGTTACATCGCCGAGGCGGTCGAGGTCCTGTCTGCCCTGGCTCCGACGCTGGCCGAGGCGGTCAGGGCGGCGTCGATGAAGGCGTTCGTGCTGTTGGACGGGACGCTGCTGCCGATCGACCGGATCGCCGTCGACCGGCCCTTCTGCTCGGGCGAACACAAGAAGCACGGGATGAACGTGCAGGTCATCGCGGATCTATTCGGCCGACTCCTGTGGGCCTCACCGGCTCTTCCCGGGGCCGTGCATGATGTCCGCGCGGCCCGCGGGCACGGCATCATCGACGCGCTCACCGGGGCCGGCATCCCCTGCTGGGCCGACAAGGCCTACCAGGGCTCCAAGGGGCACAGTCCGTGTTCTGTACCGTGGCCGATGGGAGACGCTTTCCGCAGGTCAGCAGGCCGCCAACCGATCCCATGCACACATCCGGGCCCTCGTGGAACAGGCCATCGCCACCCTCAAGACCTGGCGCCTCCTGCGCAAGCTCCGCTGCTCGACCACCCGCATCACCAGCCTCGTCCAAGCCGTCCTCACCCTGCATCTGGCCAGCTCAGACTGAGGTTGGAAAAGGCTCCGTGACGGAACGGCGTTGATCGCTCTCACGGAATGCGTGCCTGATCCCACAACCCGTGAATAGAGCCACCCTTGCTCTGGGCGTACTGGACAGCCGACTTGAGCTTCTTGAAGGCGTAATAGTCGCCCCAGCTCAGGTTGATGATCTTGGCCCCGTGGTCGGCCGCGTACCGGATTCTCTTGGTTCCCTCATGGCCGGCCGCAAACGCCAACGCCGTGCCGAGGCTGGTGCGGACAGGAATGACCTTGGCGCCTAGAGCATCGCGGAACCGAAGCCGAGCTCCTGCGGCAGGTACTCCCACTTGATGCCGGTATGCAGCACGAACAGGATCCCGCACAAGGCCTGCCGGTCCGGCACCCGTGGCCGACCCTCCACCTGCTTCGGTGCCGGCTCAGGCAGCAACGGCTCGATCAGCGACCACAGTTCATCCGACACAATCCACGGCCGCGACTGACGTTTCCCCACGGCCAAACCAACGACCAACCGAACCGAAAGTCGCATGATCAGCGGCTTCTGTTAGGACCTCTTAGAAGAGGGGAAACATCACGATTGTGGGACGGGACCAACCCAGATCCACCAACCGATCCCCCCTCCGAGGTACGCAGGGGTACAGGGAGCAGTGTTGTAAGAACAGTTGGGGTTGGCAGAATTCAGATTCACCTGGGCCACCAGGTTTCCCGAACTGTCGTTGTACTGCAGTTCCCCCGTAAGGACTGGCACGGTGAAGATCTGAACCGATCCAGCCGGTAGTACAGATCCCACTTCGGGGCCATTGACCCCCTGTGCGTAGATGAGGGTCAAGTCCTGGTCGGTTGTGTTGTTGATTCTGTAGGCAAACGTTGATTGGGGCGCCTGGGCACCTACCGTGCTGGTGGAGATGTTGATGTTGTGAGTGACATCGCCCAGGGTGTGGTTGGCCCCAGTGCCCAGGTGAATGTTGCCGTGGCCGTTCTGGTTCTGCTGATGGCCACCGACTTGATCGCCACTGACCACAGAATTGGGTCCCATGGGCGAAGGGGAAGGCGGGGTCGGCACCGATGACGCAAGGGCCGACGCGGAGGCCGCCATACCGGCCAGAATTAGGCTTGACAGCACTACGGCAAGCCTGGACGTGTTCTTCATGATTTCCTTTGATATCCGGAGGGCGAGTTCTGAGCATTCGCTATCATGCATCCGCCTGCACACCCAAGAGGAAAGGACACACGACAGTCACTCGACTGCCGCACAGCGTGCTTTGGGATGGCAACGCACGAGCTGTCCCGTAACGGGAGGGCGCCCCCGTGCCGATCCCAAATCGGACCGTGTCAGTGGCTGATGACAGGATCGAGGCGTGCTGATCAAGGGGTACGGCGTCGGCCCGTTGGCGCCGGGCGCGTCATTGTTGGTCCATCCGCGCTTCTGGTCGAACTACCTCCTGGCGAGGTGCAGCGACAGGGGGTGTCCCGAGCGCCCGGTTCCGGCTCCAGCAGCAGAAGCAGCCGGCTACCTGGGCGCCGCCTGTAGCCTGAGCAGCAGGCGCGGCTAAGCTCGATCTTTCATGACGGTCCGTCGGTTCTTCGGCGGGCCGTTTCGCTTGTTCGGGCTGGTGGTGGTCAGGCTGGTGGCCCGGCTGTCGCGTCGGGTGAGCGCCGGGTTCCACGGCTCCGGCGGGATGATGCTGCTCGCAGGGGCGGGAACGTTCTGGTCAGCCGGGCTCGGGAGCGCTGCGAGTCGTGCCAGCGCGTTGGTGATCACGTCGGTCCAGGGCCAGTGGCGTGTGAATCTCAGGTGCCTGCGGCGGGCGGTCGTGAGGAGCTGGGCGGCGGCGGAGAACAACCGGAGCCGCAGCCGGCGGGGCTCCCACCTGCGGGTTTCGCTGGTCAGGGCGAGCATGGGCATCCAGGCCAGCAGGTCGGTCGATCGCGTACGCCTCGACCGTCCGCTCCGTGCCCTCGAACTGCGGGTTCGTGCCGACCGGATGGCCGCGGGGCGATCTGGACGATCTCCAGCCAGATCTGGTTTCCCCTGATGGGATTCGTCGATCACCGAAGCGGTGGCAGTGGGGAACCGGTGAGGACCGCATCCGGGCCGCCCGCGCCACCGGCCTGCGCAACCTGCCCCTGCACGACACCGTTCGGTGATGTCAGTGAGCCACAGGCGTTCGGGCCGGTCGCGGTGAAGGTTGTCGGCCGAAGTACGGCTACGCAGATTGGTTGAGCATTGCGCAGTCTCGCTGACCCACGACAAGTATTCGGGGGCCGGGCCCGGTGTGGGATGCCCCTGCAGCCAGCTTCAATCCGGGTATCAGAATGAAGCACATGGATGGGCCGTTCTGCCGTGAACCGTGACACGGTGGACCTCGTTATTTGTGCTGCGGCAGCACGTATACGGCCACGAGGAGAGCTTGGCCTCCTCGGCTGGGCAATGAGTTGTGGAGCATGGTGATCTCGTGTGCGAGCGCGTTGTCGGTTGCCCGGGGGCCCGACGGGAGGCTTCGCTCTCACACCAGGTGTGGTGGGGATCGGGCCACGTTCACCCGGTAAAGCGGGGTGAGGGGATGGCTGGCGGGTGTCCAAGACCAAGGGGCAGGCTTCAGCTTGATCGGCTTCACCATGAGAAGGGGCACCCTCCTGGCGGGCCGGATGAGAAGCTCTGCAGGCGGGTGAATTTTATGATCACATGTCAGGTTGTGGGGGAGTATGGGTAAGTTTGGGTGGTCAGGGATAGGGAGCTGCATCCCTCATCTGCCGGTCTCGTGAAGGAAGTGCACGTGAAGCTTCTGAGGAAGATTGCTGTGGTGGCCCCCGGCCTTGTGCTGGCTGGGGCTTTCGCTGTTGGGCCTGCTGTCGCGGATGAACCTCCGCCGCCGTCCCCGATGGTTCTGTCTTCGGGTCACACGATCAACGGTGATCACACGACGCTGGGTGATGTTCAGAGCGGTCATGGGAACATCTACATGGAGGGCACGGGGCACCAGATCAGCAACGTGAGCCACACCATCACCCTCTCGACGACGCCTATCTGCCCTACTGGCCAGTGCTTTAATGGCCTGAGGTGCCAGACGCCGCCTTGTCTCGGCATGGCGGCCGCGGAGCGGTCGACTCCTGAACGCGCGGCGATCCGTCCGAGCAGCGGAAGGTAGCGGACCCCGCCGATTGTGTCGGCGGGGTCTCCTGGTGCGCAGCATCCGAGGGATCCCTCCCAGCGGACCGCCTCCGCGGCTGGCTGGGAGGGAAGCCCACCCCCGGTGAAACACGAAGCGCCCGAGCGCAGCGAGAGCGGATCACTCCGAGGCGCGCAGCGCCGAGAAGACACCCAACAGGCCGAAGGCCCAGACCTCGTGAAACGAGGTCACCCAAACCCGCGAGGCAGCCAGTTCAGGGTGAAGCGCAGCGGAACCCTGAACAGTCCGGAGCACAGCGCAGGACTCCGGCCCGAAGGGCCGGCCCTGGCTCGGCGAAGCCGAGCCCCGCCGAGCGCAGCGAGGCGGTTCACTGGCACCGCGCGCAGCGCGGTG
>NZ_JBITRX010000047.1:0-2510 GCF_044540325.1 Streptomyces sp. NPDC086023
CTTCAGAACTAACACAGTGGACGCGAGCAACTGAGGACAAGCCCTCGGCCTATTAGTACCAGTCAGCTCCACCCGTTACCGGGCTTCCACATCTGGCCTATCAACCCAGTCGTCTACTGGGAGCCTTACCCTCTCAAGGAGGTGGGAATACTCATCTTGAAGCAGGCTTCCCGCTTAGATGCTTTCAGCGGTTATCCCTCCCGAACGTAGCCAACCAGCCATGCCCTTGGCAGGACAACTGGCACACCAGAGGTTCGTCCGTCCCGGTCCTCTCGTACTAGGGACAGCCCTTCTCAATATTCCTACGCGCACAGCGGATAGGGACCGAACTGTCTCACGACGTTCTAAACCCAGCTCGCGTACCGCTTTAATGGGCGAACAGCCCAACCCTTGGGACCGACTCCAGCCCCAGGATGCGACGAGCCGACATCGAGGTGCCAAACCATCCCGTCGATATGGACTCTTGGGGAAGATCAGCCTGTTATCCCCGGGGTACCTTTTATCCGTTGAGCGACGGCGCTTCCACAAGCCACCGCCGGATCACTAGTCCCGACTTTCGTCCCTGCTCGACCCGTCGGTCTCACAGTCAAGCTCCCTTGTGCACTTACACTCAACACCTGATTGCCAACCAGGCTGAGGGAACCTTTGGGCGCCTCCGTTACCCTTTGGGAGGCAACCGCCCCAGTTAAACTACCCATCAGACACTGTCCCTGATCCGGATCACGGACCGAGGTTAGACATCCAGCACGACCAGAGTGGTATTTCAACGGCGACTCCACAACCACTGGCGTGGCTGCTTCAAAGTCTCCCACCTATCCTACACAAGCCGAACCGAACACCAATATCAAACTGTAGTAAAGGTCCCGGGGTCTTTCCGTCCTGCTGCGCGAAACGAGCATCTTTACTCGTAGTGCAATTTCACCGGGCCTATGGTTGAGACAGTCGAGAAGTCGTTACGCCATTCGTGCAGGTCGGAACTTACCCGACAAGGAATTTCGCTACCTTAGGATGGTTATAGTTACCACCGCCGTTTACTGGCGCTTAAGTTCTCAGCTTCGCAACCCCGAAAGGTCACTAACCGGTCCCCTTAACGTTCCAGCACCGGGCAGGCGTCAGTCCGTATACATCGCCTTACGGCTTCGCACGGACCTGTGTTTTTAGTAAACAGTCGCTTCTCGCTGGTCTCTGCGGCCACCCCCAGCTCACGGAGTAAATCCGATCACCAAGCGTGGCCCCCCTTCTCCCGAAGTTACGGGGGCATTTTGCCGAGTTCCTTAACCATAGTTCACCCGAACGCCTCGGTATTCTCTACCTGACCACCTGAGTCGGTTTAGGGTACGGGCCGCCATGAAACTCGCTAGAGGCTTTTCTCGACAGCATAGGATCATCCACTTCACCACAATCGGCTCGGCATCAGGTCTCAGCCTTAACGTGTGACGGATTTGCCTACCACACGGCCTACACCCTTACCCCGGGACAACCACCGCCCGGGCTGGACTACCTTCCTGCGTCACCCCATCGCTTACCTACTACCACCTTGGGTCAGCGGCTCCACCACTTTCCTTTCCCCGAAGGGTCCGGAACGGCTTCACGGCCTTAGCATTAATGGGCTCGATATTGGGCGTTTCAAAGCGGGTACCGGAATATCAACCGGTTGTCCATCGACTACGCCTGTCGGCCTCGCCTTAGGTCCCGACTTACCCTGGGCAGATCAGCTTGACCCAGGAACCCTTAGTCAATCGGCGCAAGAGTTTCTCACTCTTGTATCGCTACTCATGCCTGCATTCTCACTCGTGAACCGTCCACAACTCGCTTCCGCGGCTGCTTCACCCGGCACACGACGCTCCCCTACCCATCCATACAGGCGTTGGCCCTCATGTATGAATGACACGACTTCGGCGGTACGCTTGAGCCCCGCTACATTGTCGGCGCGGAATCACTTGACCAGTGAGCTATTACGCACTCTTTCAAGGGTGGCTGCTTCTAAGCCAACCTCCTGGTTGTCTCTGCGACTCCACATCCTTTCCCACTTAGCGTACGCTTAGGGGCCTTAGTCGATGCTCTGGGCTGTTTCCCTCTCGACCATGGAGCTTATCCCCCACAGTCTCACTGCCGTGCTCTCACTTACCGGCATTCGGAGTTTGGCTAAGGTCAGTAACCCGGTAGGGCCCATCGCCTATCCAGTGCTCTACCTCCGGCAAGAAACACACGACGCTGCACCTAAATGCATTTCGGGGAGAACCAGCTATCACGGAGTTTGATTGGCCTTTCACCCCTAACCACAGGTCATCCCCCAGGTTTTCAACCCTGGTGGGTTCGGTCCTCCACGAAGTCTTACCTCCGCTTCAACCTGCCCATGGCTAGATCACTCCGCTTCGGGTCTAGAGCGTGCAACTCAATCGCCCTATTCGGACTCGCTTTCGCTACGGCTTCCCCACACGGGTTAACCTCGCTACACACCGCTAACTCGCAGGCTCATTCTTCAAAAGGCACGCAGTCACGAGACGTGC
>NZ_JBITRX010000048.1:0-4194 GCF_044540325.1 Streptomyces sp. NPDC086023
GGGGTCCGCGCGGAATTGCGTTCGTTGCACGATTCAGAGGGGTTGAACGTGGTGGTCTGCGACATTGTGCGCGTTCCTTTCAGGGGAGGTTAATGGCATTGACCTGCACCGTTGCAGAGGAGCCTGCATTTGATGCATGATTCGCCCACCTAGTGGATGGGTGGGTCTGTGTCTGGAACGGTCGCGAGCGAGAGTTCAGCCCGGTTGGTTCTGCTATCCGGTGTCTCGCTGCTGCATCCCGAGGAAGCGGTCTTCGAAGCGATGCTGGAGGGGTGGGAACGGCAGCAGCGGGGAGGCCGCCAGCTGCAGCCCGACACCGTCCGGGGGCGACTGAACCTCATCCGCCGCTTCGGGAAGTTCACCAACCGCTACCCGTGGCAGTGGGCGGCGGCCGATGTCGATGAGTGGATGACCCACTTGACGTCCGAACTACACCGGGCGGAGTCGACAATCCGCGGCTACCAGACGGGACTTCGTCTCTTCTGCGACTACATCACTTCGCCCCACTACCAGTGGCCGGCGGAGTGCGAGAGCCGGTTCGGCACCCACCCGGTGCAGGTCTGCCACGAGTGGAACACCGTCGCTCACCTGGTCGACTACGAGGGCGACCCCGACCGGCGGCCGATGACCCGCGAAGAGATCCAGCTCTTCTTCGACTACGCCGACGACCAGGTCGACCGCGCGATCCGCCTCGGCCGCAAGGGAGCCCTCGCCGCCTACCGCGACGCGACGGTCTTCAAGGCCATCTACGGCTGGGGCCTGCGCTGCACCGAGACCTCGAAGCTCGACATCACCGACTTCTACCGCAGCCCCAAAGCGCCCGAGCTCGGCCGGTACGGATCGCTCCACGTCCGGTACGGGAAACGGTCCAAAGGCACGCCGCCCAAACGCCGGATGGTGCTCAGCGTCATGCCCTGGGCCGTCGACGCGGTCGAGGACTACGTGGTCAACATCCGCTCGCGCTACACCTCGGCCTCGAAGAAGCCCGCTCTGTGGCTGACCGAGCGTGGAGGGCGCCTGCGGCCCCGGGAGATCGAGGAGCGATTCGCCGCTTACCGTGACGCGCTCGGGCTGGAAAAGGAGCTGGTCCCGCACTGCCTGAGGCACAGCCACGTCACACACCAGATCGAGGACGGCGCCGATCCCACGTTCGTCCAGAACCAGGTCGGACACCGGTATCCGTCCACCACCGCCCTCTACACCGGCGTGAGCGGGGACTTCATGAACACAATGATGCGCAAGGTTTTGGACCGTGCCCTGAACAACGGGCAGTAGGGAGTCGTCGACGTGACCGCCAAACTGGACTACCGCTGGCACCTGCGGGAGATCATGGCCACCCGCGGCATGTTCTCCACCACGGACCTTCGCCCGCTGCTGGCTGAACGCGGCATCGATCTCTCCCCCAGCCAAACGTACCGCCTGGTCGTCGAGCGGCCCGAGCGACTGAGCCTGAAGACGCTCATGGCACTGCTCGACATCCTCGGCTGCACGATGCCCGAGCTGATCGAGCCCGTGGCCGTCCCCCGGGCGGGCCGCCGCAAGGCTGCTGCGGGCGGCACCATCGAACAGCCCGGCCAAGGCCCTTCCGGCGTAGGCGACTTCAGGCCCAAGCGCGCCAGGATCGTCCCCGAATAGGAGAACCGCGTGGCCTCTGCCCCTCTGCCCCGCGTTGCCGCCGAGCCTGAACGCGTGATCGTGGAGGCCGTCCTGGCGGCCGAACCGGACCTGGCGGCCCCGCTGGTGGAGGCCGTCCTCGTCGCGACGGTCAAACGCAGACCGGCTCGGCGCGAGCTCGCCGAGGCGCTGATGGCCGACCCCGGCCTGCTGACCTCCGGCCGCCCCGAAGGGCCGCGGGCCGTCGAACGGCTGATCCGGGCACTTCTCGACCAGGGTGCCGTGAACCTGAAACTGCCGTGCTGCGCCCGCTGCGGCAACGCACGGCCCCTCAAAGCGTGGGACGGCGACCAGCGGATCTGTGGCTCGTGCCTGGCACGCCGTATCGCGGTCGCCAACCCGTGCGTGATCTGCGGCAGCAGGAACTTCTCCGGCCGCGACCACCTCGGCCGGCCTCGGTGTCGGCGGCACGCGCCGGACGAAGGGCTCGACGTCCTGACCGAGCTGTGCAGGCGCATCTCCGTCCTCGCCCCGGGCCTGTCGCACTTGGACATCGCCAATGCCGTCCGCACCACGGACAGCAGCCGCAACGGGCAGACCCGGCTCCTTCGCGCCCTGGAGGAGGTGCCCGGGCTGCTGAGCGGAGACGGCGCCCACGGACCACCACGAACCATCCGTCTGATCAAGGCCCTCGCCGACCGCGGAGCTTCGGCGCTGGTCATACCGCCATGCCCCTTCTGCCTCCGCGACGTACCGCTCAGCCACACGCGCCAGGACCTGCGCTGCTGCACCATGTGCTGGCGCGCGACCCGCACCCAGCAGTGCTCGCACTGCCACCGGGAGAGATGGATCGCCTCCCGGACAGCCGACGGCGAGCCTCTGTGCGGGCCATGTGGGAAGACCGACGTCCTCAACCAACTGCCCTGCACCAGCTGCGGGAACATCGCCCCCATCGTCCAGCGCACCGGGGACCAGGCCCTGTGCCAGCGCTGCTACCAGCGCCCCACCGCGACCTGCTCCACCTGCGGACAGCTCCGGCCGTGCTACTACGCCAGCACCGGAACCCCCAGGTGCGGGCCATGCCACTCCAAGGCGCAACCCCACAAGATCTGTACCAGCTGCGGAACCGAACGCCGCGCCGTCTACCGAACCCCGGCGGGCGACCCTCTCTGCACGCCTTGCGGAGCCCCACGTGTCCCGTGCGTCACCTGCGGACACACGCGCAGGGTCGCTGGCCGCACCGCGCAGGGCGAACCCCTTTGTGAGGGCTGCTGGGAGAGACACCCGCGAGCACGCCGCCCCTGCACCACGTGCGGAGCCGTCGAGAGGCTCTACCACCACGGCCTGTGCACCGCCTGCGCCGCCCAGCGCACTCTGCTCAGTCTGCTCACCGGACCCGACGGCGCCGTACGCGAAGACCTGACCCCATCCCTCCACGCCATGCGGCTCCTGCCGCCGGCCGCCGTCCTGCGATGGCTCAGGGGAGTACCGGCCCTGCGCGCGATCCTGAAGGAACTGGCCTCGGCTCAGGGGCCCGTCACCCATCAGACCCTCGACCTCTGCCATCCGCCGAAGGTCGTCAGCGCCCTGCGCGCTGTCCTGATGGCCGGCGGCGCCCTGCCCGACCGGGACGAACATCTCGCCGCCCTCGAACAGTGGCTGCCCCGGACCTACGCCCGCATCGAGAACACCGCAGACCGCAAATCGCTTCGCAGCTACACCGCTTGGAACCCCATGCGCCGGCTGCGCCGACTGCCCTCCGGGAAGAAAGTCACCCACGGCCAGGCCGACGCCGTCCGCCACGAAATCCGCAACGCCGTACGACTCCTGGAATGGCTCCGAGCCCAGGACCTCGCCCTGCGCGACTGCACGCAGGATCACCTCGACGTCTGGCTCGCCGACGGCCCCGACGCCCGTGCGCTCGTTCGATCCTTCCTCCTGTGGGCCCACCGCCACAGCCACGCCCGACCACTCGACGCTCCCAGCCTCAACAGCAACGCCGCGGTCAACCTGATCGCCCGGGACCAGCGCTGGAGCATGGTCCGCCACCTCGTCCAGACCACCAGCCTCGACGTCGTAGACCGCGCGGCAGGACTCCTCCTGCTGCTCTTCGGCCAACCGCCGAGCCGCATCATCCAGCTCACCACAGACCACGTCGTCGACCACGGAGACAAGATCACGATCCGCCTCGGACGCACCCCAGCCGAACTGCCCGCTCCCCTCGACGACCTCATCCGCCAACTCGTCGACCGGCGTCAAGGTCACGCTGCCGCGAGGCCCGCCGAGGAGTCCAAGTGGCTCTTCCCCGGTGGACTCGTAGGCCGACCGCTCAGCCCTGCCCATCTGAGTAAGCGCCTCAAGGCCGCAGGGGTCCGGCCCCGCCTCGCCCGCAACACAGCCCTGATGGACATCGCGTCCGAGCTGCCAGCCGCCGTCGTGAGCCGCCTGCTCGGTGTCCACCAGAACACCGCCGACGCCTGGCGCCTCGAAAGCGAGGGCCCTGGAGCCGCATACGCGGCAGACCTCATCCGCCGCTGAGCATCCATTCCGCACGTTCTGACAACGCGGGTTACCAATACG
>NZ_JBITRX010000049.1:0-3427 GCF_044540325.1 Streptomyces sp. NPDC086023
CCGCGCTATTGCCGCCAGGCAAATTCTGTTTCATTCCAACCGCGCCACTCTCGTGTCGCCATCAGAACCAATCTCGGAACTTCGCTGAAAATCTCTCTAAAAACACCTTCGGTGTTGTAAGGTTAAGCCTCACGGATCATTAGTACTGGTTAGCTCAATGCATCGCTGCACTTACACACCCAGCCTATCAACGTCTTAGTCTTAAACGTTCCTTCAGGGGCCTTAAAGGCCCAGGGAAGACTCATCTTGAGGCAAGTTTCGCGCTTAGATGCTTTCAGCGCTTATCTTTTCCGCACTTAGCTACCGGGCAATGCCATTGGCATGACAACCCGAACACCAGTGGTGCGTTCACTCCGGTCCTCTCGTACTAGGAGCAACCCCTCTCAATCTTCCAACGCCCACGGCAGATAGGGACCGAACTGTCTCACGACGTTCTAAACCCAGCTCGCGTACCACTTTAAATGGCGAACAGCCATACCCTTGGGACCTACTTCAGCCCCAGGATGTGATGAGCCGACATCGAGGTGCCAAACACCGCCGTCGATATGAACTCTTGGGCGGTATCAGCCTGTTATCCCCGGAGTACCTTTTATCCGTTGAGCGATGGCCCTTCCATTCAGAACCACCGGATCACTAAGACCTACTTTCGTACCTGCTCGAGCCGTCACTCTCGCAGTCAAGCTAGCTTATGCCTTTGCACTAACCTCACGATGTCCGACCGTGATTAGCTAACCTTCGTGCTCCTCCGTTACTCTTTGGGAGGAGACCGCCCCAGTCAAACTACCCACCAGACACTGTCCTCACCCCGGATCACGGGGCCGAGTTAGAACATCAAACATTAAAGGGTGGTATTTCAAGGATGGCTCCACGCAGACTGGCGTCCACGCTTCAAAGCCTCCCACCTATCCTACACATCAAGGCTCAATGTTCAGTGTCAAGCTATAGTAAAGGTTCACGGGGTCTTTCCGTCTTGCCGCGGGTACACTGCATCTTCACAGCGAGTTCAATTTCACTGAGTCTCGGGTGGAGACAGCCTGGCCATCATTACGCCATTCGTGCAGGTCGGAACTTACCCGACAAGGAATTTCGCTACCTTAGGACCGTTATAGTTACGGCCGCCGTTTACTGGGGCTTCGATCAAGAGCTTCGCCTTGCGGCTGACCCCATCAATTAACCTTCCAGCACCGGGCAGGCGTCACACCGTATACGTCCACTTTCGTGTTTGCACAGTGCTGTGTTTTTATTAAACAGTTGCAGCCAGCTGGTATCTTCGACTGGCTTCAGCTCCATCCGCAAGGGACTTCACCTACATGCCAGCGTGCCTTCTCCCGAAGTTACGGCACCATTTTGCCTAGTTCCTTCACCCGAGTTCTCTCAAGCGCCTTGGTATTCTCTACCTGACCACCTGTGTCGGTTTGGGGTACGATTTAATGTTACCTAGAGCTTAGAGGCTTTTCCTGGAAGCAGGGCATCAACTACTTCTGCACCGTAGTGCATCGTCATCACGCCTCAGGGTTGGTATGTAACCGGATTTACCAGGTCACACCCCCTACACGCTTAAACCGGGACAACCGTCGCCCGGCTAGCCTAGCCTTCTCCGTCCCCCCTTCGCAGTAACACCAAGTACAGGAATATTAACCTGTTTCCCATCGACTACGCTTTTCAGCCTCGCCTTAGGGGTCGACTCACCCTGCCCCGATTAACGTTGGACAGGAACCCTTGGTCTTCCGGCGAGCGGGCTTTTCACCCGCTTTATCGTTACTTATGTCAGCATTCGCACTTCTGATACCTCCAGCAACCCTCACAGGCCACCTTCAACGGCTTACAGAACGCTCCCCTACCCAACAACGCCTAAGCGTCGCTGCCGCAGCTTCGGTGCATGGTTTAGCCCCGTTACATCTTCCGCGCAGGCCGACTCGACCAGTGAGCTATTACGCTTTCTTTAAATGATGGCTGCTTCTAAGCCAACATCCTGGCTGTCTATGCCTTCCCACATCGTTTCCCACTTAACCATGACTTTGGGACCTTAGCTGGCGGTCTGGGTTGTTTCCCTCTTCACGACGGACGTTAGCACCCGCCGTGTGTCTCCCGTGATAACATTCTTCGGTATTCGGAGTTTGCATCGGTTTGGTAAGCCGGGATGGCCCCCTAGCCGAAACAGTGCTCTACCCCCGAAGATGAGTTCACGAGGCGCTACCTAAATAGCTTTCGGGGAGAACCAGCTATCTCCCGGTTTGATTGGCCTTTCACCCCCAGCCACAAGTCATCCGCTAATTTTTCAACATTAGTCGGTTCGGTCCTCCAGTTAGTGTTACCCAACCTTCAACCTGCCCATGGCTAGATCACCGGGTTTCGGGTCTATACCTTGCAACTATTCGCCCAGTTAAGACTCGGTTTCCCTACGGCTCCCCTATACGGTTAACCTTGCTACAAAATATAAGTCGCTGACCCATTATACAAAAGGTACGCAGTCACACCACGAAGGTGCTCCCACTGCTTGTACGTACACGGTTTCAGGTTCTATTTCACTCCCCTCGCCGGGGTTCTTTTCGCCTTTCCCTCACGGTACTGGTTCACTATCGGTCAGTCAGGAGTATTTAGCCTTGGAGGATGGTCCCCCCATATTCAGACAGGATGTCACGTGTCCCGCCCTACTCATCGAACTCACGACCTGTGCATTTTAGTGTACGGGGCTATCACCCTTTGCTGCGCGACTTTCCAGACGCTTCCACTAACACACAAGCCGATTCAGGTTCTGGGCTCCTCCCCGTTCGCTCGCCGCTACTGGGGGAATCTCGGTTGATTTCTTTTCCTCGGGGTACTTAGATGTTTCAGTTCCCCCGGTTCGCCTCATGCCACTATGTATTCATGACATGATAGTGTGTCGAAACACACTGGGTTTCCCCATTCGGGTATCGCCGGTTGTAACGGTTCATATCACCTTACCGACGCTTTTCGCAGATTAGCACGCCCTTCATCGCCTCTGACTGCCTAGGCATCCACCGTGTACGCTTAGTCACTTAACCTCACAACCCGAAGATGTTTCCATCGTTCGCGCTGCAAACATTTGAGAGACTCTATGACAGGTTACTCTTTATCCCAATACGTCTACGGAGGGATAAATTTCAGCCGTCATGTTTCAATTTTCAGCTTGTTCCAGATTGTTAAAGAGCAATATCTTAAACATGACTCGCAAGTCATCTTTAAGATTTTTTCGGTTATCGCTAACCGGTGATAATGTCTTTCACTCATTATCGGAATGGCGTCCCCAAGGGGATTCGAACCCCTGTTACAGCCGTGAAAGGGCAGTGTCCTAGGCCTCTAGACGATGGGGACACGAAAATCCGATTAAACTGAATAACTTAATCGGTTCGTATCAGCATGAATGACTCATGGCATCAACAGGTAGCGCTTTGCTCGTTACTTT
>NZ_JBITRX010000050.1:0-2938 GCF_044540325.1 Streptomyces sp. NPDC086023
GCCGGAACCGGACGGGCCGATCACGACGACGACCTCACCGCGGGCGATGCTCAGGTTGATGTCCTGGAGCACGTGCAGCGCGCCGAAGTGCTTGTTGACGTTGCTCAGTACGACCAGGTCCTCGCCGGCCGGGGCCGTGTCCTCGGGGCCCTTGGTCACTGATACTCCGCTCATCGGGCTCTTGCTCCGTCCTCCTCGGTTGCAAGGACATTAATGAGCCCGTGAGCGCAGCGTCATCACATCTGAGCGGAAATTGAGCATAACGATAAGGCTTCACCCGGACACAGTGCGTGAAGGGCGGCGTTGTACTCGTACCGGGTGCATAACGGAAGGCGCGCCGCGCCGGAACCCCCTTGACGTGGGCGTCTCCATGGGCGTGGATGCATGGTGGCCACGTGCGCGACCCTGACCATTCACCTGACCACCACCTGCGCGCGACCGGCCCGCGATCCGGAAAGGGGGACCCATGAGACTGCTGCTCGTCGAGGACGACGACCACGTCGCCGCGGCCCTGTCCGCGATCCTGGCCCGGCACGGCTTCCAGGTCACGCACGCCCGGAACGGCGAGGAGGCCCTCCAGGCGCTGCTGCCCGCCGGGGCGCCGCCGTTCGGAGTAGTGCTCCTCGACCTCGGGCTGCCCGACCAGGACGGCTACGAGGTCTGCGGCAAGATCCGCAAGCGCACGTCCATCCCGGTGATCATGGTCACCGCGCGGTCCGACGTACGCTCCCGCATCCATGGTCTGAACCTCGGGGCTGACGACTACGTCGTCAAGCCCTACGACACCGGCGAGCTGCTGGCCCGCATCCACGCCGTCGCGCGGCGCCGCGCGGGTGCCGGCGGGGAGGCGGCCGTCGGCGGGAGGGCTCCCTCCGGCGGGAACGTGGTCAGGCTGGGCCAGGTGGCCGTCGAGCTGGAGACCCGCCGCGTCACCGTCGACGGTGCCGACGTACCCCTGACCCGCAAGGAGTTCGACCTGCTCGCGCTGCTCGCCCAGCGGCCCGGCGTGGTGTTCCGCCGCGAGCAGATCATCAGCGAGGTCTGGCGCACCAGCTGGGAGGGGACCGGCCGCACGCTGGAGGTGCACGTCGCCTCCCTGCGCTCCAAGCTCGGCATGCCCGCGCTGATCGAGACCGTCCGCGGCGTCGGGTACCGCCTGGTCGCCCCGGCGGCCGCCCCCTAGCGGGCCGTACCCGTGCGCACCCGGCTCCTTCCCCTGCTCGTCGTCCTCATGGCGGGCATCCTCATCGCGCTCGGCTTCCCCCTCGGGGCCAGCCTCGCCGCCGCCCGGCAGCAGCGGGTGGTCGTCGACCGGATCGACGACACGGTGCGCTTCGCCGCGCTGGCGCAGTTCGTCAGCAACTCGGCCGACTCCGGGTCCGAGGGCGCCGACGAGCGCCGCGAGACCCTTCAGATGGAACTCGCCCGCTACCACGACCTCTACGGCATCCGGGTCGGCGTCTTCTACCGGGACGACAACGCCATGGCCCGCGCCCCCGGCTGGTGGGCCCTGCCCGAGACCGGCGAGGGGCGGCGCGCCTTCGAGGAGGCGCTGGCCGGCCGGCGCAGCCACGACCCGGCCCAGGTCTGGCCCTGGCAGCACAACGGCCGGCTGGTCGTCGCCTCCCCGGTCGTCCTCGACGGGGACGTCGTCGCCGTGGTCGTGACCGACTCGCCCACCGGCCAGATGCGCTCGCGGATCCTGGCGGGCTGGCTGGTGATCGGCGCCGGACTCGCCGCCGCCATGCTGGTGGCCTTCGGCGCCGCCCTCCGGCTGACCAGCTGGGTGCTCAGGCCCGTACGGATCCTCGACGCCGCCACCCACGACATCGCCACCGGCCGCCTCAACTCCCGGGTGGCCGCCTCGGGCGGACCGCCCGAACTGCGGCGGCTCGCCCGGTCCTTCAACGAGATGGCCGACAACGTCGAGGAAGTGCTGGAACAGCAGCGCGCGTTCGTGGCCGACGCCTCCCACCAGCTGCGCAATCCGCTGGCCGCGCTGCTGCTGCGCATCGAGCTGCTCGCCCTCGAACTGCCCGAGGGCAACGAGGAGATCGCCTCCGTGCGCACCGAGGGCAAGCGGCTCGCGCAGGTGTTGGACGACCTGCTGGACCTGGCCCTGGCCGAGCACGCCTCCGCCGAGATCTCCGTCGTCGACATCGGCGAGCTGGCCGCCGAGCGGGTGGCCGCCTGGCGGCCGCTGGCCGAGGAGAAGGGCGTGCGGCTGACCGAGGGCGGCCGCGGCGCCGTGACCGCCTGGGCCGACCCCATCGCACTGTCCAGCGCGCTCGACGCGGTCATCGACAACGCCCTCAAGTTCACGCCCGCCGGCGAGGAGGTCACGGTCTCGGTGGCCGCCGAGGGGCGTGCGGCGACCGTGGTGGTGGCCGACCGGGGGCCAGGCCTGACGGAGGAGGAGCTCGCGCGGGTGGGCGACCGCTTCTGGCGCAGCGGCCGCCACCAGAACATCAAGGGGTCCGGCCTGGGCCTCGCCATCTCCCGGGCGCTGCTCGCTGCGGGAGGCGGCTCCCTGGCGTACGAGACGAACCCGCCGCATGGGCTTCGGGTGACGGTGTCGGTACCGCGGACGCGGCCTGGGGGGTGAGGGGGCGGTTTGTGAGGGGGCGGTTGTGAGGGCTGGGTCTGCGGGGCTGGGTCTGTGGGGCCGGTTGTGAGGGCTGGGTCTGCGGGGCTGGGTCTGTGGGGCCGGTTGTGAGGGCTGGGTCTGCGGGGCTGGGTCTGTGGGGCCGGTTGTGAGGGCTGGGTCTGTGGGCCCGGTTGTGAGGGCCCGGCCCGCCGAGGCTGCCGGCTGTTCCGTTCGCCGGAGCTTCCGGGTGCCGCTCTGTTCCGCTGGGCCGCCGGAGCCTGCTTTGGGTGGTGGGTCGTGTGGTGTGTGGGTCCCCTCGGTGCTTGACCCGTCGTGGCCTGCAGGCCCAGC
>NZ_JBITRX010000051.1:0-2266 GCF_044540325.1 Streptomyces sp. NPDC086023
GAACTCGATGCCGCGGTCCAGGAGTACGCCGGCCAGGTCGCCCCGCCCCAGGCCCTGGGCCCGCAGGTGGCGGGCCAGCCGGTTCGCGCGGGCGTTCAGCTCCCCGTACGGGACCACCTCGCCCTCGTACACCAGCGCCGCGGCGCCGGGACGGAGCCGGGCCTGCCGCTCGAACAGGCCACCCAGCGTCCCGTCCCCGCCGGGCGCGTCCCCGCGGGCCGCCCGCCCGCTCCACTCCTCCAGCACCCGGCCCCGCCCGGCGTCGTCCAGCACCTCGAACGCGCCGATCGGCAGCCCGGGTTCGGCCACCGCCTGGGCCAGCACCCGGCCCAGCACCGCCACCATCCGCTCCACCGTCGACCGGTCGAAGAGGTCGGACCGGTACAGCACCGACCCGCACAGCCCGGCTCCGTCGTCGCCCCGCAGCAGGAACTCCAGGTCGAACTTGACCGAACCGCCGGACACGGCGCCCGACTCGGCGACCCGCACCCCCGCCAGCTCCACCGGGGCCTCCGGACCCTCCTCCAGCGCCAGGCACACCTGGAACAGCGGGTGCCGGGCCAGCGAACGCGCCGGGTTCACCGCCTCCAGCACCAGGTCGAACGGCGCCTCCTGGTGGGCGAAGGCGTCCAGATCGGCGGCCCGCACCCGCGCCAGCAGCTCCCGGAAGGTCGGGTCGCCCGAGGTGTCGGCCCGCAGCACCAGGGTGTTCACGAAGAACCCGACCAGACCGGCCAGCGCCTCGTCGGAACGCCCCGCCACCGGTGCGCCGAGGGGGATGTCCGTACCGGCACCGAGCCGCGTCAGCGTCGCCGCGAGCGCCGCGTGCACCACCATGAACGGCGTGCACCGCTCGGCCCGCGCCAGCTCCCGCACCCGCGCCAGCAGCTCCGGCCCGAGGTCCACCGGCACCACCCCGCCCGCCTGCCCGGCCACCGCGGGGCGTGGCCGGTCCAGGACCAGCCCCAGCTCCTCCGGCAGCCCGGCCAGGGCCTCCCGCCAGTGCGCCAGCTCGGCGGCCAGCAGGCTCTCCGGGTCCGCCGGATCGCCCAGCGCCCGCCGCTGCCACAGCGTGTAGTCCGCGTACCGCACCGGCAGGGGCTCCCATTCAGGCGCCCGGCCCGACCGCCGCGCCGCGTAGGCCGTCGCCAGGTCGCCGAAGAGCGGCCGCAGGGACTGGCCGTCCGTCGCGATGTGGTGCAGCACCACCATCAGCTCGTACGAGCCCCCGCCGAGGTCCAGCAGCGTGACCCGCAGCGGGGTCTCGGCGGCCAGGTCGAAGGCGTGCCCGGCGGCGGCCCGTACCGCCTCCGCGGCGCCCCCGTCCCCGTCTCCGGCCCCGGCCCCGAGCCCGTTCCCCACGCCGGCCCCCGCCCCGACGGCCCGCACCTCGAAGGCGACCGGGGCCTCGGCCGGGGCGAGCACCCGCTGGTACGGCTCGCCGTCCACCTGAGGGAAGACGGTGCGCAGCGGCTCGTGCCGGGCGGCCAGGTCGTCGAAGGCGGCGCGCAGGGCTGCCACGTCGAGGTCGCCCTCAAGCCGCACCCGCAGCGGCACGTTGTACGCCGTGCCGCCCCGCTCCAGGTCGGACACCAGCCACAGCCGGCGCTGTGCGGGGGAGAGCGGCAGCAGCTCCGGCACCGGCTGCCCGCCCGTCAGTGCGGGCAGCTCCCGCGCTCCGCGCCGCGCGGCGACGTGCCGGGCCAGGGCGGCCGGGGTGGGGTGGGCGAAGAGGTCGCGGATCGTCAGCCGGAGCCCGCCGAGCGCGGCGCCGAGCCTGCTCGTGAGCCGGGCGGCGAGCAGGGAGTGCCCGCCCAGCGCGAAGAAGTCGTCCTCCGCCGACACCGGCCCGGGTGTGGCCAGCAGCTCCGTGAACAGCCCGCAGACGATCTCCTCCAGCGGGGTGCGGGCGCCCCGGCCGGGCCCGCCGGCCGCCGGGACCGGCGCCGGGAGGGCGCGGGTGTCGAGCTTGCCGTTCGCGGTCAGCGGCAGCCGGTCCATCACGACCACCTGTGCCGGGACCATGTGCTGGGGCAGCAGGGCCCGCAGCCGCTCCCGGACGGCCGTGCCCTCCTCCTCGGTGACGGCGTACGCGACGAGCTGCCGGTCGCCCGGCCGGACCTCGCGGGCCGTGACGGCCGCCTGCTGCACACCGGGGAGGGAGAGCAGGGCGCCCTCGATCTCGCCGGGTTCGACGCGGAAGCCGCGGATCTTGATCTGGGTGTCGGTGCGTCCGGTGTAGTGGAGGGTGCCGTGGGTGTCCCAG
>NZ_JBITRX010000052.1:0-1740 GCF_044540325.1 Streptomyces sp. NPDC086023
CTCGGCCTTGATCTTCGCGGCCTCGGGGTAGGAGTGGTCCTCCACCGCGTACGACATCGCATCGACACCGGGGAGCAAGGTGTCCGCGGTCGCCGCCGGCGCCGCCGCGAGGGTCATTGCAGACAGCGAGCGCGGACGGCAGACCGGCTGCCAGGTATCTACGCGCACGGGATATAGCCATGATGGGCCTTCCGAAAAGGCATGAGGCAAGGAAAGAGTGCGGGGCCCGGCTCCTGGCCGGGCCCCGCAGTCAGGGAACGCGTGGCGCTCCTGGTGGTTAGAGGGTGCCGGTGATCGTGGTGGTGCCGAGGGTTCCGGTCACGCCCTGGAGGTTGACCGTGGTGGTCGGGGTCCAGGTGCGGTCGGCGTGGCGGATGATGTGGAGGAGCTTGCTGTCGCTGGTGGTGGCCGTCAGCTGCAGCTCACCGTCGACATGCGCGGCGCCGAGCGACTTCACCGTGACGGTGCCCAGGTAGTCCTTGAGATCACCGAAGGCGGCCCAGGTGCGGTCGGCCTTGCGGATGGCGTGGTACTGACGGGTGCCGTTGTCGGTGGCGATGACGATCTGCGCGTCGCCGCCGGTGCCGGCCATGCTCACCGAAGTGATGGGGCCGGTCGTGCCTGCGGCGCTGGCGACGTTGCCCCAGGTGCTCCACTGTCCGGCGGTGTTGCGGATGGTGTGGTATCCCTTGCCGCCGCTGACGGCGATGAGCTGGAGCTCGCCGCCCACGCTGGCGATGGCGGCGGTGGTTACGGTGCCGATCGGGCCGACAGCGCCGCCGACGTCACCGAAAGAGGTCCAGTGACCGGTGGCGTTGCGCAGGGTGTGGAAGACCTTGCCACTGGCGACGGCGACGACGTGGAGGTCGTTGCCGATGGAGACGGCCGAAAGCTGCGTGACGTTGCCCAGGGCGCCGGCGACGGCGCCGACGTCACCGAAGTTGCCCCAGGTTCCGTCGGCCTTGCGGATGGTGTGGTAGATCTTCCCGTCGCCGCCCAGGGCCACGACATGGGTGTCGGCGTTGATACCCGCCGCGGCCGCCGTGCGGACGCCGCCGCTGATGCTCGTCGCCTTGGTCTGGACGTCGGTGAACCCGGTCCAGGAGCCGTCGGCCAGACGGATGCCCTGGTAGAGGCTGGTACCGGCCTGCACCAGGGTCTCGGCCTTCCAGCCGGGAGCCAGCGCCCGAGTCTGCTGGATCCACTCGCGGAGGTTGTCGGTGCGGGTTTCGTAGGCGCCGGTGGTGGTGTTGGTGGCGTCGAGGCAGCCGTTGTGGCCGGCGCGGGTGGTGATGCCGACGAGGGCGGGCTTGCCGTTCTCGGTGCGGATGGCGGGGCCGCCGGCGTCGCCCTGGCAGATGGTTGCGTCTGCGGGAGCCTTGGGGCTGATCAGGAAGCCGCTGGTGTCGGATGCGCCCGTGGCGAACGTGGCGGAGTGGAGCTTGGAGGGCACCCAGTCGGTCTTCGTGCGACCGAAGCCGACGACAGTGATGTCCTGACCGGCAGCGGGCGCGGTGGTGGACAGCGCCACAGGCGTCACGTTGGCCGCCGGCTTGGCGAGGCGTGCCATGACGAGGTCGCGGTCGGCGTGGGGGACGAGCTCGACGATGTCGGTCGTGTGCCCGCCTGAGGTGGTCAGGTCGGTGCGGCCGACGGTGACCGTGGTCTTGTCCTTGGGGGCGCCGGCGGTGACGGTGGTGGTGTCGGCCGGGTTGTCGGCGAAGCAGTGCTTGGCCGTGA
>NZ_JBITRX010000053.1:0-211 GCF_044540325.1 Streptomyces sp. NPDC086023
GACGGTCGTCGCGGCGGAAGCCGCCGCGCTCGTCGTCCCGACGCGGGGCACGGTCGTCACGACGGAAGCCACCACCCTGCGGACGGTCCTCGCGCCGGCCGTAGCCGCCACGGTCGCCACCACGCTCGTCGTCACGACGGAACCCGCCGGACGGGCGGTCGTCCCGGCGGAAGCCGCCGCCCTGGGGACGGTCGTCCCGGCGGCCGTAGCC
>NZ_JBITRX010000053.1:305-1431 GCF_044540325.1 Streptomyces sp. NPDC086023
CGTAGCCGCCGCCCTGCGGACGGTCGTCGCGGCGGAAGCCGCCGCGCTCGTCGTCCCGACGCGGGGCACGGTCGTCACGACGGAAGCCACCACCCTGCGGGCGGTCATCGCGACGGAAGCCGCCGCCCTGGGGACGGTCGTCCCGGCGGCCGTAGCCGCCGCCCTGCGGACGGTCGTCGCGGCGGAAGCCGCCGCGCTCGTCGTCCCGACGCGGGGCACGGTCGTCACGACGGAAGCCACCACCCTGCGGACGGTCCTCGCGCCGGCCGTAGCCACCGCGGTCGCCACCACGCTCGTCGTCACGACGGAACCCGCCGGACGGACGGTCGTCACGACGGAAGCCACCACCCTGCGGGCGGTCGTCCCGGCGGAAGCCGCCGCCCTGGGGACGGTCGTCCCGGCGGCCGTAGCCACCGCCCTGCGGACGGTCGTCGCGGCGGAAGCCGCCGCGCTCGTCGTCCCGACGCGGCGCACGGTCGTCACGACGGAAGCCACCACCCTGCGGACGGTCCTCGCGCCGGCCGTAGCCGCCACGGTCGCCACCACGGTCGTCCCGACGGTCGTCGCGGCGGAAGCCACCGCGCTCGTCGTCCCGACGCGGCGCACGGTCGTCACGACGGAAGCCACCACCCTGCGGACGATCGTCACGCCGGCCGTAGCCACCGCCCTGCGGACGGTCGTCCCGGCGGAAGCCGCCGCCCTGGGGACGGTCCTCGCGCCGGCCGTAGCCACCGCGGTCGCCACCGCGGTCGTCGCGGCCGCGATAACCGCCGCGGTCGTCGTCGCGACGCTGGCCGCCACCGGAGCGGTCGTCGCGGCCCCCGCGGTAGCCGCCCCTGTCGCCGTCGCGACGCCGAGGCTCGCGCTCCGGACGATCGTCGGGAGAGTTGGTGGACATGGGTGAGACTCCTGTCTTCGGGGTGCCGCAATCATTCTCGCGCAACCAGCCCGCGGTCGCGCTTCGGCAAAAGGCATAAACAAAAAGGACCCTTGGTCCCAGCGTGAACGCTGGGACCAAGGGTCCTTTGAAAGATTGTTCGGCGGCGTCCTACTCTCCCACAGGGTCCCCCCTGCAGTACCATCGGCGCTGAAAGGCTTAGCTTCCGGGTTCGAAATGTAACCGGGC
>NZ_JBITRX010000054.1:0-1355 GCF_044540325.1 Streptomyces sp. NPDC086023
GGGGGACAGCATCGCGACGCTCTCGCTGGATAGCCCAGACACATGAGGGGACACCCGCTAGGTGTATTGATCACGAGCGTTGTTGACGCGGGGGTCTTGATCAAAGGCGAAGACCTCCGGTGTGGTGGAGCTGTCTAGGACTGCACCACACCGGAGGTCTTCGTGTCCCACCGTAATGCCCGGCTGACTGTTCATGGCAGGCGGTTGTTGATTCAACGTGTCCGTTCCGGCCGCCCGGTCGCTCATGTGGCCGAGGAGATGGGGATCTCGCGGGCGACCGCCCACAAGTGGGTCCGACGGTGGCAGGCCGAGGGCGACCCGGGACTGTTCGACCGCTCGAGCCGACCGCGCACCACCCCGCATCGCACCGCGCCCGAAACGGAAGCCGCTGTCTGTGATCTGCGACAGACCCGCAAGCTCGGACCTGCCCGGATCGGCCCGATCCTCGGACTACCCGCTTCCACGGTGCACCGGATCCTCACCCGCCACGGCCTGAACCGTCTGGCCTGGCTCGACCGGCCGACCGGCGAGCCGATACGCCGCTACGAACGCAGCCGTCCCGGCGAGCTGGTGCACGTCGACATCAAGAAGCTGGGCAACATCCCTGACGGCGGCGGCTGGCGCGCGGTCGGCAGAACAGCCGGCAACCAGAACCGGCAGAACACCACTGACTTGCGCAAGAGCTGCAAACCGGTGATCGGCTACAGCTACATCCATTCCGCCGTCGACGACCACTCCCGCCTCGCCTACAGCGAGGTCCTGGCCGACGAACGTCAGCACACCGCGATCGGGTTCTGGCAGCGGGCCCACGCGTTCTTCATGGGACACGGCGTCACCGTCGAACGAGTCATGACCGACAACGGCTCCTGCTACAAGTCCAGACTCTTCACCCAGGCCCTCACCACGCATGGCATCGCCCACAAGCGCATCCGGCCCTACCGGCCACAGACCAACGGCAAGGTCGAACGCTTCAACCGCACCCTGCTCGACGAATGGGCCTACCTCCGGCCCTACACCTCCAACGACGAACGCACCGAAGCCCTGGCAGACTTCCTCCACACCTACAACCACCACCGCTGCCACACCGCACTCGGCGGACTCCCGCCCGTCAGCCGCGTCAACAACGCTTCGGGTCAATACACCTAGGCCGCGGACACGGCATGGAGATGTTCCGGCGGATCGAGGCCCACATCGACCAGCACTGCGAGACGTACCGCAACCAGACCCCCCTCTACATCGAGGTGCCCGGCCTGTCGGTTCCCACGACGAAGACCGGCGTGCGCACGGGCGGGCCGCTCCTGCCCGAGCACCTTCCTGCCGCCATGGACGCCGCTGGCATCGAGCGGCTGCTCCTT